>JAFIGD010000035.1 GCA_020831625.1 Verrucomicrobiota bacterium | reverse complement strand
CGCGTCCAACAGGGCCTTCATCCATGTCAGTTTTCGCCCCGTCTGCAGCGCCGGCCCTCCCTCGACACTCGTCACTCCACACTCGACACTCGTCACTCGTCATTCGTCACTCCCCCCGATTCGTCACTCGACACTCCTCCCCACTCGTCACTCCCCAATTCGTCACTCGACACTCCTCCCCATTCGTCACTCGTCACTCGTCACTCGTCACTCGACACTCCTCCCCATTCGTCACTCGACACTCGACACTCGTCACTCCCCCAGGGTCCCTGGCAACACGCCGACCTCCTCGGCGTCACCGGCAACCGCTTTGTCCTGCTCGAGACCGAAGACGGTCTGGTGATCATGGACCCCGTGGCCGCCCGCGAACGCGTTCTCTACGAGCGGGCCATGGACGAGATTCAAAAAGGCGTTCCCGCCGCCCAGCCGCTACTGCTTCCCGAAACCGTCACCTGCGCGCCCGACGAGGCCGAATCCCTCCGCAACCGCCTCGAGGAGGCCAAAGCCCTCGGATTCGGCATCGAACCCTTCGGCGGCGACAGTTTTATCATCGAAGCTCTCCCCGCGTGGATGGGTGATGCCGCCCCGGAACCCGTCCTCCAGGCCCTCGCCCGCGACCTCGACACCGGAGCCAACCGCATCGACACCCCCAAAGCGCTCCGCGAGGCCCTCGCCCGCTCCTGCTGCCGCCTCGCCGCCCAGTCCCGGGGCCCCGTGCCCGAAGCCGCGCTCAAACAGCTCATCACCGATCTCCAACACTGCCGCATGCCCTACACCACCCCCTTTGGACGCCCCACCCTCATTCATATGGGCTTCCGCGAACTCCGCCGAAAATTCGGCCTTTCTGACTGATTTTCCATAATACTTTTTTGATAACGACACCTAAAATACAATTATTATAATCTAAACCGAATACCCTTTAACTTTGTCGTTTAGACAGTGTAGAGTGGAAGGATATGAAAGCCTCAGATTCACACGCCGTTTCAGATACAAACACGATAAAATCCGGCAGCGCGCTCTTGGTCACCCTGCTGGTGGTCAGCCTCCTTCTGGTGATGGTTCTCAGCCTGGTGGCCGTGGTCCGCATGGAACTGCGCAAAGTCGTCGCCCATCAGGAACTCATGCAGGCCCGCGCCAACGCGCAACTTGGCCTGCAAATGGCCATCGCCAAACTCCAGGTCGCCGCCGGTCCCGACACCCGCGTCACCGCGCCCTTGCTCACCGATGAATCAAACCGACCAAACACCCTGCACATTGGACAAGCCATCGACTCTGCCCCCTTTATACGCAATGGCGGCGGTCTTGAGCTGAATGAGGCCTATGGGCAAGCCAGGGGGTATTTTATCTCTCACGATCCGAATGAAGCCTTTAACCCCAACAACTATTGGCCCTATCTGGGGGGAACGGAATTGCTGGACGGCCACACACTTCTCGTCGGGCCGGGGTCTGTCCGATCTGATGTCATCACAAACCCCTATGGGGTACCCGATGGCTATGTTGCCGCACCACTTCGGGATATCGAATCCATTCAAGGGAATGTGACCGGGCAATATGCATACCATATCCGGGATAACGGCCTGCAGGCACAGATTAATCTGACTGACCCCTTTCGCATCGAAAGTGAAGGCCGTCTCGACTTCAGAGAACAGGCCATCACCGCCCAGCGGGTCGCCTCGGAACTGCTGCTTCCCAATTTCGATCCCGACAACGTGGATCATCAGGATGTCCTGGGGCGTGTCATTCTCAACAGTCAACTGGACCTGACCACTTTCGTGGGCAACGAAACCGCCAAAGACTTCTTTCACGGCATCACCCTCCAAAGTCTTGGCTTGCCTGTGAATGTCCAGTCCGGCGGCTTCCGAAGGGATCTGACCCCCGTCATGCGCGAAATGGAGGACAACCTTCGCAATAATACCAACAATGAAGATCAATTGCAGGCCCTTTTTGATTTTCAACAGACGCGCATGCAACGATGGAGGGACCAAACATTGGCTCTGGAGGGTGCGTCCCAACCCGGCAGCATGCTACCCCACCGCTGGAATGCGCTGAACGCAATAAGCCTTCGGCAGGATCAAAACCGTCCGAATACGCATCATAGCAGTAACAACAACCGCTTATTCAGTAACCCGCATTTACGTGAAAAAGTGTTCCCTCCCAACAGCGATATGAGCATCCAACATGACCCCGGCGGAGCAAACTGGCGGCAACTCCTAAGCCATGCCACAAAGAGGCAGAGCCTCATGGATAACTCAGGAACTTTTCTACAAGTGAATATGCCGTCTGAAAGGTCCAGTCAAGTTAACCCCGTCTTAGCCCGTTTATCGTATAATTTTTATTTAACATTGGATTGGCCAATCCTTCGCATCCATCATGTGCCTGTTGTGGTTTTATGGAATCCTTACAATGTGCCTATCGGGCCAGCAGAAGGAGAGGCATGGCATTTTGTGAAAAAATTCGAGACAGATCACATGCGGGGTTTAATCTATCGATTCCTAATGCAGCACGATGATTGGAATGGTGGCAACCCTGTCTGGACCCCCACAAACGACACCCATATTTTCTTTAATGCCATCTCGGGCTCTTACAATTGGTGGCACTTCAGACTTTTAAGAGCACCAGATGACCCGAATATCGTTATTCCACCCGGCCAGGCTATTATCTTTTCATTAAACGGCCATGAGCCTGTTCCCAGTAATTCAGTGGGAACACAGTCCGGTTTTCATCGTATTGATTTAATCCAAGGACTGTTTGATGATGGAGGATACAGCTTTTATCTTGAAAGAAATATTGAGGAACACTTTAAAGAACGTGCACAATTCAGAATTGATCAGGGAAGACCTCATTACTTTAGCGGTCTGCCGCTTTACAGATCCGCAGACGATGAACCAATCCGGCATATTGCAATAAACGAAACGGGTTTTTCAAATTGGAATATTGAAAACAGCGTGATGCTCGTTAACATTGGCCATAACAACCGGTTCAGAGATAGGGGCCTTCACCTGCTATCCCGGGATGCTAACTGGGTTGGAAACACCAGTGATTTAAGACAGAACACAAATGCGGTCCTAAACATAACGCACTTATACATGAGAACACCTCAAGTTCTCAGCCTGGCGAATGTTGATTCACTTGACGACCCGGACAAACCGAATCTTCTTAATTTTTTCGGAGGCCCTCCGCCTTCATTTGATGACATGCCAAGTGTTGGGGGACAAACGCGTCCTTTTATCGAAGGGCTTGACCCGGCCTTCCCAAGTTGGGGAATGGCCTGGGGCCTTCGTATGCCGCTTACCCGTCTGAGCGAGCAGGTGACAAGAGACGGGTCAGATATTGAAGTCCAGGGGTCAAATTTCACGGCCCCCTCACGCTGGCTTGTGGATTACAACCCCACATCCCCTTTTATTTTAGGGGATCCGAATTCTGTAGCTGCTGCTCAAAATTATCGATATGGTGGGTATGTACAGCCAGCCAGTTACATCGGAGGTTTTTCCATTGACGACCGTCAATTCCGATATCATGAAATGAACCCGCCTGAAACAGATAATATGTATATCGGTTTGGGCGATTCCCCATTCTGGGAGACAGGAAGCAACCCAAGTCTTGTCCTGTATGAAATTCCTAGGGGTCTTCCTGATCCTGATGAACAAAACGCCGCAATTATTCGAGGCTCAGAAGAAATAGCTTCACTTGCCGCATTCATGCATGCGCGCCCCCACAGTCTGGGCCATGCTTTTAAAGAAAGCGGTCTTTTGTCCTGGTGGGCTTTCGGGACAACCACCAACAATTATCCGGCATCGGATCACCTCCCCAATTCCCCCACCTACGCTATAGGGAACTCATTTGCATCAAAATTTGTACCCGGGCACAAAGCGACTCATTCTGTTTTTTCAGGACCGACCGCTTCAGCGCCCTCAGGTTCGCCGCCCTATTTTCAGACAGGTATTCCTGTTACAACAAGCAACTTGAGCGAAGGGGGACCTGACCCTGACACGACCATGTACATTCCAATGTATGATACCTCTTACCTCTACAACAAAGTTCTTTGGGATGATTTTATTCTTACCCCCTCATCTAACCGGCGTATGATCTGGCGAGATGGTGACCGTAACAGAGATTTTAATGATTCTGCATCTCAAGTGAAAATTTCGGGTGCATTTAATGTCAATTCCACTTCCGTAACCGCTTGGGCCGCAATGCTAAGCGCAATGCTTGATGTTGAGTTGTCCTCACAGGACGGTTCCGACGAAGCAAGTCCGGATCAGGAAAGAATTCCAATGTCACGGTTTTTGGATCCTGTGTCCGCCGCCCTCAGCCCTAATGCAGGCCAAGACTTAACCCATCGCCATGCTTACTCCGGTTATCGCCGCCTTACACAGGATGAAATTTTTGAGCTGGCTCAGCAGATTGTTGAGCAGGTGAAACGGAGAGGCCCCTTCCTGTCACTTTCAGAATTTGTAAACCGAATGCTAATCGAATCAAATCAGGACCAGCGGAGACGAATGGGGCCACTCCAAGCAGCTATAAATGATGCGGGTCTTAATGATGCCATGGGTGTCCCCGGGGATGAAATTTGGCTTACAGAGTCGGATTTCCAAGGATCCTGGGGAGGAACAACTGGAAATACAGCATTTCATGGTCTTTACACAGAAAATGTTGTTGGTTCCCGAGCAGCAGCATCACCTGGCTATCTACTTCAATCCGATATTCTAAACCGAATCGGAGCGGTACTCCAACCCCGCTCCGACACCTTCACAATCCGGGCTTTCGGCTCATTGGGATCAGACGGTAATTCCGGGGCCCGCACTTGGATCGAAGCCACGGTTCAACGTGTTCCTGATTTTGTGGACACTGAAAACACAAGTGATGCGCTGCCTGAGGAACTAAGTGAATTAAACCGCATGTTCGGTCGCCGTTTTAACATTATTTCCTTTCGTTGGCTGAATCAGGAAGATATCTAGTTCGTATGAATTTTCTTGCCACCCTGAATGCCAATCGACTCTTCTTTTGTTTACTTTATTTTATACAGCCGGTCCTTACCGCTCAAACGGCACCGTCGTCTCAACCGCCCCCTGAAGAAGAGCCTCAGCCGATTCAGGATTCAGTCCGTTTTAACTTTGCGATCTTTGTCTGGCCGGAAACCGGAATTCTTACAGAGGGTTCGGAAGTTTCCGGGGTACCCAGAATTTTTTACGAATCTCTGGAAGGAATGAGGCAAGTACCAGTCGCCCGGAACGTCAGTTCGCCTTTAATGCCCTATCATGGGCCTTTGCCGTTGGAACTGTTCGACATTCGCCGTATCGAAGTGCCGCCTCCCGAAGATGCTCCGCCAGACACACCGCCTACAATCGAAATCCAAAAATACCCGCTTGCGTCGCTTACGGTTCCCCGCTCATGGAGGCAGGCTCTGTTTATTCTTTTTCCCGGTCAAACCGACTCTAAAGGGCAATTACGAATTCTGCCGATTCGATATGATATTGATCAGGTGCGTCCAGATTTCATCCGAATTCATAACACCACCTCTCAAAGTTTGGTATTGGAGGCTCAAGGTACGGTCCATCGATTAGACGCTCAAGGTATTTTGGATTTCAGACCGCCCGGAAGCGGAGACTTTCGTATGTTCAGGGGAAACTTTTACGGCGTGAATCCCGATGGCACCGAAAGGCTTTACCTCACCTCCCGTATTGTGGCGCGTCAAGGACAAAGCAATCTATATCTTCTCTTTGAAGCGGGAAGACAACTCCGCCTCCTGCGCGTCGGCGGTCACGAGCCCCCGCCCACCCCCACACCGACACCAACGCCTGAGCCGGAGCCGCCCTCCCAACAACGGAACGCCAACCGCCCTTGATTCCTTGATTCCCTGAATATTCAGCGAACGGGGACTTCAGCCGCTGTTCGGATGATGCTTCCCTCTGATCTGGATTAACTCATTTAATATATTTTAAACCGCCCGCATAACTTTATTATTAGTTTAACCGAATTTTACCTTTAACGACACCCGTTTTCCTGTGTAGGATGATTCTATGAAACAGAATCGCCCCACACCCCGTTCAGATTCGTCAAACCAAGGCAGTGCCCTTCTGGTCACCCTGCTGGTGGTCAGTCTTTTATTGGTTATGGTTCTCAGCCTCTCTGTCGTGGTCCGCATGGAACTGCGCAAGGTCGTCGCCCATCAGGAACTCATGCAGGCACGCGCCAACGCAAGGCTGGGCGCGGAACTCGCGGTGGCGCGTCTGCAAATCGCGGCCGGACCGGATCAACGCATCACTCTGCCCGCCTGGGTGGAGGAAGACCTCCTGTCGGGCGAAGGCGACCCTCTCCCTCTTCACAACCGTCATTTCACCGGCATACGCGATGCTGAAGAATTCACCCGGGATGCCGGCGGCAATCTCATTGTGAATGACAATTACCAGGCGCATCTGGGCTGGCTCATTTCCGGAGAGAGCCCAATAGACCCGAGAGAGTATGACCCCCTCGAACCTCTGGGAGGAGGGAATGTGCGGGTGCGGGAAGGTAACGCGCTCCTGGTCGGCTCCGGCTCCACGCCTGCCGGACTCGATCAGGATGGTGACGGTATACCGGATAACTTTGTCGCCGTCCCCGCCGAAGAAATTCTCAACCCCGGAGATACACCGGCCGGAAAATTCGCCTTCTGGGTTTCCGATGAAAGCATGAAGGCCAAGCTGAACATGACCGATCCCTACCGGGAAACCGAAAACAATCCCTGGAGCCTCTCCAACGCCCAGCGCTTCGGGCCCGAATGGACGGTTCCAGGCCTCAATCCCGAAAATCCGGATCACCTCGAACTCACCGCCAGAGTGCATTCAGATCCACAGTGGGGACTTTTGGCGCAGGCCCTCAACCCCGGCCTGGACGACAACGTGTATAAAAGCTTTTTTCACGACGTGACCTCACATTCACTCGGATTGCCCGTGAACATGAAACGGGGCGGTCTTAAACGCGACCTGACCGCCATCATCGAAGCGGCAATTGATGCCGGTGACACCGGAATCAGTCTGAGTCTCCCGGAATATCAGGAACTGGTGGCCTTCAACACCCGGCGTCAGGAACGCAGACTGGAGGAAAGCCTCCTGCTTCAGTCGCAAAATATGCACGACGAAGTCCTCCACCGGGCACTGCCCCTTCGCGAAACCCAGCTCAGCGGGAATAATACCCACATCCGTTGGCAGAACGTCGGTCAATTTCTCGACATGCATAAAATCTTCCCGCCCAGCACCTACAGTGCGAACCGAAGTGATAGCGTCGGAGATCCGGGTGGCCCCCAATGGCGGCAACTGCTGCAATACATGACCTACGCCGAACATCGCGGAGGGTCAGACAGCGGAGGATTTGTGGTGGATGCCGCCAGACATATGGGCGGCCCACAATACGGCATCAGCGCGGTGCCGATCCGCTTTCACTACCGCTTCCGCTTCAGCCTGGATACCCGGGGCAGCAGTTACATTGTGAGATTTCATATCCTTCCCGCCGTCGCCATGTGGAATCCCTACAACACCCGGGTGCGGATGCCCGAATTGTATATGTCCAGTCTCTTCGGGTTAAACCAGCTTGCCGGAGTGCCGCTCTACTTCCGCGTGCGTCATCCGTCCTATCATACTCAGCCCGATGAAAGCGAGGGTTTCTGGACTCCGCCGCATCAGTTTCGCCCGAGACTTCCATACGACACGCTCCCCAGAGATCACCAGGGTAATGATCCGGCGCATTCGCAATACGCCATTTTACTTCGCTTCCCGGAGAGAGTGTATGAGCCGGGCGAAACGGTTTGGTTTGAATTGGGCCAACATCACCGACTTCGCTTTGTGGATAGAGGATCGGCCACCGGACATTCCACCCGGAGGGCATGGCACTCCAGCGGATACTCTTTCATTCCCTGGAGCGAAGAGACACTTAGAACCCGGGAAGGTGACCAAAGAGGTCATCCATACCTCGAAAATGCAAGCAACGAGGATTCGTACTTTCCCATGGTCGAAGGCCTGAACAACGATGCCGGATACAGCCTGTATGTGGAGGAAAACCTCACCTACCGCACAAAAACAGAGGCCGGTGGCTGGATCGCGCCTTTCAGCTCCAACCACAATAATATGCCGGAACCCACCGAACCTGTACACACATTTGAAAAAGAAATTCTCTTCAGGGCGGAATATCAGGCAAACAGCCCGAATACACGGCAAACTCATCAAAGATGGCCCGTTTACCCCACCCCTTCTTTTAATTATCGCCTCTACACAAGTCCAAATGTCACGCGAACACATGAATTCAATATTGTTGGAGTAAACGACAGTGGCCGGGAAATCGCAGCACTGGAAGAAGATATTTTCTCGGGTAAGCTTTACCGAACCGTTGGTCATGACTCAGAAGGGAATGCTCTTAAAGAATATGATTTCCCCGCCCAAATGATGCATCAATGGACAGAAAACGGAGGGAGTCACGGGAATAACAACAATCAGTTTCCAATCAATCCTTGGTTTATTCGCAAAACCACACCCGACACGACTGAGCAATGGCGAAACAAAAAGGTCTTCCCGCTGACCTATAATGAGCATGGCATCATCTATGAATCTCCCGCCCGTCCCGGCGGCGGGTATAGCCAACAGGACCAAACGCCTCCCGATTCGGTCGCTGTCGACCGCTCGGGAATTAACACCGGGTGGGATATCCTTGAAGTGCGTCTTGGCATGGCCGGGAGCCTCCCGGGGAATATCACCCGCGGGTACAGTATGGATAGCGATATTCGTGATCCAGGCCGGGGACTGATCGCATTTCACCCCACTCCCGCCGATGAAGATGTTGTATACGGGGATCAAAAACGCCCGTTCATTGTCATCTCCGGTGTTGAACCGGAACTGCCCACCGCCTTTTTCGGCGACCCTCTGGGCGGTGAAACCAACGCCTTCCCTTTCAACAGCGAACCCCCGATATTCCTGGGAACCACCACAGGGTTGAACCTCAGCGAATTGAGCATGCCCACAGGCCCCTTTACCACCGGAGACGCGGACAACGCTCTAAGCTTAAGTTACGGTTGGATGTTCGCCATGCGCATGCCCGACCATGGCATTGAGGGGGGCGATCCGCAAATGATGGTGGATATCCCCTGGTTGTCACACTACAACCCTGTGACCACCTGGACCGGCCCGGACCCGTATTCCGTAAGGCCCCTGCGCGCCGGAGGCGTGGGGAACACGCCAACCTGGATTGGGGGAATGGCTCAGGATCAGGATATTCTCGATCCCCTGAACTATTCATCGGGACCAAACAATCAACGCGTGAACATCGGTCACCAGGGGCGCAACACAACGAACAGCCGGGCGGTTCTGCTGGAGGTTCCGCGGAATTTCGAGGACCTCGGCTCCCTTGGCCAGCTCATGCATGCCCAGCTGCATTCATACGGCATGTCCACCTCGCGAAATAATTCTGAATTTGACCGCGGGTTCATGGACCTCTTTCACCACAATGACACAACCTATCTCGCTGCGGATATCAATCCGCTCTATGCTGTCGGTGGCTCGATGGCGAATCCGCTTATCCCGTCAAACCAAACCTTTCGGAGTCTCTATACTCAAAACCTGGCCCACCACAATCAGGGGTTTCCTTCACTCCATCCGGGGCCTTGGAATCAGCGGTTTACCACCGGGCTCACGGAAAGGACATACGGCAGCTTCCGACAAATTCCGACATACGACCAGTCTTTTTTCCTGAACAACGCCCTGTGGGACGATTATATGCTGACCGGTCAGGCAAACAGCCGCCTGCAATGGGAAAACGGGATTGACCGGGACTTCAATCTGTCGGCAAACCGTCTCCTGATCGACGGCGCGTTCAACATCAATTCAACCAGCGTCGCCGCCTGGGCGGCACTGCTGGGATCGTTCTACGGTCTGGAGGTGACCGGCCTGCCCGGGGATGTGACCGACAGCTTTCACGGTGAGGACCGAATCCCCTTCACCCGCCAAACCCATCCCAAAGGCCCCGCCTTTTCTCCCTCGCAGGGCGATGATTACCTTACCGAAAGCTTCTATCGCGGATACCGACGACTCAGTCCGGAAGAAATCTGGGATCCCGTCAACAACACCGGCCTCGCGGTCTCCATTGTCGAAGCCATCCGCGAACGGGGGCCCTTCTACTCCCTCGCCGATTTTATCAACCGTGACCCCTCGTCCAACGTCGCTGAACACCGCAAAAAAGGTGCCTTGCAACAGGCCATCGACCGTTCCGGGATCAACCACGCCGTCGCCTTCAGCAGCCTTGACAACACAACCCTCGTCACTGAAGACGACTGGGATATGACTCATCTTCGCTCAGACGGGACGACCCCCTACCTCATGGGACGGCACATCGAAAATATCGACAACACCCTGGCCAACCTCGGCGCGCCCGGCACGATGATTCAACAGGATATTCTTGCCAAAATCGGAGGGTTCATTCAGCCGCGTTCCGACACCTTCAAGATCCGCGCCTACGGGAGCTACGGCGCCGGAGATTCCCCGGCACAGGCCTGGTGCGAAATCATTGTGCAACGTTTCGGCGACTATGTGTTTCATGATGCCGATAATCCTGCGAACCCCTTGTCCAATGAACCGGGCGATCTTCCTGAGGACCTCTCCCCCATTAACCAATTTTTCGGCCGGCGCTTCCGGGTCATCGGTTTCCGCTGGCTGAGCGCGGATGAAATATAAACACATGATCTCGTCAACCAAAACCCTCTCTTTCTTTCTGTTTGTTTTCTCTCTTGCATGCACAGGAATTTCTTCCGCGCGGGAGATTCAGCTCCAGTTGTATGTCTGGCCGAGAACCGGTTTGCTTTCCAGAGACTCCAATGTGGAGCATATTCCGAACATTGTGCTCAAACAGGGTTCAAACGAAATTCCCTTCCGGGCCGCCCGCGGCTCCATGGGGCCTGTGGTCACCGTGCCCCATACCGGACGGTTTGAATTTCACCGCCGGGACACCGTCCGCTCCGAGGAAAACACCGCGGCGGAAGCCGAAACCACGACAGTGCCCTATTTTGACGCCGCCGTTCCGGCCTCCTGGAACCGGGCCGTCATTGTGCTTTTCCCCGAACGCCGCGCAGGCGGGGGCAAAATTGAGTCCAGTGTTCTCAACTTCGATCCTCAACGTCTGCGGGTCGGCGTCGGCACCTTTTTCAACGGCACCGACACCCCTCTGCAAATGGTCATTCAAGGCCAAGTGCATGCCCTCGCGCCCTATTCAACCCTTACCATTCCCCGCAGGCAACTTCAGGAACGTCTGGTGAACGGCAACGCCCGCTTCAGCCCTCAACTGTTTTATCAGGATGAGGAGGGCCGCTGGCGGCAATCCTATAATGGCATCCAATATGTCCGGCCCGACAGCGTGAACCTGTTCTGGATCCACTCCTCCGGCGCCGGACGCTCTCACCGCATCCGCCCCCTGCGAACCGCGATGGACGGCGAATAAGCCGCTTATTTTGAATAACCTGCCCGGCTGATTGACTCCACTACTGTCAACATGGATCGAGCCAAAGGTGCGTTCTGAAGGAACGCCGCATAATCGGTGTCCCAAGAAAAAGCCCATGCAAATGAATATACGGCTGTCCTTCAGACTGCTCTGTGTGCAAACCCTTTTCCCGGCGCGTTGCGCTGGGCTGGTATGCATCGCCCCGTTGGGGCAACAGGAGGTAACAAAGACAACAAAGCCAATCCACCGCCTTTCCCCTCTGCTCTCTCCGTTATCTCCTGTTCAAAACAGACTCACCGCGTCCACGTCGAGAATCACCTGCAGTTTTCCAGGCACGCTCATGTGCTTGAGAATATGCCGGTACGGCGCGGTGAAATCCTTCACCCGGTCCGCCCGCGCCAGAATCTGATACCGGTAGTTCCGCTGGATTTTGGCGATCGCCGCCGCCGCCGGCGGTGCCAGCCGCACCTTGTCCTCCTCCACAAAGCGCTCCAGCTCCCGGAACAACTGCTCGGCGAAAAACTCCACCTGCCGCTCCTCCGGTCCCCGGATATGCACACAAATCATGTGCGTGAACGGCGGATACTCCAGTTCCCGTCTGAACTCGATCTCCTGATCGATAAAGGTGTCATACGCCCCCCGCCGCGCCGCCTGCACCGCCGGATGCGTTGGCGTATAGGTTTGTAAAATCACCTCCCCGGCCACATCCCCGCGCCCCGCCCGCCCCGCCACCTGCGTGAACAACTGAAACGCCCGCTCCCCGCTCCGGAAATCCGGCATGTGCAGCGTCCCGTCCGCGTTGATCACCCCCACCAGCGTCACATTCGGAAAGTGCAGACCCTTGGCGATCATCTGCGTGCCGATCAGAATATCAATCTCCCCCTTCCGGAAACTCCCCAACACATGCTGATACGCATGCTTGGACGTCATGGTGTCACTGTCCATCCGCTTCACCCGCGCCTGCGGAAACAGTTTGCAGATCGTCGACTCGATCTTCTCCGTGCCCGTTCCCACATACTTCCAGTCCCCCGCCGAACAGCCCGGACACCCCTCCGGCACCCGCTCCGCGTGGCCGCACAGATGACAGCGCAAATACCCCAGGCGCTTGTGGAAGGTCAGCGACACACTGCAATCCGGACACTCCGGAATATGCCCGCATTCCGGACAGCAGAGATTATGCGAATACCCCCGCCGGTTCAAAAACAGAATCACCTGCTCCGCCCGCGTCAACCGCAGCCGGATGCCCTCCACCAGATCATTCGAAAACAGCACCGGCCGCCCCTCGTACTTCTCGTGCTTCATGTCCACCACCCGCATCACCGGCATTTTCCGGTCATCCGCCCGCACATCCAGCCGCGCCAGTTCATATTTGCCCCGCCGCACATTCACCACACTCTCCACCGACGGCGTCGCCGAACCCAGCACCACCACCGCCCCCTCCATATGCCCCCGCATCACCGCCACATCCCGCGCGTGATACCGCGGAGCCTCCTCCTGCTTATACGTCCCCTCGTGCTCCTCATCCACCACAATCAGCCCCAGCCGCTTCACCGGCGCGAACAGAGCCGACCGCGCTCCCACCACAATCCGCGCCTCCCCGTTCCGAATCCGGTGCCACTCATCGTGCCGCTCCCCGTCTGACAAATGACTGTGCAGCACCGCCAGCCCCTCCCCGAACCGACCCCGGAACCGCTCCACCGTCTGCGGTGTCAGCGCGATCTCCGGCACCAGCACAATCGCGTCCCGCCCCGTGTCCAGCGCATGCTGCAGGGCCTGCAAATACACCTCCGTCTTTCCGCTACCCGTCACCCCGTGCAACAGCACCACCGCCGGTTTCTCCCGGTCCAGTCCCTCCACGACTTTCTTCAACGCCTCCTCCTGCTCCCCGTTGAGCCGCAGCGGCTTCGTCCGCAAAAACGTCTGACCCGCCAGCGGATCCCGTCCCAGCACCGATTCCTCAATCCGTAAAAACCCCGACGCCTCCAGGCCCCGCACCGTCGCATGCGTCACCCGTGCCGCCCGCACCAGATCCGACACCAGCATCTGCGTCCCGCTCAGCAGAATATCCAGTGCCGCCGCCTGACGCGGCGCCCGCTTCCGCAACTCCGCCTGCGCCGCCTCCATCCCCGCCTTCTCCGTCGGATACGCGAACAACTGCTTTCGGAACCCGCTGTTCCTGCGCCGCACCGCCCCCGGCAGCACCGTCCGGATCGCGGCCTCGATCGGGGCCGCGTAATACTCCGCCATCCACGTCGCCAGCCGCATCAGCTTCGGATCCACCAGCGGACGGTCATCCTTCGTCCCCTTCACCGGCTTCAGATCCGCAAACGCCGACGACGCCGCGAACCCCACCACAAAGCCCTCCGCCTCCCGCCGCCCGAACGGCACCGTCACCTGCGACCCCACATGCAGCCGCCCCGCCAGTTCCGGCGGCACCGCATAATCAAACACCTTGTCCAGCGACACATCCACCACCACCCGCGCAACTTTCGGGCACGAATCAGACGGATCAGAAAAAGCGGGCATTGACATCCGGCACACTATGACAGAAACTCACTGAAAATAAAGTCAACAACCATGAGAACCGAACACCTCCTCCGCATTGCGCTCTTCAGCCTGCCCCTGCTGATCGGAACCCCGGTGCTGCGCCGCGCCCACCAAACCGACCGCGCCCTGCTCACCGCGTCCCGCGAACACCGCGTCGACTGGCGCCTCCTCCGCGCCGTCGCCATTCAGGAAAGCCGCATGAACCCCCGCGCCCGCGGCGCCGCCGGCGAGATCGGCATGTTCCAAATCATGCCCAACACCGCCCGCCACTGGGCCGAACGCACCGAAAACCCCGTGCCCACCGAAGAGGAACTCTTCAACATCACCCTCAACGCCCGCATCTCCGCCTGGTATCTGCGGCAGGGGCTCGACGAATTCGCCGACCGCGAAGACCCCGTCCCCTTCGCCCTCGCCTACTACAACGCCGGCCCCTCCCGCATCCGCGCCTGGGCCCGGGAAGTCGACACCACCGAAGAACTCCTCGCCTTCATTCCCTTCCCCAGCACCCGCGCCTACGTCACCCGCATTCTCCAGCTCTACCGCAACCCGCAAGAGTAACCTCTCTTTTCTCTCGCATTATTTTTACAACCTGATTTTTTAACGGGGAAATGCTCTTAATCGATATCCAAGCCATCCTCGACACCGCCACCCAACTCTTATCTTCCTGCGATCTCGGTCAACCCGGTGCGTACGCGCGAACCCCCGGGGGCGAAAAGGATCCGGTCGCCACCGCCGCCGCAGTGAACCTTCACTATATCCTGGGCTCCTTTCCAGGCCACAGCGGAAAACGCGACAAATGGATCAGCGAACTTCGAAGCGCCCAAAATAAAACCACCGGACTCATTCAAATCAACGGTCAGCCCGACCCCGTCGCCACCGCCGCCTGCGCCGCCGCCCTTGAATGCTTCGATATGCGGCTCTCCCACACCCCGCACAGCCTTATGGCCTATGCCGACCCCGTCGAACTCCCCATCCTCCTCGAAAAACTCCCGTGGGAGGAGGAGCCCGCCGCCGCCGGGACCCTGTCCGCCGCCGTCTACACCCTGCTCACCCTGGGAGATGAAGCCTCCCATCACTGGGAGGACGCCTGGTTCCACTGGTTCAACCGCGCCTTTGACGAACACACAGGCCTCCTCAAAAAAGGTTGTGTCACCCCCGTGATTCTCCTCGAACAATACACCCTCTTCCCCTACCTTGAAGGACTCTTCCCCGTCCTGACCGCCTATAACGCCGCGCGAATGCCCCATCCCTTCCCCTGGAGGCTCATCGACACCATCCTTGACATGCTCGAAAGCAACTGGTCCCTCTTCAGCCGCGACCTCAAAGCCAGGGAACTCCCCTTGATCTACGCCCTCTCCCGGTCCATGCGCATCACCCCCCACCGCCACGAGGAATGCCTGCAAATCCTCCGCCGCTTCTCCCACCGCTGGCTCCGCTATCTCAAAGAACAGGCGCAGGCCGGACGCATGACCGACCTCGTTATCACCGCCCGCGACCTCTGCGCCATCGCCGAACTCCAGCAAATACTTCCCGGCTATATCCGCACCCGCCGCCCCCTCCGCCAGGTGCTGAACCGCCGTCCCTTTCTCTGAGCCGCGCCCCATGCACGCCGCGTTCAACACCCTCCGCGCAAAACTTCCGCAAACGGCCCCGGGCACCGCCTACCTTTGGATCGAATGCGCCCTTCTGTACGGACTCCTACCCGTCCTCCTCATTCACCTGCAGCTCCACGGCGGCATCCCCTTTCTTCACATCCTCCTCGGCATGACCGCGCTCACAATTCTGCTCGCCCTCTTCGACCCCCGGGTTCAATTCAGCCAGCCGCCCCCCCGCCCCCCCGCCGGCCCCCATCTCCGCCGCATCCTTCTTCGTTTCCTCACCGCCGCCCTCCTCCTCAGCCTCTTCACCCTCCTCCTGTATCCCGGCCTCCTCTTCCGCCTCCCCCGCGAGCGGACCGGACTCTGGCTCCTCATCCTGCTCCTTTACCCCCTCCTCTCCGTCCTCCCACAGCACTTTCTTTTCCGCACCTTTTTCCTGCAGCGCTACCGCCCCCTCTTCGGAGACGGACGCCTCATGCTCATCGTCAACGCCCTCCTCTTCGGCTGGGCCCATGCCTTCTTCCTCAACCCCCTCGCCCCCCTCCTGTCCCTCATCGCCGGCCTCCTCTTCGCCGACACCTGGCAACGCACCCGAAGCCTCCGCCTCACCTGCCTCGAACACGCCCTCTACGGCCAGCTCATCTTCACCACCGGCCTCGGCTGGTTCTTCTACAACGGCTCCGCACAGGCCATTCAAACCCTCGTCGACTGATCCATGCCCGACAGCCTCCAGAAAGCCCTCCGCGCCCGCCTCCTCCGCGCCCCCGCCTTCCGGACCCTCCTCGAGCACCTCCATCACCTCACCGGACTCGACACCCTCTTCCTCGACCCCCTCGGCAACAACCTCCTCAGCCACCCCCGGCGCGAAACCCGCCCCCTCTGCCGCGCCCTCCACACCCATCCCACCACCCGCAACACCTGCATCCGCCACCGCCTCAGCCTCCTCACCAACCTCGACCCGCAGAATCCCGCGCCCCTCTGCTGCACCGCCGGCCTCCGCCAAATTATCCACCCCCTCCGCATCAACGACCAAACCCTCGGCCACCTCCTGCTCATCGGCTACCGCGATCCCGACAGCGGCGAAGACGAAACCCGGACCGCCTGGACCCACACCGCCCGCGCCGGAGGCCCCCTCTCCTGGGTCGAATGGAAAAACCAATGGCGGACCGCCCCCCGGTTCACCCCCGAACAAATTCAGGCCATCCGCCACTGGATTGACCTCGGCCTCCGCGATGTTCACCGCCGCCTCCAGGACCAGCAGCCCGCCGGCGCGATCCCCCCCGAAAACGTCCTCCCCGCCAAAATTCACTACATCTGTGAATCCATCCGGCAAAATTTCAGCCAGCCCGTCCGTCTCGGCGACCTCGCCGAAGAATGCGGCATTTCCGCCGAGCACCTCAGCCGCCTCTTCCATCAAACCACCGGCCTCCGCTTCAAAGACTACCTCACCGAAGTCCGTCTCAACCGCGCCTGCGAACTCCTCCTCGAAACCGACGACCTCATCGCCGACATCTCCGCCCACGTCGGCTATTCCACCCTCTCCCGCTTCAACCGCGGCTTCCGCGACTACACCGGCATGACCCCTTCCGAATATCGGAAACGCAAAAAACCCTTTTTCCGAACTTCGGAAAAAGGGTTTTAGAGAATTCCGACGTTCGGAAACGCCGGAATCAGCAGGGCTTAGTAACGGTCGCGACCGCCACCACCGCCTCCGCGACGATCACCGCCGCGGAAACCGCCGCCACCACCGCCGCCGGAGCCGCCGCGGTATCCACCGCCGCCGCCGCCGCCACCGCGATAGCCACCGCCACCGCCGCCGCCGCCGCCAAATCCGCCACCACCGCCGCGATCTTCGCGGGGACGGGCTTCATTGACACGGAGGGGGCGACCTCCGATGGGGGAATCATTCAGTTGAGCGACCGCTTCGCGTCCGCCTTCGTCGTCCATTTCCACAAAGCCGAAGCCTTTGGAACGTTGTGTGTCACGGTCTTGGATGACCTTGGCGGACTGTACTGAGCCGTAAGCGGCAAAAAGGGCTTCAAGCTCAGCGTCATTCATGGTGTAGGGCAAATTGCCCACGTAAATATTCATCGTCGTTTCTGTTCTTTTCCAGGCATCATCATACAAAAAAAACCGCTCCACACTCGATGCCATAAAAAGGGCGGAAACAGATCACAAAGCCAAAAAAACGGCCAACTGACGGGATCACTATGGCAGTGCCATTGGAAAAAGCAATCTTTTCTTTCAGTCAAATAGAAGAAAGAACGACGAAACGGGTCAATACGATGCTGCCGCGGTTCAACGCCGCTTCAATCGCAACGTCCCCTTACAAACCGGTATTTTCCAAAATCGTTTCACCCGCCCGCTCAATCCGCTCACTGTCGAGCAGCATCTGGAGCCGGTTAATCGCGCGTTCAAGCGTCGTGTCCATCACCACAAACTCGTCGGCGCTCACGATGATCCGCTTCAATTGCGGGATGCGCGGGCGTCCGGCAGATTCCAAATACAGCGGCTGAATATACAGAATATGCTTCCCCAGCGGCAGCACGATCATTTTGCCCCGCCGCACTTCTGTCCCCTGCTGATTCCACAACGTGATGTGCTGGGCGATTTCGGTGTTCTGATCGATCAGCGCGTTGATCTGTGAGGGTCCGAAAATCTGGCTTCCCTTCGGAAAAGTGTAGAGAATGATGCGCCCGTAGTTTTCCCCGTCGCAGCCCGCCAGCGCCAGCGCCCGCAGGTTGTCGCGGTTAATGGGGAGCATCGGAGTGATAAGAAAAAACTCCGGCTGATCAAAATCAATCAGATTGAGGGTCAGATAGTACGGCTCCATCCGGATCAGCGTGTCCTGATGATGAATCTCCGCGAACGCCATGCGGTCCTCGCCTTTGTAGAACGTGGCGGGGTTCTCCTGATGATACAGCGAGTACATATGCATCTGAATGTCAAACAAATCCCGGGGATAGCGCACCTGGGCCATCAGTTCCGCCGGCATCTCGCTTTTGGGCTTAAACACCCCCGGATACGCCCGCTGATACGCCCGCACAATCGGACAGTCCGGTTCAAACACATAATAATCCACCGACCCGTTATACGCGTCCACCACGATCTTCACCGAGTTCCGGATGTAGTTGAACGCGTCCTCCTTATGTGAATCCGAATTCGGGTACCAGTTGCTGGTGGTGTAGGCGTCCTGAATCCAGAACATCTGCTCATCGGTAATCACCAGATACGGGTCGCGGTCGAGCTTGAGAAACGGCGTGAGCGTTTCGATGCGCTCGCGGATGTTGCGCCGGAACAGCATCCGGCTTTCGGGCAGATTCTGGCGGGTGAAGAAAATGTGGCGGTCCTGAAAGTACACCGCGAACAGAAGCTTGCGGAAGAGTCCGCCCAGCCGCACATCCCCGGTGCCGGTGTAGTCGCTGAGCACTTCATCCTCCTGCCCGGTATAATGTAATTCGCGGCTCTTGTTTGGCGCGATCGCGAAGGGGTAGGTTCCGGTTCCGTAATAAATCGAGGGATTGCCGAGGTGAAGCCCCACATCGGATTCCGCCGGCATGTTGCGCAGGAACCAGCGCATGCGCTCCTCCCCGCGCTGCGCGGCGGGAATCATCACCGCGCCGAACCCGTGGGTATATTTCAAATGACGGTTGATCCAGTTCTGGGCCTGTTCGGGAAGCTGTTCGGAATGAATTTCGCGGCCGGCCAGATACACCTGGTGCAACTGACCCTGAATCTCATAGCGGGCGGTGTCCACATCGCTGAAGCGGTAATACGGACGGATAACCTGAACCTCCTGGAACACATCGCCCAGCAGTTCATAGTCCCAGAGCGGAATATTCTCCATGTCGGTGCGCTCGCCCAGTTCGGGAATCCGCTCATCGGTGCGCAACTGCTCATACTCGCGGCGCTCCACATTCTGAAGATCGTACGCCTCCAGGGTGGCCTGAATCGAGGACGACATGAAACGGTACTGATATTCCAGCTCGTTGGGTTTCACCAGATACTGGTTCACACTGTCAATCAGAAAACCCCAGTTCCGCAAGCCCTGGGCGAGCAGCGTAAGCACACTGAATACAATCACCGCAGGCAGTCCGCGGTGGGCGTGCACAAAGAAAATAAGCGAACCGGCCAGCAGCAGCGTCAACCCTCCCGAAGCCCAGATCAGCGGAAGAGTCACCCGCAGTTCTGCAAACCCCGGGCCGTAAAAGAGCGGATAATTGTTCATACTGTACTGCAGCATATGCGCCTCCAGCACATAACCCCAGGCCAGCACCATGAAAATCAGCATCACCACCACCGACAGATGCAGCTTGGCCCCGAAATAGAGCGCCTGCCCCTGACGCTCCAGCACCCGCATTTCCGCAACATACAGCAGGCCCAGCGCCAGGAACATCACCACCAGCGTCAGCAACAAACGCCCCTGCAGCAGACTGAAAATCGGAAGGGAAAAAAGATAATAGCTGATATCAAGGCTGAAAAGAGTGTCGCGCAGGTTCATCGCCGGGGCGAAGAAGAACAGCAGCGCCTTTTCCCATTCACGGTACAGCGGCAGGGCCAGCGCCACCGCCAGCAGCAGCGAAAGCGGGGTGTATACTTTCAGCGAACCGTTCCGAAACCCGCGGATAAAGCGCTGCGACCGGCCCACCGCCGCCGCGTCATCCTCGGCGTTCACGCCCAGATACCGGGATGCCACCCAGAAATTCAGGAACAACACCGAGAAAAACAGCAGCGTCACCCCCCCGAAGATCAAATACTTGTAACCCAGCTTCAGGAAATACAGCCGCAAATATCCCAGGGAATTGTACCAGAGGATATCCATCACCCCGTCCAGAAACAGAAACGCAGCCCCCACAGACAGCACCCAGACCAACAGAAGAGAGATCAGACAACCCGATAAAATTTTGACGGAACGTTTCATGCCTGATCTATAGACATCCCGCCGAAGGATTCAAGTTGTAATGGTGGTCGAATGGTACCCGGGGCGGGAGTCGAACCCGCACGGCCTTGCGGCCGGGGGATTTTAAGTCCCCTGTGTCTGCCATTCCACCACCCGGGCCTCAGCAAAACTTTCGCCTCCCCGCTCTATTCATCACTCGCCCCCATGGCAAGAAAGAAGTGTGATGAGTGACGAATGGGGGGAATGACGACTGACGAATGGGGGAATGACGAGTGACGAATGAATCGCAGCATTGGCGGGGCGGAGGCGCCGTAAGAAAAAACGGCTAAAACGCCGCCCGGCTGAGGCGGTCGTTGATCGCCCGTCCCAGCCCCTGATTCGGCACTTTCCAGGCGATAATCTCGTCCACTCCGGCCGCGTCCAGCCGCCTCAGGCAGGCGAACAGCCGGGTCGCCGCCTCCGCCAAATCCCCCTGTTTGCTGAGCACCTCCACCGGCCCCTCCACTTCGGGCCGTTCCGAAAAACAAAGCCAGCCCCGGCGTCCCACCGAAACCGCCGGGGTCTCTCCCGCCTCCAAAAGCCGGAGCGGCGTTGAGGGGGCGTAGTGCCGGGCCAGCATCCCGGGAGACTGCTCTCCCCGGACCGCCAGTTCGGGATCGTCCTCCGCGCGCCGGACATCCACGACCTCCAGCGCCGGGACCGCCCCGCGCAATTTTTCAACCGGCAGTCCGCCGGTGCGGTACACCACCACCCTTCCCCGTCCTGGAAATCCGACCACCGTCGATTCGACCCCCAGCGCGCAGGGACCGGCATCCATCACGCCCGCAACCCGGGGCTGACCACGCATTTCCTCGAGCACATGTTCCGCGCAGGTGGGGCTGATCCGTCCAAACCGGTTCGCACTCGGCGCCGCCAGCGGCAGACCACTCCGGACCAGCACCTCGCGCGCGACCGGATGCGACGGCACCCGCACCGCCAGCGTGTTCAATCCCGCCGACAACAAATCCGGCAGATCCGGCCGCCGCGGCAGCACCAGCGTCAGCGGCCCCGGCCAGAACCGTTCCGCCAGATCCCGCGCCTCCGGCGGCACAGAGTCCGCCAGCGCGAAAGCCGCCGCCGTATCCGCCGCATGCACAATCAGCGGATCAAACGTCGGCCGGCCTTTCGCTTCGAAAATCGAGGCCACCGCGTCCGCGTCCAGCGCGTTTCCCGCCAGACCGTACACGGTTTCCGTCGGCCAGCCCATGAGCTGACCGCGCCGGAGCGCCTCAACCGCCTCTTCAAAGTCATTTTCATTCGGGAACCAATGTTTCATGCGGTTCAGATTACCATTGAACCTAGAAATTGAAACCCTATAATCCGGCGATGTTTTATTCCAATCCCTGCATCGGCAGTCAGCTTTTTATCAATCATTCCACTTCCACGGACGAGGCGAGGACCTGGGTTGAATCCATGCACCGGGCGGGCTTGAAGCTGATCCGTCTGTTCATCCTGTGGGATCATGTCGAACCCGCGCCCGGCAAATGGGATTTCACCACCTATGACGCGGTGTTTGATACCGCCGAACCCCTCGGCATGGGAGTGGTTCCCACCCTGATGTCCGTCTCGCCGCCGGGCTGGACGCTGCGCACCGGCGGTCCCCAGTCGGTGGCGGACCTGGAGGATCCGGATTTCATTCGTCAAAGCGAACACTATATCGAAACCGTGGTGAACCACTGGGCGGACCACCCCGCGCTGCACTCGTGGATCCTTTGGAATGAGGCCTCCAGAATCCCGCCCCGCACCCCCGCCGCGCTCCGAAAATTCCGGGATTACCTCGAGGCCCGCTTCGCCGGGGATCTGGCGGCCCTGAACCGAACCCTGTTCCAAACCTATGCGTCGTTTGATGACATCGGGGCCGCACGGACGGACGGGGCCGTGGATTTGGAGTTTTCCGGATTCGCGGACAAAGTCTACTGGCAGGAATTCGCGGTCTCCGAACTGTGCGCCCACCTCCACCGCATCGCGCATCATGTGCGCACGCACGACGCAAATCACCCCGTGCACGTCAACCCCCACGGCCTCGGCGGATATGTCCAGCACGCCGGTCAGTCCGTCTGGCGCGAAGCCGCCTGCGTCGATTTCCTCGGATGCTCCTCCCATCCCGTCTGGCACGCCACCCGGTTCGGTCGGGACCGCTGGCTCCGCTCACTCGGAATCTTCGCCGACCTCATGCGCTCCGCCACGCCACACCCCGACGGCCTCTTCTGGGTCACCGAACTCCAGGGCGGCACCACCCTGCACTCCGCCGATTCGGCCGACTGCCCCGCCCCCGACGAAGTGGAGCGCTGGCTGTGGGAAGGCATCGGCGCCGGCGCCAAGGCATCGATTTTCTGGTGTTTTAACTGGCGCGATGAAGGATTCGAAGCCGGCGAATGGCATCTCACCCGCCTCGACGGCTCCCCCTCCCCCCGCCTCCGCGCCGCCACCCGCGTCGCCCGCGCCCTCGAACGCCATGCGGACTGGTTCCGCGACAGCCGCCCCTACAAACCCGCAGTGTACATCCTGCGCTCCGACGCCGCTGAACGGCTGGCCTGGGTCGAACGTCAGGATGAACCCGATCCGCGCGACCCGCGCAACCGCATGCGCCCCGCCGACAGCGCCTGCGGCGCAGCCCTGCTTCTGGCCGATCTGGGCATCGAAACCGGCTATGTCGAGGAGTCCGGACTCGCCGCCTTCACAAAAGATCCCGACAACCGGAACGCCGTCCTCATCGCCCCCGGCCTGGAGGCGCTCAGCGACGGCACCCTCGAAACCCTGATCCCGTTTGTCCGGAACGGCGGTCACTTCATTGCCGACGGCGCCGTCGGATGGAAACAGCCCACCGGACACCTCGCCCTGGAACGTCAGCCGCATTGGAAGGCCCTCTTCGGAGTTCCGCTGGTGGATGTGGAGGCCTTTGCAAACGCCCGGGTCCTGCCCAACGACCAACATCCGCCCGCGCCCTGGGGATACCGCGTGATCACCGATTCCGAAACGGACGACACCGGCCCGCTCCATCGCCATGACTGCGGAGCCGGCTCCGCCCGCTGGATCCGGACCTGGTTTTTCCACCGCTTCCTCATCGACCCCGCCCCGGCCTCCCGGACCTGGTTTCAGTCCCTGCTTCCCGACAGCGTCCAGGCCCCGGTGCGACTCGCGCAACCCGGCCCCGGCTCCCGCCTGCGGCTCCTCAACACCCCAAAAGGATTCACAGGTATTCTGATCGATGAGAACGGAAACCGGATCCTGAAAGTCACCACATCACTCGCATGTCAAATCACCTTGGAAACCGGGGAGACCCATCGGGTGAAACCCTCGGAAACGATTGACATTCAACTCAATAAACGCGGTTTAGGACTTTTATCAATTGCCAGAAGGACTTCAAACGACTAATGAACAAAAATATGAACTTGAACCGTCCAAAAGCCGCATTTTTTCTCAACCATAAGCGCCATCTTGACTATGTGTACAGGGAGCCGCAATCCGCGGCGGTTGTGGAACGCTGCGAGCTGTATCCAACCGTGATCAGTCAATCAAATTTCGGTGAGCACCTTGAAGGGCTTCAAGATCTGGAGTATATTTTCTCCACCTGGTCCATGCCCGATCTATCCGAGGAGGAGATCCGCAAACTCCCCGAATTGAAAGCGGTTTTTTACGCGGCCGGTTCCGTGCAGGGTTTCGCACGTCCTTTTTTGAAATGCGGCGTGAAAATTTTCAGTGCCTGGGCCGCCAACGCCATTCCGGTGGCCGAATTTTCGCTGGCGCAGATTCTGCTCAGTTGCAAAGGGTATTTCCGAAACACCCGGGGCTGCGACACCTGGGAGGAGCGGACCGGCGGACAGCTACATTCCGGTCTGGGCATTTACAATAACAAGGTCGCCCTGATCGGTTTCGGCATGATCGGCCGTAAGCTCGCGGACCTTCTCCGTCCTTTTCACATGGACGTGATGGTGGTGGACCCTTATGTCACCGACGAAGTGCTCACCGCGCACAACTGCCGACGCGCCACGCTGGAGGAGGCGTTTGAAACCGCCTATGTGGTCTCCAACCATCTACCCAATCTTCCCGCGACCAAAGGCATGCTCAATGGAGATCTGTTTGCGAAAATGCGTTCCGACGCCACCTTCATCAACACCGGCCGCGGCGCCCAGGTGGTGGAGGCAGACCTCATTCAGGTTCTCAGCGAACGCCCCGACCTCACCGCCCTGCTGGATGTCACTTACCCTGAACCGCCGGAAAAGGGTTCGGAATTCTACACCCTCCCCAATGTTCATCTCAGTTCCCACATCGCGGGCTCGATCAATCAGGAAGTCGTCCGGATGGCGGACTACATGATCGCCGAATATGACCGCCTCCGACAGGGAGAGGAAACCCTCTACGAGGTGACCGAAACCCTCCTGCAGACGATGGCTTAGAAATCCCGCCGCACCAGGGTTCGGTGCCCGATCCACAGGGGCAACCCGCCCGCAAGCAGCGAAATCACGACAATGTAGACCGCAGTCAGCGGTAACGCGATCCCCGCAACCGAAGACGGTAACGAGCCCACGGTCATCAAATGGGATACAATTCCGGGCACCAGAACCAGAAGGATCACGGTCAACAGCGTCAGAATCAGGTTCAGGGTTCCGCCGTATCCGCTTAAAATCTGTGTGGGGGTTTTGGCCTCGATATCCATGAACACCGCCCCCAGACCCGTGGCCATCCCCGCCAGCGCCAGCGACACACTCGGCATCAGCACCAGGGTGAGCCGCCGGCTGAACTCCGGGACGTTCAACATGCTGTTGGAAAGACCCGACAGAGTCAGACTGATGGCGATCAAACTGACGCCCGCCAGCAAAAACTTAATCAGCATCAGCCGCGAAAGACTCTGAGGCGCCAGTCCCACCATCCACAGCATCCGTCCCTCCTGGCTCAGCTGCGGATAGACAAAGCGGGAACTCAGCGAACTCATCACTGCCGAAAGACTGAACATGTTCAGAAAAGAGATTAAATTGGCCCAGGTCGGATCCAACTGATCGTATCCCAGAGATCCCAAATTGAAGAAATATAACCCCAAAAGACCGAAAAAGATGAGGAATTGGGTCCATTGCGAGGGGTCCCGCAGAAAGATCAGCAGATCCTTGAACAGGTACGCCCGCACCGCGCCGCCGCCGGACAGGCTCCACTGCACCGCGCGCGAGAGAGGCGAAGCGCGGGTCGCCAGGTCGCTCGCGGCGGTCAAATGGCGCTGCATACTCGCCGGGTAAAGCCAGCCCCCCACCCGGGCCACAACCATCGACAGCACCCCCACCGAACTCACCAGCAGCACCAGAAAGAGGAGCGCTCGTTGCGTGTCGCCGGCCGCCATGCCCAGCACGCCCTGCGCCATCCACCAGTTCGGCAACAGCGGATTCGACGCCAGGCTCAGACCCGGCACCATTCGCACCATCACCACAAACTCGTCGCTGCGCTGCACCCGCACCTGCTCCAAATACGCCAGAGCCCCGAAAACCATCCGGACCAGCGCCGCAAAAGCGGCCAGCCATAAAAACCGGTTCCGCCACCGGCCAAGCATCCGGCTCAGAACCGACAGCACCCCCTGAAACAGCAGCATCACCAGAATGCCCAGCCCGGAAAAAACCATCACAAACGGCAGCGAATAGGCGATGGCCCAGAAAAGCATGGTCCAGGACCACTGCCGATAAATCCCGAACGCGCCGATAAACGGAACTATGATAAAGAAAAACGCCCAGCTGCTCATCAGCATGGTTTGCAGGGTCTTAAAATAAAACAGATCCCGCATCGGCACCGGCCAGGTCAGCAGCCGCCGGGTTTCCGCCGATTGATACAGATTGCCGTATCCCGAAACCGCCCCCGACAGCATCAGCATCCCCCCCAGTCCCATGAAAAAAAGCGTGAACATCCGCGGAATCAAATAAAACGCCACTCCGCCCAGCCGGTACATAAAATCAAACGCCTCATAAAACAGCCAGCTCAGCCCGAACAGCCAGGAGGTCATGAACGTGCCGATCACCAGAACCTTCAGCGAAGGCTGTTCGTGAACGTGCTGCACCGCGTGACGGAGTTCGTAAAGATGGTTTCGAATTAAAAGCAGGGCCGGTCGCATCATTCCCCCTCAGTGCATGGTCAGCCGCAGGAACAAATCCTCCAGCCGCTCCGTTCGTTCCGAGGCCGCGTGCAGTTCAGAAAGGGTTCCGCATGCCACCAGTTTTCCCTGGTCGATAATGCCGATCCGGTCGCCGATCTCTTCGGCGATCGCCAGAATATGGGTGGTCATCAGCACCGTCATGCCCCGCCGGGTGTGCTCCCGCAGCAAATCCTTGATCAGCCGGATGCTGTGCGGATCGAGTCCAATGAACGGCTCATCCACCAGCAGCACCTTTGGCTCATGCATCAGCGTCGCCGCATAAATCACCCGCTGCCGCATCCCGTGCGACAAATCCTTGGTGAGCGTGTGCGCCCGGTCCAGCAGTCCGAAAATTTCCAGCTGACGCGGTGCTTTTTCGCGGACCTCCTCCCTCGGCATATGATACAGGTCCCCGGTGAAATACAGAAACTCCATGGCGGTCAACCGCTCATACAGAAACGGCATATCCGGAATATATCCCAGCGCCTTGCGGGCCGCCACCGGATCTTTCAGCGCGTCAATTCCCGCAAGCGTGATCTGTCCGGAATCCGGACGCACCAGCCCGGTCATCATTTTAATACTGGTGGTTTTGCCCGCGCCGTTGGGACCCAGAAAGCAGAAAAGTTCGCCCTCAGGAACCGCCAGACACAAATCATTCACCGCCTGAACATTGCCGTATTTTTTTTGTAGATGCTCCAGTTTAATCATAAGCTTTGCAGCGGGACCAATCCCGGCTGTCCCAGAAGTTCCAACAAATTCAGCGCGTTCTCCTCCGGAATCCGGATGGCCTCGCTCACCTCCCCCACCTCCATCGTCAGTCCGAACGGTGTTTCCTGTTTCAGCACCATGCCGTGCTCATTGATCCACACATTCAGGGTTATATCCCCCATCGTCATGGTCATCCGCCGGGCCTGATGCTCACGTCCGTTCCGCAGGGTCAAGGTCTCCTCTCCCTCGCCCCTCAGCACCAACTCCCGGGTTTCCCCGCTCAGCGAAAGCGGATCCAGGGTCCGCATCCGCACCTGCTGACCCGGCCGCAAATTCCGCATCGCGGCTTCCGCAAACGGACTGTTCAGCACCACATCCGGGGGAATCGTCACCCGGCGACGCATCTGCGCGTTTCCCGCGCTAAGCTCCACATCAAACAAATCGCCCTCGGTTCGGTGCCCCTCCACATGCCCCTGCATCCGCTGAAAGTGAAACTGAACGTCAAAATGCGACAACTGATGCTGATTCCGGATATGCACCGCGCTGGAGACCCGCAGCGGGGTGATCGCGTCCGGCATCTCCACCATCAGTTGAAACTGTGATTTCAACACCAAATCCTCCCGCCCGTCCACCTCCTCCAGCTCCACCGTGGAATTCGCATATCCCACATGCACGTCCCCCGAGTAAATTTTCATCCAGCTGTCCCGCACGGCGGGCATGTCCCGCGTTAATGTCCGGTACCCCTGCACCGTATCCTCAAACCAGTGGGGAAACGCCTCGTAACGGATCAACCATCCCACACTCCCGAACCAGGCCAGCAAAAGCAAAACCTTCAAAAAAACGGTTACTCGTGTCATATTCTTGAGGATACACCACTTTCAGCAGTTTGTACAACGCGAGGTGTCTTACGACTCCAGACGCAACAGCACCGCCCCCAGCGGAGGCAGGGTGACCTTGACCGAATGCGGACGGCCCATCCACGGCGTGGCTTCACTTTGCACGCCGCCGGCGTTGCCCTGATTGCTGCCGCCGTAGACCTCGGAATCGCTGTTTAAAATCTCCCGGTAAAATCCCGGAGACGGCACACCCATCCGGTAATTCTCACGAACCACCGGCGTGAAATTCAGGCCCACCACCACAATATCCTTGGGGTTTTTGCCTTTGCGCAGATAACAGAGAATACTCTGCTCACTGTCGTGCAGATCAATCCACTCAAACCCTTCTCCGGAAAAATCCAGTTCATACAGCGCGGGAATCTCCTGATGCAGACGGTTCAAATCCCGCACCAGATTCCGCAGGGTGTGATGCGGCTCAAACCGGGTTAACTGCCATTCCAACTGCGCGTTGCTGTTCCATTCGGACCACTGACCGAATTCCGAGCCCATAAACAAAAGTTTTTTGCCCGGATGCGTCCACATATAGGTGTACAACAGCCGTAAGTTCGCGAATTTCTGCCAGAAATCGCCCGGCATCTTGTCCAGCATGCTCTTCTTGCCGTGCACCACTTCATCGTGCGAAAACGGCAGAATAAAATTCTCATTAAAGGCGTAAATCAGCGAGAAGGTGATTTCGCCGTGATGATACTTGCGGTGAATCGCCTCTTTCTGAATGTACTCCAGGGTGTCGTTCATCCAGCCCATGTTCCACTTCAGCCCGAAACCCAGCCCGCCCAGATACACCGGACGGCTCACCATCGGCCAGGCGGTGGATTCCTCGGCGAAGGTCAGAAATCCGGGATATTCCCGGTGAACAATCTCATTAAACTGTTTCAGAAACGACACCGCGCCCAGGTTCTCACGGCCGCCGAACTCGTTGGGCACCCACTCACCGGCATTGCGGCTGTAGTCCAGATACAGCATGCTGGCCACCGCGTCCACCCGGATTCCGTCAAGGTGATACACATCCGCCCAGAACATCGCCGAACTCAGCAGGAAGGTCCGGACCTCGTTGCGGTCGTAGTTGAAAATCAGCGTCCCCCAGTCCATGTGCTCGCCCTTGCGCGGATCGGAATGCTCATACAAATGCGATCCGTCAAAATATGCCAGACCATGCGGGTCCTTCGGGAAATGCGCCGGCACCCAGTCGAGAATCACGCCGATCCCCTCCTGATGACAGCGGTCCACGAAAAATTTGAAATCGTCCGGCGTGCCGAAACGGGAGGTCACCGCGTAATAGCCCAGGGTCTGATACCCCCACGATCCGTCAAAAGGATGCTCGGTCACCGGCATCAGCTCAATGTGAGTGAATCCCAGCTCTTTCACATAATGCAACAGGTCGTCGGCCAGTTCGCGATAGGTCAAAAAGCGGTCACCCTCATCCGTGACCCGTTTCCAGGAGCCCAAATGACACTCATACACCGAAACCGGACGGTTTAAAAAATCCTCCTGTTCCCGGCGGGCTTTCATCCATTCGTCGTCCTTCCACTCATACGCGTGAATATCCCACACCCGCGATGCCGTCCGCGGGCGAAGTTCCCCGCTGAACGCGTAGGGGTCCGACTTATGCGCCAGAAACCCGTCTTTCCCCCGGATCTCGAATTTATACAGGTCCCCCAGCCCCATCCCCGGCAGAAACACCGTCCAAATGCCCGAGGCCCCCAAATTCTGCATGGGATGGGTCCGGCCGTCCCAGCGGTTGAAATCACCGATCACACTCACCCGCTCCGCGTTCGGGGCCCAAACCGTGAACCGCACCCCGGAGACTCCGTCAAGTTCAATCACATGCGCACCCATCTTGTCAAAGGTCCGGTAGTGCGTCCCTTCTCCGAACAAATACAAATCCGTGTCCGGAATCGAAACCCGGTACGCATACGGATCCTCGAGTTCCCGAAGACCGTGCTCGCGGTCGTCCATTTCATAATGATACCGAACCGGGGCCTCTTCCAGCGTCACCTCGAAAACCCCGTGCGGATGAACCCGCTCCATCTCATGCCGGGCTTCACCCGCGAGCACCGTCACCGATTTGGCATGCGGTTGAAACGTCCGGATCCGGCACCCCTTCTCCACACGGCCTTCTTTAACCGGCTGCGGTCCGAGAACCCCGTATGGATTAAAATGATTCGCATCCACCAGCCTCTGGATATCCTCCGCGTATTCAACAGTTTTTTTTGCCATAATGGTTTTCAAATCCTTTCCGTGATTGAGACCACGATGACAGACTCCCCGCCTCCCGTCAAATGTCATTTACGCCAAAAAAAATGGGCGGACCCCGCGTCTCCTCCGCGAAGCCCGCCCGGTGCAACAACACACTGGTGCAACAACACAAGTGCAACAACACAAGGACAGGAGAAACATGAAACAATCAGAACACAACCAATGTTCCGATCACGCATCCAACATAAGCATAAATAGGATATGGTCAAGCCGATTTATCGTCTTTTTTTTATCCGTTTATCAGAACCGGGGTGAAAAGGTTGTCTTCTGCATTGCCTTTCCCCTGCAACTTCGGCAAAACCCGCACCATGACAACCTCTATGACAACCTTCACCCAAAAAATGTCCGCCGGGGCGCAAGACCGCCTCATTCGCCACCTTCGGGAGGATCATTACGAACTCCGCGATGTCGCCCACGCCGTCATCGCCGGAAAAAAAGAGGGCCTCAATCTTGTTCTGTACGAAAGCGGAAAGCTTGTGGTGCAGGGCAAAAACACCGCCGAATGGGTGGAATTCATTTTCGAGCCCTTCATTCTCGAGGCTCTGCTGAACGCGCCCGCGCAATCCGATGACGGCAAAACGCTCCCCCCGCGGATCGGGATCGACGAAAGCGGCAAAGGCGATTTCTTCGGTCCGCTGGTCGTCGCCGGATTTCTCCTGACCCCCGACATCGAGCCGCTCCTCCGCGATCTCGGGGTCAAAGACAGTAAACAAATCAAAAACGACGTCCAGATTCAGAAAATCGCGCACGCCCTGCACGCCCGCGCTCCGCGGCAGTGCAAAGTCATCACCCTCATGCCCGAAACCTACAACCGGCTCGTCAAACGCATGGGAACCGTCAACCGGCTCCTCGCCTGGGGTCACGCCTCCGTGCTCGAGGAACTCCTCACCCGCTTTCCCGACATCACCCAGGCGGTCGCCGACCAGTTCGGTCCCGAGCACCAAATCAAAAACGCCCTGAAAACCCGGGGGAAAAAGATCGAGCTGATTCAGCGCCACAAAGCGGAATCCGATCCCGCCGTGGCCGCCGCCTCGATTCTCGCCCGCTCCGGCTTTGTCGACGCCATGAAAACCCTCTCCGATCTAGCCGGAGCCCCGCTCCCCAAAGGTGCCACCCATGTCCGGCCCACCGCCGAGACCCTCGTCAAACAAAAGGGCCCCGACATCCTCGAACAGATCGCCAAAACGCACTTCAGGACAACCCGTCAGGTCCTTGAAGCCTGCGGGTTGTCCTGAAGTATGCGCTCAAAACGATGCGAAAGGCGGTTATTCCGCCGGAGTGCGTGTCAGCAGATAATTGTCCACCTGCGGCAGCATCTTGTAAATGGCGTCGTCAATGGCGAGGCGCAGAATCCGTCCCTCATCGCCTTCCTGAAGCTGCAGGTTGGCGTCCGCGCCCGTTGAAACCCCGAGCACCTGAACATTGAATCCGCCAATGCTGTCGGTCCGGGTGTACTCGGAAAACTGCGCGGAGACAATTTCACCGGTGCTGGGATCCACCAGCCGCAGGTCAATGCCGCATTCGACATCAATGCGCGAATTCCGGTTGCTGAAATCAAACGCGCCCAGCGCCCCGCCAAAGGGAATCTGGGTGCGCCCGATTCCGAAGTTGCTGGAACTCTGGGAAGCCTGAACCCGGAAACTGGTCACCCGGCCGATCAGCAGATAATCCACGCCGCGGACCTCTCCCATCTCCGCCATCTCGTCCCAGCGGACAATCCCCTCAAGTTCCTGCTCCTTCAAAAGCTGTTCAAGCTGGGAGCGCTCGATCACACCGAAACGGCCCGTGTTCATCAACAGGGTGGTCGCCTGATCCGCCGCCACCACATTCATCCCCTCGACCGCACCCTGGCGGGTGTCCACCTGAAACATGGGCACGCCCACGCGGACGCGCTGAATCCCCGAGGGCGGCGCGGGGTATTGCCCCACTTGATTTGTCATTTGGGACTGGCTGGCGGAGCTTGTGGGGCCCGGAGCCTGACAGCCGACAACTAAAAGGGAAAGTCCGAAGACTGCAAGAAGCGATGATGTCTTTGTTTTCATATGGAATCCTATGGGTTTATTGGGTTATGCGTTAAGGAACAGACTAAAGCGTATCTTTGCGGGGTCAAGCGGTAATCTCAACAGATCACGCGTTCAGGAAAGTCGAAATACGCCCTCATGGACGAAGAGCCTCCTGCCAGTTGAAGGACAACGATGTTGTCCTCCCGGGACGCACCCAGAGCCGGGTTTCCTGAACACCGGAGGGTAACCGCGTTTGCAACAGATATTCCCCGGGATCAAGATTCGGGATTTCCTCCCCAAACCGGCCTTCAGCAACAACATCACCGGACACCGCGCGTAATTGAAAGGTCGGGGCCGGAGGGGAAACCATCGCCTGCAAATCCCGGGCCAGTTCCGACGCCTCGGCGACCGGTTGATACCGCCCGCCCGCGGCCTCGGCCATTTGCGTCAACTGCCGTGTCCAGTTCGGGCGATTAATATCAAATCCCAAAATATGAAACTCCACCGCGTCCAGTCCGGCAAACGCCTGGGCGGAGGCGACCGGATTAGAGCGTGTGTCGTCCCCGCCGTCCGTCAACAGCAACACCAGCGTTTCCCGACCGCGCCCCCCCCCGATATCTTTCAACGCTTCATCCAGACTGTACGCCAGCGGGGTGCGGCCCACCGGACGCAGCCGGTCAAGCGTTGCATTGATCCGTTCACGGTCCAATGGTGTAAACGGCATCTCCAGTGCCGAATCCAAATTTGCCTCTTCGTGCAGCGCATTGCGGCGGTGCCCGTAAACCCGCAACGCGAATTCCACGCCATCCGGAAGCACCTCCACCAAATCGCGAACAGCGTCCCGCGCAATATCAAACTTCATTTTGCCGTCAATCGGAGCCCGCATCGAGCCGGACGCGTCGAAAATCAAATACAATCGCGGAGGAGGAGGAGGAGATGTGAAGGAGGTCGTAAGCCGCCCCGGGCCCTCCGGCTCCGGTTCCGGTACAATCTCCTCGTCCATCGCCGGCGTCGCCCGGATCAAAAATAACAGGGCATACGCGGTCGTCAGCATCGAGCTGCCCTCCCCGCTGCGCGTGGGCCAGCTTCCGTCCGCGGACTGGGTATCCACCAAATGCCTCGCCCCCAAAGGATACCATTCATGTTCCCCAATAAACTCCGTTCCGAGAATCTGACCCACCCGCTCCACCGAGTAGAGGTAGTAATAATTGTATCCAGTGCGGCCGGGATGATCGCTCACGCTGAATTGATTCGCCAGCCAGCCGAGCGCGTTCAGCATTCGCGGATGATGGCGCACATCCGCCTCGGTGTCCAGATGCCGCATGGCCAGCGCGATGGTGCTTAACCCCGCCGCCGTCATGGAGCCGTAGGTGCTTCGGGCCATTCCCCGGTAACTGAAGCCGCCGAGATCATCGCCGCCCTCCAGACTCTGATTCAAGGCGGCCCGCATCAGCGTCCGCTCCCAAATGTCCGGATCGAGCTTCAGCCCCGCCCGGGCGATCGACCATAGGCCCAGCACCGCGAACTGTGTGGTCGAATTGTCGCCGTCCTGTCCCCGCCGAAACGAAATCGTGCGGTGCATTTCATCCTCCGGATCCCGTTCATCCTTCTCGGGGGGCGGCTCACCGCCTTCAATCTGAAACGGACCGGCAGCTTCGGGCTCCTCCAGCGCAAGAGAGGGAAAAAAATGCTCCGGCACGTCCGCGCTGTAATGCCAGGTGCCCTCTTCGCCCTGCGCCTCCACCAGCCAGCGGGCCACCTGCTCCAGCTTGCCGTGAAACTCCGGGTCGCCGTACGCCCGGATGATCATTGCCAGCAGTCCAATCTCATACACCTGCAAATCATTCGGATTCACCCGGTGCAGATACTCCCGGACCAGCGCGTCAAACTCAGGATAAATCCGGTGAGCATCCACATTCACCAGGGCATAGATCGAAATAATCATAAACCGGCGGCCGCTTAAACGATCCCGTCTTACATAATTGCTCTGCAGCCGCTCCCAAAGAAACTCGCGCCCCCGGTCAATCGCTCCGTTCACCTCTTCGGGCGTCAACCCCACCCCTTCAATCCCCTTGGGCTCCAGTCCATGATCCCACAAACGAATCCCGTGACCCGAAAATGCCGGGTCAAAGCCGGCCGTGCCTGCATCATCCGTTTTCGGACCAATCGGATGCATCGCATAGGTCCAGACCCCGGCGTGAAGCAAACGTAAATCCGCCTGCTCCTCCGCCGGCACCCGCCAAACCATCCGCAGCGGCAGAGAAACCCCCGGGGGCAGCCAGCGGGACTGATCCCCGCGACTGGAGATCTGATTTTTCTCTCCCCAAAACAAATAGGCCAACCGATATGCGTTTCCATTTGCCGAAAAAAGCCGGAAGCGGTGTTGCGGATCCACGGTCACACCTTCCGGGTGAAGCGCCTCCAACTCAAAATCCACCGTGAACCAGATCGAAGCGGAACGGGAACCCGGGACAAGTTCCGGCTGATCAAAACCGGTGACCCGCATCCTCAGGTCAGAATCAGAATCCTCAACCAGAATCTCCTCCGGCGGCACCGGCGGCGGGGGCGTGCCTTTGAGCGGAATCCGAATCAGATCGGGCACCCGCAGGCGTTCGCCGGGACCGGTCGTGTGCGGGCCGAAACCGAAGATGAGTTCCGCCGACTGCGCGGCCTCCCACGCGCCCTCCGGCAGCGAAAACGCCACCCGGCCTCCGGAATGCCGCTGCGGCATAAACATCCAGTTCTCCGGAAGATCGGTGCCCCGCAGGGGCACCGAGAACATATGACGTCCGTCCAGCACCAGGAAAAGCCGATCGCTCCACCCGCGCGGAAACAACGGCGCCGCATCCACATGATTTCCCATCGGAGGCCGCAAATTCCGCCCGCGAAGATCCAGCACCAGCCACTGCCCCTCAGAAGCCTCGCGGCCTTCAAATGTCTCCGCCGGCCCGAAACCGTGCACCTGCACCGAGGCCACCGGATTCGTTCCCGCAAGCAACGGATCCGGCTCTGGAACCGTCTCCCCGACCGGAAACACCGGAAAGCGCATGTGACCGTATTCCGCGTCCATCCACAGCAACTCCACATGACCCAGATTCTCTGCCGGGATCGGAAAATACAGCAAGCCCTCCCCGGGTTCACCCGTCCGCTGCAGGCGGATTCCGCCGGACATCGACAACGGATCCCGCCGCACCCTCTCCGCCGGAATCAAATATCCCCGGCCATCCACCGCGAAAATCGTCTCTTCCCAGTTCCGCTGCACATACTGCTCATCCCTTCCCGCATCGGTATCCCCGCGCCGCTGAACCCGCACCTGAACGCCCAACATCAGCTTGTCGTCCTCCACAGCACTCCCGTGAATGGACTCAAACAAAAACGCGTGCGGCATCTCCACCTCAATCCGCTCGTTTCGTCCCGTCAAATTCAAAACGATGGGGTTTTCCGGCGGCTCGGCCTCCGGATCTTCCGCCAGTTTCGAAAGAGGAAAATCCACCGGTGGCCGGCTTGGCGTCGGACGGTGCACTTCTGTCCGCACGCCCGTCGCCGTCTCCTCTTCCGCCTCCGTCACCCGCGCCAGTCCCTCCCGAGCTTCACCGGCCTCACCCTCCGCAACCTCCACCTCGGAGGCGCTCACAGTTCCGTTCTCAAAATCCAGCGGCACCGTCCCCCCGGAGGTCACACCGTTGTAATGGAAATCCACCCGCCGCGCCGTCTCCTCCGGCTCAAACACAAACCAGATCCGCCGCGGCTCGCCGCCCGGCGGCAGCCACATTTCTTCCGGCGTGGAGAGCCCGCCGCGAAGACGGGTCGCAGTGGCGTTGAGAATAGACTGATCCGGCATCCGCAGCCGCGCCCGCCGCACCCCCTGATACATCCCGCCGGTGTTGCTCACATTCCGAATTTGCGCCTCCACCTCCAGCGACACCGGATTCTCCCTCCAGCGCGCCGACAAAATCTCCAGCGGCAACGGATCATCCTCGATGCGCGCCAGCGCCTCAGAGGCACGCAGCGTTTCGGGATCCCCCTCCAGCACAAAGCGGATCGCGTCCGGAAACCGCGCCCCCGCGGCACCGCGGTACTCCGGAAAATCCAGCGCCAGCTCCAGCACCTTCGCATCCCGCGGCACCGGAAACACCATGCGTCCGCCCGTTTTCGCATCCGGCAGAAACGTCGGGTTCATCGGCAAAACCGACACCCGTTCGTCCCGCACATACACATCCCCGCCGTCCACCACCAGCTGGATGAGTCCGTCAGCCCTTAAGTAATCGGTCACCCGGGCATTCCCGACCTTTTCGTTCAAGTCCGCACCCCGCTGAACCGCCAGCGCGTCAATCTCATCCATGCGCATGCCTTGGCCGAGAAGATCCACCGCCAGCCAGTCCATTCCCTCCGGCGCCGGGACGCCCGCGATCTCATTCAGCCGCTCCACCCCCGTCACCCACACCGCCATCTGATTCTCCGACACCCCATGATGCAGCGCGTCCGTTTCCTCCCGCGCCACATCCCCGCCAATGTCCACCTGCAGCGGCGGAAACAGATCATGATAATAATGCAGCGAAAGCGAATGGACCTCCCCCTCCGGCACTTCGAATGCAATTCTGCCCCGGACAGCGTCTCCCGTCCGCAACAGACGCGAGGTATTCGGAAACAATCCCGCGACATCTCCCTCCGGCCGCGCCGCGGGCCGCGCGTGGATACCATTCACAACCACAAACAACTGACGGTGCAGCGGCCCCAGCAGCAGCGCCTCCTCGTAGTCCAGCTCCAGCATCAGATCAATCGCCTGATCATTTTCAATTTGCACATCCAGCACCAGCCACTGCGCGTCCTCCGCCGGGGACAGTCCCCCCAGATCCGCCGGACGCTCCACCCCGAACACCGCCGCCGAAAATCCGCGGTTGGATCCCCGCACCGGTGCCGCCAGCACGGTGCGCTCCGCTGAAAAATCGATCCGCGCTGAATCCGCGGCGTCTTCAACCGGTTCATCCGCGGCGGGTTTCAGTCGGTCTGACAGCATCGCAGCCATCCCCGGATCCGGCTCAAGATCCGACACCTCCACCGGCTCCGCCCCGCCGCTGACCGCCAGGGTTTTCCCGCTCACGTCCGCCGGAATCATGTCCACCCCGTCAAACCGCGCCTCGGCCGCACCCGCCAGCGCCATGCGGATTTCACGTCCCGGAAACAATTCCAGTGCCGTCGCTGCCAGGGCCTCTGCTCCGGGACGGCCACCATAATAAAGGATCACCAACGAACCGCTGCCCGGCAAATCGGGTGCCAAAGACCGGAGAGCTTCAGTCGGATTCAGAATCTCCACGCCTTCCAACTGCTGTCTTAAATGCGGAAGAAATGCCATACCGGCGGGAACTTCGGTCAAACCAAGAACAACTGTATCCCGAAGGATTCGGTACGGTTCAAAAAGTTGAGTTCCATCCGCCGCCCGCACATTGGCAGACACGGCCGGAAGACTGCTCTCCGCCAGCACCTCCAGCAAACGCTCCGCGCCGAACCGGAAGTCGCGGTGACTGATGTTCAGAGCATCCGGCTGAATCCGCATCAGCAACTCCGCCGCCAAAGCTCCGCGGCTGGCGGTGCTGTCGCTCCCCATCAGCGCATTCCCGGCATCGACAAATAAAAGATCGGAATGCCGGTCGCGCAAAGCCGAAACCCCGGCGGCAATCCGGGCCAAACCGGGATACCCGGTGGCCGCCGGACAGTCAGCGCAGGGACGCAAACGCCCTTCTAAATCCGAGGTGACCACCAGCGGCGGCACGGCATAAACGTTCAGGCAGGCGGCAACGAAAAGTGCGGGGAAGAGTATTTTCATTTTCATCTCCTCCTCGTTCAGGACAATCCTATGGCGAGACCACAACCAACGGTCCTGTAAACGCCGGCGAACAGCAATCCCACCGCAGCGCCCGGACCGGAAATTGCGGCAAAGACCAGCAGGAGAGCCCCAACATAGTTACAAATAAAACATGCAGCGGACATATTTTGATGACACACATACATTGAGGCCAGAAGGGCAACCAGTTTTGCTCCAATTAGAACGACTTTCGCGCCGTACATGGCTGCTCCGCCGCCCCACCCCTCCTCTCCGATCCGGCCCATAATTTCTCCGGTTTCGGGATTGAGTTCCCACCATGCCGTTTCTTCATACGGGAGACCGCCCAGTGAATCCGGGATCATCAGCACCAAACCCTGTTCAAGGGCTTTTACCAGTTGATGCTGAATTCTTGGCGAAAACGAATGCGCCTCGAGATCCCCGCGCGATCCAAGGGCAATCCAGGCATCCGCTCCGGTTCGCTCCATTAACAGGGAGGTGCTGACCATGTCCGGATTTCGCATTTCCACAATCACAGATTCCACCAGTGCGTCCACCATCCCCTGCATAAACACCGGTTCGGTTTCCCCGTCCGTGGATTTCAAACGGTTGCCGAGAATATCTATACCGGTGCGGAGATACGTTTCCCCCTCCTCACCAGGCATTGGCTGCGTATGCCAGGCAACAAGATTCGCCTCTGCTAAAAAAATCTCATTCATGAAGGGATTGAATTCCGCGCGGGTGGTGGCCCAGTCATATAATTCCTCGGGAAAAACATTTAAGTTTTCCAACGAGGCCTGGACTTGAGCCGTGTTGTTTCCGGCTTCAAAATGCAGGGCCCCCAGCATGGCGGGCCGGCTGGCCAGCAGATGATCCAGCTGCCGGGCGGAAGAGAATTCACGCTCCATGAAACCCGTTTGCATTAACACGCTGGACTGACGGCTCAGGGCCATTCCGCGCACGATTTTATCTTCGTCGCTCAGTTCCATCCCTTCCGCATGGGACTGTTGCCTGGCCGGGTCGTCCGGAAAAACATCGTAAACCCGCCGGACCTCCCTGCGCACCTCTCCGCCCGGATGCTCCCATTGAAACACCAGATCCACTCCGGTCAGGAGACTCTGCGGGCGGCGGTCTGCGCCTCTGAGCCCGATGCCCCCCAGCGCACCGGTCGCCCGGGTGACCGCCCGTCCAGTGGCGCTTTGCAAATGATTATCATTCAGAACACCTTTGTCATCGAACCCCATCTGTATGATCAAATCATTTCCGATTTCAAGAAAAGGAATCCAGTTGGAGCTTTCTTTCATTTGCCGCATGACTTCATGAAAATAATCGTCTTCAAGCTCACGCATCCTTTCCAAACTCAAATTTAAATCGTCGCTCATCAGCCCAATCTCAAAATGTGCGTGGGTATAATCCGCCGGACGCAGCGTGTGCTCCAGTGCGGTCTCGGTGTGAAATCCATTTTCATCCCGGCGTTCAACCCGGACTTCAAACGTGACCCGCTGATACAGCGCATCATCCAAATCCTCAACACGCACTTCTGTGTCGGGATTCGGAACCTCCCCCCCGGCCGGGTTGAGGATCCTCTCTTCGCCGTTGTTTCCGACAACCACCCACCAGATCCTGGCCGGCGTGAAACGCGGAGACTCCCGCGGGGATTCGACCGTCTCAAGCCAGGCGTGCAAAACGGGGATTTGTGTGTCCATCCGTGCGGCAATCCTTTCCATACGCCGCTCAAACATGCTGGTCATTTCGCTCAGTTGGGCCAGCCCGTCGAGGTCTTCGGCATCGTCAGGAATTGCCTGAACCGGTGGAAGCCACGCATCACGAAGAGGGACACCGCCGCTGAACGGGACCGGTTCCACTTCGGCGGAGGCCAGCTTAACCTGATGGCCGCCCAATTCCAAAAGCCTGGCCAGAAAAACAGCACGGTCCAGAGAATTTCCGGTGCCATCCATCATAACGGCGGAGGGAGAACGCAGCCGCCCCTCGTACAGAACTTCGACGGTATTTTCCATGACCCAGTCCAAAAGGACTTGAGGATCATTCCCAATCCTGCGCACCAGCCCGGCAGGATCGTACCCCTCACCGCTCAGCGTGTCCCGGTAGGCCCGGGCCGCCCGGAAAAATTCCTCCATTGTTTCCATTTGCTGATCCGGGCTCATCTCCGAAAAGGGTTCGGCCGCGAGAATGACTGCGGATGGGAACAGTGTGGCTGCAAACAAAAGAATGCTCAGAAAGGAGGCCTGAACACGTCGGGCAAAGGGACTTAATAAAAACATGGTTCTCTCCGGGTAAGCATGACGAATGGCAAAGCACGTGGATTCCTGTTATACCTATAAGAAAACACAAGACTCATAGGAGGTCAAGAGGTGATGCGACTTTTAAGCGCAAAAAGGAAAGAGCAGATTTCGAGCCACCTTAAAGCTGAAAATTCCGCACAATCTATTTGTCAGTGAATACTTCAATATGACAGATTCCTCAGATGCCTCTCTTCATGGCCGTCCCTGCGTTCACTGCGGAACACTCTGCACCCGGGGTTCCCCCTGCTTCAGGACGGCAAACGTTCTGCGGCCAGGGGGGGGGCATGGTCTATGACATCTTTCACGCCAATGAACTCGATCAGTTCCACGGCATCGAAAAACCCATCAGCTTTGTCAAGATCCAAGGTTCATCCCAGGCGGGTTCTGATTACGGGAAAACGCCCGTGTATTTTTAGTTTGCGATTTTTCTGCAATTCTTTACGCATAACACGAAACACATCTTTCAGATTATTTTCCCATGGTTTTCAGCTCACATCTTTTTCTTTTCTGGTTTCTGCCGATCGTGCTGCTTGGCTACTACGCCTGCCCGTCCAAAGGGCGGACGCTGTTCCTGACCCTCCTCAGCTACTTTTTCTATGGCTGGGCCAACCCCCTGTTTGTCTTTCTCATGTTTTTCTCCACCGTGGTGGACTACATCTGCGGTCTGGTCATCGCCGCCCCCGCCCGCGGCCCGAACGGTGAAATCGAAGCCCTCGATATCGGCGCCCCGCGCACCCGCTCCCAGCGCACCGCTCTCATCGTCTCCATTCTCACCAACCTCTCCCTTCTCGGTTTCTTCAAATACTTCAACTTTTTCGTCGACTCCGTCAACGAACTCGCCCTCCTCTTCGGCGCCGCCGCCCCGCTCTTCGAACGCACCCTCAATGTCGTCCTCCCCCTGGGCATCAGCTTCTACACCTTCCAGTCCATGAGTTATTCCATCGACTGCTACCGCGGCGAAGCCAAAGCCATCCGAAAATTTGTCGATTTCTCCTGCTACGTCTCCCTCTTCCCCCAGTTGGTGGCCGGACCCATCATCCGCTTCCAGGAAGTCGCCGACCAGATCATCACCCGCTCCCACACTCCGGAGAAATTCGCGCGCGGCGTCGCCTTTTTCGCCCTCGGCATGACCAAGAAAATCTGGCTCGCCAATCCCGCCGGCAACATCGCCGACCTCGTTTTCAACGCCGGGGCCGTCTCCACAACCGACGCCTGGTATGGCACCCTCGCCTACGCCTTCCAAATCTATTTCGACTTCAGCGCCTACACCGACATGGCCATCGGCCTCGGCCTCATGATCGGCTTTGTCTTTCCCAAAAACTTCGACTCCCCCTACCACGCCGCCTCCATCACCGAATTCTGGCGCCGCTGGCACATCTCCCTCTCCACCTGGCTGCGCGAATACCTCTACATCCCCCTCGGCGGCAACCGGCGCGGCGTTCACCGCACCTACATCAACCTCGCCCTGGTCATGCTCATCGGCGGCCTCTGGCACGGCGCCGCCTGGACCTTCGTCGTCTGGGGCGGCATCCACGGCGTTTTTCTCGCCCTCGAACGCGCCTTCAAGCCCAACCTCCCCCGCCTGCTCGGCAAAACGGTCACCTTCTTCATCGTCTGTGTCGCCTGGATCTTCTTCCGCGCCAACACCGTGCGCGACGCCTTCCGCATGGTCGCCACCCTCTTCGGCGGCGGCGGTGACGACCGCGCCGCCCTTGTCGGCGGCCAGCTCTACAGCCCCTATTTCCTTCTCAGCATGGCCGCCGCCGCCCTGATCACCTGGTTCGCCCCCCAAACCTGGGACTGGACCCGCAAGCTCCCCGCCTGGAAAATCGCCCTCACCCTTCTCGCCCTCTTCGCCTCGGCGGGCTACATGACCATTCAGGCCTTCAACCCCTTCATCTACTTCATTTTCTAAGCAAACGACCCATGGCACATCCCATCCCCATTCCGGAACGCGAAGCGCAGGCCAAACGCGAAATCGGCCACACCGACCTGCGGCCCGCCGGCGCATGGACCCTGATTGCCGGTCTGGCGGTTCTGTTCCTCCTCGGCACCGTCGCGCAGCTTTTTCTGAAAACCAAAGTGCTCCGCGAATTCAGCCGCATCCCCGAACCCGCCGTCCGCGCCTGGAACCGCGACGCCGAAGGCACCCGTCTTTTCCGCGCCAACCGCGCCCTGCTCACCGCCATGGAAAACTGGGAGGACGACCTCGAAGACGATGCCTGGTTCCGCCCCGCCCTGCTCGACACCCTCCAGCCCCTGCTCTGGCGGCTCGGCTCCGGCAACGGACAGGCCGTGCGCGGCCGCGGCGACTGGATGCTGTTTCAGCCCGATATCGACCACGTCACCGGCCCCGCGTTTGACGTCCAAGCCCCTCTCGCCGCCATTCGTGACCTCTCAGAACAGCTCGCCGAACGCGGAATCACCCTGGTTGTTGTTCCCGCGCCCGTCAAACCTCAGATCCATCCCGAAAGCCTCTCGGCACGCCCGCTTTCGCCCCCTCTGCGCAACCCCTCTGAACAGCCCTTCCTCGAAGCCCTCGAATCCGAAGGCATCCCGGCGGTTGATCTCGCCGCGCACGCCCGCGAACTGCCCTACCTGAAAACCGACACCCACTGGACCCCCGAAGGCATGTCCGCCGCCGCCCGCCTCACCGCCGAACGCCTCCAAGACCTCGGAATTCTTTCCGCCCGCGATCCGGTTCCGTACGACATCATCGAATCCGACATCACCCACTTCGGCGACATCGCCGAGATGCTCTCCTTTCCCGAAGGACAAACCCTCATCGCGCCCGAAACCGTCCGCCATCAGCGTGTGGAACAGAATGCCGCCCCCGAGCGGGTGCTGCTCCTCGGCGACAGCTTCAGCAACATCTTCAGCCTCGAAGGCATGGGCTGGGGCGCGGGCGGCGGACTCGCCGAACACCTCGGCGCCGCCCTCGGCGAACCCGTCCGCGCCCTGCGCCGAAACGACGCGGGAGCCTCCGCCACCCGCAAGATGCTCGCGCAGGACCTCGCCCGCGGCACCAACCGGCTCGACGGCATCGAAATCGTCGTCTGGCAGTTCGCCGCCCGCGAACTCAGTTTCGGCGACTGGTCCCTCATCCAACTGCCCGAAGCCGCGCGGGAACGCCCCGCGCCGTCCGAAACCCCGGACGACGCCCCGCTCATCGACGGCTTTGAGCCTTTCACCGGCACCGCCCGCATCGCCGAAATCAGCAGTTTCCCCCGCCCCGGACAGGTGCCCTATGCCGATCATGTCATCACCCTGCACCTGACCAATCTCCAAAGCGCGGACGGCGCCGTCACCGGCGGCCAAACCGTCGCCCGCGTCCTCAGCATGCGGAACCACACCCTCACCGACGCCGCCCGCCTCCGCCCCGGCATGGTCATTTCTTTGAACCTTATCCCCTTTATGGATGTCGAAGATGAATTCGGGGGGCTCAATGTCAGCGTGCTCGACAACCCCGATCTTCTACTCGTCGAACCCTTCTGGATCGAAAGCTATCAGCCATGAAACACACCCTTCTTCTCCTCACCGCCCTCTTCACCGTCAACCTACACGCCGACGAGCCGCTGGCCGCACGCGCGAGCGAACTGCTCGAAGCGAATCCCGAAGCCCGGGTCATCGCCGGAGAGGACGGCTGGCTCTTTCTCGCCTCCGAACTCCGCCACCTCGCCCGCGGCACCGACTGGATCAATCCCGCCACGCCGCCTGAACCAGCCAATGCCGACCCCCTGCCCGCGCTGCGGCTCCTGAAAAGCCAGCTCGACGAACTCGGCATCCCCCTCATCATCGTCCCCGTCCCCGCCAAAGCCGCCATTCAAACCGACGCGCTCCCCGGCGGACCGCTTCCTCCCTCGCAGCGCCCCGCCCCCTTTGTCGCTCAGCTTAAGGAGGAGGGCTTTCACACCGTTGACCTCCGCAGCTTCTTCGCCGAAGCCCAACACATGACCCAGGTCTACTGCAAAACCGACACCCACTGGTCCCCGCGCGGCGCCGAATTCGCCGCCGAACGCGTGGCCGAACGCGTCCGTGAAGTCGCCGACCTCGAAGACATTCCCACCATCGAACTGGAATCCGGCGGCTTTGCTGAGATCACCTTCCAGGGCGACCTCACCGAAGCCGGAGATCCGACCGAAACCCTCATGGCCCGACGGGTCCAGCGCACCGACGGCGAAAGTATCCGCCAGGAATCTTCGCCCATTCTCCTGCTGGGCGACAGCCACACCTACGTCTTCAGCGACGGCGGCGACATGCACGCCCGCGGCAGCGGTTTTCTCGAACATCTCGCCCTCGAACTCTCCCTGCCGATCGACCGCATGGCCAACCGCGGCTCCGCCTCCACCCCGCCCCGCATGAGCCTCTTCCGCAAAGCCGCCCGCGACATGGACTGGCTCGAAAACAAACGCGCCGTCATCTACCTCTTCACCGCCCGGGAACTCACCGAAAGCCTCAACGGATGGAGCGAACTCCCCATTGCTCCGAGATTTCGGTAAAGGCCTCAAAGGAACGTCAATCGCCGTATTGTCGAAACAAAGGGGGAATCGGTTGTTTACACTGAATTTCCTTGACTGCAAACTTTCATAGTGGGACAATCCCACTATGAAAGTTTGCATTGCCGACCAAAAAAAACGAGTCGTGCTTCCTGGGATTTCGCCAGGGGAGTGCTTCCAGGTCCGGGAAATTGAAGCCGGGCATCTGGAACTACTGCGTTTGGTTCCTCAGGAAACAACGCAGACGTTTTCCCAAACCGAACAGGAAAGACGATGGTCCGAATACGCATTAACCCCACGTAGATCCTGGGATGGACTTTGTAAGGATACACGTGAACTGTGAAACTGTTTGACACCAACATCTTAATCTACAGTTTTGACCTGGCATCCTCCTTTCACACGTGGTCTAAGCAAAAGCTTTCGGAAGGCATTATCAAGCGGGAGGCTTTTGTAAACCCAATCATTCTTGCAGAGCTGGCGGTTGGTGATGAAAATCCATTCACCCTGACAAAACGACTTCAAGGCTTGGGAATCCAATTGATGGACCTGCCATGGGAGTCAGCGGATGTGGCGGCATCAGCCTTTGCTGAATATCTGAATGCCCGTAGTCTTTCCGGCCCCATACCCACCACCAAAATTCCATTACCTGACTTTTTTATTGGTGCTCACGCTCAGGTCCTGTCATGTCCAATTGTAACCGCCGATGTGTCGCGTTATCAAACCTATTTTCCTTCTGTGGAATTGATACAACCAAACTGACTTCTTCGAATCCGTCAGAACAAATATTGCATTTTCAATAAGCTGGGACACCTTAAGGCTATGGAATACACCCCCGAACACATACCGCCCCCGCACCGCCGAGACTCCGAAGAAACCGGCGAGCGGGTCTACAGCTTTAATTACTCCGTCAAACAGGTTCACCCCCTTGTCGGCTTACTCATCGGCCTGGCCGGACTGGCCCTGTTTGCGCTCATGCTCATCTTTTTCTTCTGGTTCGCCCTCATTGCGCTGGGCGTGGGCGCGGTCGTCTTCGTGATCCGTTCGATCCTGACCGCATTTCGTTCGTAAATCAACAACATGCATCCGGGGCGGCACCGGGTCATACCCCTCCCCGCCCCAGGGATGACACCGCCCCACCCGCCGCACAATCAGCCACAGCGCCCGGTGCAGCGGGTACGTCTTCAACGCCTCAATCGCGTACCGTGAGCACGTCGGTTGAAACCGGCACCCTCCGCCCAGCGGTCCGAGAACCAGATGCAGCGCCGGCGAAAGCAGCCAGCGGTAGGCATAGAGCAACGCCAGAAACGGCGAGGCCAGAACAATCCGCAGCGTCTTCACCAATCCCGGTCCAGCCTCACCAGTTCCTCCTCGCCCGGCAGGTCCGCTAAAATCTCCGCCACCGTCCGTTCACTGCCCGGAAGGATCCGCTCCGGCTGCAGTTCTGCCAGAGGCTGCACCACAAAGCGGCGCTCAGCCCAGCGCGGATGCGGCACCACCAAACCGCCGGAACCGATCAACTGATCCCCGGCGAAAATGATATCAATATCGATTTCGCGGGGCGCGTTTTTGTCGCCGCCCTCCCGTCTGCGCCCGAAATCCGCCTCCAGTTTGGCGATATACAGCAACCACTCCTGAGCGGTCAGCGCCGTTTCAATAATCAGCACCGCGTTCAAAAACTTCAAATGCTGATATTCCGCCTTCACGTCCACAGGCTCCGTCTCCCAAAGCGAACTCTTTCCGACCTCGCACGCATCCTCGGTCGCCAAAATCGCCGCCCGCGCATTGGACATGTTGCGAATCCGGTCACCCAAATTGGTGCCCAGTGATAATCCGATCTGTATGCGGTCCGTGTTCAAAGGATCTTCCGGTTAAAGGTTGCGGTGTCATCAAATCCGCGCACTGTATATGCTCTCCGCGCAAAACTTGCAAGACCGCGGACGCTTTCCGTGCTCACCGGTTCCCGAAACGCCAGCCAAGGACCAGATCCACCTGATACCCGCTCAAATCGTAGGTCACCCGGTCGGGCCCCACCGCGATCCGGGTCGACTCCACCCAGTCGTACCCGCCGGCGACACTCAGGTGCAGCCGGTCATTCAGGCGCCATTGCGCGCCCAGAGAAAACGACGCGCCCCAAAGCCATTTCTGTTCATCGGCGCGGTCGCTCCATTGCCCCAACACCCGGCCGGTATCCACCGCAAAGGTTTCACTGCGCCGCAGGCTGGCATCCAGCAGGTTCAAGGTCCCGCCTCCCTCCACAAAAAGCGAGACCGTATCGGTGACCGTCCAGCGGATCCGGGGGCCCAGACCGAAAACGAACAGTTCCGCTTCGGACTGAAGCCGCACCTGGCTCACGGCGGTCTGTTGACGGCGTCCCGTCACCTGATCACTCAGCGATTGCGTGGCCGCTCCGGGCAACACCGCAATCGGCGTGTCGGAAAGTAACGGCCCCGTCCCCTCCGGATCCTCCATGGCGTACGGCGCCGAGGGAAAAACGGGATTTCCAAAGGTGTCATACACAAACCGGGTGCTCTCGGCGCGTTCGGAACGGGTTTCCCGGATGGTCTCAAGTGAGGTCTGCCGGAAGGCGTTGCGGGACTGCAGGGTCCGGTCAATACCGCCCAGCCAGCCGCCCTGAAGTTGCGCGCTGACATCCAGCCCTTCTCTGCGGACCAGCACCCGGCCCAAACGGACGTTGACCCCGGCGCCGTCCAAATCCCCCGCGTCCCGCCAGGTTCCGCCTTCAGAATTCAGGGTGGTCACCGTGCGCCGGGCCGAGTCCTGCCCGCTCAGTGTACGGGTGAACGTCAGCGTTCCGGAACCCGCGTCATGCTGGCTGTCGCTTTGAAAACCGAAGAACGCGGTTTGCCCATCGTTAAAAAACAGCGGCAACCCGGAAGGCCCCACAAAACCGTCATCAAAGAAACGGAGGATTTGCGCGGAACCGTCGTCCGCATTGCCGGACAGATCCACTGCGGCAAATCCGCCCGCGACTCCGGGACGGGACACCTGTCGCCCGCTTTCGGCGGCGCGGGAACCGCCCTCCACCCGAATGCGCATGTCCCCGCGATACCACGGGCCGGCCTCCACCACCCACTCCGCAGAAACAGCGCCCGTGCTCAGGGCAAGAACAACACTAAACAGTAATTTCGAGTCCGAAATGATATTGAAACGCCTCATTGTCCTTCTCCTTCACCCATTTGTTTCACACGGTAGACCCGCACACCCTCCATGGGCAGCGTGGCCGGCGGGCCGGCATCGATCCACTGGGTGCGGTTCGCACCCGCCCGCAGCCGGAGCGGCACCTCAATCCAATCGCCATCGGGAAAATGATTCATGTATTCAATGGCGTACAGGGCTCCGGGAATACTTTCAAACTCCAGCACCATGCGCCCGGTTCCGTCCTGCAACAGGATTTGACGGGTGATCATCGTCCCGACCCCCGGCAGTGGCGGCCGGAAATCCGTCAGGATGTATTCAAAATCCAAGGTGGGCGGCTGCGCCTCCGGTGACACCGTGGTGGCCAGATACACAATGTTGAACGTCAGCACATCCCCCGCCGGGAAGCCGGTGGTCACGTCCAGAATCGGCCGGCCGTCCTCGGCCTCGCCGGTGCGGTTTTCCACGGTGGTTCCGGGAGCAAGATCTGAGAACAATACCCGCACCCCGATCGCGTCCATGCCCGAGGTGTTCCGGATCTCCACCTGTTGCGTGAACCGCATGTTCCAGGGCTCGCGGGGAAGGAATTCGTCGCGTTCAACCGTCGGCTGATCGTCCACCACATCAATGGTGAACGCGTGGCTGCTGCTGTAACCGGTGTCCGGATCCGTGGCGGTCACCGTAATCACCGCCTGACCCGGCTGCATCATTTCCATCCGCAGCAAACCGTTCGCATTTATGGCGGCATCCACCACATTCGAATCACTGGAGGCCACAGAATAGATCATGCCGGAGCCGTGGAACATAAACGCCGGGTTGAAGAACAGGGTGGCCCCCGAAGAGACCGGCCCCGAGGTCGGCGGGTTGGTGACAAACGGCAGGTTGTTTCCGGTCGGCACCCACACCGTGCGGGACGGCAGACTCAACCCGTGTTCATTCCGGGCGAACAGGCGGACCGCGTACCATTCCCCTTCCGTAAGGCCGGGGATCAGTTGCTGGGTGGCATTGACCACATCCAGCTTTTCAAATCCGGGCAGGTAGGTGTCGAAGTTCTGATCGAGCCCCACATCCAGCAGATGGTTGTCCGCCTCTGGCACCAGTTCCCATCGGGCCACCAGGCTTTCGGAAGTGATGTCAACCGGATCCAGCTGCTCCGGCGCGGCCAGGAACAGGTATTCGAAGCCGTCCTCCAGCACCATTGTTCCGCCCGAAGCCGATGTGACCACCACATCCCCTGCCCCGGCGGTTTCGGCGGCATTCACACGTACCGTCACCGAACCGGCGGTCTGCGAGAGAATCGCCGCCGGCACCCCCGCAAGCAGCACTTCGCTGATGTCCGAGCCGTTTCCGAGTCCGTTGCCCGAAATCACCGCCTCAATTCCGCCGCCGATGTTGGCTTTGTCCGGCGAAATTCCGGTGATCTCGCCGCCGACGATCACGTCGATGTCAATCGGCTCGGCTGGATTCCAGCTTGCATCTCCGGGCTGACTGAACCGAATCCGGGCATCCCCGGTGCCGATGAAGGTGGCGGTGTCTCCGCTGATCTCCACCGTGTCGGGGGTCAGGCTTTCAAATTCAACCGCCAGGCCGCTGGATGCCGTCCCGCTCAACGTCACCGAAGAATTCACCGCGACCCGGGTGCCCGCCACCAGCGAAACATTCGTGATCTCCTGATCCGTCAACACCCGCTCAAACGCACCGATATCCGGCGCTGCACCCTGCGGACGGGCCACGCCCCGCTGGTCGGTGTTCACGCCCCCCACAACCACCGAAGCGCCGAGTGCCGGACTGCCCGCGAGCGGCGCGTGGGTCAGGGTCGGACCGCCGTTGTCGGCCAGCGGTCCCAGCAATGGATTGGCAATGCCCGTCTGATCGCCGGTCTCGTTGAACTCGATGTTGAAATCAACATTCACAACGTCCTGACCAATCAGGTTGTGACCCAGGCTGACATAACGCTGAAGGGTGAAAAACCCTACCAATTCTCCTCCGCTATTTCCCGCGACAATGGATTGACCGATCCGGGTGGCGGTATCACCGTCATTCCAAGACCACACGCCTCCTCCGGAATTAGCGGTATTGGAGGTAAGGGTACTGTGGGTGATTTCCATCACTCCGCTAACATTCCGGACGCCCCCGCCCGTATCTGTAGCGGTGTTTCCGCTGATCGTGCTGTTGCGAATCATGATGCCGGCCGGGTCTGTCGCCGAACCCGCAGCCGATTGGGTATGAATCCCGCCCCCCCTAAAGGCGGAATTTCCGGATATTGTACTCTGGTTGACATGCAACGTCCCGTTAAAGTGGTGAACGCCCCCGCCTAGATCGTCAGCCTGATTGTTAAAAATCGTCATTCGCGTGAGGGTAAGCGAGGCCAACTCACTGAAAATGCCCCCGCCGGAGCCATCCGTGGCACCCTGGGTAAGGGACAGCCCCTCGAGGGTACTGGTGGTCCCTGACGTAAAACGCATGACCCGGCTTTGATTATTGCCGCTGATCGCCAGGAATTCCGCCCCCGGTCCCTCGATCGTGACATCGCTGGAAACGGTCAACTGGCTCCCATTCAAGGTGATGGTGCGGAAGGAGCCATCATGGAAATTGACCGCCCCGTTGGCCTCGGTGTTGGAAAAGGTGATCGTCTGCGGTCCGTCCAATGTGGCAGCATACGTGATCGCCTCCCGCAGACTGGTCTGTTCATCGGTAGGATCGACGACATCCTCCACAGTGGTGACAACGAGGGAGGGAGTTTCCCGCCCGGTGAACGTCCGGGTGACCGGTTCAGCCCCATTCCAATTGGTATCACCCTCCTGGGTGGCGGTCACTTCTATGAGACCCGTTCCGGTGACGGTGAGGGTGCTTCCGGATAAGCTGGCCGGACCGGTTACACTGTAAACGATTTCCAAACCAGAGTTCACCGTCGCGGTCAGGGGGATGGATTGATTCACGATTTGATCATCGATCTCCGCGAAGGTGATGGTTTGGTTGGCGGGCTGAATTGTAAATTGAATATCGGTGATCACGCCTTCATAGAAATCATCCACCACTTCAACCGAAACAAGATACGTCCCGGCATTGACGGGAAGATCCGGTAGTCCGTCGTAGGTTTTTACAAAATCCAGACTCGAGGGACTTGTCGTAATGTTGACCGATCTGGGTGAACCATTAAAGGTTTGCGTCAGCCCGCCGAGAAAAATAGTGGCGTTTGCCTTCACCACCTCGAAGGAGCGCACCACCGGGTCGGCGGGCAAAAACTCGGAATTGCCGGCCTGGGTGGCCTGCACCTGCACCGAGCCTTCGCCGGTAAAAGTGAGCGTGTTGCCCGCCAGGGTGGCCGGACCGCCCAGAACCTCGAACGTGACCTCCAGGCCGGAGGAGGCGGTGGCGGACAAGGTCAGCGGAACGGGAGCCAACTGTTCGGGAATCACCGGGAAGTCAAGTGCCTGCGGACTCAGTCCCCGTTCATACGCCCCAATATCCGGATTGTCACCCTGCGGACGGGGCACGCCTCGCTGGTCGGTGTCGACTCCGGCCACGACCACCGAAGCGCCGATCGCCGGACTGCCTGGAAGCAGCGCATGGGTCAGCGTCGGCCCACCGTTGTCGGCGAGGGGCCCTAGCAGCGGTTCGGTGATGCCGGTCTGATCGCCCGTTTCGTTGAAATCCAGGTCGAAATCGACATTGTCCCCGGCGACCCCGATGAGGTTATGGCCAAGACTGACAAAACGTTGAATGGTATTCTGGCCTCTGAGTTCCGGACCAACGTTGCCGGCCACAATCGATTGCCCGATGCGAGTCACGGTCACACTGTCATTAAAGGAAAAGATGCCGCTGGACCCCTCCCCGGTATTCGCCGTGATCGTGCTGGAGGTGATCTCGGTGACCCCATTAAAATTGGCCACCCCGCCACCTCTTTGAGCAAATGAGGAGTCCGCGGTATTGCCACTGAGGGTACTGTTGCGAATGATGGTCGCGGGCGAAGAAGTCAAACCTCCGCTGAGGGTGAACGTGTACACCCCTCCTCCGGATTCAGCCATATTGTCAGCAAGGGTACTGCTGAGGATGGTCGCAGTGCCGGAAAAAATACTGATCCCGCCGCCATTGGTGACCGCTGTGTTTTCCGAAAGCGTGCTGTCGCGAACCACCAACTGTCCGTTCCGGGTCGAAATGCCGCCTCCATTCGAGGCGGAATTGCCCACAATTCGACATGAATCCACCAGGAGGCTGCCGCCATTATTCAAAATACCGCCACCTTCCCCGGTTCCGATTGAATTTCCCTCGGTGATGCCCAGGCCGAAAAGCGTGGAGGTGCTGTTGGACAAAAACTCGAACACCCGGCTTTCATTGTTGCCGCTGATCGCCAGACGGTCCGCCCCCGGCCCTTCAATTGTGACATCACTGGACACGGTCAACTGGGTGCCGCCCAAAGTGATGGTGCGGAAGGTGCCGTCGTGGAAATCGACGGCACCAGCGGCCTCCGTGTCGGAGAAAGTGATGGTTTGCGGTCCGGCCAGGGTCTCGGCATGAGCAATGGCCTCGCGCAGACTGGTCTGCCCGTCGGTGGGATCGATCACATCATCCAGCGTGGTCACGACCAAAGAGGGGACTTCCGCAATGGTTAACGTTTCGGTGGCGGAGCCTTCATAGATCGGATTATCAATGGTGGCAACGACGGTATAACTGCCGACGGCGGTGGGGGCATCGGTTTCCCCGTCGTAGGTGAGGTTAACCGTCAAGCTGTCGGGGACGGTGGTGACAGTAACCTCTATGGGACCGCCGGTAAAGATTCGTTCCAAATCGGTGATCGTTACGGTGGCGGGAGCCTTGGTGACGGTAAACGTCAACACCACCGATTCGGCGGCGTTCCAAACATCATTGCCCGCCTGGGTCGCGGTTACTTCGACATCTCCCGTGCCGGTGAAGCTTAACCTGTTCCCTTCGTTAAGCGCGCCCGGGCCATCCGTGACCGCGAAGCTTACCGGCAGTTCAGAGTCGGCGCCGGCTTCCAATGTAACCTCCGCATTGATCCATTGTTCGGATTCGGGCTCGGGAGAGAAAGTGATGCTCTGGTCAAATTTGTCTCCGATCACCTGAATCGTCCCCGCGGCGGCGATGTTTTCAAAGGACGATACATTGATTAATCGTTGAAAATAGAGCGTACGGCCATCCAGAGTCGTTAAAAAAGTTTTTTCTGCCAGGGGGATTCCGGCAAAAGAACGTTTCTCGCCATTCCCGGTCACCGTGATTCGGGCGGTTTCCAGGGTGGCATCGAAGCTGAAAAATTCGCCTAAACGAACCGTCAGACTTTCAGCAGAACCTCTGACTACAATATCGTTTACAAGTTCATCAAAATCAGAAGACGGGCTGCTGGAACTCGCGACCGCACCAGCGATTATATGCCCTCCCACATTGCCATTGAAGCCCAACCGAAAACTTCCCGGCGCATCACTTCCGTACTCCACCTCTGGAGACGTGTACGTCCCGATCATATAAACTTCCTGCGCCGCCAGATCAATAACCAGTTCCAGTTGCGAAAATTCTCTGACTTCAATGGTTTGGCTGACCGGTTCGGCGGCATTCCAGTTGTCGTCTCCGCCCTGGCTGGCGGTCACCACGACCGGGCCCTCGCCGGTGAAACTGAGTTGGTCGCCTTCGGTGATGGTGCCGGGACCGGATGTCACCGCGAAACTGACCGGAAGGCCGGAACCGGCGCTAGCCGCCAGGGTCACCGTGTTGCCGGGTTCCTGGTCGGGTATGGCGGTGAAGTCGAGGGTCTGGTCACCCTTGTTGATGGTCAGTGAGTCTGTGGCGCCGCCGAAGTAGCCGTCGCTTTCAATGACGGCCACCACGGTGTAGGATCCCGCATCGGTCGGCGCTTCCGAGGATCCGTCGTAGGTGACGCGGACAACCAAATCCGCCGGATCAGTGGTGACGCTGACGGCTTTCGGCGTATTGTCAAAGGTCTGTGTCAAGTCACCGAGGATGACATCCGCATTGATCTCGGCTTCATACGCTCCGAGATCGGGCGCGAATCCCTGCGGACGCGCGACACCTCGCTGGTCTGCGGGAACCCCTTCGACCGGCATCCCCGCGAACAGGGCCGGGCTGCCCGCAACCAAGGCGATGGTCGGTGTCTGCCCCCAGTTGTTTTGAAACACCAGCCCTCCGGAGCCGTCCGTTTCCAGCCCCGCATCCTCAAAAGTTCCCCCGATGAGGTTGGAATCCGTATCGAGGAATGCGCCCTCAATCGGACCGAGCACGATGGAATTATTCAGAACCACCTCCGCGCCGGCATCAATCCAAAGACTTTCCCCCGCGTCCGCTGTATTTCCGGCAACCGTGATATGTAAAAGCAGAGAGTTACCGATAGAATGGAGCGCGCCGCCTTGAAACGCTCCGTTTTCAACAAACGTGCTGTTCACAATCATTGTGACCCCGTCGTTGGCAATGCCCCCGCCGAAAGTGGCATTGTTGTCTGAAAAGGCGCAGTTGATGACCGTCAACATTCCGTCATTGTACACCG
>JAFIGD010000034.1 GCA_020831625.1 Verrucomicrobiota bacterium | reverse complement strand
ACAACCTTCCAGGTTGCACAAGCCCCTCCTCCCATCCCCAGCATCCAAAATAGACTAATCCTATGCGAAGATTTATGCTTTACTGAGTACTAGAAGATTTACCCATTAACCCCGATAAAAGCCCTCCCGTACCCGCCCTGGGGCGGGAAATGGCCTGAATGTTTTCAGGCATTCGGGAGAGGGCTCAGCCGTCGCTGGCCTCGGCCTGTACGTGATTCCGTTTCAATCTGCGCCGTCTGCGTACCGCGCGGAAAGCGATAAAACCACTGATCACACTGATGGACACTGATAGCGTGATGTTTTGTCCGCGCTTTGGTGTGGGGGGGATTCTCACGGAGGCACAGAGCAAAAGGTTTTAATACTCGCTTCCGGGTGGGGTGGAGATCGGCAATGAGTCCGCAACGTCACATAATATAGTTTCAATCCGCGCCCCCGCGTGGGGGGCGACGATTTGAAAAATCAGGCTTCAGCCGTCTCCGCTGTTTCAATCCGCGCCCCCGCGTGGGGGGCGACTCACCGCCCTCCCCGCCACCGCCACCCAGGAAGTTTCAATCCGCGCCCCCGCGTGGGGGGCGACCTCTCGGGTTTGATGAGCCGGTCTTTTCCCAGGGTTTCAATCCGCGCCCCCGCGTGGGGGGCGACTCGTCATCAACAACTAATCCGGCCCCCCCGGAGTTTCAATCCGCGCCCCCGCGTGGGGGGCGACAAGCCAGCTCCACCCATCATCATCCAGGTACAGCGTTTCAATCCGCGCCCCCGCGTGGGGGGCGACAACTTCGCAATCCCTGCCGCGCCCTCAAACTAATGTTTCAATCCGCGCCCCCGCGTGGGGGGCGACGTGCTTGGCGGCGGTGTACCAGGGGGAGGCGCGGTTTCAATCCGCGCCCCCGCGTGGGGGGCGACATGCGGAAAAATCCAAAGAGTTTTTAACCACGGATGTTTCAATCCGCGCCCCCGCGTGGGGGGCGACAACCGAATCCGACCTCCTCGACCGCATCTCTGCGGTTTCAATCCGCGCCCCCGCGTGGGGGGCGACGGGTCACTTGCACGGGAGCGCCCGTCGCCAGTGTTTCAATCCGCGCCCCCGCGTGGGGGGCGACAAAGTCCCAGTCCTTCTCGCTGAGGTTGGCGCGTTTCAATCCGCGCCCCCGCGTGGGGGGCGACGAAAGGGGTTAATAATTATGTATTACATACAAAGTTTCAATCCGCGCCCCCGCGTGGGGGGCGACGATTTCCCGAGCGCAACGCAGGCGGCGACCGTGTTTCAATCCGCGCCCCCGCGTGGGGGGCGACGCAGGTTCGGACGACGGCGGGAGACCTAAACGGGTTTCAATCCGCGCCCCCGCGTGGGGGGCGACAAAAATTGAACGGTACATTGAATCACAACAAGGTTTCAATCCGCGCCCCCGCGTGGGGGGCGACCATCTTGATGAGCAGCTGTATGGCGATTGGCGAGTTTCAATCCGCGCCCCCGCGTGGGGGGCGACGGGTGATCCTCCTCCATGGCATCCGCTCAGACGGGTTTCAATCCGCGCCCCCGCGTGGGGGGCGACTTCATCAAGTGTCTTGCACATGGCCAAACGGAAGTTTCAATCCGCGCCCCCGCGTGGGGGGCGACTTGTAGCTGGGGTCGCTGCCGTCGAATTCCACGTTTCAATCCGCGCCCCCGCGTGGGGGGCGACGACGGGGGCGCAGCGGAGGTTTTTCCACTCGCCGGTTTCAATCCGCGCCCCCGCGTGGGGGGCGACGAAAGCCCGGTGGAGTTATGCCGCTTTGCTTTGGTTTCAATCCGCGCCCCCGCGTGGGGGGCGACCCGGCTTGATATGGACACCCTACTGAAACAGCAGTTTCAATCCGCGCCCCCGCGTGGGGGGCGACCTGCTCAAAGGCCGAGTAGAGGCGGGGATGCGCGGTTTCAATCCGCGCCCCCGCGTGGGGGGCGACGCCGGTCCTTGCGGGTCAGCCGCGGATCGTCCGGTTTCAATCCGCGCCCCCGCGTGGGGGGCGACGCCCGGCCGTCTTCCGCTTCATGGACCGTCGCCGGTTTCAATCCGCGCCCCCGCGTGGGGGGCGACCCGGATGAGTTCCGGGAGGCGGATATGATGTGGTTTCAATCCGCGCCCCCGCGTGGGGGGCGACAGGTGTGCTGATAAGCTCAACCTTGTTATCGAGGTTTCAATCCGCGCCCCCGCGTGGGGGGCGACAGGCCAAGGGTCAAAAGCATCCCCCGGTTTCATGTTTCAATCCGCGCCCCCGCGTGGGGGGCGACAATCTGGCAACTTCCGCAATGCCGTGGTCTGTGTTTCAATCCGCGCCCCCGCGTGGGGGGCGACCTGCTGAGTCTTGAGCTGGTTGTCGATGACGAAGTTTCAATCCGCGCCCCCGCGTGGGGGGCGACGGTACTTCTTCTCCATGGATGAGAGTACTCCGCGTTTCAATCCGCGCCCCCGCGTGGGGGGCGACGCTGAACGCATAGCTTCCGATGGAGGTAACTGACGTTTCAATCCGCGCCCCCGCGTGGGGGGCGACGAAGGGCCCAGGGAAAGGTCCGGAATATTGGAGGTTTCAATCCGCGCCCCCGCGTGGGGGGCGACTCCGCCCGCACCCGCCACGCCTCCCATCTCGCCAGTTTCAATCCGCGCCCCCGCGTGGGGGGCGACTTGCTCGTGGTGACGTTGGTCTGGAACCAATACGGTTTCAATCCGCGCCCCCGCGTGGGGGGCGACGTGTGGACAACATCCTCATCGTCGAGATATTTGTTTCAATCCGCGCCCCCGCGTGGGGGGCGACGCGGATCAGATCCGGCTTTACGCGCATGTTTTGGTTTCAATCCGCGCCCCCGCGTGGGGGGCGACGAGTTTGGCGACACCGCAGACGCAACCGCGCGGGTTTCAATCCGCGCCCCCGCGTGGGGGGCGACTGCTTTTTCGAGGCGGGTATCACGACGAATCAATGTTTCAATCCGCGCCCCCGCGTGGGGGGCGACAATCTTGGTAGTGGAAATATTACAGTTAAGGGGAGTTTCAATCCGCGCCCCCGCGTGGGGGGCGACGGACGGGCGAGGCCAGGTTAAGCCATCCATACGGTTTCAATCCGCGCCCCCGCGTGGGGGGCGACCCGCAACACTCCACGTTCGCGCTTCGCCGGACGGTTTCAATCCGCGCCCCCGCGTGGGGGGCGACTTCCCAGAATCTATGTTCCCGGTCGCCAAGCTGGTTTCAATCCGCGCCCCCGCGTGGGGGGCGACGGTCTGTTTTTTGGGGAGGCTAGGTATATAACTTTTGTTTCAATCCGCGCCCCCGCGTGGGGGGCGACGGGCCAGCCCACGAAACACTGCCGCGCTCGTGTGTTTCAATCCGCGCCCCCGCGTGGGGGGCGACGTCAGTGGCAAACCCTATTTTATTGGGATTGTGTGTTTCAATCCGCGCCCCCGCGTGGGGGGCGACTTCAGGCCCGACAAAATTAGGCGCGTCCCTGGTGTTTCAATCCGCGCCCCCGCGTGGGGGGCGACGCCGCGCCGGGGTAGAGGTCCAGCAACCCGACGTTTCAATCCGCGCCCCCGCGTGGGGGGCGACACGCCGGTACACTTCCGCCGTTATTGCCGCCGCTGTTTCAATCCGCGCCCCCGCGTGGGGGGCGACCTGATGTGGTTAATATGCACGCATGGATGTGGGTTTCAATCCGCGCCCCCGCGTGGGGGGCGACTGGCGTTATTCCGACCCGTACCGCATTCGGTACAGTTTCAATCCGCGCCCCCGCGTGGGGGGCGACGACGCTGACACAGAATCATGTCACGTTCAAAGGTTTCAATCCGCGCCCCCGCGTGGGGGGCGACTGGGTTTATCTGATTCGCCGTGCTCCCGGCGGGTTTCAATCCGCGCCCCCGCGTGGGGGGCGACGTGCGTGGCAGGCGTACCGCAAATCGTGGCGGGAGTTTCAATCCGCGCCCCCGCGTGGGGGGCGACAAGAAAGCAAATTTACGTTTTACCCGCAAACTTGTTTCAATCCGCGCCCCCGCGTGGGGGGCGACCAGGTTTTGAGTCGGTCTGGCGCGGAGTGAGTTGTTTCAATCCGCGCCCCCGCGTGGGGGGCGACTGTGTTCTCGTAACATGTTGAGTGTGAAGGTGCAAAGCGTTTTGTTTCGCGAACCCGGTTTGTTTTTGGGGTTCGTTGAATTGTCAAAGAACAGTGGGACCTGTAAACGCAAGGAAACCAAGGGCTTTTGTTTTTCGCGAACCTGCCAGGGTTTTTGTGAGCGCCGGGGGTTCGCGATTGCTTTTTTTCGGCGAAATCCGACTGTTTTTCAGCTTAGATGATTAAGGAGTCGGATTCAAGGTTTGGCGTGTCTTTCGCGCCGTGATGCTCCATTTTCTTTTCCCAATTCGATCCCAAAAAATAGAAGCGCAGGCTGTCCACTTCTTCATCGAAAATGCTAAGCAGTCGGTTTTTGAAGGTGACCCATTGAGCGGGGTTCACAATGCATTCGAATACGGAGTATTGTACCCGGGTGCCGTAATCTTCGCAGGCTTTCGCCACACGGCGGAGCCGGCGTTGTCCTCGTTTGTCCATGGTGTTGACATCGTAGCTGACCAGTACCATCATGGGGTGGCGTTCCTTTATTTCCAGAGGAAGGGTGGATAATCGTCGAGTTCTCCGCGCAGGTGGCGGCTGAGCAGGGTGGCCTGCACATGGGGGATGAGGCCCATTTTGATTTTTTCGCCGATGAAGGGATGCACGATATCTTCTTGTTTGCGTTGCTGCCAGGCGTCGAGGACGATTTTACGTCCCTTGTCGTTCAGCCAGACGGCGCCGGATTCCTGCAACTCGAAACAGCCGGCGTGGATTTGCTTGCGGTTGATGAGGGAGAGGGTCAGCCGGTCGGCGAACATGGCCCGCAACTCCTCCATGAGGTCCAGAGCCAAACTCATGCGCCCGGGTCGGTCGGTGTGCAGAAAGCCCACGGCGGGGTCAAGGCCGACAGCCTGGAGGGCACCGGAACAGTCGTGCATGAGGAGAGTGTAGTAGAATGACAGAAGGCAGTTCACGGGGTCGGTGGGCGGACGCCGGTTGCGGTCGGTAAAGTTGAAGCTTTCCGCTTGTTGGGTGATGAGGTGGTTGAAGCAGGAAAAATACAATTTCGCGGCGTCGCCTTCTTTGCCGCGCAGTGATTCCATGTCGTTCACCCGCGCCAGCGACAGCAGGGTGTGGCGGAGTTTTTCGGAGGCGAGGGACAGGGCGTCCCCGTCTCCGGTTTCGTCCCGTCGTCCCCGCAGCAGCACCTGCCGGGCATTGGAGATTTTGCCGAAAACCATGTTGCGGGCGAGATGAAAGGATTGGTCGGTTTGATCGGCCGCGCGGTATTGTTGTCGGCGCAGCAGCACGTTGCCGCTCACGGGGCCGCGGACAGTGGCGAGGAACTTGCCGTATTGGCTCAAAAACGAAATGGCCACGTTGTTTTCCGCGCAAAAGGCCATGAGAAACGGACTGCACAGCACGTTCCCGAAGCCGACGACGGCTTCGAGGTTATGAATGGGGGCCCGGAATTTGTCTTCTTTTTCGATGCGGACCACCAGGCTGAGCCCTTCTTTGTGCAGATACGCGCCCTGGGTGGTGATGTAGAGGGTGTTCAGGAGTTTTTTCATTCCGTCAATTCCTTTTGGGCGCGCGCGAGATAGGCGGACGCGGATTTATTCAGGCGCTTGGGATTGCAAAGATCGATCAGGGAGCAGGCATCGCAGCGTTTGGATTGATAGTCCATGACCGGGGTGATGCCGCCGCCCATGATTTCCTGCATGGCGGCGGCGGCTTTGCGGGTGATCTCCCGCAGGGGTTCGTCCAGGTGGACTTCCTGTCGTTTGCGGATTTTGTGATAAAAAATGGCCCCGGTGGGAATGGCGCAGTCGTTCATTTCCTCCAGACACATTGCCTGGGCGCAGAGTTGCACTGAATCGGCCAGGTGTTCCTTGGGTTTGCCCCGTTTGTACTCGATGGGCAGGATGCGCTCCGATCCATCGGGCTGACGTTCGAACTCCACCACGTCGCAAACTCCGGTGAGTCCAAGCTGGTAGGATTTTACGGTCAGGCCCCGGATGATGCGCAAATTCCGGCGCGTTTCCGTGCCGGCCTCGTGGGCGCGGTCATGCACCACCCGGCCTTCGGCGGTGTAGCGGTTTTCTGTCCACATCTGCTCCAGATGAATGAGGGCATATTGCCGGGGGCAATAGATCCAGTGCTGGATGCCCGAGAGCAGGAGCAGTTGTTCGTCGGTGTAGGGTGGAGTTTTAGCGGGAGTGGCCATGATTTGATGCGCTTCGGGGGACGCTCCACGGCGTCCGGGGTTGTGGGGGGTAGATTATTTAAGACGCTCCAGTTTTCCGAGGAGCGTTTCCCGGAGGCGGGGTTTGTCGTCGGGGTAGAGGGAAATGAGTTTTTTGCCTTCCTGTTGATAGAGTTTTTGTTTTTTCAGCATGCCGATTTTGTAGTCGGCGGTGTCCATGCCCCAGAATTCGATGTAGACATCGTATTCGGGGAGATAGAAATCGGGGCGGATGGCGTAGCCGTCGAGAATGCGGAAGCGTTCGTCGTAGCGGTAGCGGATGTTTTCGGCGCTCAGGAGTTCGGCGATTTTGCGTTCCCCGTCGGATTGAACCAGGGTGCCGTCTTTGGCGCGGATGGTTTTTTGGAGTTCGACTTTGGTTTCGAAGTTGCGGCGGTCGAGGTAGACCTCGTCGAAGCAGGGCTCGCAGAAGGGGCGCTGGAAGGCCCGCATGGAGCGGGCGTATTCGTCGGGTTCGAGGCGGGTGCCGCAGCGGCGGCAGTGATGCACGGCCTGCGCATCGCGGATGCGGACGGCTTCGCGGATGGTGGTGCCGGCGCGGAGGACGCTGCGCTTGACGTAGTCTTTTTCGGCAGGGTTTTTGTAGAGGTCGCGGAGATCGGGGAGGGCTGGTTCGGCATCCGCGCCGAAGGCGGAGAGGGCCTTGGCTGTGTATTGGCGGACCTGGGGGTGGGTGTCCTGGAGCAGGGGGATGAGAGTGTCCACGGTCTGCTTGCCCGGGACGATGCCCGCGAGCTTGCCCAGGGCGGACGCGGCGAGGCGGCGGACGCGGGGGGAGTCGGATTGGGTGAGTTGGGTCAGTTCGGCGAAGGCATCCGGGCTTGCGCTTTCGCCGAGGGCGGCGGCACGGGCGCAGAGTTTGCGTTCGTTTTGGGTGTTCATGACTTGTTGCGCGTCGGGTGACGCTCCACGGCGTCGGGCGGGAAGAGATGTGCGGGGCGGGGAAAAGGCTCCACGGCGTCGGGCGACTGAAACAAGTCCGCGACGCCGTGGAGGTCGGTTTTAGAGCCGTTCGATGATTTCGATGCCCTGAGGGAGGGACTGACGGTCGATGGTGACGGAATAGTCTGAGAAGGTTCGGGGGGGCTTTGTCTCATCCGGGCGAGCGACCGTGACCTTTTCGAAGAGTTTGTGGCTGGGAGCGGAACCGAGCTTGCTGTCGTGCTTGAAGATGATGAGTTTGCGCGCATTCATGCTTCCGGCGGGCCGGGCGGCGGATTGATCGAATTGAAAAGCGTTCTCCAAGGCCGTGAAGAGGAGTTCGAGATCCTCTTCGGAGAAACCGGTTTGTTCGGCCAGAAACGGATTGACGAATCCTTTTGCAAGGTAGAGTCCGTAGGGCACGGTGAATTTTCGGCCCATATCGGTTTCTTTAGTTTTTGCATCTGATTCACTTACAACAGCGCAAAGCGTGATTGCATGTTCTGCAGATACAATTGGATTAACTGAACGTGCAAAAGAAATTTGAACTGGCCCACGCACCTGACCACAATTTACGTCATGAGACATAACCGCCCCAAAAGTACGTACGTCGTAGAAATTTGCGCACATCCATGAACTCGCTTGGTCTCGAAGTTCACGCTTGGGAGTTTTTGAATCTTTCGGGTCAATTCCTACAACTTTGTGAGCTTCCCTTTTGGTGGTATTCAAAACAGTGCGTTCCTGAAAATAAATGCGTTTTTCAGGTGCGGCGGTTTGAACGAAATTACGGATTTTCCTTTTAAGGCAGACATCGGTGACGAGGCCTTGTCCGGTTTCGGCATCGACGCGGGGGAGGTTACCCGCGTCGGGGTCGCCATTGGGGTTGGCATCGGTACAATCGAAGAAATAGAGAAAGTCATAGCGGTTATTCATGGTGGTTTCCTTTTGGTTTTAGAGGTTGGGGAGTTGGGGTTGGTTCTCAGGTTCAGTTTCGGATTCTTCTTTTGGCTTTGTTGTAAAGAGGTCTTTGCGCTGATGGTAGTAGCCGATGGCAAAAAGACCCTGTTCCACAAGACCAAGGTGGTTGGGAAATCCATTGAGAGGCGCAACGATCTCTTGGACGAGTCGCTCTCTTTTAATTTTCATCCCTTGGTGCAACTTGGCAAGATGGTGCGTGTAGGTGCGGAGGATGCGAGGAAAAACAGTGGCGGGGGTGGCGGAGGCACTGCTATAAAAGCGTTCGCGCACGCCGCTGTTTCCAGCATCTTCCTGGGTTTTTTCCAGCACGGCGAAAAGACGCCCCAGCCGGTAGGCGGGTTCGGTGTTGTCAGGGTCTAACATAATGGACACTTTCTGTTTGTGGTTTCGGACAAGAATGGCCTTGAGAATGGCGGCTTTGATATAATTGATATCGCGTTCTACATGAACTCGGCGCATGACGGCAGTGTACAATGCCTCTGGGTAAGAACTTCCTTCAACTAATGATCTTATCAGTGCACCTGATAAGAGTGGGTTATAGTTGTCCCCTTTGCGTACGGTTTGGTTCAATACCATCCAGTATGCTGGGAAATCCGGGTCAGCGAATCCTTTGCTATTGTCTTCTTCAAACCTTTTCACAATGCGAAGATCGCTTTGGTGTTGGTGAAGGTGGTCGAGTAGTTCGCCAAGGGTGGATTGGTAAAAAAAGCGGATGGAGATACGGGCGGCATTGGGTGCCAAACCAAGGATGAAAAATTTTGTTTCATCCGGGTTGTCGCCGATATCCGAGTAAGACATTTTTCCTTCGCGAACCGCTTTTAGGAATGCTTGAAGTTTTTCTCGGAGCTCGATGTCTTCCGATGTCATCATGGGTGCCCGGCTTCCTTCGGAAATGAACATGGGAAAAATATTTTCAGTGACAGTGGGTTTGTCTGTCCAGAATACACAGGTAGTGTCGGCCATATAAAAACAATGACGACTTGAGGCCAATAGAGCGTTTAAAGTCGCTGTATATTTGATGGCAACATTCTGTGAAATGGGTGCATTGAGGCCCTGAACGAGCGTATAGGATTCATATGGGGTGTTTTTCTGGAAAGAGACCAAGGGAGCGTTTTTTCCCTGTGTGCCCTTAGGGGGTCTAATCCCCTTAATATCATCGTGAAGTCTTGCAATTTTTTCAAAAGCCCCACTCACTAAACATTGGCCTACATCCGCATCTGAATTATTTGAGGAGTTTTCGGTGTAATTTTGCCACCATTTCTGTATTTTTGTGTTTTCATGAACAAGGCGAGGTTCGCCTTGAATTTGGAAAACCCCAAAACCAATGATTAACTCGCTCAATATAGGCCAGTCCCCCACTTTATCTGGCGACCAATTTTCAAGAAATCGACAAACAGCGGAAAATGATGGATGATTCACATCTTTTTCGAGGTTAAGGTGGTGATTTCGAAATGAATCAAATTGGGCAAGAGCTTTCTCTTCTTCTCCTTCATTTTCACATACTCCGAGCATGTAGGATTGCTTGTCCCATAAAGTATTTGGCTTTGGTGTTTTGCCTGATCTTTTTCCATTCCCAAAGCACATTACTCGATCCGAGATCAGTTTCCCTTTTTCATTGGGGACCCGGGCATCCTGGATGTCAAAGAGGGTGCCGTTGGGTTTGATGACGACACGGAAGCTGATTTTCTGGGGAGAGTAGCCGGGCTGGGGGAGATCGTAGGCTGAATCGTCTTTGAGTCGGTCGTAGAGTTCGTTGAGGGCTTGAAGGATCATGACCAAAGCTCCTGGTTGTTTTCGGTATTCAGGGCGGGGACTTCGATGAGACCATCGATCATTTTGGCTCGGAAAAACCGGGGGTGGGTGTTTTTCACTTCCTTGGTTTTCTGATTTTGTTCGAAGAGGATGTCATGCAGCATATAGCCGAGGTCCTTTTCACCTTGAAGGCTGTCGGGTATTTCCGGAGGCGCATCACCCTCGATGAGGCGGAATGAAGCGGGAAATTCGCGGCAGCCAAGATAAGGATGATGAAAATACTGTCCTTTACGCGCACGTCTTTGGAACATGTCCAGATGTTTCCCCGCGACTGCAGACTGGGGCATTTCCGGGCCGTTCCTGTCGAATCTTCGATCAAGAATGTCGAAATGGGCTTCTATCCAATAACAGACATCCTTGAGCAGCAGGGCGGCGCGTTGTTGACGATGGTCTTCCACATTCAGATGAAAGTCACCGGTTGAGGCTTTCATGGCCGCGTTGACACCTTGTCCACCTTTCACAGGAATTTTTGTTCCAATTTCATTCCGGCGGATGTTGGTGAACTGGATGGGGCGAAGAACGCGGATGCGGTCAATCACCCACCGGATTTGGGGTTTCCAGTAGATGGCCTCCAACACCCCGCGGGCGGCGGAAGGCGTAATAACATCGTAGGAGACGCGCTCGACCTTCATTTCAGGTCGGCTGAAGAGGGCGTAATCGCCAGAGATTTCGAGGGTGATTCCGTAGGACATGGGTTTAAATGATCAGGGTTGGGTTTGGGGTGGATTCGTTTGGGAGCGTGAGCCCGCAATCTTCGGAATAGTGTTGCTCCGGGCACAGCAGAACCGGGAATTCTTCCCGCACCATTTCAAAATCGCGTTCGTTCGCGTAAAAGTGATTGGGGTAGATGTTGACCGCATAGCGTTGGAGAGATCTGCAAAGTGCTCGGTGCAAAGGAACCGCCGAATTTCGGAGATCCTTGAAGAGCGGTTTGGATTCATCTCCATAAGGAATAAATACGGTGATTTGGCCGGATTCGATGAGCTTGAATCTTTCCGCCGCCTTTCGGAAGTTGAAGAGATAGGGGGCGTCCTTCGTTTGTCCGAGATTAAATAAACCAAGAATGTCTTTTTGATCCCACCGTGATCGCTGTTGCCAGAGGTATATGTTGAAATAACGTTCCACGGCCGAGAGTCCAAGGGGATCCGGTTCCATGTCGAGAACCTGTTTGGCGATATTGGCAGTTTCGCGAAAGTATTTCTCCGAAGCCTGATGTTCGGAGTCAAATACGAGCACGTTACCGAGATCAGGATTTTTTCCGTTGCGGTTACATCTTCCGGCCGCCTGGGCGATGGAGTCCAATCCGGCCATGGAACGGTATACCACCGGGAAATCGACATCGACCCCAGCTTCAATGAGTTGAGTGGAGATCAAACGAACAGGTTTTGTTTCATTCAGTCTTTCGCGGACCTTGTCGAGTTTCTTACTGCGGTGCGCGGGACACATGAGGGCGGAGAGGTGAAAATGCGCGGAGTCGGACCCTAATTTCTGAAAAAGAGTTTGCGCGTGTTTTCGTGAATTCACCACGCAAAGCACCTGTTTTTCCGAGGTCAGTTTATCGGCGAGTGTTTGGTCGGACACCATCCCGACATATTCGGTTTTTGTGCGTTGCAATTGATGATACAGCCGGATCGGGTTATCGATGATTTCCCGGATATCCTCCAAACCAATGGGGAAATCTTCGGTTTTACGAATGCTGGGTTGGGTTGCCGTGCAAAGCACAACGGTGCTGTGGTATCGTTGTGTGAGTTCCCGAAGTGCTGCAAGGCAGGGTGCAATGTAATCGACGGGGAGGGTTTGGGCTTCATCAAGGATGATCACCGCATTGGCAATATTGTGAAGCTTACGAGTTTTCGAGGTCCGATTGGCGAAGAGCGATTCGTAGAATTGAGCGGAGGTGGTGACAATCAGGGGGGCGTCCCAGTTTTCGGCAGCCAGTCGACTGCGCTCGGTCTCTTCTTTCGGTTGGGTGTTGGAATGATGTTCCAAAACAAGGTCGGAACCGAGTTGCGCGAAAATGTCTTTGAAAACTTGGGCGTTCTGTTCGATAATTGATGTGAATGGAATCACATAAATAATGCGGCTCATGCCGTTGTGCAGTGCATGCCGGAGGGCAAAGGCCAAGGATGAGAGGGTTTTTCCTCCACCCGTGGGTACGGTGAGTGAAAAGAGACCGTGAGGTTCGGATGACTTTGTTTTGCAGGCTTCCAAGACATGTGCCCGTTCCTGCTCCACCTGAGTTTTCGGATTTTCAAAATCCTCCAGTTTTTTGTCCAAAGCCTCCAGCATTCGTTTCAGTATGTCGGATTCAGTTTTCGGTCGGCTGGCCGCTTGACCGGGATTCATAAACTGTTCGGTAGCCAGAAAATCGGCATCGACCAGGCAGGAGAAAAGCATCCGCGTGAAAAATGAGACGGCGAAACCACATTCTTTTGTTTGGTGGGCTCGCATGAGGATCGAAGGCGGGGAAGGGATGGTTGAAGTTAAGAGGGTTTCCGGAGCCCCTGGAGTCGGATAAACTTCTTTTTTCAGTCGAGCATCGAGACATGCGTGTTCGCTGAACATATCCATCAGACCTGTGTGGTGGCCGGATATCAAATAAGCCAAGAGATGACCGGGAACGCCCATTTTTTTGACCGCAAACTGTGCTCCGGCTGTAGTGTGGTCGACTTTGCCCGCAACCTCCTGAATATGCATGTCGTTCTGAGCCGTGAGGTAATACTGAAATTCATCCGAATATTTCCCCAAATCATGCCAAACCCCTGCGAGCTTAGCCCATTCCGCCGCGCCAAATGCTTCTGAAAACTCTCCCGCCAATTCTGAAACCTCTCTGAGATGGGTTTCCAATACCTCCCAAGATTCCTTGGGGTGGTTTTTCAGTGTATGTGCAAAGTACGTTTTCATCCAAGTAAGAACCTATAATAGGAATAAGCTTGTCTTTGTCAAATGATCTTTTATGTTTTTGTTGTCAGGGAGGCAACACTTCCCCGCGGATTGAAACCTATTCTAGGTTCTGTATCATTGGGATGGGCGGTCTTGTTTTTGCAAGGCCGCCCGTTTTTTCTCCACACGATCCAGGTGAATTTCTCGCATAAATTCAGCGATAGCATCATCGCTGAGGTCTCGATTTTCCTCGGAGTCATCCGGTATGGAATCCAGATCTTTGAGGATAAAATGTTTTGGGGTTTTAGGCTTGTTGTGCTTAAAGATTCCCTGATGGTCTTTGTTAATTTGGTCTTCATTTTCTTGTCCGCTCTGGTCCATCGATTTTTGCCCACTATACCACACGTGAGTGCCATATAGTGTCACTCTGAGAAAAAAGTGAAATTATTTTTCTGCGGGCGGGAGCTGGGATGCGGCGGCTTGGAGTTCCCGGGCGTGGATTTGGATGAGGGCTTCGGGTTCGAGGACGGTGACGTGGCGGCCCATGCTGAGGATCCATTGCAGGACATGAAAAAAGGGCTTGTCCCCGGCGGCGCTGACGGGGAAGCTGATCTCGAATCCGGTTTTGCGTTTCTGAACGGTTTGTTGCGGGTGGAAGGTCCGGTCGGCCAGTAGATCGGAAATCGGCGGGCGGATGTGCAGCCGGAGGGTGACGAGGTCGGCGCAGTCGGCGAAACTTCCGAAACTGCTTTGGATGATTTTTTCGGGATCGAAGCCGGGGTCGGGTTCGAAGTATTGATTCCGGGGACGGGCGGCGCGGATGCGGTGGAGCTGGAATTGCCGGATGCCGTTGTGCCGGTGGTCCCGGGCGAACAGATACCAGTCGCCCTGCATGTTGAGGATGTGGTGCGGGTCGACGAGCCGTTTGTCGGTTTTCGAGGAGCGCAGACTGTGATACGCGATTTGGACGGTCTGCTGTTTGCGGGCGGCGTTCAGAAGCACATTCCATATTTCCGGCCGCACGGGAAGAACCGGCGACGGGGCGAAGCTGAGGATCCCGCGGTTGGTGTAGTCGTTGTGGATGGAAATGTGGTCTTTGAGGTCGCCGGCGATCTTGTCGAAAATACGTTCAAGCGTTTTTTCGACGGGTGTGCCCCGGTACTGGGCGACGGACTGGCGGGCGATGAGGAGGGCGAAGAGGTCGCCTTCGGTGAGGGCGACCTGCGGGAGAAACCAACTCGACTCGGTTAAATAATAGCGGTCTTTAACGCGGTCATACGCGACGGGCGCGCCCATGCGGTCGCGGAGGGTGTCCATGATCCGGGAGACGGTGCGGGTGCTGATTTCCAGCTTTTCGGCGATGCCGTTCCGTCCGGGACACCGGTTTTCCCGAAGCCATTCGGCGATGGTGACGAGGTGGGTGTACTGTGAGCGGCAGGGAGGCGGGCGTCGGTCGGGTTTTTTCATGCCCGATCATAGGCCGCTGGATGGTGTCGGGGCAAGGTTTAAGTGAGGAATGACGAATGTGCGAGTGACGAGTGACGAATGTGGAGTGACGAGTGACGAATGTGGAGTGACGAGTGACGAGTGACGAATGTGGAATCATAAAGCTTAGGATTACGATTACGATTACGATTAAGATTAAGAGCCATTATCCGGCCGGATCTCATGCAAGTGTCAAGTGTCGAATTGCGAGTGACGGGTCACAAGAGATTGTTGAGGAGGTGGTCCTGGTCTTCGGGGTGGAGGCTGTCGACGGGGATGTTGTGGCGTTGGCCGTCGGGGGCTTCGACGGTGATTTCGCGGCCGAGGAATTCGATGAAGAGAGCCTCGACGCCGACGCCTTCGCGGTTTCGCCACTGGCGGAAGCCGGCCTCGTTGCGGACCCAGGCGCGGTCGTCGTCGGAGAGGGAACTCATGGCGACGGCGGTGCGTTGTCCGTTGGCGAGCTGGAGTCCGACCTGCCCGCGTTCGTAGCCGAGGTAGGCGGCTTCGACGGTTTGGCCGTTGGCGCTGGTCCAGGTGCGGAGTTCGCCTTCGATTTCGGGCCGGGCGGCGGGGCGGTCGGGCTGTGGACGGGGCTGTGCCGCCGGGACGGCGGGGGCGGCGGGGGCAGACACGGCCGGGGCGGTTCCGAGGGCGGCGGCGACATCGCCGGCGGTGTCGTAGAGGGTCCGGAGCCGGGTCTGCCAGTCGGTGCCGACAATGCGGGCGAGGTCGTCGTGCAGACCGCTCCGGTCGCGGGTCCAGTTTTTGTGAAAATCCTCGTAGTAGGCCATGTAGGCGGCTTGGGCCTCGCGCCGGAGGTTGCCGGAGACTTTGGAGCGCTGGCCGCTGACGGTGAGGGCGTCGTGAATCATGCGGAGGGCTTCGGTGGCGGTGTTGCCTTCGCGGGCCATTTCGATGACCTGGGTGGAGAGGGCTCCGTCGGGTCCGGGCTGGGCGAGGTGGCGGGGGTTGTCGCGGTAGAGGTTGTTCCAGCGGTGGAACCGGCCGATCAGCGGCGGACCGTCGACGGACCAGAAGTCAAACCCGATGCGTCCGAAGCCGCGGTATTCGGCCCAGGCGGAGGCGAGGGCCATGTACCGCCAGTACATGGGTTGATCGTTGTCGACCCGTCCGGTGTTGTCGTATTGGGTTTGGCGCATGGAGGTGAGGAAGGGAAACGAGTTGCGCCACTGACCCTCGCGGTCGAGCGGGTCGGCGGGAAAGGAGGCGCCGCGGCCTCGGGCGGGGGCGTAGGGGAATTCGACATACCGGAAATCAAGGCCGGAGAGGGTGTGCGGGGTCTCCCAGTCGTCGGGGATGCGCGGATCGCCCCGCCCGTGGGTGAAGGTGGCCCAGGCGATGCCGGGAGCGGCCTCGTTGTAGAATTTTTCTTTGGCTTCGGGGAAGGAGCGTTCATCCCCGACCATGCCGATGAGAATTTTGGTGTCGTCCCATCCCATGGCGCGGACGCGCTGGACGAGTCCGGCGAAGGCCTGCCGCCAGAGCCGGGCCTGTCCCTCCGCGGAAAAGTGGGGCAGTTCGAGGACGTTGCCGCCGGCGTCGCCGGGGCGGGAGACCCGGGTGACACGGATGGTCTCGTTTGTGTTCCGCCACCAGGGGGCCTCCTGCATGTAGACGATGATCACTTTGGGCGGCCCGACATGGCGGTCCCAAAGGCTGAAATAGGTTTCGAGGGCGCTGAATTCGGGCTGGAGGTTGTTTCCGGACCCGGTCCAGCGGATGATGGTGTGCTCATTGCCGAAGTGGGTGCGTCCGGTGGTGTTGAGGTACATGACATGGTTGCCGAGTTGTCCGAGCATACGGAGGGTGGGTTCCATGTGTTCGAAGTGTTTGTCGGACCAGAGGGTGGTGTTGTAGTGCCGGGAGATGGTTTCGGGGGAGTGGAGGTAGCTTTGCCAGACGCCGTAGTCGCTCGGACGGGGGGCGATCCATTTGCCGATTTCGAGGCGGACGGGAACCGCCGCGCCGCCGGGAATCTGCAGGCGGCCGGTGTAGTCGCCGGGCGGGGCATTGTGAGGGACATTTGCGGTGATCCAAATGACCTGGGTGCTTCCTGACTGCGGCTGGTCGTGCATGCCGTTGAAGCCGTAGCGGATCTGAAGGAGGCTGGCGGGAAACGCCGGGCCGCCGGCGTGGTGGCGGAGTTCGGTGATTTGGGCTTCGACGGGCCGCTGGGCGTTTTGCAGCACGACGGCGCCGGTGGCGCCGCTGTTGCGGGGCGTGACGATGCGCACGCCGGGCGGCCCGTCCTGCGAGAGCCGGGCCTCGGCGGTGATGCGGGCGGCCGGGTCGGGCGTGAGAATCCGCATCTGGGCGTTTACGGACGCGGCCGAAAGCCCGAGGATCAGGAAACCGGTTCGAAAAAAAGATGGATAATGCGAAAGAAACATGTTTATTTGTATGTTGCACGAAACGAAATACGTCAATTCAATTCAGAATTTTAAGAGGAACACAGGATGAATTCATATCGAATCATGATCGGAATCGTATTGGGAACTTTGACTTTCGGTGAGGGAAGGGCGGAGCAGTGGATTCGGAATCCGCTGCGGGCGGATCAGGAGCAGGCTCCGGTGCGGGTGGAGAGTCCGGCGAACCATCAGGGGGCGGTAATGGTGGACGGCGAGGCGGTTCCGAGTCAGTGGGAACGAACGCCGTCCGGGGCTCAGCGCTGGATTTTGGCGGATGTCGCTGGGGGGCATCACGCCCGGGTGACGTTTTCGGCCCGGCCGGAGCCGACGGCAAACACCCTGCACTTGCGGGAGAGCGGGGACGTGTTGGAGTTCACGAACGGGGTGATTGTGGGGCGGGTGCCGCTGCGGGCGGAGGGGAGCGCGGCTCCGCCGCCGATTTCGGGAATCCGTCTGCGGGAGGGGGATTGGCTGGGCGAAGGGTTTTGGCGGAACGCGCCGCCGCTTGAATCGTATGAACTCACGGTGTCGGGCCGGGGGCCGGTGCAGATCACGCTGTTGCAGGCGTATCGGTTCGAGGGGGGCGGTTCGCTGCGGCTGCGGATTCGTCTGCGGCCGGGCCGGGACATGCTGGAGATTGAGGAGCGGGTGAATTTGCCGGAGGGGACGGCCTGGGGATATGATCCGCTGGCGGGTGACGGGTTCCGGGGAGCGGCGGAGTCTTTGTATACGCAACACGGCGGGGGCGCGGGACAGCCGATGAACACGAATGTGCAGACGGGCACGCTGCGGCCGGGTCAGTCGCGGATGGGGGACGTGCTGGTGTTTCTGCTGCCGCGGTGGAGTCAGGCGATGGATGACGGCTGGATGGCGGCGGCGGCGAATGACGCGCTGGCGGTGGGGGCGGTGACGGTGCGGGCGGGGCAGTGGACCCGGCCGCATGAGGGGAAAATCGCAGTGGAGCTTTCGGATGCGGGGGACGCGTTCCGGCTGGTGATGCCGGGGATTCGCAACGGGGCGCGGATGTGGTGGCTGCGGGCGGCGCCGCGGGACGCCTGGGAGACGGGCGCGGTGCGGAGTTTGGTGATGCGTCAGGCGATGGGGGAGCTGGACAAGCTGAACCGGCATTATATTCTGGACGGGTTTGAGCCGGGACAGACGTCGGGGCTGCCGCATCCGTTTGTGGGGGATCAGGTGAATCCGACGGGGATGTGGCGGCAGCAGGCGCGTCAGGACCGGGGGCGCACGGGGCAGCGCGGGGATTTCGGGGATCTGGTCTGGTCGCAGGGGGTGCTGGATCCGGATTATTACGGCACGCCGTGGTACGGCTGGTCGGTTCAGAATCCGAATTTCTGGACGGATGTGATTCAGCGGCCGCTGTTCCGCTTCACCCGGCTGGGGGAGCATCCCCGGTTCGACGAGATCCGGCGGCTGGGGGAGCTGGCGCTGCGGGCGGATTTGCATCACAGCATCACCCTGCCGGGCGGGGCGGGGCAGGAGTGTCCGGGCTATCAGCGGCACGCGCTGCAGATTTGGGGGCGGATTCAGGAGAGTGCGGGGGAGAGTCTGGGGTTTGATCTTCGGACCTGGGAGCGGTTTACGGAGGGGGAGGCGTTTCTGGTGCGGAGTTCCCAGCCGGACGGCGGGCGGCATCGGCGGATGATTCCCCACGGGGACACGCATCCGACGCAGGGCGGTCCGCCGCGGGTGGACCTCGGGGGAATGGATCCTAGAACCTGGACCTCGGAGGAGTTTCCGGGGTTCGGGGTGATTTTGCGGAACCGTCCGGGCACGGAGCGGGAGACGTTTGTGACCTTTAAAGCGGGGCCGAACCGGGGGCATTACCACGGGGATCAGTTGTCGCTGCACTGGGCGGCGGATGCGCGGCCACTGATGGTGGACCATCATGTGTCCTACAACCCGCGGGCGGGTCAGGAGCATATGCACAACCGCCTTTCGTTCGGGACGGCGGACATGCCGTGGGCGGTGATGGACGGGCATGAGCGGCTGATCGCGTTTGAGACATCGGATCACGCGGATGTGGCGGTGGGCGAGGTGAGCAGCCGCCGGTTGCGGCGGATGCCGAAACTGCCGCCGGAGGAGTGGGATCAGCGCTGGGACCGGCATGAGCTGAACGGGGAACTCCGCTATCAGCGCGCGGTGGTGTTGTTGAAGGGGTTGTCGCGGGACGCGCTGGTGCTGTGCGACACGTGGGCGGGGCCGGAGGCGCTGGATGTGACGTTTAACGCGCATGTGCTGGGGACGGAACTGGAGGATCAGGGCGCGGCGGTCCGGGCGGGGGACCGGTTCACGGCGATCCGGATCGCCCCGGAGCGGGCGGCGTTTTCGCGCTTTGATTTTGAGCACAGCAATGGAAGTCCCGAGCAGACCGCGGGGGTGCGCTGGACCGCGCGCGGGGAGGGGGGGCGGTTTGTGACGGTGCTGTGGCCGGGGGACGATCCACCGGCGGTGGAGCGCATCCCGGACGGGGTGCGGGTGGGCGATTTCGAGGTGACTTTTGGTGAAGCCGCGGACGGCGGCAGCGGGGTGCCGGTGCGGGTGCGGCGGGGCGGCAGCGATGTGGTCCGGGTGGCGGAGGTGGATTACACCCGTTCGCAGGGTGACATCGGACTGTTTGTGCCGGACGCGGGGTATCCCTTCGGGCCGATTCCCGACTGGCTTTCCGAACAGCGGCTGGCGCGGCCCGACTGGGCGCGGGAACTGCCGGGGCTGCTCGATCCGCTGGAGCGGTGGTAGGGTTATTCCGGAAGGCTTGCGCCTGACGCCGGCGAGCGGATGCTGTGGACGTAGACGGCGTTGCGTGACACGGCGGGTGCCGGGCCGAACGTTGCCCGCGCGTCGGGCGGTTTGCGCAGGCGTTTTCTTGGGGTGTACAGGCCGATGCGCACGTTCAGATGTTCGAGATCCCCGTATCCCGCCTCCGGCAGGGCAGCGTGCAGATGGTTCCAGGGGGCGTAGCCAGCTTGTTCCAGAGGGAAATCCAGGGTTTGAAAGATGGAGTCGTCTTCTTTGAGGAGGTGAATAAACACGGCGGTTTCGCTGAAGGCCTTGACGTTGAGGGCCGCGTCGATTTCGGCTCTGACCGCCCAGGTGATCGGTTCGAAGGCGTTGTCGGGGAGGGTGAGATGAAATCCGGTCAGGCGGATGCCTTCCCGGTAGCGGATATCCAGAGGATGATACGAAAGGGGGGGCGGGGTGGATTTCGGGGGCGGGGTTTGGTCCCGGACGGGCGTGAACGACCACGAGATCAATTGCAGCCCCCGGGCGTTCGTGTTCAGCGAGAGGTCGACCTCGAACGGTGCGAAGGATTTTTGGAAGGCAGCGGTGTGCACGGAGACGCCCGGAGGCACGTGCAGAACCGGAGAGGCGCGTCCGGTTGGATGGACGTTAGGCGACGGGGTCAGGGAATCCTCAAGGGAGAAGGAGAAGGGCGCGGGTTGATCGGACAGGTTCACCAGGGTGGCCCGGAGTTGATAGTTCCCGGCGGGCAGGCCTTCGGACGTGAAGAGGGGATGCGCGGGCGGGAGGACGGTGACGGATTCATCACGGTCCAGAAAACGGACGGTCTCGAGCACCTCCGCGGCCTCCTCATTCAGCGGCGGCGGCGGGGCGGTGTGGGCGTCGGGTCCGAAGGCGGTGAAGAGTATTTTTTGCAGCGGGGAATGAATCACTTCGATCCAGGCCGCCCCCGGCCGGGCGGAAACGCGCAGTTCGTGGATCTGGGTGCGGGGCTGTCCGTCCGCGGCCGGGAAAACGCGTTGAGGCGGTCCGGGGTGCAGTTTGACAAGTTTTTGGGTGTGCGGGGGCAGATCGACCGAAAATTCGGCGTTGCCAAGGGTTCCCTCGAGAAACACCGGGCGGGAGCCGGACCGGATTCCCAGGTGAAGGGTTTCGGGCGGAGGTTGATTGTGAACGAGGCGGACGCGGTGGTTTTCGCCGCCGGGAATGCGGAACAGGTGGTCGCTGTTGGGGAAGCGGGCGCCATGGAGGAAGATCCACCCCGGCACGGTGTCATGGAGGGGGCGCGGGGGAACGGGGAGTTGCTCATGTTCCCGCCACCAGAGACGTTGGCGGCTGGTGATCTCGCGGGGGCGGTTGCGGAAAACCGACAGACCGCCGGGATGCAGATAAAACGTTTTCACGCCGGGGCGCTCGGACGGAAAACGGCGTTCAATGTGCAGGGGCCGGAGGGTGGAGTGAGAGGCGTAGCGTTCGTAGATCGGGATGATGCTGGGTTCGCGCCAGAGCCTGTCCTCCCGCAGGGTGACCGGCAGGGCCTGAAGAAAGATCAGCCCGGTCACCGCGACAGCCAGGCCGGCGCTTTGCGGTTTGGAACGGACGTGAAGGGCGTGCAGCGCCAGGCCTGCGGAGAGGATCAGCGGGATCACCAGAAACGAAAAGTGGTAGGGGTGCACCATGGGTTTCATGGCGGTGGAGATGAGGATCGTGAAAAACGGAAAGCCGGCGGTGGCGATCCATAAATTTGCCCGCGCCCGGGCGGGGCGGTCCGGAGGGGTTGCGCCCGGGTTTCTCCGGGAGGCGCGAAAGGCCAAAAGAAGGCTGATCAGTGCCGCAAGGGTCAAGAGTCCGCCGAGGGAGGCCACAACCGGGGGAATGTTGTTTGTGAGACCGGTGGCGATTCGGGTGTGGCGGGGCAGCTCGAGAAACGATTCGGGGCCGTGTAATTTTTGATGTTCCGGAAATTGATCCGCATCAGGCGCCAGGTGGTGGACGGGTCGTACCAGAATCCCGGGGTGAACAGAAACGCGCCGGCGAAAAAGCCCGTGGCGGAAACCGCTCCCCGTTGGAGAAAGATCAGAAACGTTTTTTTCTTAAGGGGGAAGGCGTGTTGGAGCACGTACACGGCGACAATCCACGCGCCGAGCGCGCCCTGGTATTTGCTGGCAAATGCGAAGCCGACCGAGACGCCGGCCGCGAACAAATAGCGTTGCGCGGGTTTGCGGGTGTGCAGGGTCAGGAAGAACAGGGCGAAGGCGAGAAAGAGATCAATGCCGATGTCTCCCGAGGCGTAATGGGTGACGGAAATCGAGAGCGGCGAAACCGCATACAGCGCCAGGGCGCAGATGGAGATCAGGCGGCTTCCGGTCAGCCGCTTCAGGATGGTCATCAGCAACACGGCGATGACCATGCCGTAAAACAGCCGGAGGATGCGGGTGTAATAGAAAAGCCTCCAGCGGGAGGGGGGCGGGAGGGAATGGTCCTGTCCATGGGTCAAGCGGTACAGAGGGGCGAGAACGACCGCGCGGGTGACGCGAATCACCGCTTCATCCATCCGGTTCAGACCATAGGGATAGCCGTCGTAAAACCAGTTCCCGTAGTAGTTCAGGTGATTGTTTCGAAGGCCCTCGTCCAGATTTTGAATCTGTTTGGGCGTGTCGGGATGAAACACCGACCGTTCATCCAGTCCATGGAACAGCCCTGACGCGCGGAAATAAAAGGCCAGAAGAAATAAAGCGACGGTGATTAGACGGTTGACCGCGGGGTGGTCCAGTTTCATTCTTCAGGATTCTCCTTCGTTTTCGGGGGCATGATCCGCGCCGTCTCCCCGGGAAGGGTTACAGATCAGATGCGGCCGCGTTGATTTTCTCCAGAATGCCGACCATTAGAATCCGGGTGGCGTCCAGATTCGGGTGGAGGCCGTCGGGAAACAAGGCTTTGGACCCTTCGGCGCGGAACTCGCGACTGACGTTGGCAAGCTGCACCCGTTCCCGGGCGGCGATACCGATGAGCCGCGTGTTCAGTGCTTCGGCGGTGCCGTTGTAAATGGAACGGGCCCCGAAAATCGGCATGACGTTGACCAGAACCACCCTGGCTCCGGCCGCTTTGGCGCTGGCAATCATGTTGAGGATGTTTTGTTCATAGTCCGCCTGTGAGCGGCTCTGGATGGCGTCATTCGCGCCGTACATCATCACCACGACATCGGGGGAGTGACGCTGAAGCGCGCCCCGGATTCGGGAGGCGCCGCCTGCGGAGGTCTCGCCGGCAATGGCCTGATTAATGACCCGCCATTCCGGCTTTTCCGCGGCCAGCAGGGCACTCCAGGGGGGGACTCCGGAATAATTTCCGCCGCTGCTTTGGCTGTCGCCCATCACCAGAACCGAAATCGGGTTTTTGGGGCCGCGGTCGCTGCCCCCTGAATCACAGCTGACAAACGCCAGGGTGCACAGCATCATAAACGCACTGGAAACGTTGAACTTCATGTGGGTAAACTTTCTTTGTGAAAGAGGACAATCAGGGGGTTAGGACACGGACCGGCAGAGAGAGGTTCTCAAAGCCGGGGACATTGGTGCGGATACGAATCTGTTCTCCGTTCATCCCGGGTTCCGGGGTGATGCTGAATTCCACCCGGGTTCCGAAGCTGCCGGCGGCACCGATTTTCATCTCAACCTCCCGTCCCTCCCATGTGACCGAGGTGACCTCCATCGGCGGGTCGAGGTCTGTTTGGCCGCGGATCATGAGGAAGCGGGTGACCGGTTGGGGCGGATCGGACAGCATGAGGTTGAGTTGGCGGGGGGCGACGGAGACCGCCTCGGCGATCTGCCACATCACCAGTGCGGGGATGGAGGGCTGCTCCGGATCATCCGTGAGAATTTCAATCCGTTCGGTGAAATGGCCGGTGCCGCCGGTTTCGACCGGGCGGATATCCAAATGATAGGTTTGACCGGGCTCGACTTCGGTCAGGGCGGTTTCGACGCGGGCGTGGGCGGTGCGGATGTCGGTTATCTGGAGGGGGGCGTCGGTTGTGGCCTCGATGAGGATGCGGCCTGAGGGCGGGGCGTCGGCGGAAATTTGTTGAAAATTCAGGGTGCGGGGGGTGACGTTCACGCGGGGGATGGCGAGGGCTTTGAGGCTGAGGACCCGGTTGGGGGTTTCGGGATCGTTGGTTTGGAGGCGGATTTGTTCGGCCTGCGGGCCGGCGCGCCCGGTGAGATCGAGGGTGGCAGTCAGGGTGGCGTGTCCGCCGGCGGGAATTTCGCGGGTGGAGATTTCCGAGGCGGTGCAGCCGCAGGAGGTGCGGATATTGCGGATTTGCAGGAGGCGTTCTCCATGATTTTCAAGCCGGAAGGTGTGGGAAAGCACGGTGCCGGAGCGGGCTTCTCCCAAATCAATCTCGGCTTGTTCAACGACCAGTTTGGGCGGCTGGGGGCGGGCATGGGCCTGCGCAGGCGCGAAAACGCGCCAAAAAAGAGCTAAAATAAGGAGTCGGCTGGCCATGAGATGATTTCGTTTCGGCTTTGTCTTGAGTCTGCGGGACAATCGCTTATGAAAATGTCACGAATTTCCATCTTTGTCGAGAAGAACCTATGCAAGAACCTTTTCATATTCCCGGATATACCTTTGTCAGTAAAATCGCCGAGGGCGGCATGGCGACGGTCTGGAAAGCCCGTCAGGAGAAACTGGACCGGGTGGTGGCCATCAAAGTGTTGGCGAAAGACAGGGAGGCCTCCCCGGATGTCTTTCAGCGCTTTATCTATGAGGCGCGTGCGGCGGCGAGTCTGATTCATCCGAATGTGGTGCAGGTGATCGATGCCGGCGAGCGGGATGATTTCATGTACTATATCATGGAATATGTTCCGGGAATGACGGCGGGGGACGCGATTGAGAACGGGCGTCCGATGAAAGAAAAGCAGTTGTTGCGCATCGCCAAAGAGGTTGCGGAGGCCCTGGATTACGCCTGGCAGGAGCATCATGTGGTGCATTGCGATATCAAACCGGACAATCTTCTGCTGCACCGGAACGGCCGCACGAAAGTGGCCGATTTGGGTTTGGCGCAGGTGACCGGCATCGCGGCGGTGGAAATCGAGGAGGGGATGACCCTGGGCACGCCAAACTATTTTCCGCCGGAGCAGGCGCTGGTGGAGGGAGATCTCGACTGCCGCGCGGATATGTACGCACTCGGAGCCACGCTCTATCATTTGGGCACGGGGGAGGTGCCTTTCGGCGCGGATGATCCGGAAACGGTGGCCGCGCATCAGGTGCACAGTCAGTTGCCGCATCCGCGCGACCTCAATCCGGCGCTTTCCTGGGGATTGTCCTGCCTGATTGAGCGTCTGATGGCCAAGAAAGCGAATGACCGCTATCAGGACTGGGGCGACGTGCTGGAGGATCTGCAGGCGGTGGAGGAGGGGCGGATGATTCCGTATCCGCTGAACGCCTCGGTGAAAAGCACGGTGACGCATGTGGAGCCTCCGGCGATGGCGGCGGGGCCCGCCCGTCCCGCCGCGCGTGTCATTCCGGTTCAGCGGAAGAAGGCGGCGTTGAAAATTTCGGTTCAGGACGCCGAGGCGCTGCATGCGCGCCGGCCGGCGTTGCGGAAACCCGCCAATCTTTGGCCGAAAGTGCTGGGACTTGGCTTTTTGGTGGCGTTGATGTACTCCTACACGGTGCTGCGAATGCGGGGGGCGTTCTGAGTGAAGCATCTGCTGGTGCTCGGCGGGGGGACGGCCGCGGTTTCGGCGGCCCATGCGGCGGTTGAGCGGGGATGGCGGGTTTCGCTGGTGCACGCGGGTCTTCCGCTGGGCGGGTGTTGTCTGAATGTGGGCTGCGTGCCCTCGAAGTATTTGATCCGGGCGGCGGAACGGGTGCATCATGCCCGGCATCCGTTGTTTCCGGGACTGGAGGGGGTGTCGATGGGGGTGAATGCCCGGCACTTGTTTGAGGGACAGCGGGAGAAAGTCGCTGAATTGCGTCAGCGGAATTATCTGGACTCCCTGCCAAAGCTGGAGGGGCTGGAATTGATCGAGGGTTTCGGGAAACTTGAGGACGCGCGGACGGTGTCGGTCGGTTCCCGCCGGATTTCCGGGGACGCGGTTCTGATCGCCACGGGGTCCAGTCCCTGGACGCCGGACTTGCCGGGGATGGACTCGATTGAGGTGTTGACGAATGAAACGCTTTTCGCGCTGGATGCGCTTCCCGAATCGGTCGTGGTGCTGGGCGGGGGCTATATCGCTTTGGAAATGGCGCAGATGCTGCAGCGGCTGGGGGTGGAGGTTACCTTGATTCAGCGGAGCGCGCATGTGATGTCGAATCAACCGGCGGAACTGGGGGAGGCGCTGGCCGGCTTTTTTGAGGCGGAGGGCATGCGGGTGGTTTGCGGCACCGCCCTGGAGCGCGTCGAAAACACCGGCACCGGAGTGCGGGTTCATCTCAAACAGGGCGATTCGACGCTGACGTTCGAGGCGGAGGCACTGTTTTCGGGATTGGGGAGGAAAGGAAACACGGAAGGTCTCGGGCTGGATGCCGCGGGCATCGAGACCCGGGGGCGCGGATTTATTCAGGTGAACGAGCGGCTGGAAACCTCTGTGCCGGGCGTGTACGCGGTCGGGGATGTTTTGGGCGGTCATTTGCTGGTGTACACGGCTTCGTATGAGGCGGAGCAGGTCGTGGCGCAATTGTGCGGGGATCCGGTCGCCCCGATTCAGCCGGAGGCCGTGCCCTGGGTGGTGTTTACGGATCCGCAGGTGGCCGGCATCGGTCTGGATGCGGATGCCGCGCGCGGGAGCGGTCTGGAGGTGGAGGAGGCGGTGCTGCCGGTGAACCGCTGGCCGCGCTTCAGCACCCTGGGGGAAGACCGGGGGTTTTTGAAACTGATTCGGGATGTGAAGACGGATTGTTTGGTGGGGGCCCGGGCGCTTTGTCCGGAAGGCGGGGATTTAATGACGGAACTGGGTTGGATTCTGCGGAAACGGATTCCGATGCGGGAGGTCGCGGGCTCTCTTGCGCCTTATCTGACCCTGAGTGAGGGGGTTCAGAAGTGCGCCGGGCGGTTCGGGGGGTGAGGGGGGCTGTGAGGCAGAGGGGTAGTTGAACCACGGATGGACACGGATGGACACGGATGGACACGGATTGGGGTGAGGGGGGGCTGTGAGGCAGAAAGGGTTTTAAACAGAAGGAAACGAAGGAAGCGAAGGGAAGGAAGGGGGAGGGGGTGAGGGGGGCTTGGGGAGGGGCTGAGAGGCAGGGGTTACGATTAAGATTAAGATTACGATTAAGATTACGATTAAGATTACGATTAAGATGAAGATTGGTGGGAGGAAAACAAAACCCCATCACCCCAATAAAAAAGGCTCCCCGGTTCGGGGAGCCTTTTTTTTTGGGGTTGGCGTGAGCCGGATCAGCCTTTGACGGTGCTGATGATGGCGGCGGCCACTTTGTAGGGGTCGGCGTTGGAGGCGGGACGACGGTCTTCCAGCCAGCCCTTCCAGCCGTTTTCGACGGTGGCGATGGGAATGCGGATGGAGGCGCCGCGGTCGGAAACCCCGAAGCTGAACTTGTCGATGCTCTGGGTCTCGTGCTTGCCGGTGAGGCGCTTGTCGTTGTCGGCGCCGTACACGGAGATATGGCGACCAATGGTGCGGCCGAACTTGGAGCAGATTTCCTCGTAGGTCTCTTTGCTTCCGCAGGTCCGCAGGACTTCGTTGGAGAAGTTCGCGTGCATGCCGGACCCGTTCCAGTCGGTGTCGCCGAGGGGCTTGGGATGCAGTTCGATGTACACACCGTATTTTTCACCGATGCGCTCGAGCAGATAGCGGGCGACCCAGTGCTGATCGCCGGCGAACTTGGCGCCTTTGGCGAAGGTCTGGTATTCCCACTGTCCGGTGGCCACTTCGGCGTTGATGCCTTCAACGTTGATGCCGGCCTCAAGGCAGGCGTCAAGATGCTCTTCGATGATTTCGCGGCCGAAGGCGTTTTTGGAACCCACGGAGCAGTAGTAGGGACCCTGCGGAGCGGGGTATCCGCCGACAGGGAAGCCGAGGGGACGGTTGGTGGCGGGGTCCATCAGGAAGTATTCCTGTTCGAAGCCGAACCAGAAATCATCATCATCGTCGTCGATCAGCGCGCGGCCGTTGGACTCGTGGGCGCTGCCGTCGGCGTTGAGGACTTCGGTCATGACGAGAAAAGCGCTTTTGCGGTCGGGATCGGGGAAGATTGCCACGGGCTTGAGCAGACAGTCGGAAGATCCGCCTTCCGCCTGTCCGGTGGAACTGCCGTCAAAACTCCACATGGGGCATTCTTCAAGAGTGCCGCCGAAATCTTTCACAATTTTGGTTTTGGAACGGAGGCCCTGTGTGGGGACGGTTCCGTCAAGCCAGATGTATTCAAGTTTGGATAGTGCCATAGGTTGTATTCTCCTTGGGAGGGTTGGTTTGTTTTCACGAATCCGCTGCCGTTTTCACGGTGCGGTCCGTGCGTCGTGTTCACGCGTGAGCATTATAGCAGTCAAAATGCCAAAAGCTTTAAAATTTTCAGGAAAAAGAATTACGCCTTTATTTTCAGGTGTTTCAGAGGAATTTTTATTTCGACCGCCTTTTCTGAAAACAGCGGATTATCGACAAAATTGTATCCTGTAAAATCGCGGCGTACAAAATTGTCACTCAAAGACGATTTGCAGGATCAGGGTGATGAGGATGCCGAGGAAGGCGGAGGCGAGTCCGACGGTGATGACGGGGTTGCGCTGCTGCCAGTTGATGAACCGCTCCCAGGGCGAGTAGGTGTGGGCGGAGACGGTTTCGTGCAACAGGTAGGCGCGAAGGTCCTCCACCATGTCCACCAGATTGGGATAGCGTTTTTTGGGATCGCGCTGAATGGCCCGATAGCAAATGGAATCGAGTTCCGACGGAATTTTGCGCTGCGGGGCGCGTTTCCGGGGGGAGATGGCGTCTTGGTTGAGAATTTTTTCGAGCACATCCTCCTTGGTGGTTCCCCACACGAGATTTTCGTGGGTGAGGACTTCGTAGAGAATGCTGCCGAGGGAGTAGACATCGCTGCGGACATCGACACGGTCGGTTTTGCCGGACGCCTGTTCGGGGGACATGTAGAGCGGGGTTCCACAGCGGTTGCCGGACCGGGTGAGTTCGAGGCTGATGTGGTCTTTTTCCGGAATTTCATCGGTCATGTCCGTGTCATCAGCGTTCCAGACCTTGGCCAGTCCCCAGTCGAGGACCATGACCTCCCCGAATCCGCCGACGAGCACATTGGCCGGTTTCAGGTCGCGGTGAATCACGCCCCGGGTGTGGGCGAAGGCGACGGCCTGGCCGACCTGCACCAGAATTTCGATCAGGGTTTTGAGCGGATATTTTTCGACGTAGTATGGATCGTGCGCGACAATCCCCAGCAGGATTTCCCGGAGGTTTTCCCCTTCGAGTTTTTTCATGGTAAAATAAATCTGCCCCTGATTGTCGCGGCTGATCTCATACACGGGCACGGTGCCGGGATGCTGGATGAGGGCGGTGACCCGGGCCTCGCGCAGGAACCGCTTGCGTTCGGTCTCCACCTCCTGAAGGTGGGGATGGAGGCGTTTCATCAGCACGACCCGGCCGAGGTTTTTGTCCAGGCATTCCTCAAGAATGGCCGACCCGCCTTCGCTGAACTTCAGAAAGTGGTCATACCGCATGTAGCCGTTGACAATATGGCGCGGCAAATCCTTGTCTGTGACGGGGAGTCGCAGATGCTCGGTGTTCAACCGTGGGTTGTTCTGGGTTTTGATTGCCTTTTTTGCCATGGCTGCCTGCTGAGGGCGTGTCGGTTGTGGTCGGGGATTATGTATGCGAAGGCGGTGATCCGGCCGCCGTCTTCTAAGGTTGGCGTGACACATCTCCGTTCATACAAGTCATCTTCGTACTGGTCAAGACGTTCCCACTCACGGGTTTGGATGCCCGAGAGAATCAATCCGTCGGTGCGGGCTCCTTCTTCAGGAATAATGCCGGGGTAGTCGGCGCCGCGCACGGTGTATCGGGCATAGCCCTCGAGCCGGGCCGCGCGGTGCGGGGGAACGCGCCCGAGCAGATGCTCCAGCAGCTCGGGGTATTGGAGGGTTCCGTAAACAAAGAGCCGGTCCATGCGTTTCGTGGGGTCGGGGTCAGTGGGTGATGACCTCAACGCCCTCGGCGGCGGCGAGGGAGAGGGTGACGGTTCGGTCGGATTCCAGCTTCAGCACCAGAATGCCCGAGCGGGTGTCCACGGAGTCGACGCGGACGGTGGTGCCCGGTCTGAGGTTGTGCTGGGCCAGAAAATCGAGAAAATCGGGCGCGTGATCCTTCACTTTGGCGATGACCAGGGTTTCGCCGGGTTTGGCGTTTTCGAGCGGGCTGAGCACCCGGGCGTCCTCCAGGCGTCCGTCCGAACCGGGGATGGGCGAGCCGTGGGGGTCGAGGGAGGTGTCGCTGAGCTGGGCCTCCATGTGGGCGATCACTTTATCGGAAACCGCGTGTTCCAGCACTTCGGCCTCCTCATGGACCTCCGCCCAGTCCATGTGAAGCCGGTTGACGAGATAGAGTTCCAGAATCCGGTGCCGCCGAAGCACATGCAGCGCAAGGGACCGGCCCTGATCCGTCAGCCGCACGCCCTGACGCGGAAGGTACTGAACCAGTCCGGCCTCGTCCAGGGTTTTGAGCATGGTGGTGATGGTGCCGGCGGTGACGCCCAGGCATTGCGCCAGGGTTCCGAGCGCGACCAGACCGTCCGGATGGTCCTGGGAGAGCTTCCAAATATTTTTCGCGTAGTTCTCAATCGTGGGAGTGGCCATAAGCGCTTTTTAAGATCTTAACCGGACCGGGGTCGAGTAAATTATGGTGCGGAGTTGTTTTCAGGCGGGTTTCGGGTAAGTGTTCATCCCTTCAACCGTACTATCCAAGATGAAATTTACAATAATCTCCGCTTTCCTTTCGATGTGTCTCCTTTCCGGCTGCGGCCGGCCGCCTTCCGGCGGCGGCGGTCCGCCGGAAGGGGATTTCCCCGTGAATGTTGTAGCCGCCCCGGTCAAATCCATGCCGGTGCGTGAAACCGTTCGGCTGGTGGGCAGCCTGGTCTCGTTGGACGAACTTAATCTGTCCAGCCGCGCGACGGGGGAACTGGTGGAAATTCATGTCGGTCAGGGTCAATTGGTTTCAAAAGGTGATTTGCTGTTTTCGTTGGATCAGGACCGTTTGCTGGCCCGCCGCGCCGAGACCGCCTCGCGCCTGGCGCTGGCTGAATCGTCGCTGGAGCGGATCCGGCGTTTGCGGGAATCCGATTCCGCCACCGAGCAGGAGCTGGATCAGGCCTCAGCCGTGAAAGAGCAGGCCCGGGCGCAAATGGAGTTGCTGGAGGCGGAACTGCGCGACACCCGGATCCGGGCTCCGTTTTCGGGTCGGCTGGGGGAACGCATGGTGAGCGTGGGCGAATTTGTGCAGCCGGGCACGCCGCTGGCGCGGCTTGTGCGGACCGATCCGCTGGAAGTCCGCTTTGAAGTGCCGGAACGTCACCTGGGCGCTTTGAAAGAAGGGCTGCGGGTCGAGCTGCAGAGCGAGGCGTTCCCGGATGAGGTCTATGCGGCCGAAGTGTCTTTTATCGCGCCGGAACTGCGGATGAGCACCCGCACGGTGCCGGTCCGGGCGACGGTTTCGAATGAAAAGACCCTTCTGCGTCCCGGCATGTTCGTGCGGGTGAGTCTGGTGCTGGACGACCGCCCGGAGGCGCTGGTGGTTCCCGAGGCGGCGGTGATGCAGCGCGGAACCGACACGGTCGTGCTGCGGCAGGATGAGGACGGCCGGGCCGAAGAGCGCGCCGTCCGCGTGGGACTGCGCTTCGACGGCATGATGGAGATCCGCGAGGGTCTGGCCGAAGGGGATATCGTTGTGGTCGAAGGCCTCATGAAAGCCCGTCCGGGGATGAAGCTGGCGTTCAGTCCCGAATCGGAACGGTTCGGACTCACCGTGGAAACGGAGGAATAACATGGCCTCCTTCAGTGCTCCCTTTATCCGTCGCCCGGTGGCGACGCTCATGTTGAATCTTTCGTTGCTGGTGTTCGGGATTCTCGGCCTGCAGCGTCTGCCGGTCCGCGAGTTGCCGGATATCGATCCGCCGATTGTGAATGTGCTCACCGTGCTGTCCGGTGCAAGCGCCGAGGTGGTGGAAACCGAACTGACCGAGCGGCTGGAGGATGTGATTGCCGGGGTCGAGGGCATCAAGCGGCTGACCAGTGTCAGCCGGGAACAGGTCAGCAGCATCACCATTGAGTTCAATCCCAATGTCAATGTGGATATCGGCGCCCAGGACGTGCGGGATCAGGTGGCGCGGGTGAGGGGAAGCCTGCCCTCCGACGCCGAGGATTCGATCGTGAGCAAGCAGGACGCGAACGCGCGTCCGGTGATGTGGATTTCGTTTTTCAGCGATGAACTCGACACCATGGAACTCACCCGGATTGCGGATGAGCAGGTGCGTGAGCGGCTGCAGACGGTTCCCGGGGTGAGCAATGTGATCATCGGCGGTGAAAAACGGCAGGCCATGCGGCTGTGGCTGGATTCGGAGCGCATGGCGGCCCGCGGGGTGACCGTACAGGACGTGCGCACCGCGCTGGACGAGCAGAACGTGGAACTGCCCAGCGGACGTCTGGAGAGTCTGGATCTGGAAATGACGATTCAAACCCGGGCGCAGTTGTTGTCGCCGGAGGATTTTCAGCGCATGGTGATCCGTCAGGAGGGCGACGCGGTGATCCGGTTCGGCGACGTGGGCGAGGCGGAATGGGGCGTGGAGGACGAGCGGGCGATCGCCCGCTTCACCGGTCGGCCCTCGGTGGGGCTTGGCGTGGTTCGTCAGTCCAGAGCCAACACCCTGGAGGTGGCCGACGGCGTGAAGGCGATGATGGCGGAAATCGCACCCACGCTGCCCGACAGCATTGAGTTCGCGTTCCCGTATGACGAGTCGATTTTCATCGAGCGCGCGGTGATCGAAGTCTGGCAAACGCTGGGGATCGCGTTTGTCCTGGTGGTGTTCACGATTTTCATCTTTCTGCGAAGTCTCCGGTCCACCCTGATTCCGGCGATTGCGATCCCGTTCTCGATCATGGCCACCTTCGGGGGCATGTTTGTGATCGGCTTCAGTATCAATATTTTCACGCTGCTGGCGCTGGTTTTGGCGATCGGTCTGGTGGTGGATGACGCGATTGTGGTGCTGGAAAACATCTACCGCCATCTTGAGGAGGGCAAAAAACCGATGGAGGCGGCATTTATGGCGATGGATGAAATCTCGTTCGCGGTGATCGCCACCACCTTGTCTCTGGTTTCGGTCTTTTTGCCGCTGGCGTTCATCGGCGGGGTGACGGGGCGGCTGCTGCTGGAATTCGCGGTGGCCCTTTCCTTCGCGGTGATTATGTCCAGTCTGGTGGCCCTGACCCTGGCTCCGATGCTGGGCGCGCGCATCCTGCGGGAAGTGAAACCGGAGGACCACGGCAAACTGTATCAGTTTTTTGAGCGGCGGCTGGAGGGGATCACCCGCAGCTATGTCGGCGCTCTCCGCTATTCGCTGAACCACCGCCCCACGATGCTGTTTCTGGCGGTCTTTTCGTTGGTGCTGTCGGGATACTTTTTCTCGAATCTCGAACAGGAATTTCTGCCCAGCGAGGACAAGGGCCGCCTGCTGGCGCTGGCTTTCACCCAGGAGGGCGCGACCCCGGCGTTTACCGACCGAATGGTTCGTCAGATTGAGGACATTCTGCTCGACACCCCGGAAGTCGACGCCTTTTTCACCGCCATCGCGCTTCCGTTCGACGGACCCGGCAGCGCCACTCAGGCATTTGTGTTTGTTCGGCTGGCCTCCGGCGACCGACGCCATGTCCGCGATGTGGTCGGCGGTCCCGAGGGACTGGCCGCGCGCTTTTGGATGGAGGTGGAGGGGGCCATCGCGATTCCGATTATGCCTCAGGCGGTCGATGTTCGCTTTGGCCAGCCCTTCGCGCTCATCCTGCAGCATCCGGATCTCAACCGGCTGGACGCGGTCACCCAGGAGATCAGCGGACAATTGCGCCGGGCCGGGTTTTTGGCGAATGTCCGGCAGACCTTCGAACTCAACAAACCCGAAATCCGGGTGGAGTTTGACCGGGACCGCGCCAGTGCCCTCGGCATTTCGCTGGAGGAGATCAGCCGTACCCTGCAGGTGAAATTCGGTGGCCTGGAGGTCAGCAATCTGCAGCGCGGGGGGCGGCAATATGAAGTGATCGCTCGCCTGCGGGAGGAGAACCGCATGAACCCGGATGACCTGACGTCTCTGCACGTCCGCAGTGAGTCGGGGGAGCTGATTCCGCTTGGAAGCCTCGTGAATGTGGAGGTCGGCACCGGCCCGAACCGGATTGAGCGCTATCAGCGCCGCCGGTCGGTCACCATCGAGGCCACTCCGGCCGGCGTGCCGCTGGGAACCGCCGTCGCCCGGGCGGAGGAGGTGCTGGCGGAACATCTGCCGGAGGATGTCGCCTTTGCCTGGTCGGGTGAGGTGCTCGACCTGCAGGAGTCCTCGGCTGATATTTACGCCTTCTTTCTCCTGGCGATTGTGGTGGTGTACATGGTGCTTGCGGCTCAGTTCGAGAGCCTGGTGCATCCCTTCACGGTGATGCTCTCGCTGCCGCTGGCGTTTGTCGGGGCCTTCGCGGGCCTGTATATGCTCAGTTGGGTGAATTTCGCGGGCGAGCAGTTGCACGGGTGGGTGAATTTCGCGCCCGAGGTGCCCGGATTCGCCCGGGTGCTCCAGCGCATGGTGCCGCGCATTCCCTCGATGAACATCAACATTTTCAGTCAGGTGGGCCTGATTCTGCTGGTGGGGCTGGTGACCAAAAACTCGATTCTGCTGGTGGAGTTCGCCAATCAGCTCATGGACAAAGGGATGGACGCCAAAGCGGCGATGCTGGAGGCCGGGGAGAAGCGTCTGCGGCCGATTCTGATGACCAGTATGGCGACGATCATGGGGATTTTACCGATCGCGATCGGCTTCGGGGACTCCGCCGAAAGCCGCCGCCCGCTCGGGGTGGTGGCTGTGGGCGGCATGATCACCTCCACGCTGCTGACGCTGCTGGTGATCCCGGTGATCTATACGCTCTTTTCCCAGATCGGTGTGCGGGGTCACGGCCACGCCAAATCCGTTCCGGAACCCGACAAAGAGGGCTGAAAAAAACCGTTCCGACGCCCGGAGGCGTGGAACGGTGATTTTCCGAGGATCGGAAAACGCGCGGGGCGGTTTTCCGAAGGTCGGAACGGGCTTTGGAGCGCGTTCAGCGCTGGAAGCGGGAGTACTTCTTGTTGAAGCGGTCGACGCGGCCTTCGGTATCGATCAGTTTGGAACTGCCGGTGAAGAAGGGATGGCAGGCGGCGCAGCTGTTCACGTGCATTTCTTTGCGGGTGGATTTGGTTTCAACCACATTGCCGCAGGCGCAGTGAATTTTGCAATCAACGTATTCGGGATGGAGAGTGGCTTTCATAAAGTGGTCCTTGGGTTGGAAAAGAGTGTGGACTTATAGGCGCAAAAGCCGGGGGTGGCAAGTCAAAAGAGGTTTTTTTTGAACAGAAGGGAAGGAAGGAAAGGAAGGCTTTGGGGCAGGGTGGGGGGGGATTAAGATTAGGATTAAGATTAGGATTAAGATTAGGATTAAGATTGGGAATTCAGGCTTTGGGGCGGGTGACTTGGGTGACTTTCTGGAGGGTGATGCATTCGACGGGGCAGACTTCAACGCAGGCGCCGCAGCGGATGCATTCGTTCTGGTCGAGGTGCAGGCGGTTGTAGTTGCGGGTGTTGGTGCTGGGAATGTAGCCGGTGATGCGGTCCTGCGCGTCGTAGATGAGGTCGCTGACTTTGACGATGCAGTTGTCGACGGGTTTGACCTGCAGGCAGCGGTCGCAGTAGATGCAGAGGTCGTTGTCGATTTCGAATTTGTAGTGGCAGAGGTAACAGCGGGAGGCTTCTTCGGCGCTGTCGGCTTTGCTGAGACCGGTTTCGACTTCGTCGGTGACGCCGCGGTCGGCGGGGGCGCGTTCGGGCATGACGAGGCGGGGGAGGGCGTCCAGGTCGCGGGTGCGGCCGGTGGTTTTGGCGTCTTCGGCAACGACGACGGTTTCAAAGCGGTCGGCGCCCATGAGGGCGCGGTCGACGTCGCGGGCGACGGTTTTGCCGTGGCCGATGGCGTCGATGAGGGAGCCGGGGCCGTTGAGGGCATCGCCGGCGATGTGGAGTCCGGGGAGGTTTTGCCACCAGTCGGCGGCTTTTTGGCCGGTGCCGAGGAGGAGGGTGTCGCAGGGGATTTCGGTTTCGGTGCCGGGAATGATTTCGGGGCGGGGCCGTCCGGAGGGGTCGGCCACCATGCGGGTCTGCGCGAAACGGACGGCGCGGACGGCTCCGTTTCCGTCGTCGAGGATTTCGAGGGGGGCGACATTGAAGCGGGCGGTGACGCCCTCGGTTTTGAACTGATGGAGTTCGTGTTCGCCAATGTACATTTCGGCGTGGGAGCGGCGGTAGTACATGCCGACGTTGGCGGCGCCGAGGCGGCGGGCCATGCGGGCGCAGTCGACGGCGGTGAAGCCGCCGCCGATGACGATGACGTCGTTGCCGATATCGGGGCGTTCTCCGGCGTTGACGGCTTTGAGGAAGGTGAGGCCGTGGTGAACGCCGTTGAGACCGATGCCGGGCAGGTCGGGGAGGCTGGGCTCGTGGGTGCCGGCGGCGAGGATGACGGCGTCGAAGTCCTGTTGGAGGGTTTTGAGGCGGTCGGTGTCGATGGCCTGTCCGCAGTTGAAGGTGACGCCCTGGGCCGCGATTTGGCTGACTTCGCGGCGGACGATGTCGCGGGGGAGGCGGAATTCGGGGATGCCCTGGATCATGAGGCCGCCGGGTTCGCTGTGGGCCTCGAAGACGGTGACGGCGTGTCCCCAGAGGGTGAGTTCGCGGGCGGCGGCGAGGCCGGAGGCACCGCCGCCGACGACGGCGACGGTTTTGCCGGAGGCGGGAAAAAGGGGATCTAAAAGGACGGGGCCAGAGGCCTGCATGAAGTCGTCGGCGGAGCGTTTGGAGAAGCAGATGGCGACGGGTTCGCCGAGGCCGTCCCAGCCGTGGCGGCAGGCGGGTTCGCAGGGGCGGGTGCAGGTGCGTCCGAGGACGGCGGGGAAGATGTTGTCGCGGAGGTTGATGCGGTAGGCTTCGGCGTGGTCGCCGTGACGGACGGCGTCGAGGTAGCCGGGGATGTCGGTGTCGGCGGGGCAGGCGGCGCGGCAGGGGACGTTCTGGGCCATCCAGTGGAGGTCTTTTGCGTGGCGGCCTTCGCCGTCGGGTATGGACAGGGCGTATTGCGGGGGCTGTTGGAGGGGAAATTGTTTCATAGTTTGGTCTTTAACAAAGCCTTTTGCAGGGGTCTATCCTTTTGATGCTGATTTTCTGAGGGCTGTTGGCCGGATTTTATTTTTGACATTAAACAGATGTTGTTGGTATATTGCCATCATGATTAGAACTCAAATACAATTGCCAAATCCGTTGTATCGGAAAATGAAGTCAGTGGCTGCCTCTAGGGACTGGTCGCTGGCGGAGCTGGTGCGCCGCGGTATGGAGTCCTACGTGGAGACTTGTCCGGAAATTCGTGAACCCGAACCGCAATGGGATCTGCCCGTATTGCGTCCCAGTGGGGGAATGCTGCGGGACCCGGCAACGTTGTCTCTTGAGGCGGATGCTGTGCTGGATCGCCTGATGGAGGCTCCCGAGTGACTTCCGCCGACTCGAACCTATTCATTTATGCCGCCGATCCGAATTCCCCGCGACATGAAAGCGCACGCGGTTTCCTGAAGTCCTGCGGGCAGGACACGGAGGAGTTTGTTCTCTGTGAGTTGGTACTCGTGGAGGTGTACATGGCCCTGCGGAACCCTTCGATTTTTAAACGCCCGTATTCTGCGGCCGAAGCTGCGGGATATTGCCGCCAACTAAAGCAAAATCCGCGCTGGCGTTGTGTGGATTATCAGCCGGACGTTTCCAAATCCTTGTGGCAATGGGCGCGTACAACCACGGCCGGGTTTCGGCAAATTATTGATGCCCGTCTGGCATTCACGCTTCGATTTCACGGGGTCAGTCGTTTTGCGACTCTAAACGGAAAACATTTCCAGGGTTTTGGCTTTGAAACCGTATGGAATCCTTTGTCCGAGTAGCCTTTTATCTTAAAAGGGCTCAGTGGGACAAGAGAAACCGAAGGTAGGATTCGCGGGTCCATTCGACGGCGCCGAGGGCGGCGAGATGGGGGGTGAGCTGCTGGATGTCGAGGAGGGTGTCGCCGCGGGCGCGGAGGTGGTCGATGAGGTGGAGGATGGCGGCTTTGCCGGCGTTGGGCTTGCGGTGAAACATGGATTCGCCGGAGAAGACGGTGCCGGTGTCGATGCCGTAAAGGCCTCCGACGAGCTGGTCGTCTTCCCAGACCTCGACAGAGTGGGCGAAGCCGCAGCGGTGGGCCAGGGAGTAGGCTTCGATCATTTCGGGATGGATCCAGGTTTCTCGCCCGGGGACTTCCGCGCAGGCGCGGATGACTTGATCAAAGGCGGTGTCGCGGGTGACGCGGTAGCCGGCTTTGGCGAGCTGACGCCGGGTGCTTTTGCCGACGCGCAGGTTTTCGAAGGGCAGGATGCCGCGTTCGCAGGGACAGACCCAGGGGAAGAGGTCGGGATCGTCGCCGGGCCAGGGGAAGATGCCGAGGGAATACGCGGGGAGGAGCGCTTCGACGGGCACCCGGGAGGAGACCCAGATGAGTTCGGACTCTCCGGAGAGGATTTCCTGAAGCCGGCGGGTGAAAAAGGCGGTGTATTCGGCGGGGCCGGGCGGGTGGGAGGTGGACATGGGAAGATGAAATGAGGGAGAGGGGCTTTGAAAAATGCGTGGCGGAACCGGGCCGGTCCGCAACAAAAAGTCGCCGGGGTTTTAAAAGGTTTAAATCAGCATTGCTCTGCGTCGGTGATTCCTGTAGGATTTATATCAGTGGAATTGTCTGTTTGGAATGGAGCCTCTAAATGAAAAACGCGCGAAAACAACGAAATTTCAGTTGGCTGCCGGGGATCGCGTTGATCGTTGTCTGCGTTTCGTGTGATTTCAGGCGGAGTGACGGACCGCGCGGGTCGGTCCCGGCTGAGGCGGAGGGACGGGTGATTCGGATGCTGCTGGTCGGAGATCCCTTTGCGATCGCAATGTCACGGAGCCGGGAGGAAATTGAAAAACAACTTGGCGGCAAAGTGGAGTTGGAAATCGTGGGGTATAATGACGGGCGGCGGCTGACCTTGCTGAATGCGCGGGATGAGGTTTCCCGGTTTGATTTGGTGGCGTTTGATGTGGTGTGGCTGGGCGAGTATCATGTGAACGGGATTCTGAAGGATCTTTCCGGGCGGCTTTCGGTGGATCGGGGCGCGTTTTTGGATACAGCCTTTTCGGCGGCGGAAATGAACGGGGCGCTGTACGGGCTGCCGATTCAGCCGCATCCGGAGCTGCTTTGGGTGCGGCGCGATTTGTTGGAGGCTTCAGGCCTGCCCCCGCCGGTCACCACAGAGGATGTGCTGGCGCTCGCGCGGCGGATGCATGACCCGGAGCGGCAGCGGTACGGGGTGGCCTGGAACGCGCAGCGGGGCCAGCCGCTGGGACAGACGATGGCTCATTTTTTCGCGGCGTTCGGCGTGCCGCTCTTGAGCGAGGAGGGCCGTCCGGCGTTTCATTCGGAGGCGGGTCTGGAGGCGGCCCGCTTTGCCAAAGCGCTGGTTGAATTTTCCCCGCCGGACATTTACAGCATGGCCTGGGATCAGCGAACCAACCGCTTTGCCTCCGGTCAGGTTGCGATGACGTATGGATGGGCGGCCCGGGCTTACGTGGTTGAAGAGGAGCCGTACTCGGCAGTTCGCGGGCAGGTGATTTATTTGCCCGCTCCGCATGCTTTTGGACGCGGACCGGTGACACCGCTGGGGGTTTGGGCGATCGGGGTTCCTTCAAATGTGCAATCGGTGCCGCGGTCTGTCCAGGCCTTGGAGGCCCTTTTCCATTCGGATGTGCAGGAAACACTCGTCCGCAGGGGAAACGCCACCCCGGGGATTCGGTCCTTGGCGGAGCATCCGGAGCTGCGGGAACAGTTTCCGGTTTTGGCCACAATCGCCGAGTTGGATGCGAACGGTCAGTTGCGGATTGAGGTGCGTCCCCGCGTTCCGGAATGGGACGCGTTGTGCGAAATTCTGGGCACGGAATTTCATGACATGCTGCTGGGCAAACTCTCCGTCGAGGAGGCGATGAACCGGGCTTACACGGCGGCGGTCGCGCTGTTTGAACATGGCGCGGGGAGTGAGAGCGAATGACTGTCTCAACTGACATTTCAAGTACGCCCCGTCGGAGGTTACTTCCTCACCGGATTCATACCCGGCTGATTCTTTTCTTTTTAGTGGTTTTGCTGATTCCCGGTATTCTGGTTCCTTTATTCAGCTTGAGCCATTTGCGGTCGGTTTTTTTAGATGCGAAGGTTGACGAGAGCCTGCTTACCGTCCGGCAGCATACCCGTCTGTTGGAGGGACAGCTTGAAATGCGGTCGGTGGAGCTGTTGATGGTGAGTCAAATGTCGGAATTCCGCCGGTTTTTCAATGCGGCCACCGAGGAGACGCGGCAGCAGGAAAAACGGTATCTGATTCAGGCGCTTCAGTCTTATCTGCTGAAGCGGGCTGATCTGATTCAGGGGGTCAAGGTGTTGGATGCGCAGGGCATTCAGCAGTTTGTGATTCGGAATGATCTTGAAATCGATATGACCCCGGTGAACCGTTCCGGCGCGGGGTTTTATATCGGGGCGATGAATGTGTCCGCGATACGGGGGCAGGATATTCCGGTGTATGTCTCGCACCCGACACCGGAAAGCCCGATCTATTATTCCTCGCTGGTGCTGGATGATGCCGGGATGATTGCCGGGGTTCTGGTGCTGGAGGTCACGCTGAATTCTCTTATGGACACCTTGCTGGAAAACACGCCGGGAAAACTTTGCCAGATTTTTGACGCCCGGGGCCGTCCTTTGATCCACCGTTACACGGTGGACGGAAAAAAAGTGGACTGCAAGCTTGAGCATCTGCTGGAGCCGTCGGATATGCGGTATATTCTCGGACGGCCTTTGGGGGTGTTGTCGAACATCAGCGGAGGCGGAGACCAGATGTATCTTTTCGCGCGCGCCCGTCCACGCGGACAAAGCGCGATTCAATGGACGGCGGTGTATGTGATTCCTCTGGAGCGTATTCTGGTGCCGTTTCAGCAGGCGGCCGGGATTGTCGGTTCCTTGACGCTGATCTCCGTCGCGGTGGCGGTGGTGATTGCGATGGGCTTTTCACGGCAGATCTCACGTCCGCTTTCTCAGTTGGCCACCGCTGCGAATGATCTTTGTCAGGGGTACTGGGACACCTTGCTGCCGGAGACCAAATACGACGACGAGGTCAGGGATCTGACCGGGGCTTTTGGTGTCATGTGCCGGCAACTCAAGCTTGCCCATGAGGATTTATTGAAGAAAGTGGAGGACCTGCACGCCTCTGAAAAAAGTCAGATTGAAGAGAAAGAGCGGCTGGTGGTTACGCTCCGGAGTATCGGAGAGGCGGTTTTGGCGACGGATTTGTCGGGGCGGATTGAGATCGCCAATGCCAGGGCGGCCGAGCTGTTTGACACGTCGACGCGGGATTTGATCGGGAATGCCGTTGAGGATTTTGTGTCGCTTTATAATCAAACCCTCGGGGAGGCGTTGGGGGATTTGGTCGAGCTGGCGGGAGCTTCCGGCGAAAAAATGCCGTTGGCACATCATGAGCTTTTGCTGATGCGCAAAGGAAAAGAGCCTCTGCAGGTGGAAGTGGCCGTGAGCCCGATTCGGAACGAGAAGAGCCAGATCTTCGGTGTGGTGATTGTGATCCGGGATGTGACCGAGTCACGAAAGATGCTGCTGGAGAGGAACCGCGTTGAGAAACTGCAGTCTTTGGGGGTGCTTGCCGGAGGCATTGCGCATGATTTTAATAATTTGATTTCGGTGGTGATGGGGGATTTGTCGTTGCTGGCGGAGGACGGTGCCGACCGGAACGAGGCCCGGCGGATTGCGGAGCACGCGTTGCAGGCGACAGAGCGCGCCCGGAAATTGACCGGCCAATTGTTGACGTTTTCGAAGGGCGGAGCGCCGATCCGGAAAACCGCCTCGCTGCGCGATTTGCTTACGGAAACCGCGGACTTCGCGCTGCACGGCACCAAGTGCACCTGCGAAGTCAAGGTGCAGCCTAAACTTTGGCTGGCCAATGTGGATCCCGAACAGATTCATCAGGTGTTTCATAATCTGACGATTAACGCGGTGCAGTCTATGCCCCATGGCGGCACCCTTGAGATTGTGCTTGAGAATGTGGAACTGTCGGAGCAGGAGTGCCCGCCTCTTCCGGAAGGTAAATATCTCCGGGTTCAGGTCAAGGATGAGGGGGACGGCATTGCGTCAGAGGATCTTTCCAGTATTTTTGATCCGTATTTCACCACCAAACCGACCGGGCACGGTCTGGGGCTCAGCACTGTATACAGTATCGTGCAGGCGCATGGCGGTCTCATACAGGTGAAATCTTCCGGCACAGGCACCACATTCACGGTGCATTTGCCCGCAAGTCCTGAAGGGGCGGTTTTGCCCCCGCCGCCGCCGAAACCGCGGGATCGCGTCATCGAGGCGTTGCGGGTGCTGGTCCTTGATGATGACCCGGCCATCCGGATGACCAGTTCGCGGTTGCTGAAACACATCGGGCACGACGTCACCCCGGTGGAATGCGGGAAAGAGGCTGTACGGATTTTCAAGGAGGCGTTCGAATCGGACAGCCCTTTTGATTTGGTTATTTTGGATCTGACACTTCCCGGCGGCAAAAGCGGAGCCCAGGTTCTTGAAGATCTCAAAGAGATTCACCCTGAAGTCGTTGCGATTGTCTCCAGCGGGTATTCTCAGGATCCGGTCATGGCGCATTTCAGTGAGTACGGGTTTCAGGGAATGTTGCAGAAGCCGTATACCCTTGGCGAACTGCAGGCGTGTTTACGGCGGGTGGTTTCGTAAATCGACGACCGCTGATCAGGTGCCCAGGAGTTTTGCGACGGCTTCCGCGCGGGTCGTGAAAAGCGGACAGCCGGTGGATTGCAGGCGGGCGACGGGCTGGTTGCCGCCGGGAATGAGCCAGCAGGTCATGCCAAGTTCGGCGGCGACCTCGGCATCGTGGACGGTGTCGCCGATGAGCAGGGTGTGGGCGGGGGCCATCCCGAGGGCTTCGAGGGCGCGGCGGCCCTGAGGCACTTTGCCGGCGGCGTAGTGATCGTCGTGCCCGTGCAGGTCGTGGAAGAAACCGCGCAGGCCGTGTTCGGAGACGAGGCTGACGAGGGTGTCGTGATGATAGGCGGAAAGAATGCTTTGGTGCAGGCCTGCTTTGGCGATGGCTTGCAAGCCGTCCTGAACATCGGGATAGAGGACGGCCTCGCGGCGGCGGGATTCGTAGCCGCGAATGAATTCCATGCCGAGATCCTCGAAAGACTCGCGGGAAAAATCGAACCCGATGCGCTCGTAATAGAGCCGAACCGGGAAATCGAAGATCTCCTGATAACGGGTTTCGCTCATCTCGGGCATGGCGCGGGCACGGAGCATGGTGTTCATCACATCCCGGCAAAGCCACGCGTCGTCGAGAAGGGTTCCGTTCCAGTCCCAAAACACGTGTTGAAACGTCACCGCGCTTCCTGCATGGAGAGGCAGTGGACGGCACCGCCTTCCCAGATGATGTCGCTGCAGTCGACGGGGATGATTTTGCGGTCGGGGAAGAGTTCGTGCAGGAGGTGGAGGGCGTCCTCGTCGCGTCCGGGCTGGCGGTAGGAGGGGATGAGAACGGCCTCGTTGAGAATGAGGAAGTTCGCGTAGGTCGCGGGCAAAACCTCCTCGTCCCAGCCGTCGGGGATAATGGTGCGGGGATGGGGGAGGGGCTCGACCTCAAAGCGTTCAGAGAGCCGGTCGAAATTGTCGCGGAGGACCGCGTAGTCTTCATCGCTTTCGTCGGGCAGGACCGAGACGACTGTTGTGTCGTTGACAAACCGGCTGAGGGTGTCGATGTGTCCGTCGGTGTCGTCGGCGGCCATGCCGCCGGGCAGCCAGATGATTTCGGTGGCTCCGAGATACTGTTTGAAAATCTCTTCCGCTCCGGCTTTGGTGAGTCCGGGATTGCGGTTGGGATTGAGCCAGACGCTTTCGGTGGTGAGCATGATGCCCTGGCTGTTGATTTCGATCGCGCCGCCTTCGCCGAAGATCGGGAGCCGGTGCCGGGGCAGATCCCGGAGCGACGCGACCCGTTCGGGAATGGCATCGTCATCTTCCCAGGGCGGGAATTTTCCGCCCCAGGCGTTGTAGGCGAAATCGACCACCGCGCGGGTGCCGTCGGGCGCTTTGACAAAGAGGGGGCCGTGGTCGCGGCACCAGGCGTCGTTGCTGGGCCAGTCGTGGAAGGTGATCCGGGACAGGTCGGCTTTGGCCCGGTTGAGTTTCCGTTTGGCATGGGGCTGCCAGGCGGCGCGGCAGATCAACTCGACCGGCTGAAAGCGGCTGATAACGGCAACAAGGGCCGAATAGGAGCCTTCCAGCTCGTCGCGGCAGTGTTTCCAGGTGTTTGCGGCGCCGGGCCAGGTCAGCCAGACGGCGGACTGGGCTTCGTATTCGGCGGGGAGGCGGTAGGCGGGGGTGGGCATAAGGGGGATTATTCTCCGTCGAGGAGGCCTTTGCCGATGGCATAGACCTCAAACCCGGCCCGAATGTAGGCTTTGTGGTCGAGGATGTTGCGGCCGTCGAACAGGAAGGCGGGCTTGAAGACCCGGTCGTACAGTTCGGCGGGGTCGAGGGTTTTGAATTCGTCCCATTCGGTCATGACCGCCAGGCCGTGCGCGTCCTGGGCGGCTTCGGCGGCGGAGGAACAGAAGAGGACGTTTTCGTCGATGAGCCTGCGGTCGCGCTCGGCGAGTTCTCCGTTTTCGTTTGTGAAGGCGTATCGGAGATCGGCTTTGATCTGGGCCGGCGTGACTTTCGGATCGTAGATGGCGACCCGGGCCTGTTCGGTGAGCAAATCGCGGCAAACGTAAATCGCGGCGGATTCACGGGTGTCGTTGGTGTCTTTTTTGAAGGCGTACCCCAGCATCCCGATCCGTTTGCCGGACACGGTGTTGAACAGGGTTTTCACCATGTTGCGCGCGAAGCGGGTTTTCTGATAGTCGTTCATTTTTACGACCTGGTTCCAGTATTCGGCGACTTCGGTGAGCCCGTAGTGTTCGCAGAGGTAGACGAGGTTGAGGATGTCTTTTTGGAAGCAGGAGCCGCCGAACCCGACGGAGGCTTTGAGGAATTTGGGGCCGATGCGGGAATCTTTGCCGATGGCGTGTCCGACTTCATCCACATCGGCCTGGGTGGCCTCGCAGAGGGCGGAGATGGCGTTGATGGAGCTGATGCGCTGGGCGAGAAAGGCGTTGGCGGCGAGCTTGGAGAGTTCCGAGGACCAAAGGTTGGTGGTGAGGATCCGGTCGCGGGAAACCCAGCGGGCGTAGACGCTGACGAGGGTTTCGATGGCGGCGGCGGATTCGCCGCCGATGAGAACGCGGTCCGGCGCCTCGAGGTCGGTCATGGCCGTGCCCTCGGCGAGGAATTCCGGATTGGAGAGCACATCGAAGGTGGCCCCGTGCGGGGTGTTCGCGAGGATGCGTTTCACGGTTTCGGCGGTCCGCACCGGGAGGGTGGATTTCTCGACGATAATTTTGTGGCCGACCGCGACTTCGGCGATGCGGCGGGCGCAGAGTTCGATGTATTTGAGGTCGGCGGCCTTGCCTTTGCCCACGCCGTATTGTTTGGTGGGGGTGTTGACGCTGATAAAGATGATGTCGGCGTCGCGGATGTGCGCGTCCACATCGGTGCTGAAGAAGAGGTTCTTTCCGCGATTGGTTTCGACGATTTCCTGCAGGCCGGGTTCGTAGACCGGAAGCAGGTCGGAATTCCAGGCGGCGATGCGGTCGGGGTTGATGTCCACAACGTGTACATCAATGTCCGCGCATTTGTGGGCGATCATCGCCATGGTGGGTCCGCCGACATATCCGGCGCCAATGCAACAAATTTTCATAGGGAGGTCTCAGTTAAGTTTTGAACCACGGATGAACACGGATGAACTCGGATCTTACGTGGTGAAGTTTTTTGTTTGTTTGAACCACGGATGGACACGGATAAACACGGATCTTAGGTGGTGAAATTTTAGGGGTATTTGAAAGTTGGGTTAGGTGTCGTGGGTGTCGATATCGGCGGGGGAGTGGAGATGGTCTTCGGAGCCGGGAGTGCTGACGACTTTGAAGACACACCAGACCAGCAGTCCGGTCATCCCGAGAACTGCGACAAGGAAAACGATCCATCCGGCGGCGGTCATGAGCGGGGCTCCTGTTGAGGATCGGGCCAGCGTTGGTTGGCGCGGGCGATGACAAACGCGAAAAAGGAGATGACGATGAGAATGAACCCGACTGACATCAGAATAACCGGCGGTTCGCCCTCGGGCGGATTGAACATGCCCTGAATACGTTCGGGCAGACGACCCACCGACCAGAATCCGAAGATGATCAGGAGATAAGCGGGGGAGACGATTTGAATCATCGGCATGATCCAGCGGGGAATCTTGATTTCCGCGCCCGCGCAGAGTTCCTCGTAGCCTTTCTTGGCGCCGATGACCCAGCCGAAAATGAGGGTTTGGACGGTGGCGAAGATGAAAATGAAGAAGTTGGCCATCCAGAAATCGACCGTGTCCAGGGCGGTGGCTCCGGCGCTGAAGTAGGCGATGAACAGGGTGCCCACCAGAGTGACAAATCCGAGGATGGCCACCGAGGGTTTGCGGGTGATGCCCAGGCCCTCTTCGAGCAGCGCGATCGCGGGCTGGAGCATGGAGAGGGAGCTGGTGACGGCGGAGAGAAACAGCAGAAAGAAAAAGAGGAAGCCGAAGAACTGTCCGGCGGGCATCTGGTTGAAAACATTGGGCAGGGTGACGAAGCCGAGGCTGAAGGTTCCGATGTTCTCCGGATCGGAGAGGAAGACGGGGCCGAGGAAGATGAATGCCGCCGGAAGGGCGATGAGTCCGCCGAGCACCACCTCGCAGAAGCCGTTTCCGGCCACGGAGGTGAGGGAGGAGAGGGCCACATCATCGTCTTTTTTCAGGTAACTCGCATAGGTCAGGATGAGGCCAAAGCCGACGGAGAGGCTGAAGAAGATTTGTCCGGTGGCCGCGACCCAGACTTCGGGGTTGGCGAGCGTGGCGAGGATGCTGTCGCCTTCGGCGGCGGGATTCCACATGAAGCCGAGGCCGTCAGTGATGCTCCGTCCGTCCACCGCGGGCAGAGTCAGCACCCGGGCGAGGACGATGAAAGCGCAAACCACCAGCAGCGGCATGGCGTACAGGCAGAATTTTTCGATGCCCTGATTGATGCCACGGTAGATGAGGAAGAAGTTCAGCAGGAAACAAAAGAAAACAAAGCCCAGAAACGGTGCGCCCTCGGCGCTGAACAGGGCCCCGTTCGAGCCCAGGCCCAGCGACTGAACAAAAAAGCCGCCGACGGCCTCGACGCTGTCGCCCAGTGCGGGAATGGTTCCGGTGAGAAAATGCCAGGCGTAATAGAGACAGAGGGCCTCGACCAAAACATAGTAGGTGTAAATCAGCACCGGCATGACGGTGCCGAGCATGCCGACGTAGGAACCGTTTTTGGAGCAAAGCACTTTCCGGAAAATCCCGGGGGCGGAGTTGTATCCCATCCGCCCGCCGTAGCGGCCGAGCGCCCATTCGGACCAGGCCAGCGGAATCCCGACAATCACAAACGCGATCAGGTAGGGGATCATGAACAGGCCTCCGCCGTTCTGGGCGGCCTGTCCGGGGAAGCGGAGGAAATTTCCCAGTCCCACCGCGCTTCCGGTGACGGCGAGGATCACGCCGAAGCGTGTGTTCCAGGATTCTTTCGGGGTTGGTTGTTCCATGTATATAAATGTTGTTGGGTAGGGAGCTTTTTGAAGCCCCCACCCTAGGGAACCCGCAAGAATTGTCAATCCCCAGGGGGGAGACTCCGCTTCATTTTTTGTCAAAATCACCCGTGCCGCCATGCAGAAAATTGATCGTCGCTCCTTGCGTAAAGACTATACACTTTACTAAAAAACAGGGGGTATCCTGCTTGACTTACTCATCAAAATCCTTCAAGCCTTGACCGTCTGCAATGGTTTGAACCTACAACATCCCGCGCCTCACTGAAATGATCTACCACGATACCCAACAAACGCCTATGAAATTCATCGATCTTTTCTGTGGGATTGGCGGATTCAGATATGCGATGGAGCAGGTGGGCAAAGAGCGGGGATGTCCTGTGGATTGCGTCTTCTCGAGTGACATCGATCTCCACTGCAGAGAGGCCTATGAGGCGAATTTCGGGGAGCCTCCCTCCGGGGACATAACGAAAGTCAGTGAATTGGATGTTCCGGATCATGATGTTTTATTGGCGGGGTTCCCTTGCCAGCCTTTCAGTATTATCGGGCAAATGAAAGGGTTTGAAGACACCAGGGGGACCTTGTTTTTTGATATAGCCCGTATTATCCGCGAGAAACGCCCCGAGGCGTTTGTGTTGGAAAATGTCAAACTGTTGGTCGGTCACAATAAAGGTCAAACGATCAAGGTGATTGTGAAAACGCTTTGCGATATGGGGTATCGGGTTGAATACAAAGTGTTGAACGCTCTGAATTTCGGCCTTCCCCAAAAACGCGAGCGGGTTTGGATCGTGGGATTTCGTGATCCTGAACTGAAGATCGAATGGCCGATGGGAGGGGTTCCGATGAAACCGTTGGAAAAGATTCTTGAGAAAAATGTGGACCCCAAGCACATGGCTTCCGAACATATCCGGGAAAAACGACTTCAGAAAAGAAGGCCAACTTCAGAACCCACAATCTGGCATGAAAACAAAGCGGGGAACATCAGTGTTTATCCTTATTCCTGTGCTTTAAGAGCTGGTGCTTCATACAATTATCTGCTTGTGAACGGACAGCGGCGCCTTACTCCCCGTGAGATGTTGCGTTTACAAGGGTTTCCTGATTCTTTTAAACAAGTTTGTTCTGACAGTCAGACCCGCAAACAGGCCGGTAACAGTTTGCCGGTCAATGTTGCCAGAGCGGTCTTGCGGGAGGTCTTTCATTCTTTGGGCCGCGGCACTGCGCTCTCCACCGAAGCGATTCCTGTTCAGATGAGGGTTTTTGAACCTGTGAAAGAAAACGTTTCACATGGCAACCTCACGGTTCTCAGTTCACAATTACTGAAGAGGTGCCTGATAAAAAAATGTGCATTCGCCTGAAGCAGCCGCCGGGTTTAGACCGTGATAAAGTGCTTTCAACGATGGATTTTGATCCCTCATGGATTCAAATCGTGGAGTGATCCTCGCTAGGGGAGAAGACGCAGGATTCTGCGGGCGGCGAGGGCGGCCCCGACCCCGTTGTCGATGTTCATGACCATGAGGCCGTTGGCGCAACTGGCCAGCATCCCGTGGAGGGCGGCATAGCCGTCTTTGGCGACGCCGTAGCCGACGCTGGTGGGAATGGCGATCACCGGCTGCGGGCATTGTCCGGCCAGCACCGAGGCCAGCGCGCCTTCAAACCCGGCGACGCAAATCACGACATCGCAGGCCAGAATCTCGTCGAGCCGGGAGAGCAGGCGGTGGATCGCGGCCACGCCCACGTCCTGAATGCGGAGGGCGTCAATGCCGAGAAATTCGAGGGTGTTGGCGCATTCGCCGACCACCGGCGCGTCGGACGTGCCGGCGGAAACGACCGCGACCTTTCCGGGCAGCGCTTTCGGCGGCGTGTGCAGTTTCACCCAGGTGCGGGACAGAGCGTCGTAGGCGCCTTCCTCCAGGGCTGCGGCTTTTTCAGGCTGGCAGCGGCTGATGAGGATGTTGTGCTGTTGTTCCGCGCATTGCCGCGCGATGCGTTGCAACTGATCGGCGGATTTGTGCTCGCCGTAGATGATTTCCGGAAAGCCCAGGCGCTGTTCGCGACCGAAATCGATATGCAGGTCGCCGTCGGTTTCCGGCGGGGGCGGAGCATTGGGTCCCATTATCGGCGCGGCGTGCGGTGCGAGTCTTCGTGGAAACGGAAAATCACCTCGTGGGGTTCCACCATCCCAAGTTCATGCGCGGTTTTCCGGACATAATCGCGGTCGGTCTGAAACCGCTGCTGTCGGACCCGGAGTTCCTGGAGACGGGCCTCTTCGCGTGAGCGCTCCATGCGGAGGTCTTCCAGCCGCCGCTCGTGTTGCGCGTGTTTGCGGTATTCCGGGCCCATAAACACAATCACACCAAACACAAAGGACACGCCGATAAAGACGATCAGTGAGGTTGAAAGTTGTTTGGGGAGCATCATCGATTTGATTATTTACATTTTGCTGTGTTTTACCAGTAAAAAGATGTGAAATCTTTAAGCCCCCGCGTCTCCATTGTAGACGATGCCGCCGCGGCGGGCATAGGCGCGCAGCACTTCGGCGGCCTCCTCCCGGCCGATCGGGCCCGCGACCCGGATGCCGCGCGCCCGGAGATCCGCCTCCCAGGTCTTGGATTTGGGGCCTTCGTCAAACCCGATCGCCTCGACATCCTCGCGGGTTGCGGCGTATTCCACCTCGCACACGCCGGACCAGGGGATGGCGCCAAAGCACATGGCGCAGGGTTCGGCGCTGGTGGTGAGCACATACTGTCCCTTTTCCGCCAGGCTGAAACACTGGAGGGCCTGTTGCGCGAGCATGATCGCCATGACTTCCGCGTGGGCGAGACTGCACGAACTGCTGACCACCCGGTTGACCCCGGCGGAAACGCAGGCGCCGTTTGCGAGATTGAAAATCCCGGCCGCAAAGGGGCCCTCGCCCTGGTCCACATTCCACTTCGCCCAGGCCGTGACCGCCCGGATGCGCGCTTCGGGCGTGTCGGCGGTCAGGCTGCGGGCCATGGCGGCGAGGTCCGGGTGAATGGTGAGATGAATTTGTTCGGGAAAATCAGGGGCTGTCATCTTCGAGGGTCTCCGGCGCGGGGGATAAAAAGAGGATGCGGTCCCCGGCGCGGGGGTACTGACCGCGGTCTCCGAGGCTGTCCAGAAGAATGTCGGCGACGCTTTGCCGGTCTTTGGTCGCGGTGATGCGCACGCGCCCGATTTCAGCGTTTTCGCGGAGAATCCGTCCCTCCTGGCCCGCTTGCAGGTTCTGCGCGGTTCCGGCCCCGACCAGCACGTAGTGCCAGTTGGGGTTGACGTACAGGATTTCATTTCCGGGCGGGGGCGGTTCGGGCTCCGCTTCCGCGGGCCGCGCTTCCCCGCGGGGCGGTTGCGTCTCCTCCATCCGGCGGCGGAGTTGGATCAGTTCGTTGGCCAGCAGTTCGTTGCGTTCCTGTAAGCGGCGGTTCTCGGCCCGGAGGCTGCGGATGACCAGTTCCAGTTCCTGCAGGCGGATTTCCGGCGGGGGCGCGGGCGAATCCGACCACGCGCTCCAGCTTTGAAGCGCAATCAGTATGAGAGGGATCCATCGATATAATCGCATGAATCCCGGTTAGCAAAGCGGGCGGCGGGTTGTCGAGAACACGCTGGAATTGTTTTCCGAGAGTCGGAAAACGGACGGATCCATTTTCCGAGGGTCGGAAAACGCGGGATCACGCCAGATTCGGGGCCAGCCAGCGGCGGGCTTCGCGGAGGGTCATTTCTTTGCGTTCGGCGTAGGCGCGGAGCTGATCCTCGTCGATGGTGCCGACGCTGAGGTAATAGCTGTCGGGATGGCTGAAGTACCAGCCGCTGACGGCGGCACCGGGGAACATGGCGAAGCTTTCGGTGAGGCGCACGCCGATCGCGGGTTCCGCTTGGGTGAGTTCGAAGAGGGTGGCTTTTTCGGTGTGATCGGGGCAGGCGGGATAGCCGGGCGCGGGGCGGATGCCCTGATAGCGTTCCTGGATGAGGTCCTCGTTGCTGAGGGCTTCGTCGGGAACGTATCCCCAGTGCAGGGTGCGGACTTGCCGGTGCAGATATTCGGCCAGGGCTTCGGCGCAGCGGTCGGCGATGATTTTCACCATGATGGCGTGATAGTCGTCGTTTGCGGCGGCGTATTCGTCGGCAATGGCTTCGGCGCCGATGCCGGCGGTGACCACAAAGCCGCCGATGTAATCGCGCAGGCCGGTGTCGCGGGGGGCGATGAAGTCGGCGAGGCAGGCGTGGGGCATGTTTTCGCCGGTGCCGGTCTGTCGCCGCATGAAGTGGAGGCGGGTCAGTTCGGTGGAGCGGGTTTCGTCGGTGTAGAGGGCCACATCGTCGTCGTCCACGGTGTTGGCGGGCCAGAATCCGATCACGGCTTTGGCCTGGAGGCGTCCGTCTTGGATGAGGTGCCGGAGCATTTTTTGACCGTTTTCGAAGAGGTCGCGGGCCTGTTCGCCGACGATGTCGTCTTCGAGAATCGCGGGGTAGGGGCCGTGCAGATCCCAGCCGGAGAAGAAGGGGCCCCAGTCGATGTAGGGCTCGAGGTCGGCGAGGTCGATGTTGTCAAAGACGCGGGTGCCGGTGAAGGCGGGTTCGGGCGGGGTGTAGGCGCTCCAGTCGACCGGGGCTTTGTTTTTGCGGGCCTCTTCGATCGGGGCGAGGGTGAGCTTGCCGGCGTTGCGGCGGGTGCGGTAGCCTTCGTATTCCTCGGCGATTTCCCGGATGTATTCGGGTTTTTGTTCGGCGGAGACCAGCTTTCCGGCGACACCGACCACGCGTGAGGCGTCGGGGACGTAAATCACGGGATGGGTGTATTCGGGGTCGATTTTGACGGAGGTGTGGATTTTGGAGGTGGTCGCGCCGCCGATGAGCAGGGGGATGTCGAAGCCTTCGCGCTCCATTTCGGCGGCGACATAGGCCATCTCGTCGAGAGAGGGGGTGATCAGTCCGCTGAGGCCGATGATGTCGGCGTTGTGTTCACGGGCGGCGTCGAGAATTTTGGCGCAGGGGACCATGACACCGAGGTCGATGACTTCGTAGTTGTTGCATTGAAGGACCACGCCGACGATGTTTTTACCGATGTCGTGCACGTCGCCTTTGACGGTGGCCATGATCACGCGGCCGTTGGTTTTCCGGCGCTCGCCGTCCGCGGTTTCAAAGAAGGGCTCGAGATAGGCGACCGCTTTTTTCATGACCCGCGCGCTTTTCACGACCTGGGGCAGGAACATTTTGCCGGATCCGAAGAGGTCGCCCACCACGTTCATGCCGTCCATGAGCGGACCTTCGATGACCGCCAGCGGCGAGCCGAGGGTCACCCGGGCCTCTTCGGCGTCGGCCTCGACAAAGGCGTCAATGCCGTGGACCAGGGCGTGGGAAATCCGGGCGGTGATTTCTTTTTCGCGCCAGGACATGTCCACAACCCGCTCGCGGGTTTTGCCGCTGAAGGTTTCGGCGAATTCCAGCAGGCGCTCGGTGGCGTCGTCCCGCTTGTTAAAGATGAGGTCTTCGACCCGGGATTTGAGTTCGGGTTCGATGTCCTGATAGACCGCCAACTGGCCGGCGTTCACGATGCCCATGTCCATGCCCGCCTGAATGGCGTGATAGAGAAAGACGCTGTGCATCGCTTCGCGGATCGGGTCGTTGCCCCGAAAGCTGAAACTCAGGTTGCTGATACCGCCGCTGATGTGGGTGAGCGGGAATTTGGTTTTGAGGGCCTGACAGGCTTCGATAAAATCGATGGCGTACCGTGCGTGTTCCTCGATGCCGGTGCCGATGGCAAATACGTTGGGGTCGAAAATGATGTCTTCCGGTGCAAAACCGATTTCGTCGACGAGCAGGGTGTAGCTGCGGCTGAGAATTTCCACGCGGCGCTCAAGGGTGTCGGCCTGACCGGCGGTGTCAAAGGCCATCACCACCACGGCGGCGCCGTATTTCAGGGCCTGACGGGCCTGACGGCGGAAGGGTTCTTCGCCTTCTTTGAGGCTGATGGAATTGACAATGCATTTGCCCTGGACGCAGCGGAGTCCGGTTTCAATGACCTCCCATTTTGAGCTGTCGACCATGATGGGCACTTTGGAGATGTCGGGCTCGGCCATGACCAGATTCAAATAGGTGCGCATGGCCTCGACGCCGTCCAGCATGCCCTCGTCCATGTTGATGTCGATGATCTGCGCGCCGTTTTCCACCTGTTGGCGGGCCACATCCAGCGCCTCGTCATATCTGTTTTCTTTGATCAGCCGGGCGAATTTGCGTGAGCCGGTGACGTTGGTGCGTTCGCCGACATTGACGAAGTTGGTTTCCGGGCGGATGACGAAGGGTTCGAGTCCGCAGAGACGGGTGTAGGGCTTGGGTTTGGCGGGAGCGCGGGGAGGGTAGGGGGCCACGGCTTCGGCAATGGCGCGGATATGATCCGGAGTGGTGCCGCAGCAGCCGCCGATGATATTGAGCAGTCCGTCTTTGGCGAACTCGCGGATGACCCTGGCCATATCCTCCGGGGTTTCATCGTAGCCGCCGAATTCGTTGGGCAGGCCGGCATTGGGATGGCACGTGATATAGGTGTCGGCGACTTTTGACACCTCCTCCAGATGGGGCCGGAGATCTTTTGCTCCGAGAGCACAGTTGAAACCGACTGCAACCGGGTGCAGGTGTTTCATACTGTACCAGAACGCTTCGGGGGTCTGACCGGAGAGGGTGCGCCCGGAGCGGTCGGTGATGGTTCCGGAAATGAGGACCGGAACCGGTTTGTCCCAGGCTTCGAGCACTTCAAGCACGGCAAACCCGGCGGCTTTCGCATTGAGGGTATCGAAAGAGGTTTCGATCATGAGCAGATCCGCTCCGCCTTCGAGCAGGGCCAAAGCCGCCTCGGCGTAATTCAGGCGGAGTTCCTCAAACGTGACGTTTCGGGCACCGGGATCCTGGACATCGGGCGATATGGATGCGGTGCGGCTGGTGGGGCCGAGAATGCCCGCGACCCAGCGGGGGCGTTCAGGAGTGCTGAACGCATCGGCGGCGGCGCGGGCGAGTTTCGCGCTTTCGCGGTTAAGTTCAGCGGCAAGTTCCTGCATCCCGTAATCCCCTTGGGAGAGGCGGGTGCTGTTAAAGGTGTTGGTTTCCAGAATATCCGCACCGGCCTCAAGATACCCGCGGTGAATGTCTGAAATGACCTCCGGCCGGGTTAATGACAAAAGATCATTGTTCCCCCGCAAATCCGAAGGCCAGTCCGCAAAGCGTTCGCCACGAAAATCCGCTTCGCCAAGCTTCCGCTGCTGGATCATCGTCCCCATCCCCCCGTCTAAAATCAGAATACGTTGACGAAGGGAGTCAATAAATGGATGCACAGGAAATTTCATATCAATTCTTATATCCGGATTTACGGATTGTTCAACTAAATTTTTTGCAGTATAATAACAGGTATTTTAAAGAATTTTTGGCTTGAAGTTGGCGATTTGTGGGATAGGGGGTGGTTATGATTATTCCGTTGTCATCGAAGATTCCGGGGCCGGGGTGGCCTTATGTGGAGAAAATGGTCCAAAAGCGGGAGCGGGTGCTGCCGAAGGAGGGCGGGTATTTTGTGCATGTGACGAGC
>JAFIGD010000033.1 GCA_020831625.1 Verrucomicrobiota bacterium | reverse complement strand
GACGCTCGGAAAAATTCGATCCGCGTTTTCCGAACGTCGGAAAACGCGGATCTGAAGGGAAATATCAGTCATCCATTCTAATCCACTCTAAATGCCAACGGCATTCTACTCATCAGCCAGGGGCAACGCCCTGACGAGTATACACATTTTTTTGAACAGGAGAGAGCGGAGAGAGCAGAGGGGAAATGCGTTGAATTTGCTCTGTTTTCTCTGCTGCCTCCTGTTTAAACCCCCTCTTCTATTCTTCCTCCCGTTCCAATCCGCCGATTTTTTTACTGAAGGTAAGGAAGGAAACGAAGGCTTTGGGGCATCCCTTCAGGATGCGTAATTCCTTTTATGTTCCCACCGTGGGTGTCTAGCTGCGCTCGAAACCCACGGCTACGGTAAGTTACCCGTTCCGGGAAAAATACATGCGCATCTTGAATTCTTGAGATGTGTATACTCGTCAGGGCGTTGCCCCTGGCTGACGGGTTGTATCCCGTTGGGATAAAGAAACGACCCAAATCTTCGACGGTTGAATCATTCAGCCAAGCATGCAGAACTTAACGGATTTTGCGGAGTTCGACGAGTTCCAGGCGGGTGGGAAGAGGGCCCGCGTTGATCGCACTGGCGAGGACAGCGGCCTCGGCTTTGCTGAAATTCCCGCTGATGACAGCCTGCCCTCCAAAAATCGGGCCGGTGATGGTGGGGGATGCATAGAGAATATCGTCGATGATGATGGCCAGTTGACGCCCCCAATCGGATGGGTTTTCAGGCCCCCGGGCAGCATAATTCCGGGTGAGTTCCGTAAATTCTTTTGCCCCCGCCGCAGAAAACGTGAGGGCAATCTCAAATCGGCCGAACATGTCCGTTTGAGGCTTCGCACTTTTGACCGATGAACCATCCAACATCGTGCGACGGTTCACATAGTGGGGAAGAAACAGCGGCTCGGTAAAACCGCCAACATAGGTCCTCTCCAAAACCAGTTTATACAGAGGCGAAATCTCTCCGGTGGCGGCAATCTGTTCGGCAAAATCATCCGGGGGAATGTTTCCGGAGTCGTGACGGTAGTAATCCTGCCCGTTAACAGAAAGGATCGTGAAGCCCGGCGGCGCGATTTCCTGTTGAAACAATTTTGGTATGAGTTGTTCATTGTTACGGTGAACCAAGCGAAACGCGAGTACAGCCGGCCGCAGGATGAGGCCAAGCACCTCATCAGCGTCCGGCGTGTCGCGGGCTGTGAACTGAACCTCAAGTTTGTCTGATTCAACCGGAAGGATCCGGTGGGGAATTCCTGCCGTCCGGAGGCGGTTGGCAAGCACGGTTGTTACTTCGTCGCGAGAGGCGGAGGGATCGGACAAGACAAGCACCGCCGCGGTTTCCAATGGAGTCCGCAGCGCGGAAACGCGGTCCGACACCTTATCTTTGCTGATGGAAACGAGAACGTAAATTGAAAAAATTAAAGCCGCAACCGCACAAATCAGGCTCCACTTCGCCACCCGGGTTCCGCCGGAAATTTTATCTTCGCTTAAAGAATGCACGCGATCTTTGGCGGCCATGAATTCGTTACAGAAGTTTCAGAAAACGGCGTTTGCCGACTTTGAGGACATGCTCTTCGCCGGGAGCCAGGGTTAAAAACGGGTCGGTGACGGTTTCGTCGTCGAGCTTCACCGCGTTCTGCTTGAGCAGTCGGCGGCCCTCGCCTTTGCTGGCGACCAGTCCGTGATCCGCGAGCACATCGAGCAGAGCGGTTTCGGCGGAAAGCGAAACGGTTTCCACATCCTCCGGCAGGGCGCCTTTGGAGAACACACGGGCGAATTCGGCGGAGGCCTCGTTCGCGGCGGCCTCGTCATAGAACTGCGCGATCATCGCCTGAGCCAGTTCGTCCTTCACCTCCCGCGGGTTGCGGACACCCTGTTCCACCTGACCGCGCAGGGCCTCAACCTTCGGCCCCGTCCAGCCGAGCACCAGCTCGAAATAACGCCACATCAGCTCGTCGCTGATCGACATCGCCTTGCCGAACATTTCTTTGGGCGGTTCCGAAATCCCGATGTAGTTGTTCAGGCTCTTGGACATTTTCTGCACCCCGTCCAGACCCTCCAGCAATGGCAGGGTCATGACCACCTGCGGCTCCTGACCGGCCTGCTTCTGCAGTTCACGGCCCAGCAGCAGGTTGAACAACTGATCGGTTCCGCCCAGCTCCACATCCGCCTCAACCACCACGGAGTCGTGCCCCTGAATGAGGGGATACAGAAATTCCACCAGCGAAATCGGCTGATTGCCCGCGTGCCGCTTGGCGAAGTCATCCCGCTGCAGCATTTGCGCGACCGTGACTTTGGCACTGAGGCGGATCACCTCGTCGAAGGTCATGGGCGTGAACCATTCGCCGTTGAAGCGCAGTTCGGTTTTCGCCGGATCCAGCACTTTAAAGATCTGCTCCTGATACGATTTGGCGTTTTCAGCCACCTCTTCGCGGGTCAGTGCCTTGCGGGTCTTGGATTTTCCGCTGGGATCGCCAATCATGCCGGTGAAATCGCCGATAATAAACACCACGGTATGCCCCAGCTCCTGGAACTCCCGCAGTTTGCGCAGGCCGACGGTGTGGCCCAGATGAATGTCCGGCGCGGACGGATCGGCGCCGTATTTGATGCGCAGCGGCTTGCCGGTCTGCTGCGAGCGGATCAGTTTTTTTTCAAGCTCTTCGCGGCTGTGCAAATCCACGGCCCGCGATGTCAGAAGATCAAGTTGTTCGGAAATAGTCATGATTCGCATTCTCCTATGGGAATCCGGAATCGGTTCAACTTAAAAAAGGGTGGCACATGCGTGCCGCTTCGACTATTCTGCGCGAATGACGTCAAACGCCTCCCCACCCTCCCGCGTCTTTTTGGATCCGACCCGTCCGCTGTTGCCGGAACTGGCCGACCGGTTGTTGCCGGAGCGGATTCAGGGCCCGCTGGACCTGGGCGCGGTGATGCTGGTGGCGCCCACGCGACAGGCGGGCCGCCGCCTCCGGGAATACCTCGCCCGTGAGGTCCGCGAGCGCGGCGGCACCGCGGTGCTGTCCATGCGGGTGGTCACCCCCAACCATTTCCTGTTTCCCGAGGACGGGGAGCAAATGGCCCATCCCTTTGACGTGCTTCAGGTCTGGGCGGAGGTGCTCTCGGGCACCGACCCGGAAACGCTCCCGGCACTCATGCCGGGCCGCACCGAAAAGCTGTCTTTTTCCGCCGGACTGGAATTCGGACGCCGCGTGCAACAGGTGCGCGACGCCCTGGTGGACGGCGATCTGGACCTGCGCGCGGTCGCGGAAATTCATCCCGAAGAGGATGAACGGCCGCGCTGGCGCGAACTCGCCCGCCTCGAATCCGCCTACCGACATGCGCTTGCCGAACTCGACCTTGCGGATCCCTGCGATGCCAAGCGCGCCCGGTCGCGGGACTACACGCCCCCCGACGGCGTGGAACGCATCGTTCTTGCCGCCGTCCCCGATCCCTCACCGCTGGTGCTCACCTGCTGGGAACGGCTCCTCAACCGGATACCGATCGAGGTCTGGGTGCATGCGGAACCCTCGGAAGCGGAACTCTTCGATCCCTGGGGCCGCCCGCTGCCGGTCTGGGGCGATCGGCACATCGGTCCCGACACCGATCCCGAAGGCTGGATCGAACAGCTCGCCGATCCCCCGGCCCTCTCCCGGCGGGTGGCGGAACTGCTGGCCGACGGCCCTGAACGCCCGGACCTCGCGTTCGGCATGCTCGATCCCCTGCTCTCCTCCCGCCTGCACGACGATCTGCAAAGCGTGGACCGGAAGCTGTACGATCCCGCGCCGGTGCGGCTGGGCTCCCGTCCGCCCGCCCGGCTGCTCATGCAGCTCTCCGACGCCCGCACCCGCGACGACGGCATCAGCCTGCGCACGCTCTGGCGCAATCCCGATCTTCTCCGCGCCCTGACCGACCGGCCCGAACCTCTCCTGCGCCTCTGGGACGACTATGCCGCCGAGCATGTGCCCGGAAGCGCCGTCTCCATCGACGAAACCCTTCATCACCCCGAGCTGCGGGCCGCCTGGGACCGGCTCAAGTCCTGGATCGCCGCCCGCGGCGCGGCCGAACGGCTGGCGGTGCTCGAAGAGGTGTACGGCAAAGTGAAGCTGAATCCCTCCGAACCCGAGGGCCGCTTTGCCCTGCGGGTGGCGGACGCGGTGTCGGAGGTGCTGCAGGACGCCACCCGGCGGGAGGACGCGGGACGCCCCCCCGATCCGGAACTGGTGCTCCAGCTCCTGCGGGACAGCTCGGTCGACCCCCTGCGGGTCGAAGGCGATGTCACCGCCGAAGGCTGGCTCGAACTGGCGTATCACCCCGCCCCCGCCCTGCTGCTCATCGGCCTGCAGGAGGGTCAGGTGCCCGGCACCCGGGTGGCCGATCCGTTTTTGCCGGACGGATTGCGGGCGGCGCTGAACCTTCGCTCCGACCGCGACTGGCTGGCGCGGGACGCGTACCTCTTCCATACCCTGAACCGCTGCCGCGCCCCCGGCGCGGTGCGGATTCTCTGCATGAAGCGCGACAGTGCCGGCGGCCCGCTCCATCCTTCGCGGCTGCTGTTTCAGTGCACCGACCCGCAATTGCTGGCCCGCGCCGAACGTCTGTTTTCCGATCCCCCGCCGCCACAAGCCACGCCCCACGCCGCCCCCGGGCTGCTGCTCGATCTCAATCGTCCATCCGCCAGACCGCTGAACAGCCTTTCGGTCACCGCCCTGCGCGGATACCTTCAATGCCCCACCCGCTTTTATCTGCGTCAGATTCTGGGCATGCGGCACGCGACCGATGATGTGCGCGAACCGGATGCCGCCGCGTTCGGCAGCCTGATCCACGCCGTGCTCCAACACGGCCTCCCCGCCGAACCCGCCCCGCCGGAGCGTATTCGCGAAGGTCTGGAAGCAGATCTGGACCGGCGCGTCCGCCACCTCTACGGAAGCCGCTACAACATGGCCGTCGAAGTGCTGGTGCGCAACGCCCGCCGCCGTCTTCACGCCGCCGCCGAACTGCATGCGCAACTGCTAGAGGAGGGCTGGCGTATCCTCGCCACCGAACGCGACTGCGAACGGGAGATCAACGGACTCACAATTCGCGGAAAAATCGACCGCATCGACTTTCATCCCGAAAAAGGTCTGCGAATTCTTGATTATAAGACCAGCGATCAGCCGACCGATCCCGAAAAAGCCCACCTCGGCACCCGAAAATCCGAGGCCGAGGCCTTATGGACTGTCAATGCCAAAGGCCGCGAACGCCAATGGACCGATCTGCAACTGCCGATGTACCGCTGGCTGGCCGAGACACAGGACGGGTGCGACCCGTCCCTGCCACTGGAGGTGGCGTATTTTCAGTTGCCCAAGGCGGTAAATGACACCCGAATCGTGATCTGGCCGGAAGAACAGGAGCAGGCCGACTCTGCGCGGGCGGCCCTGGCCCACATCGTCGACTGCATCCAACAGGGCATCTGGGGTCCGCCGTCCGAAGACGTTCGGTTTGACGAGTTTGAGGGACTGTTAGTGTATGGGGCGGAAGGGTTTAAATCCGGCCTACGGAAATTCTGAAGCGTTCCGGAAATCGGTATCCCAATTGCGCCCGGTAAAATATGAGGGCGGCTCCTGATGCTGCCCGATCAGTTTTCCGTTTTCATAAAAGCGAATCCAGATACCATCAATCTCATCCTCATAACGCATGGAGCCATGACGCCATGAATAGGTGTCGATTGGACGCATCTCAAAACTGTCAGTGCCGAATTGCCTTAACGTTTCAATTGTGGTGGTTCCTTTATACGTGATCGTAGGCCTTTGTGTCATCGCATAATATCTTCTGGGCCTGTAATATAGTATAAAGCGAACCTCAAGCTTCGGAATTTCACGGGCCATGCGCCGGTTCTGTATTTGAACCGTGTGAATCAGTCTCGCCGTTTCCCTGCGGTAGCGGTATGCGGTGGAAACATTTCGATCAACCTTCCTTCTGGTGATGGTGATATCCAGGGGATTGGATTCCATCCAGGCATCGGATTGCCAGGAACGGACACGCTCCTGACTTTCCTTGTCCAGCGTGTCCATTCTTATCGTGAAAAGTCGATTGTCGGCGGTTTGAATGTCCACGGCATCATTTTGAAACCTTAAAATCCGGGCCTCAATACTTCGACCGTCCAGATTTGTGAGTTTTACAGATTCATTGGCTTTGGTTATCGCTCCAAACAATGTGAACGCAAAAAATGCGGAAATATATACAAATCTCATTTTGGTTCACCTCGAGTCATTTTTTCAGCCGTTGCGGTTCTATAGATTATGTCGCTGGGGTGTCAGCATACAGGCAAATGAAACAGCGTTTATACATGCTCAACTCTCATTCCGCCTTATCTTTTGCGGCATATGCATTTAACGACTCAGCGCCCTCGCGCCGGCGTACTCCTCATTCCATTCCCGGTTTCTAAAAAAAGCTGTGGGCTGTTGAAACTCGCCCACCAAAAGACCGTTTTCGTAAAACCGGATCCAAATCCCCTCGATTGTGTCCCGTGCGCTTCGACGCCCCCCGCCGGCATACCGCCAACCGGCTTGTAATCGATGATAACGCATTTCAACAGGCTCCATTTCAAACTCCCCGCTCCCAAATTGCCCGATCTCTTCCAGGGCGGCCGTTCCCCGGTAGGTGGTTCGGGTTCCCGCATCACGGTTTGGCGCGGCCAGTTGGGGTGAAAAATGATAAAGCATATACCGGACCTCCAGTTTCGGAAATTCCCGCGCACGGGTGTTGGTAACCGTTACGATATGCTGAAGATTGGCATTCTGTTCACGGGCGCTGCGGGTCCGGTCTATCTCCCGTTCCAGATTTCTCCGATTGAACGTGACTTGAAAAATTCCGTCTTCCAATAAACGCCGCGCCTGCACTTCCCGGATGATTTTTTGACTGGCATCATCCAGCGTGTTAACATCCAGTGTGAACAGGCGCCCGTCCTGAGTCTGAATCTGAACATTGTCACCATGGGTCTGTACAATTCTCGCCTGCAAACTCCGGCCCTCACGGTTGGTCAGCGTTACCGGTTCGGTCGCGAGGATACTTCCGAGAAACAAAAAGCTCAGCATAAAAATTTTCATGATCGTTACTCTTCCTCTAATCGCTCCTCCTGCCGGAGAGGCTCAATGGATCGGATGTCGTTGGCGGAAAAGGTGCGGAAAATACCTTCGCGGACCTCCAGCTCAACGTCGCCGTTCGGATGACGGCGGTGCAGGCGGCCGGTGATGGCCTGATCCTGTCCGGTGCCGACGCGGATGACGGTGTTGGGGATGAAAATCCTCCGCAAAGTCTCTTCTAACGCGGTGACCTCGTCTTTGACAATCATAAACCGTTTATTTTCGAACACATAACCTTCCCGGACTAATTGTAATGTGTGCGCCCCTTGTGAAAGCAGATCCACCTGCAGGGGTTCGGAAATCACATCAGTCCCCCGCGCGCGGGTGGTCCCCATGTACTCTCCGTCAATAATCACCCTCACATCGGCGGGACGGGTGATGATTTCCAGGGTTCCGCTGTTCCGCTCCATGCGGAACTCCTCAACCAGCGACTCTCCGCGGCCGACACGCACGGTGCGGGCCTCGTCGGCATACCCCCGCCGCTCCGCGCGGATCACATACGCTCCGGGGGTCAAACGCTCGAGCAACACCGGACTTTCCCCGCGGAATTCGTCGTTCACGTAAATTCTGGATCCGGTGGGAATGGTGACAACCTCCAGCGCCCCCGGCTGAGGGCGGAGGGTCGCGTCCACCCGGGACGTGTCGTCGGGCGTGATCCGCAGCGCGGTCTGATACGGTTCGTATCCGGCCAGTTGCAGCCGGATATCGCGCTCGCCCTGGGGAACGCGCTCAATCGACAGCGGGGTGATGCCCTCACTGCGTCCGTCCACAAACACGCCCGCGCCGGTCGGCGTGGAGGTGATCACCAAACGCCCGGAGTTGGAGTCCATTTCCACCGACACGCGGCGGGGAATGCGGTCCTCCACCTGAAACACCACATCCTTCTCGTTGAATCCGGCCAGCACCAGCCGCGCCCGGTGTTCCCCCAGCCGGACGTTGTGCAGGGCCAGCGGGGTGTTGCCCTGGAAAACCCCGCCGAGCGTCACCGCCGCTCCCTGCGGTTCCGAATCAATCAGAACCAGTCCGTGCACCGGACGGAGATTGAGTTCGCGGGCCTGGCGGCCGTTTTCGGGGAGGGTCAATGAAAAGCGTTCGGTGTGAAACCCTTCCCGGCGCACCGCGACCAGCAACTCCCCGGCGGGGAGGCGTTCGCTCAGCGGGGTGGTGCCGATGAATTCGCCGTTGACCTCCACCGAGGCGTTGGCGGGTTCGGACAGGATAAACAGCTCGCCTTGCGGGCCCGGCCGATTGGATTCACAGGCGGTGAGCAGGAGCAGCGACAAAAGGAACGGAAAAAAGAGAAGAGATTTCATCGGCGGCGAAGCTCCTGTTCCAGTTGGATGATATTGGTGAAGGTCTGTTGGTACAGCGTGGAGGACTGCTCCGGGAAGGTGGCCAGAACGCGGCGGTAAATTTCCAGCGCCCGGTTCAGATTCCCCACCTGGTACTCCCGGGCGGCTTCAAAGCGCATATTGCGGACGCGGAGTTCGAGTTCCTCCCGCCATTGATCCCGCAACTCCAGCCCCTGGCGGTAATACTCCGGTTTGGGCTCAAGCGTGTCCACCAGCCAAATCATTTCCCGAAGCTGCTGGGTGGCCTGCCAGAGATTCTCGTTTTTCACGTCGCGCTCGTTGTGCAGCCGCTGGGCGTTCTGCCAGGCGCGGTCGGCCAGTTCGCGCAGCTCCCGCGGCGACCGGGACAGATTGTCGAGATTCAGTTCGTTCTCCACCCAGGCGATAATCTGATCTTTCATGCCTTCAAACGCCGGGGGCTCCACATGATTCGACACCCGGACGGTGCGGATGTCCGCGCCCGTCAACAGCGTGATCTCCGTGGCCTCGTGCACATCCACCGCCACGCCTTCATAGTCGCCCCGCAAGCGGGAAAACCCCTCCCGGCGGTCGAGAATTTGCTGGGTCAGACGGTCAAAGGAATCCTCCGACGCCTGATGCTCACGGATAATATTGTGCTCATTGACCAGGTCATGCACCTCGGCATACACCGATCCGTCGGGCTGAATCCTCACCGCGAAGCGGTAAATATTGCCCTCCCCGGCCCGAACCCGTTCAAGATTCACCGCCAGCGTCCGCTCATTGACCGCAGCCGCGGCGGAACCGCCGCGGTTGGCCTGCGGCGTCAGCATCAGATACACCAGCCCCACCAGAAAGACCAACAGAATCGTGACCAGCGTGATGAGCAGATAATTGGTTTTGGCGGGCGATTCATTTGAATCCTCATGAACCGATCCTGACCGCTGTTTTCCCAGGCCAAGGTCAAGCTCCCCCTCCGGGTGCAGCGATTCGGGCGTGGGCAAAACGTTCGGTTCGGGCCTGGAGGATTGGGCGGGCGGCGGCACCGGCGCGGGCCTTTGCTCATCCGGCTCTGTTTTAAACACAATCGGCGCCTCCGCTTCCGGGGCCAGAGACTGTTCAGCAGGCGGACGGTTTTCGCCGAGACCGTCTTTGACCACCCGCAGCAGCGAATCGCCGATCCATATCTGGTCGCCGTGCCGCAGCGCCTGATCGGAGACCGGCTGATCGTTCACCAGCGTCTCATTCGTGCTGCCCAAATCCATGACATGCAGAAAGCCGTCGCGGAAATAGACCCGGCACTGAAAGCGCGACATGGCCGCGTCGGCGATGGAGATATCATTCTCGGTGGCGCGGCCCATGCGGGCGCCCTCCGGCGGCACCACAATCTCGCGGCCGCGTTCCGGGCCTTCCTCAATCATAAAGTGGGGTTGGGTTGGATTCATAATTAAAAGATCCCCGTACTGAGCATTTCCAAAAGAATGGGTCCGAGCAGGACCAGAAAGACACTGGGAAAAATAAAGCAAACCAGCGGGAAGAGCAACTTCACAGGCGCCTCGTTTGCCAGTTTTTCCGCCCGCTGAAAACGGCGCTGCCGGATCTGATCCGCCTGAATCCGCAAAATCGTGCCCATGCCGACCCCCAGTTCATCCGCCTGACAGAGCGCCGACACCACCGAACTCAAATCCGGATGCTGCGCCCGTTTCGCCATGTCTTTCAAGGCTTCGCGCCGGGTGCGCCCGATTTGCATTTCCCGGGTCGCGCGGATGAACTCCTCGCTCAGCGCGTCCACCTTGCGGCGCTCAATGATCCGCCGGATCGAACTCATGAAATCCATCCCCGCCTCCACCGACAGCGTCAGCAAATCCAGCACAAACGGCAGCGCCCGGTCGAACTGACGGTGCCGCTCCCGGATGGTTCGCTTGAGCCACAGTCTCGGGCTCATCACAAAATATAAAAACAGGGCCACGAACAAAAGCCCCTGACGTTCCCGCATCCCCTCGCCAATCCCCCCCGGCAAACGGGCGAACAAAAGATACAGCAGCAGAATCGATCCGGTGCCCATCACCAGCGGCACCAACAGGCGCAGCGCCAGAAATTCGACCGGACTCAGCACCGTGTCGTATCCGGCGGCGACCAGTTGCGTCTCCGTCTCGGCGCGCAGCCGCTGATACTTGGTCCGGTGAAACCGCTTCACATTCACCGTGAACGGCAACAGCAAAATAAAACTCAACGGCAGTTTGCGCCGGGCCCGCTGTCCGTCGGCGAGGGTGGCGTAGCGGATTTGCATCAGTTGCGAACCCATATAGCCCCCCGCCAGCAGCGCCGCCAGTGTCCAGGCGATCACCGCCAGGCGTCCCAGTCCGCTGACCGGCGGGATCCACACGTCGGATTGGGCTAAAAGGAGAAAGGAGGTATTCATGGGTTACACTTCGATGTTCACAATTTTACGAATGACCACAAAGCCGGCCAGCAACAGCACCACCGTCAGCAACAGCACCGCGATCCCCTCCAGCGAGGTGACAAAATTCATCATCATCGCCGGATCGAGCATAAACAGGACGATCATCAGAAAAATCGGAATCATCCCCACCACAATTCCCTGCAGGCGTCCCATGGCGGTCATGGATTTGATTTTGCCTTCAATCCGGGTCCGCTCGCGGATCGTGGAGGCGATCAGTTCAAACACCTCGGTCAGGTTGCCCCCGGTCTGACGGGCGATTTCCACCGCCCGCACCATCAGCGTAAGGTCGTCGCTGCCCACCCGCTCCTCCAGATTTTTAAGCGCGTCCTCAAAACGCACACCCACGCGAGTCTGCTGCACAAACACGCCGAACTCCTGCGAAATCGGCTTGCGGCCCTCCTGCACAATCGCCTCAAACGCCTGCTGAACACTGAACCCCGCGCGCAGCGAATTGCTCATCGTCACCAGCGCCTCGGTCAGTTGCACATTGAACTGCTCCAGCCGCCGCACTTTCAGCACCCGAATGACCAGGGTCGGAATCGCCTGGAGCAGCGTAAACAAAAATCCGCCCGCCACCAGGCCCGCGAGGATGCCCTGCGGAGACCCGAGATTCCCGACAGATAAAAACCCCAGAAAAAAACCGATGACCGACACCGTCTGCGAAAGCGAGGCGATTCGCTGGGCCGGAATAAACAGAAACAAATTCTCCAGTTCGCGGGAGGTCTGACGGGAATACTGATCCGACACCCCGTCCACCGCGTCGCGAATGCCGGTGACCAGCACATAGGCCATGAGCCCGAAGCAACCGAGATACAACAGCGCGATCATCCAGGGAAAGGCGGCAAAATTCATCGGGCGAACTCCTCTGCGCGCGACGGATCAAACACGCCCGGATCCAACTGCAGCCCCCGCGCGCGAATTTCATCCACAAAGGTCGGGACGTTCCCGGTCGGCAGAAGTTTTCCAACCACCTTGCCGTCCGTATCCAGCCCCTCCTGTTTGAATTCAAACAGATCCTGAAGGATAATTTTATCACCCTCCATGCCGCAGACCTCGGTGATGCGCGACACCCGGCGGGAGCCGTCGGTGAAACGCCCCAGATGAATAATCAAATGAATCGCGGAGCCGATCTGTTCTCGGATCGCCCGCACCGGCAGCTCCATCCCGGACATCAGCACCATGGTTTCCAACCGCGAAATCACATCCCGCGGCGTGTTCGCGTGCACGGTGGTGAGCGATCCCTCATGACCGGTGTTCATCGCCTGCAGCATATCCAGCGCCTCGCCGCCGCGGCATTCGCCGACCACAATCCGGTCCGGCCGCATGCGCAGCGCGTTCCGCACCAAATCGCGGATGGTGATCGCGCCCGTGCCCTCGATATTCGCCGGCCGCGACTCCAGCCGGATCACATGCTCCTGCGGCAGCCGCAGCTCCGCCGCGTCCTCCACCGTCACAATCCGCTCCGTTTCCGGCAAATAGCCGCTGACCACGTTGAGAAACGTCGTTTTCCCGGTGCCGGTTCCTCCGGAAACAATGATGTTCTTGCGCACCTTGACGCAAATATCGATGAATTCCGCCGCCCCGCGCGAGAGCGCGTTGAATTCGATCAGTTTCTCCACCGTGAACGGGATTTTGGAGAATTTCCGGATGGTGATGCACGGACCCACCAGCGAGAGCGGATGGATGATCGCGTTCACACGGCTGCCGTCCGGCAGGCGGGCATCCACATAGGGTTTGCTCTCGTCGATGCGGCGGCCCAGCGGGGCCACAATCCGCTCGATTATCGCCTGCACACTGGCATCGTCCACAAACGTGGTCTCCGCTTTCACCAGCCGCCCCTCGCGCTCCACATAAATTTGATCGTGCCCGTTGACCATCACTTCGGTGATCGAATCATCCGCCAGATAATCCTCCAGCGGTCCGAGTTTGACCGCCTCATTGTAAATTTCATCGGCCAGTTTCTGCGGATCGATTTTCGCGGGCAGACGGCCGCGGACATCATGGATAATCTGATCGACCAGTTCGCGGGCGCGGTCCTGCAGCGCGGTTTCCCCGATATTCTCGGCGGTCATGCGGCGAAGATCCAGGCGGTCGAGCAGTTCTTTGTGCACCTGCCGTTTAATGTCGCGGCGAATGCGCGCCTCGGGACTCAGGGTCGACCGGCGTTCATGCGGCGGCGGCGTTTCTTTCGGGGCCGGGGACGCAACCGGCCCGGGAGGTGGAGGGGGAGCGGAAGGGGGTGACGGCGGAGGCGTCGCCGTTTTGGGTGGCGCGGGTTCAAGAATTTTCAGCGTGAACACCCCGATCTGCAACCGGCTTCCCGCCGCGAAAACCTGCCGGTTGCGCACCCGCTGCCCGTCCACATAGGTGCCGGTCGCGCTGTTCAGATCCTCCACGGCCAGTTCGTCCCCGCGCACACTCAGCACCGCGTGCTTCCAGGAGACGCTTTCATCTTTCAGCACCAGTTTATTGGCCTGGTCCTGTCCCAGCGTGTAAATGCCGAACGGAAGATTAAAGCGCTGCTCCGCTTTGCCTTCCTGTTGGATCACCAGTTGCAGGGGACTGGCCATGGTCAGCGTCCCGAGGTTCCCGAATTACCGGAGCCGCGCAGCTCCTGCAGCGCCCGCTGGCGGCTTTCGCTCAGCCGCGGCAGTTCCCGCTGCAGATGATCAAAATTCACCGGATCGCCGCTGACCGGCACCCCGGTGTCGGAGGGATTGCGCAGCGTCAGCGTCAGACTCCCCCGGGTGTTCATCGCGAACGCCAGCAGTTCCGCCTCCTGCGGAAACACCGCGATGGTGACGGTGTTGTAGCTTCCGCGTCTGCGCGCGCCGCCCACCACCTCCAGCTCCTGCCGGGCGGTTTCCTGCCCGGTCGCCAGCACCGTCACGTCCTGCAGAACCGTGAACGTCACCGTCTCCATCTCCGCCGGATTAGTTTCCGACACAAAACTGAAGGTCCCGAGAATGTCCACACGGTCGTTCGGACGCACCAGCCCGCTCACTGCGGTTTCGGCGGACACCGGAACCGAAATCGCCCGCATCCCCGAGCGGATCGCCGGAGCCAGGCCGGTAATCTCATCCAGATTCGCGCCCACATGCACCCAGCTCACCATGTCGCCGCGCTGCAGCGGATACCGCAGGGTGCGGCCCTGAAGAATTTCGCGCTGATCGGCCCGGAACACCTGACGGCCCACACTGGCCTCGAACACGGTAATGACCTCCATGTTCTGCAACGTCAGTTCCGTGCCTGCGGGAAGCGATTCCCGGGCGACAATCACCGAGACCGTGGCGGCGTTCTCATAAATCCGTTCGAGTTCGTTGTTCAGGTAAACATGCGTCAGCACAAAAGCGAGCAGCCCCATGCCTCCGGCGATAATCAAAACCAGTTTTTGTTTCATACGTTGTTGTCTCCGATGCGGGAACGAACTCCCTTAGCGAACTCCTGACGGTTTGTGAAGTCTGACCACGCGGGTGGTGCCCTCCTTGTCGCGGTTTGCGCTGACGATGGCAAGATGATCCCGCCGAAAATACAGCCTCATGCCGCCGAGATTCGTCGGCGCCGGCGTCCAGCCGTCCCCCAGCAGCGCCTCATCCAACTGCCGGATCACCGACTCGGGAGGCGCAAACGTCACCGACACCTCCAGCGACATGCGCGTGTCCTCGTTTTGCGTGAAAAAGCTTGGCTGACTTTGAGGAAAGGCCGGAATTTCCCGAAGCTGGTGGGATTCGGGCGGAATGCCCGGCCGGCCCGCCTCCGAAACCCGCTGCCGCATGGACACCACCCAGAATCCGCTCAAATCCGGCTGCGGCTGAATCAGATAGCGGTGCAGTTCGCCCCGCGACAGCGCCACGGCCCAGGCGACATGCTCTCCCGGCATCCAGGCCAGATCGTCCCCGTGCCGCGCCCGCAAATCGTGCTCAATATCCGCAAGCGAACCGTCCACCGCGAAGAGTTCGGTTTCGCCGCGGCCCTCCTGCAAGCGGAACGGCGCCTGAATTCCCCGCGTCCACTCGCCGGGCAGAGCCCGGGGACGCCGCTGAAAAACCTGCCCGGTTCCAAATCCCCCCGCAAGGGTCAGCATCAAAAAGAAAACCCGGCGGCGCATCAGTAAATGTCTCCGGTGCGGGTGGACCAGACCCGCACATCGATGTCCACCGATTGACGATTAAAAAACAGGCGGCGGACCACCGGCAGGACCGGAATTCCATTGGTGCGGCCGGTGCCGGGAACCAGCCCCATGGCCATCATCATATCGGTCGAATCCCGCATCTGAGACACCTCGCTGCGGGGCGAGTACATCCGCATCTGATTCGGAGCCATGGGACGCACCAGCCGGTCGTACGCCTCATCCGGATTCGAAGTGATGGCCCGGTCATCCACCGAATAGCTGTATCCGTCCCGCCCCGCGTCCATCTGATAAATATATTGGGGAACAAACACGCCTGAAACACTTTCCGCCATCATGCTGCGTTCGGTGGCGATTCGGGTCGCCTGCACCCGGGCCCGCGTGCGCCCCATGCCCAGCAGGCCCAACTGAAACACCCCCGCAATCACCGTCAAAATCCCCACCAGCCCGATGCAGAATTCGATGATCGACTGGCCGGATTTGGAGGGAAATTCAGAGGGTAGAGGGTAGAGGGCAGAATTCAGAGGGTGCAATGCACTCCTCCGACCTCTATCCTCTATCCTCTTAGCTCTACCCTCTAACCTCTGACCTCTAACCTCTCTCTTAGTGTCCATGCATCGTCCCTCCTGAGCTGCCGCCGCCGGAGCCGGGCGGCGGACGGTGACAACGGGCGGAATTGGCGAGGATCCACTGAATCCCGGATTGACGGAACTGATTTTGCTCCCAGGTACGCAGTTGCTGCGCGTACCAGTTGCCCGGAGGCAGCACGCTGGGGCCGTGGGCAATGTAATCCGGCAGATAAATCATGATAAACTCCAGCCAGCCCGGACGCAGCGCCCCGCCGCCGGCGCTGAGAGTGGCGTCAATCGGAATCAGCCGCACATCCGTGAACGCGGGAAGCACCAGACCATACGTGTTCGGACGCGCGGGCCCCTCCAAAGCGCCGAAAGGCTTTGCGCCGGCGGTCCAATTCACCGTGTCACCGCCCTGGAAGCCGGTATGCCGCTCCGTTTCTGTCCGAATGCTCACGGCCGCGTCCGCGCCGCCGTAATTGAACTCCGGACGGATATCCGCATCCCAGGGAAAGCCTTCGGGAATGCGCGCGGACCAACTCGACCAGCGGCCCGAATAATAGGCCCAGTTGGCATCGTAGTCCTCAAGCAGTTCCGGATCGGCGTCCGCCCTTGCATTCCGAAGCCGGGTGAACGTTTCCGCCCAGCTCAAATCGGGATTCAGCACCGGGATTCGGTCAATGACCCCGAAGCGTTGCAAATGCAGCCCGAACACCTCGGCGTTCACCGGACGGGCCCGCAAAATGAGCGGCAAATCGCCCCACTCCGTCCAATCGGAATAATTCTGCAGGGTGTCCATCGCGTTGTTGTGAAACCAGCACCAGCTCCGTCCCGCGATCGCGTCGTAAAACGCCGGGTTCAGCAACAGATGATTCGTGTTGGCATACGCGCCGAAATAGGTCCAGGCGGCGTCGACCGCCAGACCGTTCTCAACAAACACCCGCAACATATCCGCGTATTCCATCCAGGCGTTCCCATACGGCGGCATGGGTGCGAACGGCTCCGGAAGCGTCTGCACATATTCCGTCTCCACAATTGAAATATGGGCCCGGAGCGAATCAGCAAACTGCGGCTGATTAAAGATGCCGTTGTTTTTCGCCGCCTGCTGCGCCGCCATGAATCCGAACACCGGACCCGCGAAGGCGATGCGGCGCTGCAGTTCCTCAATCGCCTCCGCGTCCGCCCCCGGCGGCTGACCCGCGGACAGGCTCTCGATGTGCGCCAGCGCCTGCGCCAAATTCAGATCGCCGGTTAAATTCAGGCTGATCGCCTGCCAGCGCGCCCCCGCCAGTGCCGCCGCATCCCCCGCGTTCCGGCTCACCGCCTTCACATGCAAAAGCTTATGCACGTCAAAATAAAACAGGGCCGCGAACGCCAGCATCACCACCACCATGGTCATGAAAATCAACGTCTGACCGGATTTGCGGGAATGAGAATGGACATTCATCTTATCGATCTAAATAAAGGTCTGAATGATCGGCCAGACGCGCCTCGGCATCCAGTCGAATATGATCCCTGGACGAAAACGCACGCCAGAACGGCATCCGCAAGCGGAAGTTCTGCCGCGTCCGCACCCCGACCGTCCGGCCGGGACTACCGGTGTAGATCGGCGCGCTCACCTCATCCCAGTCCGCATACTCCAGGATACCGGGCAGCAACGCATGATTTTGCGCCCCCAGATAAAGCGGAATCGTCCATTGCTCGATTTCCCTGAACTGGCGCGACCGGGGATTGCTTCGGATCGCGGTGCGGAAGGCCTCCCCCGCAGTTTGCTGATTCCAGAGATCCGCATCACCTGCGGGAATGGCATCCGGCGTCACCATCCGCCCGGCATTGGCGATGCTGGCCACGCGGTTCACTTTATAAACCATAAATGGATTAAACCCCACCGTGCGGGCCCGGACCGAGGCGTCCGCCGCGTACTGATTGATCTCCGCCGCCGTCTGCATCAGCACCAGCTGCACCATGCCGAACAGAATCAGACACAAAAGCATCATGACTCCGAAAGACTCCAGCACCGCCTGGCCCGCTTTACGGGAACAGGCTGCCTTGGCGCACGCGGCGCGGGGACGTTGCCGACGGGAAACGCTGCTCATGGGGGACACCCGACCCCGCCGGAAGGACCTGCATGTCCTTGTACGGCGAAGTGACAAAGGTTTAGAGGCCCTGCATGATGCTGACAGACGTTTCCGAGGTGGCGGAACCGGAGTCCCCGCCCAGCTCTTCGGTCGCGCCGCCGAGCATGCCGCGGATGCGGTCACTGAAGACCCCGAACACCGCAATCGCGGCAATGGCGACAATCACGACGATGATGATATACTCGACCATGGTCTGGCCGCTTTTCTTTACATGTTTATTCTGATGGTTCATTATAGACCTCCAGCTTCCTTGGAAGCGATTGAGTTGCATTCGATTAAGATGTACGAATTCATTATAAGTTAAATCTGCAAACGTTAAGAAAACAAGCTTAAATTTACTGTAATGCGGATGAAATTTCAGGGGTATGTTGAAGACACCAGGTCCAGAATCCGTCCACCGTGTTCTTTAAAGACATACACGAAAAACCCCAGGCTGATCAACACACCCAAGGTTAGGGCCAACACCAGCGTGTACTCCAGCATCGTCTGCCCGCTCTGACTAGTCCGATTTTTACTCATACTTATAGTTTACGCCTGTTTTCAAAAGAGTGCACGAAGAAAAATGAAATTTTTACCCGGTGTATTTCTCTCCCCTCCCCGCCTTACCGCCCCTTGTCTCTCTTGTCTCTCACTCTCCCTGGTCTTCTTCCGGGATCTACTCCCACCAGGCTATGCCCCACCTCTCTGCCCCAAAGATCCGTGTTCATCCATCCGTGGTTAAACTTTTTCCGCCTCAAAGCCCCCCTGCCCCAAAGATCAGTGTGCATCAGTGTCATCAGTGGTTTTATCCCTCCTGCCTCAAAGCCCTTCGCTCTCTTTGCTTCCTTCTGTTCAAAAATGACGTGCCCCAAAGCCAACCTGCGGCGGGTAAATATCCGTGTCCATCCGTGTCCACCTGCCCGCAATGTCTGCGACATAGTCGTTGCAGGCGGGTCCGTGGTTCAACTTTCCCCGTAATATGGCGCGCACGGTTGGCGCTCCTTTCAATGCTTGAACTTCCGGTGACAATCTGACACAAGGAAGGCATGTCTTTATCCGCACAAAGCAAAATCCTGCCGCCGGAAACCGCGAAAGAGCTGCGGTGTCTCTGGCAGGCCGCCCAGGAAACCGTGGTCATGACCAACGGCACCTTTGATCTGCTGCACGCGGGGCACACCGCCTATCTCGAATGGGCCCGCAACCAGGGCGACCGCCTGATCGTCGGTCTTAACACCGACGCCTCCATCCGCCGCATCAAAGGCGACAAGCGGCCGCTGGTCGCCGAACCCCACCGCGCCGCCCTGCTGGCCGCCCTCGAATGCGTCGACGCCGTGGTGCTTTTCGACGAGGACGAGCCCAAGGATCTTATCGCGCAGCTTCTGCCCGATATCCTCGTCAAAGCCGAAGACTGGAGCCATTACGTCAGCGGCCGCGACATTGTCGAGGCCAACGGCGGCGAAGTCCGCCTCGCTCCCATGGTCGACGGCCTCTCCACCTCCGACCTTCTCGACAAAATCTGCCGCACCTTCACCGGGCGGCCCGCTCAACTCGATCCCCAAAAGCAGCGTTCGCCGGATAAAGCCTGAACAAATAACATTTAAGCGTTACCATAGGGAAAAAATTACGCTTGTTTCCTTTCAAATTCATTTCGTTCGATTAGATGAAGTAAAGGAAAGTTTTTTATCGTTTTACCAACCCCAACCCCAAAAGCCTATGCTATTCTTCATTCCTAAAGAAACCAAACCGGGTGAGACCCGGATTCCGGTCCTCCCCGAGGCCGTGAAGAAGATCATCGGACTCGGCGCCACCGTTCAGGTGGAAGCCGGTCTGGGATCCACGCTGCACATCGAAGACAAAACCTACGAGGAGGCCGGTGCCACCGTGGCCGCCGATCTCAAGGCCGCCCTTGCCGAAGCCGATGTCGTCCTCCGCCTCAACAAACCCTCCGGTCCCGAGGGCCTCAAAGAGGGCGCGATTCACGTCAGCTATCTCGATCCGTTCTTCGATCTCGACAACGTCAAGGCCTTCGCCGCCGCCAAGGTGAGCGCGGTCTGCATGGAAATGATTCCGCGCACCACCATCGCCCAGAAGATGGACGCGCTCAGCTCCCAGGCCAGTCTCGCCGGCTATGCGGCCGTCATTCAGGCCGCCGCCAAGCTGCAGCGCAGTCTGCCGATGATGATGACCCCCGCCGGGACCCTGTCCCCCTGCAAGGTGTTCGTGATCGGCGCCGGTGTCGCCGGACTCCAGGCCATCGCCACCGCCAAGCGTCTCGGTGCCCGCGTTGAGGCGTTCGACACCCGTCCGGTCGTGGAGGAGCAGGTCGCCTCTCTCGGCGCAAAGTTCCTGAAAATCGATCTCGGCGAAACCGGTCAGACCGCCGGGGGGTATGCCAAGGAACTCACCCCCGAGCAGCTCGCCAAGCAGCAGGAGGCCATGGGCAAGGCGATTGCCAAAAGCGACATCGTCATCACCACCGCCAAACTGTTCGGCCGGCCCGCTCCGAAACTGATCACCGACGCGCAGATCGCGGGCATGACCCCCGGCAGCGTGATTGTCGACATGGCCGCCGGCTCCGGCGGCAACGTCGAAGGGTCCAAACCGGATGAGGATGTCGTTCTCCACGGCGTCACCGTCGTCGGCGACACCAACCTCGAAGGCCGCGTCCCCTACGATGCCAGCCAAATGTACGGAAGCAACCTCTTTAACTTCGTGCAGCATTTCTGGAACAAAGAAACCAGCGTCCTCGAACTGCGGCGCGACGATGAAATCATCGAAGGCTCCCTGCTCACCCACGCGGGCGAAGTGGTCCACAACGTGATCAAAGAAAGGATCGGTTAATTATGCTGGAAGAACAAATTTCACTGCTTGAGCACCTGCAGAGGGAACTCGGGCTGCTCAAAGAAGCCATGCTTCAACATCAGGCCGAAATGATGGAAGCCGCCGGCGAAACCGCGGCTGCCGTTTCCGGCGGCGGAAACCTGGGGCTGACCCTGTTCGTCTTCGCCCTCGCCATCTTCCTGGGCGTGGAACTCATCACCAAAGTCCCCTCGCAGCTGCACACGCCGCTGATGTCGGGGTCCAACGCCATTTCCGGCATCACCATTGTCGGCGCACTGCTGGCCATGCAGAATGTGAGCGGTCCCGCCGCAATTATCCTGGGCCTGCTCGCGGTCATCACCGCCACCGTCAACGTGGTCGGCGGCTACCTCGTCACCGACCGCATGCTGGGCATGTTTAAGTCCAAGAAGAAAGAGGAGGTCTGATCATGCAGGAATTCGTCTACATTATCGCGTCCGTTCTCTTTATTCTCGGTCTGAAACGCCTCGGCTCGGCGGGCACCGCCCGTCAGGGCAATATGCTCTCCGCCTGCGGCATGGGCCTGGCGGTCGTCGCCACCCTGGTCGGATCGGGGTTCTCCTGGATCTGGATCCTGCTCGGCATCGCCATCGGCTCCGCCATCGGCGCCGTCGCCGCGAAAAAGGTCCCCATGACCGGCATGCCGGAAATGGTCGCCCTCTTCAACGGCTCCGGCGGGATCGCCTCGCTCTTCGTCGGCTGGGCCTCCCAGGTGAATCCGCCCGGAGGTCAACTGACCGTCGCCCAAGCCATTCCGCTCTACCTCGCGGTGGTCATCGGCGGCGTGACCTTCACCGGGTCGATGATCGCCTACCTTAAGCTCTCCGAAAAAATCGACGGCAAGCCGGTGCAGTTCAAAGGCCAGCAAATTATCAGTATCGCGCTTCTCGGCGCCCTGCTTGCGGGCGGTCTGCTCTTCACCTTCAACTTCAGCGGCGTTTGGATCGTGCTCGCGGTGCTGCTCAGCTTCGCCTTCGGCGTGATGGTGGTCATTCCCATCGGCGGGGCCGACATGCCGGTGGTGATCGCCCTGTTGAACTCCTACTCCGGACTGGCCGCCTGCGCCGCCGGTTTCATCATCAGCAACACCGTGCTCATTGTCGCCGGTGCGCTGGTGGGAGCCTCGGGACTGATTCTGACCGGAATCATGTGCAAAGCCATGAACCGCAGTTTGAGCAACGTGCTCTTCAGCGGGTTCGGCAGTGCCGACGCCGGCGGAGCCGGCAAGGATGTGGAGGGTGAAGCCAAGCCGATCTCGGCCGACGACACCTATTACATCCTCGAATCCGCCTCCAGCGTGGTGTTCGTGCCCGGATACGGCATGGCCGTCGCCCAGGCCCAGCACGCGGTCAAAGAACTCGGCGCACTCCTCGAGGCAAACGGATGCGAAGTCTCCTTCGCCATCCATCCCGTGGCCGGACGGATGCCGGGTCACATGAACGTGCTGCTTGCAGAGGCCGACGTGCCCTACGAGCAGCTCGTCGAACCTGACGACGTCAACCCCAACATGGCCGCCACCGATGTGGCGATCGTTATCGGCGCCAACGACGTGGTCAACCCCGCCGCGCGCACCGACGAAACCAGTCCGCTCTGGGGCATGCCCATCATCAACGTGGACCTCGCCAAAACCTGCATCGTGCTCAAGCGCAGTCTGCGCCCCGGCTACGCCGGGGTGGAGAACCCGCTGTTCTTCTGCGAGAACACCCGCATGTTGCTCGGCGACGCCAAAGCCAGTGTTCAGGCCCTGGTCACCGCGTTCAAAGAATAGGCCTTCGAATCCTTAAATCAAAAAACGCCGGTCAACCGACCGGCGTTTTTTTGTACCGCCATCTTTAAAATACCTGTTAATTTAAGAGAGCAAGGCCGGGCTTGTCCCGGGCCGCGCAGACATCTCATCCAGGGAAACGCCCAAAAAAAACATCATGGCACGGGACTGAACACACAACAGCCAGCGGTCTTGTCCCGTGCTTGGGGTGGTTTTATCCGGATCCCGAAATGAGATTCCTACGCAATACAGGCAAGCCCGTATCTTGCCTTTTAACTCACACTCACATCTTACTCCCAAACCACATTCGCTCCCAGGGCGCGCAGTTTGCGGTCCGAACTGAGGAGATTTCAACAGGTTTATCCAGCATTTCGCCCACTTTCGGAATGTTTACGGGAGGAGGCTCATCAAAAGGCACCAGTTTCGCCATGGGCTTCCTTCCCCGGGTAATGATGATGGTTTCTCCATGTTGCACACGATCCAAATACTTGGATAAATGTGTCTTTGCTTCATGCGTTGCGATGGATGTCACACTCAAAAAATGACCTGAAATCGGTCCGGACCGCATCCGCACCGGCAGCCCGCAGTGCCGCTTCGGAAAGACTGGTGGTCAACGCCAAACAAACACACCCGGCCGCTTTCGCCGCCCGCACTCCGTTCACCGCATCCTCGACCACCAGACAATCCGCCGTGGGCAGGCCCAGGCGCGCGGCGGCATTCAAAAAGGTCTCGGGGTCCGGCTTTTTCCGTTGGACATCATCCCCGGTCACACACACATCGAAAAAGGAAGGGGGCAGGCCGATTTCCTTCAGGTTTCCGTCCATTTTAATTTTGTCGGCACTGGTCGCCACCGCGATCTTTTTTCCGAGGGCCCGGCAGTGCTTCACAAACGCCACCGCACCCGCCACCGGCTGCAGGCGGCCGACGATCATTTCCAAATAAAGCGCGTAGGTCCGCTGTTTATCGCGGGCCGGAGAAAGCGTCACCCCGTATTTTTCCGCCACTCCCCCCAGAAAGCGGTCTTCCCCGGTGCCGATGAACGGCTCAAAATCCAACGGCACCGCCTCCACACCATACGTCTCCGAAAACATCCGGCAGGCGGCCTCCGCAATCAACGGCTCCGAATCACACAAAACCCCGTCCATATCAAAAATGACGCCGCGAACCGCCGCCGGACAATCTGCGATTTCTTTCATACTCTTCTTATGGAAAAAATTTCCGGTGAGGATCATTCTCCGTTTTCGGGAACAGCCCGCACCAGAATCCAGTCGATGTCTAAAATCCCGGTCCATTCATGCGCGACCACCGCGACACTGGCTCTCGGCGCGTTATCGGTCACCGGAATCGTGACCTCATAGAGCACCCAGCCCGAATCCCCTTCCGGAACCTTCAACCATTGATCCAAACTGCCGGAGCGGCTTCGTCCGTCGTCATAAAGGAACGACAGCCCCACGCCCGGAGCATGCCAGAATTTGGAGCCATACGTTACATTCACGGCCCGCATCCGGGCTTGAATAAAAATCGCGGCCGTGCCTTCCGGGATCTCGATTTCCTGACTGCCCAGCCCCACATTGTCGTTTGAATCGGGTTTGATGATCCTCAACACCGGGAACGTGTTCTGTCCCTCCGTCACCATTTCCCGGACGGCCTGAGTATTATTCCGCTCCAAATGAACCGGATGCGAGATATGCCATTCGGCGGGATAGCCGTGATCGCCGACTTCGGCCATGTCAAAATTTTTGACCAGCGACTCAGCGCCGGATGAAGCCGCGCCGGCCAGACAGATCAATCCTAAACGTAAGAACCATTTCATAACAAGTCTCCAGAACGGGGTGTAAACGCCTTCTTAAACGATCACTATCCTGCGAAGACGTGCCGGAAGCAAGGCTCGGAGGGGTTGACAGTAAACCCTTCGTGCAACCGAATTCCTTTTCCGACGTTCGGAAAAAGCACCGGGCACTTTTCCGAACCTCGGAAAAGGTTTTTTCGGATGATTTTCGTTTCCGGGGTTGCACTGGATGCGTCAAATGTTTAGGAGTTTAACTTCAACACTGTACCGACCCTACACCCTAAGAGGATATCACCATGACAAAACCCCTGAAATATTTTCCGCTCCTGATTTCCGCATTACTAATTTCCGGCTGCGGCCGGAGAGACAAAGCCGGCGCTCCGCCGCCCCCGGCCGACACGCCGGATCAGGCCATCCTGAATGTCGCGAAATCGATCGAAAACAATGATCCCAGCGGTGCCTGGCACATGCTGCCCGAAAGCTTCCAGGCGGATTTGAACGGTGTGGTCCGCAATTTCGCCTCCGCCATGGATGAGGAGATCTGGTCCGCGGGCACCGGCACGCTGAGCAAACTGGAGGAAGTGCTCCGTAAACAGAAGCGGTTCTTTCTTGCCAGTGACATGGCCGCGATGATGGGCGGCCGCGAGGCGATCGAAAAGGATTACGACCAGGCGGTCAAACTCTTTTCGATTTTGAAGCAAAGCGATCTCATGGATCTGAACAAGCTCCGCAACGCGGATCTGGGCCGGATCCTCTCCACCACCGGCGCCGATCTCATGAAGGCTGCCGATGAGATGCAGGGCAGTGGCCCCAACCTTCCCAACCTTCCCGGCTTTGGCGATCCGGGCGAAATCAAAGAAGTCTTCGCAAACATGGAGGCCGAGCTGGTGTCTCAGGACGGCGATCAGGCCGTGGTGCGGATCTCCACGCCGGATGAGGAACCCGAGGATGTGGACTTTGTCCGCGTCGAGGGTAAATGGATTCCCAAAGATCTGGCCGATGACTGGACGGAGATGATTCAGGAAATGCGGGCCGGAGTTGCAAATATGGGCACCATTGATCCGCAACAGAAATCGCAGGTGATGATGATGACCTCCATGGCCAACGGAATCCTGGATCAATTGCTGAACGCCCGGAATCAGGAGGAATTCAACGCGGTCCTCGGCGGATTGATGGGCATGATGATGGGCGGAATGTAAGCTCCCGCTCTTGAGGACGATTCAAACAATATGCGAATTCATTTTCTTCTTTGTATCGTCCTAAGTCTCGTTGCTGGTCTTCCGTTGACCGCGCAGCCTCCCGCCCCCCGGCCCTGGTCGGGGGGCGTTTTTGCGACCACGGATTCCCAACCCTACCGGGGGGCCACGGGCAAAACCCGGGTGCTCCCGTTTGTATCGTATCGGAGCCAGACGCTGGAATGGTACGGCCCGTTCCTCCGGTACCGCGCAGCCACGGTTTCGGATTGGCACCTCTGGCTCAGAGGTCAGGTGGATTTCGGCGCCTTTGACGAGGACGACTCCACGTTTCTGGAAGGCATGGGCGACCGAAGCACCACCCTGCTTCTGGGCCTGGGCGTGCAGCGGAATTTGAATCCGGACTGGAGCGTCAGCCTCAGCGCCGACCGCGATGTGTTCGGAGCCCATGACGGAGTGGAATCGGTGCTGGGGGTCACCCGGCGGATCGGCCGCCCCTTCCTGCCCCTTTCCGGCAGTGTTTCCGGCGGCGTTCGGTTTCAGGACAAACTGTGGACCCGCGACCGGGTGGCGGTCTCCGAAGCCCAGGCCCGCGAGGACCGTCCGCGGTACCGCCCCGATGTCTCCGTCCATCCCTATCTCTCCGGCATGGCGATGTACCGCTTTTCCGAACGCTGGCTGGCCACCGCCGGCCTCCGCTACGAATGGCTCGACTCCAGCTGGACCGACAGCCCCCTCGTCTCAGACAAAGGCCGGTTGACGTCTATTGTGACGGTTTCGTATCTGTTTTAAACCGCCTTCTCCGCTCTCAGGATATTGACGATCGGGAAACGTTGCATTTCGAAGACCTGTTCCGCCCATTCGGGACTGTAATACGGCACGCGTTTACGGCGCTCTTCCCGCTCCATCTGATGGACCGGCAGGGCGGCGGGTTCGCGCAGCGCGGTGAGGCGGAGGCCGGCGCGCAGAATCCATTCAACGCCTTCGGAGACCGGATAGGCGCGGGCGCAAACCACCGCCTCCTCGCCCTCCCCTTCCCGGACATCCGGAGTGGGATCAAAATAACTGGTCAGGAATATTCCCCGCTCCTCCTCGTCCAGCTCCGTCCATTCGCCCGCGTACACGGGATGCCCCAGACTGAACAGCAGCACCCCACCGGGCCGAAGCAACTCCGCGCAGCGCCGGATGAGCGCCTCGGGATTCGCCGCAAAGGGAACCCCGTAGGCCGAATGAATGAGATCAAACGTCCCGAGTTCCTCCGGCAGCGCCTCCATATCGAGAAGCTGTAAATCCAGGCTCACCCCGTAGCCGTCGGCCAGTTTTTCGGCGTGGTTGAGCTGCTCCCGGCTCACATCCACCGCCACGCATTCCGCGCCTTTGCGGGCGAGGTACACACTGTTTTGCGCGGCGCCGCAGCCGAGTTCCAGGCAGCGCGTCCCCGTCAGCGGTTTGGGCAGCAGATTCAGTTCGCTGTCCCCGGGCAGCAGCGGACCGTAATGAAAATCCTTCACGGAAATCGTGGTGGATTTTTGATAGTCGTTTGCCAGTTCGTCCCAATACCGGGCGGTGCGGGCGGTGAAACCGTTAAAGTCGTCCATGGTTATTCCGGTTTGCGCTGGAGCCAATTGACTTCCATGCAGGTTTTAAGTTGCAGGCGGGCCCGGTGCAGCATGACCCAGAGGTTGGAGGAGCTGATATCGAGCTGTTTGCAGATCTCCTCGGCGTTTTTCTGCTCCAGTTCCCGGAGCACGAACACCGCTTTGAGCCGGTCGTTCAGGTGGTCCATACAGCCGTTGAGCACTTCCCAGAACTCTTTGCGCTCATAGGCTTTTTCGGGCTGGGTGATCCATTCGGACTGTCCGACCTTCCAGTGGCCTTTGCGGTCGAGATACGCATGCGGATCATGATCGCGCGTTTCAAGATCGTCCGCGAGCGATTCACGCCGGTGCTTGCGGAAGTAATCGATCATCTTGTGCTTCAGAATCCCGACCAGCCAGGTGCGCTCCTCGGAGCGCCCCGAAAAACTTTCCGCGCCTTTAAGCGCCGCCAGAAAGGTGTCCTGAACCAAATCCTCCGCAAGTTCCGGATTCCGGGTGCGGGCCAGCGCATAGCGGTAAAGGATGTCACCGTGATCATCCAGCCATTTCATCGGGTCCAGGGTTCTACTCATAAGCGCCACGTTACGAAACCCGGAGGCCCCTGACAACCTTAAACGGGGATCACCGCTCCGCCCAGTTGCGGACCGGCAGGGTGACATACACGCCGACGATCATGGCTGCGAGAAACACCCAGCCGGACAGGGCTCCGGCGTGAATGCCGGACAGCAGGGTTCCGATACTGCAGCCAAAGGCCAGGGTGCTGCCCCAGCCGAGCATCACCCCGCCGGCCAGCGCCAGCGGATACGCCTTCGGCTTCGGTTTGGAAAGCGACCATTCCCCCATGCCCAGTGCGCCGATGAAACCGCCCATCACAATCGCGATCACAAACAGGGCATTCGGCGTGAACATTCCGGCATCCAGCTCGGTGCGGCAGCCCCGGAAGCTGTCCAGACCCTCCAGACGCGTCGGCAGCCACTCAAACCGCGCCCCGAGATTGCGGGCGATCCGGTTCATTTCCGCCGTGACGCCCAGCGGATTGGCGCGGAACAGCGCGAAGGTCGAAATCAGCCCCACCAGAATGCCGCCGGCCCAGCCGGACCAGAATTTCACAAAAACACGGTCCGCAAGCCCTTTGACGGTCAGTTTCTCACGCGTCTCTGAGGAAACCGGAACCCAGCGCATCAGCCAAAGGGCCAGCGCGGCCAGAATCATCAGGGCCAGGACCAGACTCAGCGAAAATCCGCCCCAGGCGGGTATCCACGGAATCGGCGCGTCGATCAGCGTGCGCAAATAGAAAAAATTCCAGGAGCGCAGCGCCAGAATCACCCCGCCCAACGCGCCGATCAAGGCGACCGGCGACAAGGGCGAGCCCTCGCCGATGCGATAAAAATGCGCGCTGATGCACGAGCCGGAAAAAGACATGCCCATGCCAAACACCACTCCCCCCAGAATCAGCACCCAGCTGACAGGTCCAATGTGGGCCCGCGGGGGCAAATGACCCGCAGTCGCGTCCGGAATCCAGGCCCCGAAAATCACCACATGCCCCACCACCCCCACCGCCAGGGCCAGAATCACCGTCAGCACCGCGCGGCTGTCTTTCTTGGAGAAAAAATCGCGCAACATGCAGAAAAAACAGAAGCGGGACCGCTGCAGGGTCCATCCAAACAGCAGTCCCGACATCAGCGTCCAGGATTCCCGGCGGCCGTACAGTTCGTGACCGTGCAGCCGCCAGGCCCAGAAGATCCCCCCTCCCGCCAGCAGAACCGCCAGCAAACGCAACACAATCGAAAATTTAAAACGTGAAGCCGCTTCAGAGGGGTGATTCATTCAGGGGATTTCCTTATTTACCGGTCCAGACAGTCCCGGTGGGGTTGTTGATCGGCACGCCGACGGCATTGCCGTATTCCGTCCAGGAGCCGTCGTACTGCAGCACGTCATATCCCAGAATCTGACTCAGCACAAACCAGGTGTGCGCGGAACGCTCGCCAATGCGGCAATACACAATCACCGGCTTGGTGCCGTCGATCCCGCGTTGCGCGTAAATATCCCGCAGATTCTCAGCGGACAGCAGGGTGCCGTCGGCCGGATTCACCGCCGTGTTCCAGGGCACATTGACCGCGCCCGGCACATGTCCGGCGCGAATGGCCAGTTCCTGAATTCCGGCGGGCGCGATCACCCGGCCGCTGAATTCATCCGGGGTGCGGATATCCACCAGCACCGCGTCTTTTTCGCCCCGGGCCGCGGCGACCACGTCCGGCAGAAACGCGCGCAGGGTGTCGTTTACGTTGGTAACCTCATACGCGCTGCGGCGGAAGGTCGGGGTCATCGTGTCCATGGGCCGACGTTCGGCTTCCCATTTGCGGCGGCCGCCGTCGAGCAGCTTCACATTGGTGTGGCCGTAGACATGAAAAACCCAGACGCCCCAGGCGGCGAACCAGTTGTCGTGATCGCCGTACAGGACCACCGTCGTCTCCGGGGTCACACCGAAGCGGGACATCAGGTTTTCAAAGTTTTCGCGGGTGACAATGTCGCGGTTGGGATTGTCCACCAGATCCGTGTGCCACACCAGATTTCCGGCGCCGGGGATATGCCCCTGCTCGTATTTGCCGGCCTCAACACTCACCTCAAGCACCCGCACATCGCGGCTTTCGAGGTTGTTGGCCAGCCAGTCGGTTGTCACCAGCGCTTCCGAGGCCTGAAGGCCCGCGCCGGACAGCAATGTGCCCGACAGTACTGTTATCAATTTGAATAACTTCATGGTCTTATCCTTTTTTGGGGGTTCAATTTACAGATCCAACACCGATTCAATCGGGAGATCCTCCTTCAAATTCTGTGCGGCGAGCCAGTCGGGGTTGTTCAGCTTGGACTGATACTTCACGCCCGTGTCACATAAAATCGTCACAATCACCTGTCCCGGACCGCCTTTGAGTGCCTGGCGAACCGCGCCCCCCACGTTCACGCCGCTGGACAGACCGAGAAACAAACCTTCGGTGCGGTTCAGGTGCCGGATAATCGTCAGCGCCGTCTGGTCATCAATCGTGAACGCGTGATCCACCGGAATCCCCTCCACATTGGCCGTGACCCGCGACTGGCCGATCCCCTCCGCATTCGAGTCCCCGTCGCTGGCTTCCGTCTGACCGTGATTAAACCAGTTGCCCATCGCCGCGCCCTGTGGATCCGCACAAACGGTGACAATCCCGGGATTCTTTGCCTTCAGCGCTTTAGCCACGCCTCCCAGCGTACCGCCGGAGCCGATCGCGGCCACAAACGAGGTCACTTCGCCTTTTGTCTGCTCCCATATTTCCGGCCCCGTGGTTTTTTCATGCGCGGCGCGGTTGGCCACGTTGTCAAATTGGTTGGCCCAGAACCAGTCCGCGTTCTCCTCCCCCTTGCGGCGGGCGATGTGCGTGTAATGGTTCGGATCTTTGTACGGCTTCGCCGGCACCGGAATCACCTCCGCACCCAGATTCCGCAACAACTCGATTTTTTCCGCCGACTGCGTTTCCGGAATAATGATCACCGTGCGGTATCCCCGCGCCGCGCCAATCACCGTCAGGCCGATCCCGGTGTTGCCCGCCGTGCCCTCCACAATGGTCATGCCCGGTTTGAGTTCACCGCGCGCCTCCGCGTCCAGAATAATGCCAAGCGCCGCGCGGTCCTTCACCGAACCGCCCGGATTCATGAATTCGGCCTTCCCCAGGATGGTGCATCCCGTGAGTTCCGACAGCTTTCGTAAATGAATCAGCGGGGTATTCCCCACATGCGAATCCACGCCATAATATGCGGACATAAAAACAACTCCTTTTCGATTGGTTGGTTTTAATCTACACTATCCCTAGTGGGATTACAAGGATTAAAAATTTGAAAAGTTATCTCAAAAGAAAGTAGTGATTTTAATGGGTTTTTCCTAAAAAATTCCCCCTTACGATACCGGATTGTTATGCTCCTTGTATGCGCCGGATGAAAAAACAACAGACGCGAGTCGCCTCATCCAAAAGGTCCGACCACCCTTGCCCTTTACATGGCTGCATCAAGTGGAAGCATGTGGCCATGGCCCTGGTCCTCGGGGCAAAGAATTTTGCGGGCTTTGATCAACGCCAGAATAAATTAGCACACGCTGCGGGCTTAACCGTATTATCTGAAGGCTGAACAATACCCCATATTTTCATAGGGAGGAAGCAGGCCTAACGCAAGCGATCCGACATAATGCGTGGCGTCTCATTCCGACACGGGCGAAGCGCGGTGACATCGTATTCAACGCCCCCAGCCTGCGCAATTTCCGAGGCCATGCGGTCCCGAAGGGACGCCAGAAGCACTTCGTCTTCAGAAAGATCATGAAGCTCCGAAGGATCCTCCAGAACATTGAACACCTGCTCATCCCCGGTTTTCGTGAACCAAATGTACTTATACGGTCCGTGCACCAGAAAGTAATTCGTCATGCTGGCCTCGCACATCCCGAAAATCTGATCTCTGGGGTTCTCATCCACCTCTCCGCGGCAAAGCGGGGCCAGGGAACGCCCGTCGCAGGGCTCCGGCAGTTCGACACCCGCGAAATCCGCGAGCGTGGGCAGGACATCCTCCCAACAGGCCAGCGCGTCGCTCCGTTTGACATCGAGATCCATATTGTGGCCGGAAATGAAAAACGGAACCTTGGCGGAAGCCTCATAGCCCAGACTCTTCCGGAACAAATGATGATCCCCCAGCATTTCCCCGTGATCCGAACTGAATAAAATCAGCAGCGGCTCTTTGCCGCGGGGATTCCCATATTCCCGCCAGCGCTCCAGCACATGCGCGACACAGTCATCGATATGATTGATCAACGCGTAGTACGCCGCTTTGGCCCGGCGAATGCCCTCCCCGTCGAACGGACCGATATCACTGGCCGACTGCAAACCGACCGGCGCCGTGCCGCCGACCGCCCAGTCCCCCATCGCCGGTCCGCTCAAATCCTTTTTCTCATAACGGTCCAAATAGTACGGCAGCGGCACCAGCGGCGGATGCGGATGGAAAAAACTCAAATGCAGAAAAAACGGACGCGTGGGGTCGCGGTCCTCGCACAGGAACTGCGCCGCTTCCGAGGCCAGCCAGTTGTTGTGATGATACCGCGCCTCCAGTCCCCAGGGAGCCACCAGCCGCCCGTTCCCGTCAATCCCGTGCGCATGGGGATGATCCTCGACACCGTGCCGCCGCAGCCAGCGGACATAATCATTCCGGTTCTGCTCTGGCGACGTCGGCCGCCAGTTGCTGCTTTCGCTCAGCACCATATGATCAAAACCGTAACACTTCCCCATCGGATGCAAATGCAGTTTCCCCACCAGTTGCGTCTGATACCCCGCGTCTCCCAGCAGCCCCGGCAGCGTGTAAGGCGGATCAAACGCCAACCCGTCCCGGTAACCGCGCAGCCCGTGTGTGACCGGATGCTGACCGCTCAGCAGCGTCCGCCGCGCCGGAATACACACCGGGCAGGTCACGTACGCGCGGTCGAAATTCACACCCCGCGCCGCCAGCGCGTCCAGATTCGGTGTCTCCAGTTCGGAATTCCCGTTAAAGCCCAGCGCATCGTAGCGCTGTTGGTCCGTCGTAATCAGAAGAATATGGGGTTGTTGTTTCATAACCCGGATTTCTTTTCATAATCCGCAGGGTGAATCAATCCCCAACACGCTTATTTCCTTGCATCTTCATCAAAGTGTGATGAAATTCGGGTATGCGTTGTGACCGATTAGCTCTTCTTTGTTTTCTTGTTCCCTGCACCGTCATTGCGGCATGTTATCTCATATCCACGCATTTGGAACAAATCCCGGTCTGCTTCCCGTTTTTCAGCGGATGCACCTCCATCAGCGCCGCCGCCCGGCAGGACCCCGCCATTCATCTTTTCCGAATGACCCTGCTGCCGCTCACTACCGTCCTCGCCGGCTTCTGGCTCATCACCCGCGTCTGGCTGCTGCGCCTGGATCCGCACATGAAATCAGTGAACACCCTCACGGTCCTCGGGGTCACCGGCGCCGTCTTTTTGGTCCTTTACGTCGTGTTTCTCGGCACCGACGGCCGCTTTTACGGCTGGCTCCGCCGCTTCGGCACCACGATCTATTTCGGCGGCACCGGGCTCGCGCAGCTCTTTCTCGCCGCCCGCCTTCACGAGTTCAATGCCCGCACCGCGCTCTTTCCCAAACGCATCATCGCGCTTTTTCTTTGGATTTGTGTGAGCATGTTGATCATGGGGATCGTCTATATCCCCGCCGCCCACGCCTTCCGCGATGCCAACACCGAAAATATCATCGAATGGAACTTCGCCTTCCTTATGCACATCAACTTCGCCCTCGTCTCCCTCCTCTGGTCCCGGCAAAAACTCACCCTTCACCTGAAAACACCCCATGCCCCCCAAAACGTCCCGCGCTAAAAAAATTCTGACCGGCCTTCTCACCCTGCCGGTCCTGCTGCTGCTCCTTGGCGTTCTCCTGACCCGTGATGTTTTCCTGAGAACCGTTGTCCTGCCCCGGGCGGGCAAAGCCATGGAGGCCGACCTTTCCGCGGAATCCATCCGCCTCAACCCCTTCTCCAGCCTCGAAGTCACCGGCTTCACCCTTCGGAAACACGACGACTCCCTCAATGCCGACCTTCCCCGCCTCCGCCTGAACTTTTCCCTCCGCAATATTCTCCGGGGTCAAACCGGCTTTGACCAACTGGAACTCCTGGATCCGGTCATCCACTTCCGCGCACTTCCCGCGGAAGCCGATCCCCGTCCGCCCCGCGAAGCCGCTCCGACACCCGCCCCAGCCGATCTCAACCTCCATATCGGCGAAATCCGCATTCAAAACGGTACCTTCCGCCACACCGACTCCGCGCAAACCCTCACCGTCACCGGCATCAACCTCAGCCTGCGCAATCTTATCACCGACCTCCCCGCCGCGCTCACTCTCAGCGCGGACACCCTCATCGAGCTCCACGAAACCGGCACCCTGCGCGCGCGGTCCACCCTCAATTCGGAATTCACGCTGGGTCCGGACCTCCTCCCCAAAAACGCCTTGTTGGAATTGGAAACCAACATCACCCAGGCCGACGGGGTTTTCGGCGAAATATCCGATCTGTCCACTCTGCGGCTTCAGATGGACGCCACCCCCGACACCCTGCGGCACGCCCGGTTCACCGCCCACAACCCCGCCGGCGAATCCCTCGGCCGCGTTGAACTCTCCGGCCCCTTTAATCCCACCGCCCGCAGCGCGGAACTCACCCTCAGCGTCCGCGACATCGGCCCCGCACTCCTCAACCTCCTCGGCGCCCCCGCCGGCATCTCCTTCGGCGACACCCGGCTCACCGCCGATGCCCGCGTGCGGCTCGCGAACGACGGCACCCTCATCCACTCCGATGCCGAACTTCACGGACAAACCGTGCAAATCAAAAGCCCCGAATTTGAAACTCCACCGGTGACCCTGCGGTTCAGCCAGGCCTCCACCGTGGACCTCACCGCCAAAACCGCCGACCTCCAACGCCTCGAGGGCACCGTACAAAATCAGCAGGAAGAAACCCTCCTCGCGCTTCAACTCCAAAATGCGACCCGCATCCAGTGGTCGGAAGAACCGGTGCATTTCGGAGACATTCAGCTCACCCTCGCCGCCACCAACCTGCGCGTGCAGGATTGGAAAGCCTTTTTGCCTCCGGAACTCACCGGCGGAACGCTGAACAGCCGCTTGGAACTGACCGTCATCAACCAGGGACGCGATTTACAGCTCACCGCGAACGCGCATCTCGACGACCTCGGGTTCACCCTCGGGGACGACACCCGGGAACACCTCGGCCTCACCCTCGAACTCCGAAGCGCCCTGTCCGACCTCAAGACCCTCAACATCGAATCCCTCAACCTGCAAAGCACCCATCGCGGACAGCCCCTGGCGCAGGTGCAAACCCGGGGAACCCTCCAAACCGCCACCGGCGAAATCAGCCTCGCCAACCAGTTCCGCGCCAATCCCGCCACCCTGCTCGGGCTTCTCCCCGAACCGCCCCCCGACCTCAGCATCCGCGACGGCCTCCTCACCGGAAGCCTCGATTTCCGCCAGGCCTCCTTCAACAGCCTCCCCGCCCTGACGCCCGCCCTCACCCTTGTCATTCGCGACGGGACCTTTCAGGAACACGACCTGCAGGGCCTGCGCCTCCGCTTCAATGGCGACGCCGCGCCCTCGGAGGAGGAATACGACCTCACCCTGGATCTTTCGCTGGATCACGTACAAACGCCCGGCGGCCAAACCGCGCCGCCCCGTCCCTTCCCGCCCTTTGGTTTGACCGGAACCGTCCGCGCCGCGCCCGGGCACGTCAGCATTGGCGGCCTGACCCTCTCCTGGGCCGAAACCGCGGAAGCCGACAACCGCCTCAACCTCCAAGGCCGACTCGGGTTTGCCGATCCCGCCGCCCTGACCTTCGATGTAAGCCTCAACGGCGACCGGATTGACCTCAGCCCCTGGATTCCACAGGCAACTTCCGCCGGCCCCGCCGTGCCCGCGGAAGCCCAAACCACAGCCGGGCCCCAAACCGAGCCCGAGCCCGTGACCCTCCCCGTTCAGGACGGCACCCTGCGCGTCAACATCGCCACCCTCCTCCTGCACGGCCTGCAGGTTGACGCGCTGGAAATCCTCACCCTTCTCGCCCCCGCCGGAATCGAACTCAACACCTTCAACCTGACCATGGAGAACGCCCCGGTCAGCGCCGGCGGAGCCCTCGACCTGAGCGTCCCCGGATTCAAGTACCAGGCCCGGGCCCGCCTCGCCCCCGTCGCCCTCGCCCCGCTTATTCACACCCGGGACCCCGCCCTGGCCGAAACCTTCTCCGGCATCCTCGAAGCCGATTTCGCACTCTCCGGCGCCGGTGTCACCGGCCCCTCCCTCCGCGCCCATCTCGAAGGGCACCTGAACGCCCTCATCACCGAAAGCGACTTCAACCTCAACGACCTCGCCGCCCTCGAGAACGGCGGACTCAAATCCTTCGGCAATGTGCTCACCACCCTCCTCCGCGCCCTTGCCCCGGCCCTCGGAGTGCAACCTTCCGACCTGCTCGAACCGCACCTCGACGAAATCCGCCTCCGCAGCCGCCTGAAAACCGGTCAGCTCCTCCTCGAAACCCTGAATGTCGAAAACGAACTGCTCCGCATTCAGGCCGCCGGAACCGTCGACCTCGACGACGACCTCGAAGCCTCCCGCATCCGCAACATACCCGTTCAGATCGCCCTCGAAACCAATCTCGCCCGCCGCGTCCGCCTCTATCGCGAAGACCGTCTGCGGGACGACCGCATCGCCCTTCCGTCCTTTGTGCAGATCCGCGGCACTCTCGGCGATCCCGACATCGACATCCGCCGCTCCGTCCTCACCGGACTGCTCGTCGGCGGGGTCACCGAAAGCGGACTCCTCCGCGACGAACGCGCCCGCGAGATCCTCGGCGGCATCGGCGGCATCCTCAGCGGCGAGGGCCCCCGCCCCACGCCGACGCCTGCTCCAACACCCACCCCGACACCCGCCCCGGGTCCGGAACCACAGACCGCCCCCCCCGCGCCGACCCCCACACCCGTTCCCGCGCCCTCGACCCCGACACCGTCGCCCACGCCCCGGCCCTCCGGCCGCACCGACCGCATTCTCCGCGGCCTCGACATCCTCCTCGGCCCCGAAACCCAACCCGCCCCCTAACCCATCCTTTCTTAATCTTAATCGTAATCGTAATCGTAATCGCCCCCGCCGACCGTTCAGCGGTTACTGAGATCCCCAACCTCAAACCGGTTCCAGTTCGTACCCGTCTTTGGCGTCTTTCACCGCCCAGCCCCGGGCGGAAAGCTGATCGCGAAGCTCATCGGACCGGGCCCAGTCCTTGTTTTTCCGGGCCTCCAGCCGTGCCCGGGCCAGCACGTGGATCTCCTCCGGAGCCGTCACCGCCTCAACCTCCGGCAGACGCAGCCCCAGGGCCTCCAGCATCACCACCAGGCCCGTATAATCCTCCGCCGTCACCGATTGAGGCGCCTTCTCGAGTTCACCCGCGGCTTTGAACAGTTCCCCCAGGGCCCGCGGCACATTCAGATTTTCCAGCAAGGCCTCGAACGCCGGACTAAACCGGCCGCAGTCCGGCCGGGTTTTGCACAAGACCCCGTAAGGAGGCCGCTTCGGGGTTCCCGCCGCCTGATGCAGCTGTTTCTCCAACTTCGCCAGCCGCTGCAAATTCGGCCGGGCCGCGTCCAGAGACGCCATCGTGAAATTCAAATGTTTGCGGTAATGCCCGGCGATCAGAGCATAACGAACCTCCTCCGGTCTGTACCCCTTCGCCCGCAAGTCCTCCAGCGTGTACATGTTCCCCAGGCTCTTGCTCATCTTGTGGCCGTCCACCATCAAATGCACCACATGGAACCAGAGCCGGGCGAACGTCTCGCCCGTGCACGCCTCGCTCTGGGCAATCTCGTTCTCATGATGCGGAAAGGTCAGATCGATCCCGCCGGAATGCACATCAAAACTCGGCCCCAGATATTTCATGCTCATCGCCGAACACTCCAAATGCCAGCCCGGCCGTCCTTTACCCCAGGGACTCTCCCACACGTTCGGCCCGTCCTCGGGCTTGGCCGCTTTCCACAGCGCGAAATCCGAAAGCGAATCCCGGTCATACTCATCATCACTCTGCGCCGTCGCGGTGGTCAGTTCCCGCTCCTGTACCCGCGACAGGCGGCCGTAGGCCGGAAAACTCTCCACCCGGAAATACACCGACCCGTCCCCGGCCTGGTACGCGTGCCCCTTGTCCATCAGCGTCTGGATCAGCGCGATCTGCTCCGCGATATGCTCCACCGCCCCCGGTTCAATCTGAGGCCGCAGCAAATTCAACGCCTCGCAGTCCGCGTGGAATTTTTCCGTCCAGTACCCCGTGAACGCCTGCAGACTCTGTCCCTGCGCCTGCGATTCCCGGATCGTTTTGTCATCAACATTGGTGAGATTCCGCACATGCTTCACCGGCGTACCCGACAACTCCAGCGCGCGCCGGAAAATATCCTGAACCACAAACGTCCGGAAATTGCCAATATGCGCCGCCGCATACACCGTCGGTCCGCAGCAATAAAATCCCACTCGTTTTCCATCGGCGGGAAGAACATCCTGAAGCGAATCGGTCAGCGTGTCGTGAATGCGTAAGTTCATTCCCACCCAATACCCGCAAACTGCAAGGGCCGCAAGTTCGGAAACACCCCGGGAAACCGTTACCGGATAATGTAGATGTTTTTGCCTATTTCGCCGTCCGGCTGGTCAATATCCAAAATCACCGCGCCGAGTTCCCCCCGCATAAACGCCCGCACCATAAACTCCGCACGGGCCTGACTTCTCATTTCCATCGAATTCACCGCACGAATCACCATCCCGTCCTCTAATCCCATCGCGCGGAAAAAATCATGCTCCCCGCGCTTCTGAATACTGAAGCCCGCCAGCCCGTCCTCGCCCACTGGCGGGGCTTCCCGAAAGGAGTCATACAGCTTCACCGCCCGCGCGGGATCCTCAATCAGATCCCGCACATAAGCATGCACCGCCTCGCGCTGGATCACCCACTGATTATGCGCCACCCGCTTTCCGAAAGGCGTTGTTTCCAGCGCGGGCATGTCCTCCCAGGTCATCGCCCCCTCTTCCCCGTTCCGCCGCGAAGAGCCGCCGCGCCCCGCCCAGACCCGTACCGCTCCGGTCATTTCCAACTGCCAGTTCCGGTCATCTTTGGAGATCGTCAGATACTCCCGGCCAATTTCCTTCACCCGGAACGGACCCAACGCCTCTCCGACCGCGACCAGATGCTGACGTCCCGTTTCCCCGTCGTCCACCAGCGCCACAAAATCCACGCCGCCGTCCTCGCGGGTGCCCCCCTCAAGCTGTATGGTGCCCGAAAGCATCAGCGACGCCGCCCGGCGGTCAAGATCCTCCTCCCCCGGACGCGAAAACACATCCAGCGACGGCAGGGAAACCCGCTCACCGCCCCGCAGATCGGGACCCGGCCCTGCAACCGGCTCCGCCACCGGAACATAAAACACCCGGAACACCTGAATCCCCATCCACAGAAGACCGGCGGACACCAAAACGCCCGCCGGCATCAGCCATTTTTTTAGAAAAAGGATCGTCATGACACCAGCGTCCGGACCGTGGCCGACACGCCCTCCTCCAATGTGGTGAACGGAGCGGTATAACCCGCCGCACGGAGCTTGTTCATGTCCGCGCAGGTGTAATACTGATACTTCGGCTGCAAGTGCGCGGGCATATCCATGAATTCAATCACCGGCTCCCGCTCCAATGCCGCGAACACCGCCCGGGTCAGATCCAGCCAGCTTCTCGCCGTGCCGGTTCCGCAGTTGAACAATCCCGACGGAGCCCCGCCCTTCGCCAGCCACAGGGTCACCGCCACCGCATCCTTCACAAACACAAAATCCCTCAACTGCCGGCCGTCCTCGTAGTCCGGACGGTGACTGCGGAACAGCGTCACCTTGCCCTCCGCCAGAATCTGCTCCGTCGCCTTGTGCACCACCGAGCGCATATCCCCCTTGTGCTGCTCAAAAGGTCCGTACACATTGAAATATTTGAGCCCCGCGATCCGGTCAAACAAGCCATGCTTCAAGGCCCACAAATCAAACATATGCTTGGAATATCCATACATGTTCAGCGGAGCGTAGCCCGGTGTTTTCGCGTCTTCGTCGGAATACCCCGACTCCCCGTCACCGTACGTCGCCGCGCTGGAGGCATACACGAACCGGATGTCATGCCGCAGACACCACTCGCAGAGATCGCGGGTGGTGCGGTAATTATTGTCCAACAGATAATCCGCGTCCGTTTCCGTGGTGGCGCTGCACGCACCGAGATGAATGACCGCCTCAATACCCCCGGGTTCCGTGTCATTCAGCACCGTCTGACGCAGCATCTCCGGATCCCAGATGTCCTCGTACCGAAGCCCCACCAAATTGCGCCATTTTTCCGTGGACCCCAGCTCATCCACCAAAAGAATACGCTCTTCCCCGCGGGCATTCAGCTCCGCAACCAAATTCCGCCCGATAAAGCCGGCCGCGCCGGTCACAATAAACTTAATTTCATTCATATCCCTGTCTCTACTTCAAATCTTCCCACAGCGCAAGTGAACAAAAATGTGCATTCCATACCCCGGGCCCGACTCTGTGACGCTTTCCGCTGGTTTTTTAACTTTAGATCCGTTAGACTTGACTTTATGCGGTTTTTTGTTCCCTTTTTACCCTGTCTGGGATTCCTTGTTTTTTTATTTCCGACGGAATTAACCTTAGCGGATGAATTCCCGGTAGCCCCGCTCTCCCGCATTCAATCCGAAACCTGGGGCGAAGTCTACCAACTCTCCAACCGCTATCTCGAAATTATCGTCTCACCCGACCATGACGGCGTGGTTTCCTTTCGAAAACTCCGCCAGCCCAACGCCCTCAGCGCACCCGTCACCCTGCTGCCGGGCGATCCGGCAGACTTGACCGAAGCGCTGCCCCGCCTGGAAGGTGTTCCGCAACCCCGCTGGCAGGCCCGCGGCTGGATCACCAGCGAAGGCGGTCAAACCGTGCTCCTCACGCAAACCTTCGGCCCCCCCTTTCACCTCCGCGTAACCCATCTGCTCTCACTCCCTCAGGACACCGCCGCCCTGCAGTGGACCACCCGAATGACCGCCATCGCCCCCGTGGACCCCGAAGCGCCCGTCGTCTTCCGCCTCCCAGCCGAATCCCTTCAATGGCGCGGCGTCTGGAAAATCGAAAGCGGCCCGGAACTCGACACTGCCCTGGAAACCACCGGCGAGGACGATTCCTTTCTCCTGCGGGAAACCCTCGTCTCCCAGCCCGGCCTGAACGAACTCCCCCCGCAGGGCTGGACGCTTCTCATCGACGGCGTCCTCGACATGCCCGACCCTCAGCCCCTCTCCGAATAATTTTTTTTCATTTCCGGGTTGATTACTTTGCGGTGTAAAGTAAAGAAAACGGATCACCCCTATCCGCCATACACCCAACCCGTGAATATTCTTCCCCTCCATGACGCGCTGGACACCGTCCGGCATCTGAAACGGGCGCTGCTCGAACAGCAGCGCTTCAAAGGCTGGTCCGGCCCCGCACGGATTCTGTCCGGCACCGTCGCCATCGCCATGGCGTTTCTCCTCGACCGCCAATGGATCGAATCCAGCCACTACGCCCATATTCTCGCCTGGGGCGCGGTATTCGGAACCGCCATGTTCCTCAACCTCGGCTCCCTCATCTACTGGTTCTGGCGCGATCCGCTCATCAAACGCAACGTCCGCCGCCTCGGACCGCTCCTGGACGTCATGCCCCCCCTTTTTGTCGGCGCGGTCTTCACCCTGGTGCTCATGCTCGGCCGCGATTTTGATCCGCTGATGGGCGTCTGGATGTGCATGTTCGGGCTCACCAATCTCGCTTCCCGCTATGTGCTCCCCGGCGCCATCGGCATCGTCGGCGTCTTTTACATTCTCGCCGGCGCGCTGTGCCTCCTCAACCCCAACCTCACCTTTCTCAATCCCTGGCCCATGGGCGTCGTCTTTTTCGCCGGCGAATGGGCCGGCGGACTCATCCTGTACGCGGACCAGCGGCGCTATGCCGCCTTCGAACGCCTCTGGCAAGATCCCCCACCGGAGAAAACCCCATGATCGACCTCGACAAACCCCACTGGAACGACCTCGAGAAAAAATTTCACGAACCCGCCCGGCTCGCCCTGGTCACCGCCCTCTGCGAACGCCCGGGCGGCCTCGGCTTTCAGGACCTCAAACAGCGCTGCGGCATGACCGACGGCAATCTCAGCCGCCACCTCAAGGTCCTCGAAGAAGGCAACATTGTCCGCATGCACCGCGCCGGACGCGGCCGAAAGGCACACACCCAGGTCATTCTTTCACCCGGGGGCCGCGAAGAATTTCATCTCTATCTGCAAGCCCTCGAACGGGTTCTGCACGGAGCACTCAAAAACAGTGCCACCGGAAACGCCCCTCTCGGCGCTTTTGCCACCGCGTCTTAATGGACAAATTTCAAAACCGTTATATTTTTAACGAATGAACCCGGAGAATCAACTATGAATCCAGGAATCGAAGCCATCAGCATGTACATTCCACGCTACGGATTGGATCTGCACGATCTCGCCCGCGCCCGCAATGTGGACTACGCCAAATACCATCAGGGAATCGGCCAGGAGTACATGTCCGTCCCCGCGCCCGACGAGGATGTGGTCACCCTCGGCACCAACGCCGCCCGGCAGGCCCTCGAAGGGGTCGACCGCTCCGAAATCCGCACCGTCATCTTCGCGACCGAATCCGGGATCGATCAATCCAAAGCCGCCGCCATCTACGTCCACAAGCTGCTCGACCTGCCCGCCAACTGCCGCACCGTCGAAATGAAGCAGGCCTGCTGCAGCAGCACCTCCGCGCTGCACTTCGGCCTCTCCACCGTCGCCATGCACCCCGAGCAGAAAGTGCTCATCATCGCCGCCGACATCGCCCGCTACGGCCTCGGCTCCGCCGGCGAACCCACCCAGGGCGGCGGCGCCGTCGCCATGGTCCTCTCCGCCGACGCCAAAATTCTCCGCATCGACCCCCATGTCGGCTACTACACCGAAGACGTCATGGACTTCTGGCGCCCCAACTACCGTGACGAGGCCCTCGTGGACGGCAAATACTCCATCAAAGTCTACCTCAACGCCCTCGAACAGGCCTGGAAACACTACAAAGACGACAGCGGAGCCTGCTTCGCCGACTTCGCGCACTTCTGCTATCACCTCCCCTTCTCCCGCATGGGGCTCAAAGCCCACCTCCACCTCGCCCGCGCCGAAAACGCCGGACTGGCCGCCAAAGACCTCCAGGCCCAGGTCGAACCCTCCCTCGCCTACAACCGCCGCATCGGCAACGCCTACACCGCGTCACTTTATATGGGCCTCCTCTCCCTCCTCGAAACCGGCCCCAAAAACCTCACCGGCAAACGCATCGGCCTCTTCTCCTACGGCAGCGGCTGCATGGGCGCCTTCTTCGGCGGCAAAGTCATCGAAGGCTACCGCGATCACCTCAACACCCGCCTGCATCAGGATCTGCTCAAAAACCGGCAAAACCTCACCCTCGCCGAATACGAGGAATTCTACAACCACGCCCTCCCCGCCACCGGCGAGAACTACCGGACCGACCGCTACCGCAGCGGATCCTACCGCCTCGCCGGCATCGAAAACCACCAGCGCATCTACGAACCCGTCCCCTCCATGCGCATCCTCGCCGCCGACGCCCCGCCCCCCCGCATCGCCGCCTCCGCCGGCTAAAGCACTCCGTCCGATCCGACCGATCTGTCAGAACCGTCTGATCCGCCTCATCAAGCGGACAAAGCCCCGCGCGGTTTGGCATTGCTTTCTGCGCCCACTCTGAGAGAGTTCGCGCCGTGGACCATTCTATTCCCTTTAAAATCGAACGCCAGCCGGATCAGGTGACCTGCGGAGCGACCTGCCTGCACGCGCTCTACCGCTATTTCGGGCTCGAAACCGGTCTGAATCATCTGGTCAAGGTCATCCCCCAGCTTAAAAACGGCGGCACCCACGGCGTGCTTTTGGGTCAGCACGCGCTCCGGCACGGCTTTGATGTCGAACTGATCACCTACAATCTCTACATGTTCGACCCCACCTGGTTTCAGGATCCGGACACCAATCTGATTCACAAGCTGGAACAACAAATGCAGGTCAAAACCCGCGCCGGATTTCAGCGGGCCAGCCGCCATTACCTAGACTTCCTCAAACTCGGCGGCCGCATCACCTCCCGGGAACTCAACGCCGGGCTCATCCACCACTACCTCAAACAAAGTCTGCCCATCCTCACCGGTCTGAACTCCACCTACCTCTATCAGGAAAAACGGGTGATCGCCGAAACCGATGTGCATGATGAATTCGCCGGCACGCCCGAAGGCCATTTTGTGGTCATTTGCGGAAACCATCCCGACCGGCAAACCCTGCGCGTGGCCGATCCATATCATCCCAACGCCATCGGCGAAAATCCGATCTACGATGTGCCCGTTGACCGCGTCCTCAACGCCATTCTCCTCGGCATTGTCACCTACGATGCCAACCTTGTCGTCCTCCACCCAAAAAATATTGAAGCCTGACCTCCTCCCCGCATGAAAAAAACATACCTTGTTGTGGATCAACCCGACCGCTGGCCCCTGAAAGTGGACAACGTCGACATCATCTCCTCCCGGGACTACCTCACCAACGAAGACTACTTCCGCGCCACCGCCCGGGTCTTCAACCTCTGCCGCTCCTACCGCTACCAGAGCACCGGCTACTACGTCAGCCTCCTCGCCGAAGCCCGAGGCCACCAGCCCGTGCCCGACACCGGCACCCTCCGCGATCTCAACCACCGGGGCGTCCTGCGCCTTGTATCCGAAGACCTCGAACAAACCATTCAAAGCAGCCTCAGGCGCATCAAAAGCGACCGCTTCACCCTCAGCATCTACTTCGGCCGCAACATCACCGCCGCCCACGACCCGCTCGCCCGCAAGCTCTTCACCCACTTCCGCGCCCCGCTGCTGCGCGCCCTGTTTCAGCGCAAAGGCGAGGAGGAGCACTGGGAAATCACCAACATCTACCCCATCTCCATCAATCAGGTGCCCGACAACCACCGCGATGCCGTCCTCGAATTCGCCAAAAGCTATTTTTCCCGCCGCCACCGCGTCCGCCGTCCCAAGCCTCCGCGCTATCAGATGGCCATTCTCCACGATCCCAAGGAGAAACTCCCCCCCAGCGATTCCAAGGCGCTGGAGAATTTCATCAAAGCCGCCGACAAACTCGACATCGAGGCCGAACTCATCACCCGCGACGACCTCATCCACCTCCCCGGATACGATGCCCTCTTCCTGCGCGAAACCACCTACGTCAACCACCACACCTACCGCTTCTCGCGGCAGGCCGAAAAAGACGGCCTCGTCGTCATCGACGACCCCGCCTCCATTCTCCGCTGCGCCAACAAAGTCTATCTCCTGGAGATGCTCAAGTACCACAAACTCCCCGCGCCCCGCTCCATGGTGCTGCACCGCGACAACCTCGGCGAAGTCGAAACCACCATCGGCTTTCCCTGCATCCTCAAGCTTCCCGACAGCTCCTTCTCCCAAGGGGTTCTCAAAGCCGAAAACGAGGGCGAACTCCTCCACCTCGCCGAAAAAATGCTCGAATCCTCCGCCCTCCTCGTGGTGCAGGAGTTCGTGCCCACCGACTTTGACTGGCGTGTGGGCATTCTCGACGGCAAACCCCTCTACGCCTGCAAATACTTCATGGCCGGCAGTCACTGGCAAATCTACGAAAACGCCAACAGCGACACCGTCACCAGCGGTGCCTGGCAGACCTTTCGCGTGGAGGACGCCCCAAAAGCAATCGTGCAAACCGCCCTCAAAGCCGCCAATCTCGTCGGCCGCGGCCTCTACGGCGTGGACCTCAAGGAAATCAAAGGCAAGCCCAGCATCATCGAAGTCAACGACAACCCCAGCATCGAATCCGATGTCGAAGACCAACTCCTCGGCCCCGAACTCTACGACCGCATCATGAACGTCTTCAACGACCGCCTCATCGCCAAATCCAACGGCTCAGGACTTCCTCCGAATCCTCCGGCCGGGTAGGGTCATGATCTGCCGCTTCATCTCCAGCATGATCAGCGCCGTCGCCACCGCCGATGCACTCAGACCGCTGGCGCGGGTAAGCTGATCCTGCTCCATTTCCTCGTCGCCAAGCACCTCCAGAATTTTCGCCTCCGGCTCGGTCAACTGCACCTGTGGCTTCACATGCTCCGGATCCTCCCGACCCTCCGGCTTCGGGGAGATCAAATACTCAAACTCGTCTAAAATATCATCCACATCCTCCACCAGTTTCGCCCCGTTTTTGATCAAATGATTGCACCCGCCCGCGCTCGGATTATCTATGCGCCCCGGCACCGCGAAAATCAGTTTCCCCTGTTCCGTCGCCTCGTCCACCGTCAATAAAGCGCCCGACCCCAGCGCCGCCTCCACCACCAGCACTCCCCGCGACATACCCGAAACAATCCGGTTGCGCTGCGGAAACGAATTCCGGCTCGGCTTGAATCCGATCGGAAACTCACTGATCACCGCCCCCGAACCCGCCACCGCCGCCGCCAGCTCCGCATGTTCCGCCGGATACACCTGATCAATCCCGCAGCCCAGCACCGCCAGCGTCCGCCCCTTGCCCTTGATGGCCCCCTGATGTGCCGCCGCATCAATGCCGCGCGCCAAACCGCTGATCACCGTGTAGCCCTGTTTCGCCAGTTGAAAACTCAGCCGGTCCGCCACCTGAAGGCCGTAATGCGTGCAGCGCCGCGACCCCACCACCGCGATCGCGTGACGGTCCGTCCCCAGCAGCGTCCCCTTCACATACAGTGCCAGGGGCGGATCGTGAATATGCTTCAACGCCTCCGGATAGCCCTCATCCGCCCGCGTCACAATCACCGCACCTGCTTCTTTGGCGCGGCGGATCTCCGCCTCCACATCCATCGTGTCCGCCTGACGCAAAAGATTCTCCGCCAGATTCATCCCCACCCCCTTCGCCTGCACCAATTCCTCCCGCGATGCCGTCAGAATCGCCGAGGCCGACCCCAGAATCGACAACAACTCCCGCACCCGCACCGGGCCGATCCCCTCAAACATATTCAAAGCAATATACGCGTCCCGTTCTGTCATACTGGCTTTATGTACAACTTTTCCGAAAAAACAATCCTTCATTCAGTTTAGATAACGCTTCAAATCCCGATAATAATTTTCATGCGAACCGAAGGTAAGCAGGGTCAGCTCCGACTCGGTAACCTCGTAGGCCAAAAGTATTTGCTGACGGTTCATCTTGAACTTGTGAACCCGAATCCCTTCAAGGTCCCCCTTTTTTTCCTGGCCCAGCGTTGGGTTCTCCAATAGCCGCTTTATCTCAGCATCCAATTCTTTCTTTTCGTTTGCCTTAAGCTTTTTGACTTTCCGTCCAAACAAAGGACTTGCGAGAACCCGGCTACCCGAAGACATACTCTTCCCTGGCGCTTTTCGCTTCTTCCCGTGCAATCAAAAGTTCTTTGATAAAGGAATAGGGAAGCTCAGGGTTTTCTTCCGCAATTCTCCCGATCGAGGCCCAAAACTCAATCTGGCCCGTAAGAGATCGCTTTTCGACTGAACTTCGGGTTCTGGCCTCCCGCGCCAAATCACTGGATATCCGGATCACTGTGCTCATATTTCATAATGTAGCAATATGCTTCATTTAGTCAACTCGATTATTTTTTGCAACAGGTGCGCACACTCCTTTGCAACAGGTGCGCACAGAAAATGCTGAAAGACAGTCCCTGTCCCGAAGCCCTGTGTTCCGTGGCGGCCTACATCGACCTCAATCCGATGCGTGCCGGGATTTGCAAAAACCCCGGCAACTATGCATGGAGCGGATATGGACAGGCCGAAAACTCAGAAGAAGTCCTGGCGGTCTTCGCCAAAACCATCGCCGAAATCAAAGGAGTCGAGTAATGATGCAACAACCCGTATCCCCCATCGCGTCAACTTGTTCCTCGTTTTTCTATTAAGGTTTTGGAAAGCTGGCATTTATTGCTTTTCCGATGATCGGAAAAAGAGTCTTACCGGTTTCCGAGGGTCGGAAAACGTCGAAAATCATTCCTGTAGACCTTTCGTGAACACGTCCTTCAAAACCGGCTCGGTCACCCCCTCCGGCAACAGCGCCTTCCCAATCGAATCGATCAACACAAACCGCGGCAAGGCGTTCTCCGCCTTCTTGTCCACCGTCATCGCCTCAAACAACGGCTTCCACGCCAGTCCGGCCCAGGACACCGGCAAATCAAACGCCCGGAATAGCGCCGCCTGCCGCGCCGTCGCCTCCGGGGGCAGACCCCGTTGCCGTTCCGACACCTTCGAGGCGTACGCCATCCCGATCGCGATTGCCTCCCCGTGCAACAGCTCCCCGTACCCCTGCACATTCTCAATCGCATGACCCAGTGTGTGCCCGTAATTCAGCAGAGCCCGCACCCCGCCCTCCCGCTCATCCTGACGCACCACCTCCGCCTTGATCTCGCACGAACGCCGCACCAGCTCCCGCAAGAAATCCCGGTCCATTCCCCGTATTGCCGCCACATTCGACTCAATTCGGGCGAACATCTCCGCGTCCCAAATGATCCCGTACTTGATCACCTCCGCCATGCCCGCGTTGAACTCCCGTTCCGGCAAGGTGTCCAGCACCGCCAAATCCGCCAGCACCAGCGCCGGCTGATGAAAGGCCCCCACCAGATTTTTGCCCTGCGGCAAATTCATGCCCGTTTTCCCGCCCACGGCCGAATCCACCATCGCCAGCAGACTCGTCGGCACCTGAACAAACGGAATCCCCCGCAGATAACTCGCCGCCGCAAAGCCAGCCAAATCCCCGATCACCCCCCCCCCCAGAGCCACCAGAAAACTCTTGCGATCCAGCTTCGCCACCACCGCCGCCTCCCAGATTTTCGCCAAAAATTCCACCGACTTCGTTCCCTCGCCCGCCGGCAACACCAGCGACGCCACCGCGAAGCCAGCCGCCTCCAGACCCGCCACCACCCCGTCCAGATAATGCGCGGCCACGTTCTCATCCGACACCACCAGCGTTTTCCGCGCCCCGAACAACTCCGCGCACATCCCCCCCAGCTCCGAAAGCACATCGCTTCCGATCCGAATCTCATACCCCCGCTCGCCCAAATCAACCGTCAGTGTGTCCAATGTGCTCATAGAGAAGCTTTATGTACACTCCCCCGAAAATACAATCCATCTGTTTCCAAAATCCCCATCAAATTTCCAGTTCATGCTTCATTTCTCTTCATCTCATTATATTTTTCAGCCGCTTTGGTGTATGGTGTGTGAATGACTCCAATCCGCCGTCGATCGCTTCGCCTATGCCTCACCGTCCTGATCCTCCAGGCCGGAGGGCTCGCGTTCGGCATGACGGTCACCGGCTATGACCCCGAAGCGCACGACCGCTTCAGCGGCGGCTACCCCTCCGCCCCGGTTCCGAACACCTCGCCGGATTTCGTCGGGCTCCCTTTCGACTGGAGCGGCGTGGGCTGGGCTTCAAACAGTCCCAAAAAAAGCTTTGGGTTCGTCAGCCCCCAACACTATTTGGTCGCCCGGCATTTCGGCGGCGCGGGCACCGTCCGGATTTTCGGAGCCGACGGCACACGGCACGATCGGACCCAACGACAGGTTATCGCCACGGAACTGGGCGTGGTTTTTCAAAATCAAACCGTGGGCGATTTATCCCTTGGCATTCTCAACACGCCTTTTAGCCAGACCGCCATGCCGGTGCGCTACGGGGTTCTGGACCGGAACACCTCCTCAACATCCAACGCCACCACCGCCTACAACAACACCCCCCTGCTCATTTACGGACATGGCTCCGTATCCACAAACAGCACCCGCGTGGCGGGAACGCCCATCAATTCCGTAACCGTCAGCGGAAACACACACAGCTTCACAACCCCCAGAACTGATTTGCAACTGGAGGACCTGGACTCCGGCGGCCCCGCCTTCGCCCTCTGGACCAATCCGAACGGACAAAGCGAAATCGCCCTTATTGGCAACCATGCGGGAATCAATGATACCGTGAACGCCCACAATTTCCTCGGAACCTTCCAGGTCATCAATTCCCTCAACGACCTCATGCGCCCCGACGGCCGCGCTCTGCGCGTGGTCGGCCCACACTCCCACACCTGGGTGGGCTCCTCCAGCACCAACATAAACCAAAATTCCGCCTGGGGCATCAGCGGGAACAGGCCACCCACAACCAATGCGACCTCCGACCGTTTCGTTCTCTTTGACGGCGACACCGCCGACTCGCTCTCCGTCAACATAAACACCAACTACACGCTGCGCGGCCTCTATTTTACCGGAAACCAAACATTTACCTTCAGCGGATCAAACACCCTGACTGTCGGACGGGGCGGCCTCACCCTGTACGCCGACACCTTGCAGCAGTTCACCGCCCCGCTCGCTCTCGGCTCCAGCCAGGTGTGGAGCACCGGAAACGGCACCGTCTCGGTTCAATCGCTCAACCTCAACGGGCATCTTCTGGAAATTCTGGGCGATGGCACGGTTCAGCTCAACGGCCCCGTCACCGGCGGAAGCGGCGGCCTCGCCGTGGACTCCGGCCACCTGGTAGTCAACAGCAACACCTCGTACAGCGGCGTCACCTGGGTCCACGGCGGTCTCCTCACGGTTCATGCCGATCTCTCCAGCTCCGAGCGGTTGATTCTCAAACCCGGCGCGGGACTCACCGGTTCCGGCACCCTTCCGCCGATCGAAGGCGGCGGCCGCGTCCAGCCCTCTGGCGGCATCCTCACCGCCGCAAGCGTGAACGGATCCCAGGGCCTCTCCTTCTCCTTCCTCTTCGCCAACGACACCCCCGGCGGTAACGAAACCCTCCGCCTCACCGCCGCCACGCCCTTCACCGCCCCCCTTTCCGCCGGGTCCACTCTCCGGATTTACCTCGTCACCGACACCCCCGCTCCGGGTCAAACCTGGCGGGGAGGCTTTTTCACCGATCAACAGGCCGATTTCCTCTCTCATCTGTCCTCCGCCCAAACGGAAGTCTATCTCCTGGAAGATGACGAATACCGCCTCCTCACCCCCGAAGACGGCGAAGTCCTCTTCGAAACCGTCCCCCACACCCTCGAGATCAACGGAAGCCCCGTCGAAGGCCGGGTGCTGCACCTCACCGTCGTCCCCCCGCCCGACACGTTCGCCCGCTGGGCCTACGAAACCTTCCCCGAAGGCACCGACCCTGCCCTCATGGAGCCGCTCGCCGCCCCCAACGACGCCGGCGTCCCCAATCTCGTCAGCTACGCCCACGGCTGGGATCCCCTCAACCCCGACCTCAGCGACCGCCCCTTCGCCTTCCCGGAAGACGGCACCCTCGTCATCCGCTGGGGACAAAACCCCGACGCCCCGGACATCACCGCCACCGTCCAAATCTCCACCGATCTCATCACCTGGACCGACACCGCCCTCATCCCCGCCTACGTCACCACCGAAAACGGCAAAGACCTCTACGAAGTCCGCCCCCCTCTCACCGACCTCGCCTTCTACCGCGTCTTCTGGCAATTCAGTTCCCCCTGAACGATTAAATAAAACCGATTGACAGCTCAAGCCTCTAATTGTATTAGTGTTGTAATACAGCAATACACATCACGTTTCAGGCCCTCAAATGCTGCCCCTTCGGATAGACCCCCATTCAGGCATGCCGGTTTACCGGCAGATCCGCGATCAGATGACCCATCTGATCGCGTCGGGCACGGTGCGGCCGGGCGACCGGCTTCCGTCGATCCGGGAGCTGGCGGCGCAACTGACCCTCAACCCGGCCACGGTGGCCAAGGCCTATGCCGAGCTGGAAAACGGGGGCGCGGTGGTTTCGGAGCGGGGCAAAGGCGTCTTTGTCCGCGAGGCCGCCCCCCGCCACGGAGCCCGGGAACGCGAGGAAATCCTGCGGCACATGCTGCGGCAGCTGTGGGTGGAGGCCCTGCAAATGAAAGCCTCTCCCGAAGACCTGCGCGAATGGTTTGAAGAAGAGCGCCTGAACATGACCCCGCCAATTTCCCCGGCAGAACCCCCACACAGAGGAGAAAAACGCACATGACGCACCCCGCAATCGAAGCACGCGATCTGGCCAAGGTCTTTCCCGGCAATGTGCTTGCCGTCAACGGATTCGATCTCGCCGTTCCCCAAGGGGCGGTATACGGCCTCATCGGCCGCAACGGCGCCGGCAAAACCACCGCCATTCGCCTCATGATGGGCCTGCTGCGCGCGAACCGCGGCGAATCGGCCCTTTTAGGCGAAAACATGCTCACCGCCCCGGCGAGGCACCGGGCACGCATCACCTTTGTGCCCCAATCCCCGCGCCTGCCCCAAAACTTGACGCTTTCCGAATATGCCGACGAAATCTCCGGATATTATCCCCGCTGGGACTCGGAAGGGTTCAGCGGCATGTTGGGACGGTTCGAAGTGAACCCCCGCAAACGCTTCCACCAGATGTCCGGCGGCGAGCAGCGCAAAGCGGCGGTGGCCCTCGCCCTCGCCCCGCGTCCCGAAGCGCTTTTGCTGGACGAACCCGCCGCCGGCCTCGATCCCGTCGCCCGCAGGGAACTGCTGGGCGCGCTCGTGGAGGCGCTCGGAGAAAGCGAGGGCCTCACGGTACTGCTGAGCACCCACATCATCGGCGATCTGGAACGCGTGGCCGATCATATCGGCATCATGGACCGGGGACGCATCGTCCTCTCCGCCCCCTTGGATGAACTGCGGGAGAACTATTGCCGGGTGCAGCTTGTGTTCGACGAGACCGATGTGCCCCCGGACGTGAAAATCCCCGGCGTGCTCCGCGAACAACGCTCCGGACCGGTCCTGGAGGCGGTGGTGCGTCTCGAGCATCCCGACCAGCTCAACAGCATCCGCGCCCTCCCCCGCACACGCTTCCGCGAATTCCCCCTGGGATTGGAAGACCTGTTTCTCGAACTGCAAAAAGAAGGACTGTCATGAACACCCTCCCGCTCCCCGTCGATGACTTTCAAAAACAAATCCTGCACGGCGTCTTCCGCCGCGGCTGGCGGATGACCGGCTTCGCCCTTATGGGCTTCGTCCACACCTGGATTCTCACCCTCTGGGTGCTGCAGATGGTTATCCATCCCGGTATTTTGTTGGCCTTCGGCATCCTGTTCGCGCTGGTGATCGGCCTTTGGCTGGGCAGCGGCGCCCGACAGGAGGAGAGCGAGGAGATGCTCTTCAGTCTGCCGCCCACCCGGGGGCAGCTCTTTTGGGCGCAGGCCGCCCTGGGCGGTCTCCCGCTGCTTTTGCTCTCCACCCTGGGCGTCTGGGCGCTGCGCGTGGAGGCGCCGCAGGTTCTGTGGGGGCTGTTTGTCACGTCCGGATTCACCGGGCCGTTTCGCTTGGAGCATGTTACACTCCTGTGGCCCTGGTCGGTGAGCATCCCCGCGCTGTTGTTCGCCTGCCTGTACGGGTTCTCAGCCCTGACGGTCAACCGGAGCGGCGTGTTCCTGGCCCTCGTTCTCGGCGTCCTGGTCACCGGCGGCATGATTTTGGGAGGCGCGGCGCTCGAATCCGCGCTCTGGGAGCGTCCCCGGGGCGATCTGTCCGCCGCCCTCATGTTCGCCGCCGCCGCCCTCATCCTCTGGGGATGCGGCCGCAAATACCAACAAAAAGAAGGTCACCCCGGACCCGCCACGACAAAAGCCGGTCCCGGCGGCATCATCGCGCTGATTCTGGTCATCATCGTGGCGGTATTTATATTGATGAGTTTTTACTGGCTCCAAGCGTCAACCTCCGTCGATTTCGAGCCCCCGCCCGAGACGCGGCTTCAAGAAGAACCTTTGCGCAGCATCCCTCCTTCCCCCTCCGCTGGAGAATAATGTCATGACTAAGATAATAATATCCCCCTTGATCCTTCTCATCATCCTATTGGCGTTCGCCTTTTTGGCCGCCCGCGGGTTCATTTTCCGCCGCCGCCGCGGCCACCGCCCCCTGGCGGTCCGGGTGGTTTGCGGTCTGCTGGCCTTCTTTTTGCTGACGGCCATGGTCCACGGATTCCGCTCCCAACTCCGGGAATCCCCGGCATCCAGCCCCTCAGACGAACTCCGCGTTCCTCTGGAGACCGCGGAACTCTCGACCGACGCCCTTGCAGCCGGCGAATTCGATCTGCTCGTTCACGTTGTGGCCGGGACCCTCCAGGATCAGTCCTTTTTTCCTTTGGAGGCCCGGGAAATCCGTCTGCCCTGGCCGGAGGGACAGGATGAACTTCAAACCCTGGACATGCGACCCGCCGATCGTGACCTGCGAATCACCCTCCGCCTGGGAAACATCCGGGAGTGGAGACAGCCCCGGCACTTGGATTACAAAATCCAGGCAAACATCTCGCATGCTTTTTCAGAATACAGCGGCGGCACCAGATCCTTCGCCGTCAGCATGCCTGAGGTGTTTCCGCTTTTCAACCGCCATCGGGCCTCTTTGCCCCGGCACCCGTATTCACCGATTCCCAACCGGGGGATTGATCTTGTCGCGTTCGGCGTCATTACCCCCATCACCAGGGATGACCCCGGACAGCCCGTTTCCGTGGAGGATTTCACCGCCGCCCGCGCCGGGGAAATCCACGCGGCGCTTTCCCACACCCCATACAGGCGCGGAATTTCCCTGGATCCCGGACTCTTCGCCCTGATCGAGTGGACGGGCCCGCAATTCTTTCTGCTCGTGCTGACGGCCATACTCGGAGCCCAGTGTTTCCGTCAACGCGGCCTAGGATTCACCCTCTGCATGACCCTGCTGATGATCGGCCTGGTCGGAATGGACAAACACCACCAGTCCCGCCACCAAAAGCACTCCGAAGACGAATCCCTCACCGTCTATGAACGTGAAATCGCGCGACAAATGACTGAAGTCAGCTTCTTTTTCCGCCCCCCGCCGGAATCCAATGGACAGTGATCGTTTATAAAAGGACCGCGCTCAGTCGACCAGATTCACCCGCACCTCCGCCCGCTCGAAATCGTGCGCCACGATCAGCGGATGCGGAGGAAACGCCCCCAGTCGCGCCACCAGACGGTCCGGCCACACCTCCAGGCGCGTGTTGTAGTGGGTGCAGACCTCATTGAAATAGCTCCTCGCCAGCGCGATGCGCTCTTCCGTGTGCACCAGTTCCGTCTGCAGCTTCCTGAACGCCGCGTCAGTGTTCAACACCGGGTACGCCTCCACCGCCGCCCGGAGCTGCGAGACACATCCCCGGGGATCCGGCCCCGCCCGGCCCGGCTCGGTCGCCCCCTGCTGTGTACGCAAATGCATGACCGCCTCCTGTACCGACCGCTCATGCGCTTTCAACCCCTGCAGAACATTCACCAGCTTTGGAATCAGCGTGGCCCGCCGCTTGAGTTCCACATCCACCGTCGACCACGCCCGCCGCATCCGCTCCCGCACACACACCAGACTGTTGTACGTCATCCCCAGCCAGCCCAGAATCCGGATCACACCCGTGTCATCCCGCAGATAAAACGGCCCGATCCGCCCGCCCCGGTCCACCGTCCGCCACCCGCTGGTGGTTTTAGTGCGCGTGCGGGAGTTCCCGTCCTTGTCCCGATACCGCACCGTTTCGGTTTTGCGCCAATGCTCCTCCACCCGCCACTGATATTGCACGCATCTCGCCCCCCTCAAATGACTGACAAACGGAGCCTCCGACTCCGCCGTCCCCTTCAGTTCCACCAAACCGATAAACACCCCGGCCACCTTGCTCGTCGGCAAATCGTCAATCAAATGCTTTTTCCGCCGCGCATGCAGCCCCAGCGACAAACAAACCACCGCCGCCAAAAACGCCAGCCCCGAAAAGGTCCAGTAATTAGACACCGTCTCCGGATCCCAAACGAACACTTCCCCGAATGAAGCATTCGGCGTTTGCGCCAAAAACAGATGTCCAATCCCCCGGATCATGCCGACACCCGATACCCCCACGCCCGGAAATTGCAACCCCTCCGGCCTCCGGGCGCATCCCGGAATTGGTGAAAGCTCATTCCCTAGGGCATAAATATTATAGGCAGAACATAAACACATGTTTATCTCATCCTCCCCCGGAAGAATCTAATCGTAATTGAAATCAGGGCCAACGGCCCGGCTCATCCCAGCCCGGTCCGTCAGGACTGGGTCTCAGCCCCCACACCATTCACACAGGGCCAACGGCCCGGCTCAATTCAGGCCTCCGCCTCGTACCGATTGAGCCGCA
>JAFIGD010000032.1 GCA_020831625.1 Verrucomicrobiota bacterium | reverse complement strand
GTGACGAGTGACGAATGACGAGTGTCGAGTGTAGAGTGACGAATGACGAATGACGAATGACGGGAAGAATGACGAGTGACGAGTGACGAGTGACGAATGACGAATGACGAATGACGAGTGACGAGTGTCGAGTGTAGAGTGACGAATGACGAATGACGGGAAGAATGACGAGTGTCGAGTGTAGAGTGACGAATGACGAATGACGAATGACGGGAAGAATGACGAATGACGAATGACGAGTGACGAATGGAATACGGGTTTGACGGATTGGGGGCGGTATGTCAGGTTGAGGGGGTGTGAAAACATCAGATTGGAGAAGAGCATATGTTTAAGTGTTTGATTTTGTTATGTGTGTTGCGGAGTGGATTGCATGCGGGTGAGGTGTCGCTGTTGCCCCCTGCGTATCCGGTGTCCGGCGACATCAGAACGCATGTGCGGCTGGACGGGATTCGTCCGCTGGAGCTTGGGGACGGGCATATCTATCTGACCTTTGGCGGGGACGGCCTGGTTTCGGCTTCGGCGGACTACAATGAGCGGAGTCGGAATGAGGTGGAGGTGCTTTCGCTGGAATGGGAGGGCGAGCGCCTGCGGGCGGAGGTTGAGGTGACGATCGGTCCGGACGGCGCCCGGCGGGGGCGGGCCCATTTTCCGACACCGCCGGACGTGTTCCGTTTGGAGATTGAAGCGGAGCGGGGGCTGGACTGGGCCGGGTTTCCGGTCAACCGCGACGCCTTCATGCCGGGATGGCGGAAAGACACGCCGCAGGTGGCGGGCCGGGCGGTGAGCGGAAACTATCGGGGCGTGTGGGTTTCCGGCGATACCGAAACCGAGGTGGAGGGTGAGGTCACTGGAGCCTGGTCCGTCATGGCGGCGGAAAACGCCTGGGGAGCGGTCGGTCCCGCCTGGGTTGAAGCCGGGGACTCCGAATTGCGGTTGACCGCGTTTCTGCCCCGGGAGGTCCGGGTGGAGGGGATTGAGGCCTCGGTGGAACTCCCGCTTGCGGAGCCGGTGCCGATTCGCTCCGGCGGCGCGCTGCGGGTTAGCGCGGCGGGGGTTTCCGGATCGGGACAATCGGTTGGGCTTGTTGTGCAGGTCCGCACCGAGCGCGGCTGGTTCGCGCGTCATCAGGCGCTGCGCCTGGGTGAGACCGCTGAGGAGGTGACGGTTCCGTTTCAGGATTTCGGGTCCGACTGGCGTCCGTTCGCGGGCGGTGAGATCCGTGCGGTGCGTGTGGGGGTGTATGACGGCCGCGGTGTCGGACGGGTCGATGTGACCGTGGATGAATTGGCGCTGATTTCCGGCGACGCGCTGCCGGAGGAGGGGCCGGTGACGGTGGTGGTGCGGCCGGATGTGGTCCGGTCCTTTAATGGAACCGATGAGGTGCCGAAAGGATTGTTCGGATTTCATGATGTGGGCGAAAACAATCCGCGTGATCCGCGGGAGGGCGAACCGGATTACGAGGAGATGATGCGTATCCTTAATCCGGGCTCCCTGCGACCGCTCACCCACACCGGCTTTGGCGGGAAACCGCTCAGTGAGGAGAAGCTTGCCCGGAACATGGATTTGGAACAGCGGGATTTAAGCCCGCCGGACCAGCCGTTTTTCCGACGCGCGGTTGCGGGCAACGCGGTGGATCAGGTGATTTGGACGCACACGATGGATCTGTGGGCGCGGCCGTCCTGGATGGACCACGGTGTGGAGGCGGTGGCCCGGGATGTGGAGGTGTTTTACCGGAATCTGGCCTCCAGAGCCTGGATTCCGGGAGATGAGCACAATGTGCTCCGGTATTTTGAGGTGTGGAACGAACCGTTCATGTGGGGCCGGCACATCAACATGGGCTTCCGTCTGCCGCCGGGCGCGAAGGAGGTCGAGGATGAGACCCAGTACGGGTACATCCCCGGAAAGGTCGGCGCGGACGCCTGGTCGGAGATCTTCCGCGCGGCGGTTCGGGGGGCGAAATCGGTGAATCCCCATGTGCAGCTCGGCGGTCCCTCGGTGCCGGATTTCGGGAGTCATGATTACATGGACTTCCGCAATTATACGATGCGGATGCTGGAGGCGGTGGGGGATCAGCTGGATTTTATCACCGAACATCACTACGGCGGCAATCCGCTGACGATCGCGGCGGGCTATGAAGTGACCCGTTCGGCGATGATGAAACTGCACGGCCGCATGGTTCCGATTTTCAACACCGAGGCCAATGATCTCGGGGCGTCGGACGCCGGCAAGGCCGCCTACAATCTGGCGGATATGCTGAACCTGATCCGGGTGAATCCGGATATTGCGCAGGTGCGGGCGCTGCATGCGTGCTGGAACGGATACCTGCGCAACCGAGGCGAGGAGCACGCCTATCGTTTGGCGGCGCCGCTGCGCGGCCGAATGATTGATGCGGTGAGCAGCGCCTCCCGGCTGACCGTGGTGGCCTCGCATCCACAGACCGGCCGGGTTGTGCTCGTTGGTGTGGACCACGGTGCGGGGGAGACCGAGGTGCGGCTGCCGGTCCCGGCGGGATTCCGGGTTGCGGAGCTTACGCTGCTGCTTAGCGACGCGCCGCTGCAGGAGCAAATGATCCGCGATGTGGACGGCGCGGGAATTCCGGAGCGCGCGGAAGGGAAAACCGCGTTGGTTCAGGTGGTGCCCGAGGTGCGCGGCGGATATTTAAGGTTCGACCTCAGCGAGCGATCCGCCTTCCGGGTGATCCTGGAGCGGGAGGGTTATGAGCCTTCGCGGGTCCGGACGCAGCAATTGATGACCCTGCCGGTTCTGTTTGAGGAGCTGGCGGCGGACGACCGGCTGTCGCTTCAGCCCGGAGACGGAGTCCCGGACATTCCCGAGCGCCTGTTTTTACGGTTGGTGCACACCGGAGCGGCGCGGCTTCAGATTGGAGATGAACGGATCGCGCTGCCTCCCGGAGCGGACCGGAAATCCAACGCGGTGGTGCGGGATATTGAAGTGCCGGTCACCGCGCTGCGCGACGGCGCGGAGCTGGTGGCGGAAGGCCCGGCGAACATTCTCAGCGCTTCGTGGATTCTGGAAAACTAGTCCGACTCACCCCGCGTAGACTCTCGGGATACGCGGATGGATGGCGGTGAGGATTTCGTAGGCGATGGTGCCGGCCTGGCGGCCGAGGCGGTCGGCCCAAATGGATTCCCCGCCCTGTTCGCCGATGAGCACGACCTCGTCGCCGGCTTTGCAGCCGGTGTCGGGTCCCAGATCGAGGGTGATCCAGTTCATGCTGATCCGGCCGACCACGGAGGTGCGCTGGCCTTTGACGAGGGCTTCGCCGCGGTTGCTCATGGCGCGCAGATAGCCGTCGGCATAGCCCATGCCGACGACACCGATCTGGGTGTCGCGGGTGGTGCGGTAGGAGGAATAGTAGCCGATAGGGTACGCTTCAGGCACGTCTTTCACCTGCATGAGGCGGCTGGTCATGGTGAGGAAGGGACGGGTCTGCACCCTCATGCGCGGATCGGTGCAGCCGTAGCCGTAGAGGAGAATGCCGGGGCGCACGAGATCGTGATCCCACTCGGGATAGTACTGGACGCCCCGGGAGCTGCAGAAATGACGCAGGAGCCGCCGGCCGGCGATTTTCTCGGCGCGGGTGTAGGCGTTGACAAAGCGTTCGTGCTGTTTCTCCTGCAGCCAGGGGCGCTTGAGATCGACGGCGGCGAGGTGGCTGCAGATGCCGGTGATGTGGAGGTTGGACTGGCCGAAGATGGTGTCGAGTTCGTCGTCCGCACAGCCTTCGACGATGCCGAGGCGGCCCATGCCGGTGTCGACTTTGATGTGGGCGTTGAGGGTGTGTCCGGCGGCGGCTTCGCTGAGTTCGCGGGCGTGATCCGCGCCCACGATGACGGGGGTGATGCGGTGATGGATGCAGCCGGGGATCTCCTCGCCGCTGACGGGGCCGAGGACAAGGATCTCGGCTTCGGGCGCGGCTTCACGGACCTCGAGGGCCTCTTCGAGATAGGCCACCGCGAACCAGTTCACGCCCACTTCGGCGGCGCGTCGGGCGACGGGGCCGATCCCGTGGCCGTAGGCATCGGATTTGACCACGAACATGATTTGACAGTCCGGGCTGAGTTTTTCGCGCAGGGCGGCGATGTTTTCGGCGAGGATGTTGAGGTGAACGGTGACTTTGGAGGATTGCATGGGGTCGATTTAATAGTAGCCGCCGCGCTCTTCGCGGAGGGTGCCGGGGGGAAGTTCGGAGATAAAGCGGGAGGGGGTGTAGTAGACGAGGCCGCCGTCGCGCTGGCGGCGGACCTGGGGCACGCCGAAATAGAGGTGGTCTTTGGCGCGGGTGGCGGCGACGTAGAAGAGACGGCGTTCCTCGGATTCGCCGCCGCTGTCGTCCTCGTCGAGGGCGCGGCCGGAGGGGAACATGCCGTCGACGCACCAGAGCACGAAGACCACGGGGTATTCGAGGCCCTTGGCCTGATGAATGGTGCCGAGGCGGACGGCGTCGGAGGGCTCGTCCTCGCGGCGGATGCTTTCGTCGAGATTGGTCTGGAGGGCGAGTTCGCTGAGGAACGCCTCCAGGCTGGGGAAGGTGGCGGTGTAGTCCATGAGCCCGTTGATGTCCTCGAGACGCTGCGGATAGTTGTCGAAGGTTTCCACGGCGTATTCGTCGTAGTAGGCACTCAGATAGGTGTGGATGAGTTCGCCGGGATTGCCGCGGAGGACTTCGCGGTCGGCGGCCTCGAGGGCCTCGTGAATGGGCTGCCAGGGCTCTTTTCCGCGCTTCGGAATGGCGGCATGGAGGCGTTTCCGATCTTCGGAACGGAGCGGATCGAAGCGGTGGTTCAGTTTTTTCCAGAGGTTTTGCGCGCCCTTGGCACCGACGCCGGGGAGCAGGCACATCAGACGGATGAAGGCGAGTTCGTCGCGCGGATTGAGCGCGAGGCGGGAGAGGCAGAGCACGTCTTTGATGTGGGCCTGTTCGAAGAAGCGGACGCCGGAGGTGATGACGTGGGGGATCTGCTCGCGGTTGAGTTCGAGCTGCATTTCCATGGCGTGGAAATGGGCGCGGTAGAGGATGGTGAAGTCGCCGTATTTGTAGCCGGACCGGCGGAGGGCGCGGATGGCGTTGATGATGTATTTGGCCTGGTGGCTGCCGTCGGAGAGTTTGGCGGCGATCGGGGTGGGTCCGCCCTCGCGCACGGCGCGGATTTCCTTCTGGAACTGCTCGGGATTGCCGGCGATGCAGCGGTTGGCCACCCGCAGGATGCCGGGAACGGAGCGGTAATTGGTGACCAGCTTGAACATGGACGCGCCGGGATGCTCCCCGGGAAAATTGAGAATGTTCCGGTAGTCCGCGCCCCGCCAGCCGTAGATGCTCTGGAAGTCGTCCCCGACGACGAGGAGGTTTCCGGAGCCGCTGGACAGCAGCCGCACCAGCTCCGCCTGGACCGGGTTGGTGTCCTGATACTCGTCGACCATGACGTAGCGGAATTTGTGCTGATAATATCCGCGCGGCCCCTCGTTTTCGGCGAGCACGCGGACCGCGTTGAGCAGCAGATCGTCGAAATCCATGAGGTTGAGGGATTTTTTCCGTTCGGTGTAGGCCTGATGGACCTGGAGGATGCGTTCGACATCCATGTTGATGTTGTGGAAGCGGTCCGCGATCAGGTCCTCGGCCGGAACCGCCTTGTTGGCGGCGAGCGAGAAGAGGCTGATGAGCACGGGGGGCTTGGGAAAGCGGTCGTCGCCTTTGAGGCCGAGTTCCTCGTAGACGGTTTTGTAGAGCGCCTTCTGGTCGTCGGAATCGAGAATGCCGAAATCCTTGCGGTAGCCGATGAGTTCGGCGTGATAGCGGAGGATGCGGTTGGCGACGTGGTGAAAGGTGCCGCCCCACATGCCGTGGAGGGCGTCGGCCCCGACCCGGTCGCGGGCGCGCTCCATCATTTCGCTGGCGGCCTTGTTGGTGAAGGTGAGCAGAAGGATGTTTTCGCCGCGGACGCCCTGTTCGACCAGCCAGGCGACGCGGTAGACGAGGGTGCGGGTTTTGCCGGTGCCGGCGGCGGCGATGATCAGCACCGGACCGTCGGGGGCCTGAACGGCGGCGAGCTGTTCCTCATTGAGTTCGGCGGGAAAATCGACAGCCATCTCAGCACAGTCCTTTCTGAGCGGCGAGAAACCAGGCGACCACGGTTTTGCTGTCGCGGATTTCGTTGGCGCTCATGCGGCGGCGCATTTCGGTGTCGTCGAGTTCCTCGACCAGCACGCGCTCATCGTGATCCAGACGGTTGCCGCCGGGGACGGCATCGGTTTCGGCATAAAAGAGGGTGACAATTTCATCGGTGTAGCCCGGCGAGGCGAAGGATTCCCCCAGCGGGATCATGGATTTGGCGGTGTAGCCGGTTTCCTCCTCCAGTTCGCGCCGGGCACTTTGCTCGGCGGATTCGCCGGGTTCCCGCATGCCCGCCACCATTTCCAGGACCTCGCGGTCAAGGGCCTTGCGGAACTGACGCACCAGCAGCCAGGTGCCGCGCGGGGTGCGGGCGAGCACCCCGACGCCCCCGGCGTGACGCACGATATCGCGCTTGCTGTGACTGCCGTCGCCCAAGCGGACCTCCTGGCGGTCGACGCGGAAAACGATTCCCTGGAGGAGGACTTCGGAGGAGAGGGTGGTTTCGGTGAGAGACATGGAGGTTCTTTGCCACAAACCGATGCGGATTGCAAAGAGGAAGTTGGCGCAGATGGGCAAGCTTCAGGGAGGGGCGGAAATACACACGCGTCCCGCGCGGCAAGCTGCCGCACACCATCGGAATTTTTTTACAGAAGGAAACGAAGAGAACGAAGCCGGTCCGCTGTTTCTTTTGACGGGATCGACTGGATCGACCGGATGGAGTGGAGGGTTAAAACACAAAAAGTGCCCTCGAAAACCGGGGCGGCGGATCATCGACAGGCCGGATCAATCCACCAGAAAGGTGTCCAGCACGTCGCCATCCTCTGACACCACCAGGAATTCCTGGCGGTCGGCGTGCAGGGTGACAACAATGCCGTGACGTTTGGACTCAAAGCGGTCCAGGTACCAGGCGTTGTCGGGATTTTTCTGGCGGGTATTCACCCCCCATGCGCCATCCCCGACATAAAGGATGCCGTTCTCGGGATCGATTTCGCCTCCACGCAGCGGGTGGGTGCGCTTGTAGGTGTGGTCATGATTCTCAAAGCTCACCCGAACGCCGTGTTCTTCAAAGAGAGGCACCCAGTGTTCACGGATTTTGATCGAGGTGCGGTCGGTGAAGGGACGCGCTGAGGGATAGGCGGTGACGTGATACACGGGGAACACATGTTTCCGGTCCCGGCGTGTCCGCAGGGCCTCTTCCAGCCACCCGGTTTGTGTCCCATCAACGGGATTGGTGTGATCCGAATCGAGAAAGAGGAAGCTTACCTGGTCTCCGATATCGATAGCGCCCCAGCCTTGCGGTCCGGGAAATGCAAAAAGCTGGTTGAAGTAGGGGGCGATGCGCAGCCGCCATTCATCGGTCTGCTCATATTCCGGGTGCCGGAAATAATAGCCCCGCACGACTTCATGATTCCCGACCACTCCGAGGATGGGGGTGATAAACCGGTTTTCATCGATGAGGGTGTTTGTATTGGCGTCGAACCATTCCCGCCACCGGTAGAGGTTTTGTTCCTCGCCGTCCGCATACGCGAAGTCGCCGCCCCAGACGATGAAGGCCGGATTGTAGGACATGACCACGCGGTTGGTGGCCTCCATCCACGCCTGTCTATGCCGGGTGTCCCCGCCGATCGCGAAGCGGAGCGGCTCGTCCAGGGTGTCAGGCAGGGTGCGGAATCCAAAATCCAGAGGCTCACCCTCCACACGGTAGCGGTAGGCGGTGCCGGGCTTGAGGCCGGTAAGCTCCACGCGGTAAAGCTGTTTGCCCGGCCACTGGTGGACACGCACGGGTAAAACGGCCCGGACATCCGCAGCGGCTTCTCCGGCCGATGCCTCCCAGACATGGAGGTTCACCTGGCGCCCGTCGTGAACGGGAGGATAGTTGAGGCTATCGGGAGGCTGGATGTTTCCGACCGCTTCGCCGTCCACATACCAGGTAAGCGTATTCCAGCGGGTCTGATCCGGTGCGTGACTGAGGGCGACCTCCGCAACGCGGCTTCCGCCGGGCTTCTTCTCGAATTGGGTTTCGGCGATCCGAAAATTTTCCTGCCTGAGTTCAACTGTTGGATTGTCCTCACCCGGAGGCACCACTAGACGGGCGACAGGGGCAAACCCATTCTCTTCCACCAAATTGGAGCGAAAGCGGACGGGGTCTGAGGCCTCTTCGGCCAAAACAAAGGCGTAGGCCGCGTAAGGATCCCGTAAGGTCACGGGATTGGGATGCAGGGAGATCCTGCGCACCGGAGTTTCCGCATCCACGCGGCTGTTGACCAAAAGTTGAAGCCCCAGGGGACGGCCCACTTCGCCCCCCAGATCCGGCAGGTGTTCCCAGGCGAAAAAGAATTCCAGCGCATACCCGTCGTCCAAATCCATACTGCGGGACTGCGCCTGGAGCGCGTCTCGGTCCCATTCGCCCCGGGGCTGGGAAAAGAAATGACGCCCTTCTTCGCCGTGCGTGCCTGGCGTGGCGTTGAGTTTCAGGCGGTTTGTCGAACCGACTTGCTCGGAAAGAATGACCTCAACCGAATCACCGGTCCAAAAGCGGTTGGGGTTCTCGTCCACACTTCGCGCCGGGTCAAGCACCCTGACGAGCAGATGGAGTCCGAGATCACTCCAGCCCAGCCGGGCCTCGGCTGAAAAAGGGGATTCAGCCTCATGCCACATCAAGTCGTACTCATTGAAGAGGGCGGTAACCTGCAAACCGTCCTGCCGTAATGCGTCAGCATTTCCAAGCGGCTCAGCCAACAAAAGCCGGGGAATGGCGGGCAGAGGCAGAATCTCCGGTTCCGCCGGGTGCAGCGGCAGCATCGGCAGATCCGCCAGCCATTGAACCGTCATGGTGGTGGAGGGATCCCCTTGCCAGGTCAGCAACTGACGGTCCGCACGGAAATGAGTTGTGTTCTGAGCCAAAAGATTCCGGGCACACAGAAGAAGAAAACAAAGCAGAATTTTTGATGTAAATTTCATAAATTTTCACTAACATATTCTTGATATAATTTTAACAAGTTTCTGAAAAAACATCCTTTGGCCTTGAAAGCGGCGAGTCTCTTGACTTTTTGCGAGCTGCAGGCTTTACTTTTGAAATTAGAGAACCGAATGCTAACACGGATTACGATCCCGGAATGCCGGGAATCGTGCCGTATGTGATTGAATCTCTGAATATGCAAGATCCCCGCGTGTCCACCTCTCCCGTCTCAAACTGGAAACTGATTCTGCGCCTGCTGCGTTTTTCATGGCAGTTCCGTTCACGCTCGATTCAGGTCGTTTTCACCCAGCTGCTCATTCTAATTCTGATGTTGAGCAGCCTGGGACTGACCGGTCTGGCGATCGACTTTCTCAGTGACACGATCAACCTGACGGACCACGCGCGCTGGCCACTGGGGTTGCGGCCCTCCGCGGAGACGGAGCCCTTCAGGGTCATTCTGCTCATCGGGGCGGTGATCGGAGGGCTCGCGCTGCTCCGGGCGCTTCTGGAATACTGGAATCAGATGTCCGTCAGCCGCTTGGTGCATGTCGACATCGTGCTGAAACTAAGGGCCCAGGTCTACGAAAAACTGCAGAAGCTTTCTTTCCGCTTTTTTGACAAAACCGCCAGCGGCACCATGATCAACCGGGTGACCGGCGACGTGCAGGCGGTCCGCATGTTTATTGACCAGGTGCTGATCCAGATCTTCATCATGGCGGTTTCCCTGATGGTCTACCTGATCTACATGCTGCAGATGCACGTCATGCTGACCCTGGTTTGCCTGGCGACCACCCCGCTGCTCTGGATGATTTCCGCCTATTTTTCCCGCCGCCTGCATCCGGCCTATCTGGTGAGCCGCGAGAATCTTGATGATCTGGTTCTGAATTTCGCGGAAGTCATTCAAGGCATTCAGACGGTCAAGGGATTCAATCTCGAGGCCAACCGGACGGCGGATTTCAAAGCCAAAAACCAGGCCATTCTTGAGCAGCGTCAGGGAATTTTCTGGATGGCCAGCACCTTCTCACCGCTCATCGGCTTGCTGACGCATGTCAATCTCATCGTTCTGCTCGGTTACGGAGGCGTGCTGGTGGTGCGGGGCGAATTGCCCCTGGGATCCGGACTGGTGGTTTTTGCAGGCATTCTTCAACAATTTTCCGGCCAAATCGCAAACATTGCCGGCGTGGCGGACTCCATCCAGCAAAGCCTGACCGGCGCGCGCCGGGTGTTTGAAATTCTCGATTCCGAGGTTGAGGTGGAATCACCCGAACATCCGGTTCACGTGGGTTCTTACCGGGGTGAGATCACCTTTGACCACCTCTACTTCGAGTACAAGTCCCAGAATATTATCCTCAAAGATCTTCACTTCTCCGTGAAGCCGGGTGAAGTCGTCGCCATCGCCGGGGCCACCGGGTCGGGCAAAAGCGCGCTGATGAGTCTCATTCCGCGGTTCTACGATCCGCTGGACGGCGCGATCCGGCTCGATGGCCATGATCTGCGAAGCCTCTCCCTGGATGAGATCCGCCGCAACATCGGCATCGTCTTTCAGGAGAACTTTCTGTTCTCCAACACCATTGCAAACAACATTGCCTTCGGGCACCCCGATGCGTCCCGGGAGCGGATCGAGAAAGCCGCGCGCATCGCCTGCGCCCATGAGTTCATCATGCGGATGCCCAAGGGCTACGACACCATCCTCACGGAAAGCGGCAGCACCCTGTCCGGCGGCCAGCGGCAGCGGCTGGCGATTGCCCGCGCGATTCTGCTGGAGCCCGCGATCCTCCTGCTCGACGACCCCACCGCCGCGATCGATCCGGAGACCGAGCATGAGATCCTCGAGGCGATCGAACGGGCGATCGAGGGACGCACGACGTTTATTGTCGCCCACCGCTTGAGCACGCTCAGGCGGGCGGACAAGGTGATTGTGCTGGACCGGGGTGAAATCATTCAAATGGGCTCCCACGATGAACTGATGGCCCAGCCCGGACTGTACCGTTCGGCGGTGGATCTGCAGACGGTCGACCCCGAGAGTCTGGCCCTGCTGTCGGCCAACCGCCGCCGCAAAGCGTCTGTCGAACAAGGAGGGCACTGATGCCGGCTAAAAAATACAAACTCTCCAACTCAGGGCCGGAAGGCGTGGTTGAGGAAAAGCAGCTGAACGACGAGGTGCGTCATGATTTGTCGCTGGCCCGCCGGGACAAGGAGGTGGAGGAGGACCGCAAAGAGGAAGAAAAACTTGAAACGCGGGGATTCGATCTGAAGGTGTTTATCCGCCTGTTCGCCTGGACCCGGCCCTACCGGGTGAAACGCAATCTGCTCTTCGTGCTCGTCTGTCTGCGCTCGCTGCAGATCCCCGCGCTCGCCTGGGCGATCGGAATGGTCATCAACGGTCCCATTGCGGACCGGAATTTGACGGGCATCTACTGGGGCGCGGCGGGTTTCGGACTGCTGTCCCTGTTTACCCATATCACCCTGCACTTCCGCCAGCGCTATGCGCTGGAGCTTGGTGAATCGGTGGTGTTTGATATGCGCAATGCGGTGTTCGAACACCTGATGCGCATGCCCCTGAGTTACTATCACCGCACCAAGCTGGGCAGTATCCTCTCGCGAATCACCTCCGACATCGAAGCCTTGCGGGTCGGGGTGCAGAACGTGCTGTTCGTCTCCATGGTTCAAACGGGGCAAATGCTCGGAGCGGGAACGCTGATGGCCTATTACAACTGGAAACTGTTTCTGGTGATCGTGGCGATGACCCCCGCCCTGTTTTTCATCAACCGCTATTTCAGCAAGCGCATCAGCCAGGCCTCGCGGATGTTGCAGGAGAGTTTCGCGCGGGTCACCGCCACCGTCGCGGAAAGTGTGAAGGGGATTCAGGTGACCCAGGGGTTTGCCCGCGAAGAAAGGAATTCCTCCCTCTTCCGCGAACTCATCAGGGATCATTCGGGCTATAATATGGGACTGGCCCGAAATATCGCGGTGTATCTGCCGCTGTTGGAGCTCAATTCGCAAATGTTCATCGCCGCGATTGTGGTGATCGGAGGCTACGGCGCGCTTTCTCCCGCTGTGGGCATGCCGGTGGGTGACCTGGTGACGTTCTTCTTTCTGGCCAACCTGTTCTTCTCGCCCATTCCCAGTCTCGGCAGAATGTTCACCAGCGCCATGAGCGCCATTGCCGGCGCGGAGCGGATTTTCCGCCTGCTGGACACGCCGCCGGACTGGTCGGACGATCCGGACGCGGAAGCCATCGGCCCCCTGGCAGGCAAGGTGGAGTTCCGCAACCTTCACTTCTCCTACGTGCCCGGCACCCCCGTCCTCAAAGGCATCACCTTCACCGCCGCCCCCGGGCAGACCGTTGCCCTCGTGGGGCATACCGGCAGCGGGAAGAGCACCATCATCAATCTGCTCTGCAAATTCTATCTTCCGACCGACGGGGAACTCCTGATGGACGACCGGGATGTGCGCGGCATCCGCACGGACGCCCTCCGCAGTCAGATCGGCATTGTGCTGCAGAAGAATTTCCTCTTCAGCGGCACGGTCCGCGAAAACATCCGCCTCGGAAAAACCGGCGCCTCCGACGCCGAAGTGGAGGAGGCGGTGCGCCGGATCGACTGCCTCGACCTGGTCGAGGCCATGCTGGACGGGTTTGACACCGTGGTTACCGAGGAGGGGGCCGGCCTGTCGCTGGGTCAGCGGCAGGTGGTCTGCTTCGCCCGCGCCATGCTGGCCGATCCCCGTATTCTGATTTTGGACGAGGCCACCGCTTCGGTCGACACCGTGACCGAGGCCCGCCTTCAGAAAGCGCTTGAAACCCTGATGCGGGGACGCACCTCGTTTGTGGTGGCGCACCGGCTTTCCACCATTCGGCGCGCGGATCTGGTGCTGGTCATGGATCAGGGGGAGATCGCCGAACGCGGCAGCCACCTCGAACTCCTCGAACAGGGTGGAATCTACGCCAGCCTCTACCGGCAGTTTGCAGAGGTGTGATCAAGGGTGACGGGATCGACCGGATCGACCGGATGGAGGAGGGCGGTGGAATTGCGCGGCGCAGCCGCCCTGGAGTGTTTTAGCGAATGGAATGAGCTACAGCCTTTTGTGCCGTGGGGAGTAGGTGTGGCCGGGCGTTGAGGACGGACTCGAGCGGCGGAATTGGGCGGGTCCGCGGGGATGTTCTTCAGGCGGAGGGGGAAGCCTCCGGGTGGGTTTCATGGCTAAAAACACAAAAAATCCCGGACCGGTCACCTCCTTTGTAAGGTTGAGTTGTTTCTTGAGCCTGAATTCGACGGAGCATTGTGTTCCGGAGCCTTGACCTTGCGTCCCTCATCTGTTTGATTCAAATCGTTTGTTAGACACGGTGAACGCCGGCAGCGAATCCGGCAGACCAACCGTGTCCGCCCCCCATCCCCAAGGAGACATCCCATGAAACGAGTCGGAAGCGTCGTCGGCATTCACCCGGAGCATATCGAAACCTACAAGCGGCTGCACGCGGATGCCTGGCCGGATGTCCTGAAAATGATACACGAATGCGGTATACGGAACTACTCCATTTTTCTCCGCAAACTCCCGGACGGCAAGCCGTACCTGTTCAGTTATTTTGAATATCATGGTGACGACTTTGCCAAAGATATGGCGCGTATGGCTGCGGATCCCGTCACGCAGGAGTGGTGGTCCGTCTGCAAACCCTGTCATGTACCACTCCCCGACCGCGCTGAGGGGGAATGGTGGGCGGAAATGGACGAGGTTTTTCATTTCGAATAAACGGCAAAAGCTCCCTCAGCACAAGCGAATCGGACACCATCCCTTGGCCGAATGGGAGCAGGTTGTCGACGAACTTGACGACATCCGTGCCTATGATGAGGCGCAAGCGGAAGCGCGGAGAGCGTGGGAGGGTTCGGATACACGACAAAAACCAGCGCCTCCCCTCTGAAATTTCCCGACAAGCCGGATGGGGATCGCCTGACTGGCGGCTGAGAGAAACCCCCATGTTCCAAACAACCCTCCATCCAAAACGCCTGCGGCTTCCGTGAAATCACGGGAGTCAGAAGCGGCTTAAATCCGCCGCGTCCACAAAAAATCTGTTCTTTTGTTTTTCTTTTTCGATGGATCACAATTCATTCTGCTTTGTTCGGAAAGAAACTTGCCATGATCACATCAAGGCTGTAAATTTCATGGTATGACGACAGAGACCATCCAATCGATGACTTTGCCGGAGCAAATTGAAGCCATGGAGCGGCTGTGGGATTCTATTTGCCATACGGGGAAGGAACCGGATTCCCCGGCCTGGCATGAAGGTGTCATTCGCGAACGGCAAGAGCGTTACCAGAGTGGAGAGGCGGAAACGCTATCTTTAAACCAGGTTAAAAAACGTTTCGGACGGTGAAATTCCGAAACTATTGTTTATATGCGAATGAAGCCAAACACCATCCGACGGTTGGTTTCGAGCAGAGGCTTAAACGATGACTCTGAACCCTTCGGGTAAGCGGACCCTTAACGTGCTTGAGAAACCTCAACCCGCTCCCCCCCTGAAATTTCTCGACCAGCCGGTGAGGGATGAACTACGGATGCCTTGGGGCAAAGCTGGAATAAGACCACGGATGAAGACCACGGATGCCTTGGGGCAAAGCTGGAATAAGACCACGGATGAAGACCACGGATGCTTTGTGGCAGGGAGAAAGAGAAACCACTGATAACACTGATGAACACTGATCTTTGGGGCAAGGAATCGATGGGGAGGGGCGGCATTCCACACGCGTCCCGCGTGGCAAGCTGCCGCGCTCTTGGGTGACGGAGATTTTTTTACAGAAGGACGCGAAGGGAGCAAAGCATGTCCGCTGCTTTTTTGACGGGAAGAACTGGACCGACGGGATCGTGCGGGGGGATCTCACGGAGGGAGGGCGGTGGAAATGTGCGGCGCAGCCGCCCTGGAGTGCTTTAGCGAATGGAATGAGCTACAGCCTTTTGCGCCAAAGGTTGTGGGTGAGGCCGGGCGTCAACAGCGAGCTTCCGGCCCGGAACAAAACCCCTAAAAATCCTCTCTTAAATTCCTCGACAATCCGGATTGGGATCGCTTGATTGGCGGCAGAAAGAAACCCTATGTTCGAAGCAACCTTCCATCAGCAATCCCTGCGGCTCCCGTGCGATCACGGGAGGTGGGTGCGGCTTGAGTCCGCCGCGACGACAAGGAAATCTTATCCGTTACCCCTGAATTTTAAAATGCACGGGCCCTTTACACGCTTTGCTATCCATGAAGTTTCCTCTTCACTTTAACCATTAGATTGCTTAGTGTGTTCTCCATGAACGTGAACAGTTTACAAGAGGCGATCCGTTGCGTGGACCGCATTCAGCGCGAACTCAAGATTCCCTGCCTGCTCATAGGCGGTTTTGCCGTGAATGAATATGGGTACAGCCGGAACACGCTGGATATAAAAGACATACTCCCCTTGTGTGAACGGTATGGGAACCCGGACATTGCCGAAAAAATTCAGATCGAACTCGGGAATTTACAGTCATGAGCATGAATCCTCCGCCACCCCGCATGAGCTTGGATGACTACGCCGACTGGATGTACGCCAATCTCTCACGATCGGAAAACCAAGCGCAACGGATCCGGCAAAAACAAATTCAGGAGCCTCCTCTCACCGAACCCTTTCGGTACATCCATGACCCCGTCCCCCAAAAGGTGGCGGAACCTGCTCCTTCCCGGCCGAAGTCCCCGCAACCTCAAAAAGGCCTTCGTTTGTAGTTTCCATAATTTCCCTCCGAACCGATTGACACGAAAAGAGGGGCGGGATAAGATGAGTCCATAAGCCCAGTACAAGAAGCCCGCAGCAGGATCATAAAAGATAATTCCCAATGAAAATTGCATTGCCTTTAGAAGAGATGACGATTTCCGAAAAAATCGGAATGATGGAGGACATTTGGTCCGATCTCTCAAAGCCGGAACAACATTTTTCCCCTCCTGAATGGCATGACCGAATTCTTGACGAGCGCTCCCGTCTCGCCCAATCCGGGGAAGTGGGTTTTACGGATTGGGAAACTGCGAAGAAGCAGATCCAAGACCGGGTTTCTTGATTCACTGGATGTTGTCCAAGCGTTTCCCCTATGCCATTTATTATACCCTTACGGACAACTTGGTTTCAGTTTACGCGGTAATGGACTGCCGACAGAATCCTGTGAAAATCGAGGAGCGTTTAGTGCAGGAACGCAGCAGGCGCTGGGATCTCTAATATTCACCGTTCGATGGTGAGTGGCCCGCCCGCCGGGGAGGAAACACGAATGTTTACCCGCCGCAGGTGGGGCCTTGAGGCAGGAGAAAGGGAAACCACTGATCACACTGACCCGCCTGCAACGCTGTGCGTAGCACTGCGGGCAGGTGAACACTGATCTTTGGGGCAAGGAATCGATGGGGAGGGGCGGCATTCCAGCCGCACACCACGGCAACTGTTTTTTACGGAAGGAAACGAAGGGAACGAAGCGGGTCCGCTGCTTTTTTGACGGGATCGACGGGATTGACCGGATGAATGGGGGCGGCGGAACTGCGCGGCGCAGCCGCCCTGGAGTGCTTTAGCGAATGGAATGAGCTACAGCCTTTTGTGCCGTGGGGAGTAGGTGAGGCCGGGCGTTGAGGACGGACTCGGGCAGGAGGGCGGTAGCTCGCTGGGCTCGCTACGCGCACTCCAGGGACGCTGCGCGTCGGGCGGCGGAACTGCGTGGGGCTGCGGAGAAGCGGAGCCTCAGGCACGCGTTCAATGTTCGAAGTTGGACGTTCGATGCTTGCCCGCCGCGGCGGGTTCAACAGCCTGCCCGCCGTAGCTCGAAGAGCGAAGGAGGGTTCGATATTGCAGATAAAAACCCGGACGCTCCCCTCTGAAATTCCTCGACAACCCGGATTGGGATCGCTTGAGTGGCGGCTGAAAGAAAGAGTGACTTTAGAGCAAGTTCCGAGGACACGACCCACAAGGTATTGATATGGTTAAATTAAACCCAGAATATGTCGTTGACGAGCAGCAGAACCGAAAATCGGTTCTGTTGCCATTGGCCGAATGGGAGCAGATTGTCGACGAACTTGAAGAACTTGACGACATCCGTGCCTACGATGAGGCGCAACCGCACAAAGCCGACAGGGTTCCTTTCGAGCAGGCGGTGCGGGAAATCCAAGCGGATTACAGGGCGTGAGCTACTCGATCGAAATCTTGCGCGTTGCGCAGAAGCAACTTGCCAGACTCGACCGAACTGCCCAAGACCGAATTATCTCGGGAATCCGGGAACTCGCCGACGAACCGCGGCCCTCTGGCTGTAAGAAGCTGTCCGGTCGCCCTGCATGGCGCATCCGCATAGGCTCCTTCCGCGTGATCTACGAAATCCAGGATGCTCAGCTTTTGGTGCTCGTCGTAAAAATCGGTGATCGAAAAGAGGTCTATCGATAAGTGAATCAACCTCCAGTGGGCAAATGGAGATCCATGCACGATTCCCGTCTTTTCCGATGTTCGGAACGCCAATAAATAAGGTTTCCGAGAGTCGGAAAACAGTCGTTTAACGCCCGCCGTCACGACACGAGGGAGGGAGACGCAACCGGAAGCCCGGAGACCGATGGAGGGTTCGGTTTCGCTGACAAAAAACCAAGCCTCTCCCCTCTGAAATTCCTCGACAAGCCGGATGGGGATCGCTTGAGTGGAGGCTGAAAGAAATCCCCATGTTCCAAGCAACCCTCCATCCCAAACGCCTGCGGCTTCCCTGCGATCACGGGATGCGGAAGCGGCTTGAGTCCGCCCTGGGGATGTCGTTCGGGCGGATGGGGAAACTGGCGGGGTCTGTGGCGGGTGGGCTGGTGTGCAAGGTGAAAAATCCAGAGCGAAATCGGGTGAAATATTTGCAACTGGATTTCAGTTGCAATCTCTGCAATCTTGGGTATTCTAAATGACTCAGATTGAAAAACTCCAAACCCGTTTCCTGTCAAAGCCCAAAGATTTCACCTGGGATGAGCTATGCAAACTGTTGAAAAACAAAGGGTTTCAATTGCTTTCCGGCAGTGGCTCCCGATACAAATTCGTTTATGACGGACCTGGAAAAGAGGTCATCAGCCTCCATAAGCCCCATCCGGGGAATATCGTGAAAAAATATGTATTGGAAAACGTTGAGACGAAACTCCGAGAAATGAGCTTATTATGAATTTGTTTAAATATAAAGATTACTACGGGGATGCGCACTGCGATACCCGTGAGCAGATCCTGCATGGCAAAATTCAGTTCATCAACGATTTGATCACCTACGAGGCCGAAACCCTGGAGGGGCTGGAGGCGGAATTCCGCGCGGCTGTCGATGACTATCTCGAGACCTGCAAGGCTCTGAACAAGGAACCCGCAAAACCCTTCAAGGGCAGTTTCAATATACGCATAAGCCCCGAGCTGCACCGTAAGGCGGCGGTCAGGGCCCTGATGGCGTCCGTGTCCCTCAACGAATGGGTCTCAGATGCCATCCAGACACGGCTGGAACAAGCCGCCGCGCGTCAGACCCCGGCGGAGTACACCACCTTTTCCTGGGATGTCGCTTTCCAAGGGAAGCTGAACCAGTACGTTGCCTCCACCCATTCGTTGGTGACGGAAACACACGCGAACGAACCCGGGATGACAGCCGCGAATGAGAGGTATGCAGATGCAGCCTAGCGCCTTGGGAATTGAGCTTTATTTTGTGGCGGCCAGCCAGGTGTTTGCGAACCCAGCCTATGACGGGAACAAGGCGTCCGCGCTGAACTACGATGCCCTTCAAAGCGAGGTCGATGTCAAGACCGTGGAAGGAGAAGCCAAGCAGTGGCAGGTGCATCTCACGGTCGCACACCATCCCGTCGAAAAAGAGAACGCCCCCTACGATTACAGCCTCCAACTGATCGGATTTTTCTCAGTCAGTGAGCAGATTCCGGCAGACAAACGCCAGGATTTCGCCAAAGTCAACGGAGCCAGTGTGCTCTTCGGCATCGCCCGTGAACATCTCCGAGTCCTCACCTCCGCCGGCCCCTATCCCGCCATTCATCTCCCGGCCGTCTCCTTTGTGGATTTGCTTCCTCAGGTTTGAGGTTCAATGTTCAATGTTGGACGTTCGATGTTCAACAGCCTGCCCGCCGTAGCTCGAAGAGCGAAGGAGGGTTCGGTTTCACGGCAAAAAACACGACACATCCCCTCTGAAATTCCTCGACAAGCCGAATTGAGATCGCTTGAGTGGCGGCTGAAAGAAAACCCCATGTTCCAAGCAACCCTCCATCCAAAACCCCTGCGGCTTCCGTACGATCACGGGAGGCGGAAACGGTTTGAGACCGCCGCGTCCCTGGGGATGCCCTTCGGGAGGAGGGGGAAGACACTGGAGGGTTTCAGGGCTAAAAACATTAAATATCGCGGGCTAACCCTTTTTCCAGGTAATTAATGAAAGAAATATTCGACGCTATTGGCACTAGGCTAAAAAGCCCTTTATTTGGTTATACCTTTTTTGCTTTCCTTGCGATTAACTGGAAGGCAATTTTTTACGTATTTGCTTCGGATGATGAGATTATTGATCGATTTGTTTATTTTGATACCCAGACTAGCCTTCAATCCCTTATTGTTTATCCTGTTTTGTTTTCAGTATGTACCGCTTTGATATACCCATGGATAAACTATTTTTTTCTCTGGGTTGGAAGGGTTCCGGCCGATCTAAAAAATATTTTACAAGCTACAACTGAACATAAGCTTTTACTTAAAAAGCAGGAAATGCAAGAATTACGCACACAAGCTTTGGCTACAAAGGAACAAGAACTTATTGATCGAGCAAAACGAGATCAGGAAATTGAAGATATTGATGATGAAGAAGCTAGATCAGATCTCCAAAAACAGTTGAAAAATTTACGAATGGAAAACGATCAATTATCGAGTAAGATTAACTTAGATTCTGAAGATTCAAAGAAAGAAAGCCGTTTAAAAGCTTTAATCGATACATACAAAACTATGGCAGAAGATGCTAAAAATAATGACGATATTCATGTATATGCCAGTCATATACAAAACATGCAAAATGCTCAGCAGCAATTAGCAAATTTTTATAGAAATAAAATATGAAATATGTACATTATTTAAAATGATATTCTTTGTCTTCCAATAAGGCCACAGACTTAACTTCGCTGAGAATTACCCATCGTAAGTACCCACAGTAAAACAGGCCATTTTGCTTCTATCTTCTTTGGCGTTTCAGCGATTTTCATCACGGTTCCCTAGTATCCACCAGCCCGATTTCCCCTGATGAAAGCTTCAACAGCTCGTAGACGATAAAAACGATGCGGGCCTCGTGGTTGGCGAGAGACTTTCGTCACGGGTCATGTATCTAGTCCGAGCTGGTTGATGCCATTTTCTTTCGCGGTAGAAATCAAAGAAATCTTCCCATAAATTCCTCGACAACCCGGATTGGGATCGCTTGAGTGGCGGCTGAAAGAAAACCCCATGTTCGAAGCAACTCTCCATCCACAACTCCCGCAGCTCCAGATTGATCACGGGAGGCGGGAGCGGATTGAGTCCTTTGCGTCGACAGAAAAGCCTGAACCTCTTCCTTTGAATGTTAAAATGCACGGGTTGACACCTTTTTCCGACTGCCTTGATCATTAGGAGACGACATGACATACTACAAATACATGGGATACCTGCCGTTTTTTGACAGTTTTAAAATCCGGTTTACGCAACCGGAGGATCTGAATGACACACGAGAGTGTCGGCCGACAATTGAGGTCCGAAACCCCGAGGTTTATATTGATGCGATGGAGAAAAGGCAAAAAGATCGATATCGCGATGAATTCGCGCAAATCTACCCACACTTAAACCCAGAACAGCTCAGCCGGGTTATCGATCAAGCTCATGCAGTTCAGCGCGATGATTTTCAACAGAACCGTGCGCAATGGATACAGAAAATAAAAGATATTATCATGAAGAATGTTAATAGATATGTTGGGGTGCTGTCGCTAACGAAAAAAAATAATGATCTAAAAATGTGGTGGGATTATAGCAATCACAATAAGGGCTATATGATAGAATTTGCTGAGGATTCGCCGCTATTGAAAAAGAGGGAGACTGACAATCCGGAATGCGGTGAAATCTTGCCTGTTGAATACGACAACCGAAGGCCAACGGTCCACATCAATCCCGGTGCTTTAGATATTCCAAAAGAGTTGTTTTGGTGGAAAACTGAAGAATGGGCTAGTGAGTCAGAGTATCGAATGATAAGAAACTTACAATCGGCAGACCTTTCAATTGGGGGGGGGATATTCCTCTGGAACCTAGTTCCGGGTGACTTAATTGCTGTCTACCTCGGATCAGCGTTTCCTGACGACCAAATTGGCTATGTTAAGGAGAAATGTGTAGCGTTTGACCCAAACATAACGGTCTATAAGATGCGGGTTAATGATGATGGGGATATAGTTCCAGAGGTACTGGCATGATGCAACCAAACAAGTCAATTAATGAGGACGGCTTTATGGTATGGATGAAGGGAGACAAGCATGATCGCTGACGACATCATCTTACAAGCGAATGAGAAGTTGCACGCCCTGATTGTGCATTCGACAGAGGACGACCTCGGACAAGTCATAGCCAGTGAAATACGGTGTGAAACTGATCCGAATGTTACCCTTCAGATTGAGCGTGCATCCGACTATTCCAGCCTGATTACCATCCTCGAGAAGGCAGACCCGTTCTCAGTTTTCATTCTCATAGCGCACGGCGACAAGGAAAGTAACTCGGCATGGTTGTTTGCCGATGGGGACTGTGATGGTAATGAGCTTTGTCTTGGTGTTGGTGAACAAGCAACGTTACGGGATTACCTCATAGATTCCGTATGTATATTCGGGGTGTGCTATTTCGGAACGCATACACTGGCTAAAGCTGTCGTCGGTCATAACGGCGCAATTTTCGCGTTGGCATCGAAGCCAAACAACGCTTTGACTGGATTGGATGTAGCGACAGCGGGCATCTCTCTTTTCAATGCGATGGAGAAAATCAAAACATCCACTGTGACATTGGACCTACTAGAGAAATTTTGTATTCCCAAGATCAAACTGGAAATTATCCAAAAATTCACACAGTTTAGGCCATGAGGACCGAGAAGGGCAAAGCAGAACTAGTCGCTCATTTCTTTCGAGAAGAAAAACCAAACAGGTTTCCTCTGAAATTCCTCGACAACACGGATTGGGATCGGTTTATTGGCGGCTGAAAGAAAACCCCATGTTCCAAGCAACCCTCAAGCCAAAACGCCTGCGGCTTCCGTGCGATCACGGGAGGCGAAAGCGGCTTGAGTCCGCCGCGTCCCTCGGGATGTCATTCGGGCAGATGGGGAAGAAACCGGATGGCTTCAAGGCTAAATCAACGTATTATAAGGGACGCCGCCTTTTCCCCGGAAGGGCGGGGCTGGTGGAGTCGTTTTTCAGTTCCCACCATAATCAGCAGAGGGTAAAATGAGAAATATTTCCATGGAAATAATTAAGTCCTTTTTTTCCCATCCAGCGATATTGGTCATACTCACTGCAGCCCTCACGCTTATATCCACAATTTTTGCACAGATGCATCTACAAAACAAAAAACCTAACATTCGTTTGGAAATTGAACCCATCCGCACCCACATGGGTAACCGCTTTTTTTTCGCTCCATCAATCGATAGTATGGAATTTGAAAAAGGTAAAATTACGACTCAACAGCTAATTGCTAAAATTAATGATTTATCTGTTTGGGGGTTTCCTTATCGATCCTTAATCAATACTAACCGAATAAATGAATTACCATCTGATCAGATCGATAAACTTTCCAGCGAACCCGATGAAAGTATTCTGGTTTATCGCCCCGTTGTTGAAGCAAACTTTCAAATTTTTAACCTCTCCCACCGACCAGTAACAATTCGTCAAATAGGCATTAGAGTTTTCAACAGTGATAAGTCTATTGCAAGATCAGTAATTCAGAATATAGAACATGGCAGAATTGAAAGTCAGGATATTTTAAGAATTGAAACGCAATTTGATATGATTTCCATGCTTGAAAAAAATATAATTACGGATTTCATTTATTCGCATCACCTTGGTTTTCTGATGCAGAAAGGGCTGTACTTTAGACGCCATGATGCTGCAATGCCTGATCGTTTGGTACAAGTAGAATATGAAATTTTTGCAATTACCATTGACGGATACGAATACACAGTTAAGGACGTGGCCGATTTGCAGGCCTTCTAATTCAAATCTTCGCGATAGCTTATTGGTCCGACGTAATCAGAAACCATCAGCATTTTTATATCCTGATTCAATCTCATGATCAAATCAATGAGTAGTCAGCCCTAAGCGGGGATTGCACGCGATAATTGGTGAATTGAAGGAAAAATGGCATACGATATTTTCTGTTTTGTTGTGAGTTAACAAAGCGTTCTGTCGATAATTGAGTCGAATGCTGAGGCACAGATACCATACAAATTCATAATATCGCCGCAAAAAAAAGAGAGCCGTGTTATTTTGGTCTTTAGGAGTTTCAAATGTGCCGCAGAAGACATCACTCCCCCAAATATTTCTCCCCGGCCTCTTTCACCATGGCGGGGGAAGCGTGTTGGTCAAGGGGTTCGAGGATGACGCGAACGCGGGCGTTGAGGGCGGTGGCGACTTTTCGGAGCTGGCGGAGGGAGTGGCCTTCGTAGCCGGGGGATTCGATGCGGCTGATGTGTTGCTGGCTGGTGTGGAGTTTCTCGGCCAGTTCCTTTTGTGAAAGTCCGGACTCTTCGCGCAGGGCGCTGAGTTGCAGGGCTATGTCCCAGGCTTCGCCCGCATCGGCGTAACGGGCGGCGAAGTCGGGATTTTTGAGGTTTTCCTCCAGGTAGAGGTCGAAATTGGTTTTGCTCATGGTTCTTGCCTTTCAAGCCAATCCGCCTTGCGGGTCAATGCGGTTTGCAGGTCGTTGGCGGGGAGTTTTTGGCCTTTGTTTCGGATGCCATGGACGGCGACGATTCGTTTTCCTTTCACGAAAAACCAAAGAACGCGGGTGTTGAGTTTTCCAACGTGCCGAAGCTCGAAAAGTCCGTCGTTCAGGGCCTTGGAGAGAGGCTCGCGGTGGTATTGTCGGTCCCGCAGTTTCACGAGACCCGCCATGACCGCCGCAAAATCCCCCGGATCACTCGCTTTGAGTTCTTCGAGGAAGTCCTTCACGGGGACTTTTCCTTCTGCTGTTTCGTAAAAGATAATCTCAAAGTTCATGGCTGGCAACATCATAATTGATGTATTTTATACTTCAGGTTGTTTTTTTACGGTGTATGCAGAGTTTTCAGCGCTTCCTTCGATAACCCAAACAATCCGAACACGATCTCGTCGATACGGGTTTCGAGGTTTTGGAGGCGGTTGGGGTCTTTGGCGGCGGTGGCGGCGGCGCAGGCTTGGGCGAGGTCGCTGAGTTCGGCTTTCTGGGCTTCGGTGGCGGGGTAACAGTTGCTCTTATTCATGTTTTAGAATAAATTCAACTAACCTTATCTCCTCTTTCGACATATGAACCCTTTCATCCACCCAGGTTTTGATTTCGGGAAACATCAAATTTCCAGACCTGGACCAGCCTGCTATCGGCCTTCGTTTCACCTTATTGCGTGTGATAGCCCCATAAAATAGATTTTGATAAATAAGTTGATCTCGTTGTTGTTTTAGCTTTGGATCGTCGAGGACTTTTCCCAGATATCCTTTGGGTGCAAGTCGAAACTTGTGTCTATTTTTTAGAATATCTTGGCTTTTGGCTGCTTTTAATAAATATTGATCATGTTGCCTTTTTTTGGAGGACTCGTGAGGAAAAAAATAATCATCACAGAACCTGCGAATCATAAAAACGGATTCATCAAGTAGAGAAAGCTCATCTCCTTTTGAGTACCTGGTGTATGACAGATAACGATTGGGCCCCTGTTCATCTAAATATTCAAGAAAATCCTCAATCTCAGTAGAGCATATAAATCCGATTTCGCCGATCTTCTTGACTTCATTCAATGCTTTGATCGTATTATGACCGGTTTTAGCCGGGCGTTCGTTGTAAAGTAATATTGCTTTCAGATATTTTTCGATCGCTTGCAGGGATGACCATAGAAAAGGTCCCAATAACTGATTACGATATAAGGTTCTGGCAGCAATGTAATCCTGATCCGCAGTGTCTCGAAAGCTGTATTCAATGAAACTGTTGCGTTTCATTCGAAACTGAGGGTCTTGTTCGTCATATTGTTTTTGCTGATCATTCATCCGGTTTATCTTTAGCAATTCAACCTAATAAATTTTGGTTTGCTCAATTTCTTTGGCGTTGAGATCAAACAACCCGCAAACGATTTCATCAATCCGGGTTTCGAGGGTCTGGAGGCGTTCGGTGTCCCCGGCGGCGGTGGCGGCGGCGCAGGCTTGGGCGAGGTCGCTGAGTTCGGCTTTCTGGGCTTCGGTGGCCGGGGGGATGGGGGCGTTTTCCATGTATTGGGTGAAGAAACGCAATCTGCCGCCTTTCCAGGGATCTCCGAGGCTTTGGAAGGTTTGGCGGGCGTACCAGTCGAAGGTGTCGCTGTTTAGGAGGGTCAGGATGAGTGGGTCGTCGAGGGGGATGAAATAGAGCGTATTGGAGCCGAAGCAGCCTTCGGTGTCCAGGCATGCCCTCATGTTTTTGGCGATATCGGGGTAGATGATTTTGGGCTTATCGAAGGCGTCGAGGTAAGCACATGAGCGAAGCTCCCAGTAGTATTGCCCCTTGTCGGTTCGCTTTTGCATGGCTTGTTTGAACGGGACCATGTGCTGGAAAATGGACGGATATCTTTCGGCAAAGATGCGTTCCGCTTCTTCCGGGCTTTTCCCGGACCAGGGCCAGTTCACGTTGGCGCTGCTGGCAATGATAATGGCATACAGGCCCTGGTAGTCCGCCTTCCATCGTTTGAGGTCCTGGCCTCGCAGCCATTTTCGAAAGAGAGGTTCGCATTGCGGGTCTTCTTGGATGAGCTTGTCCTTGGTCTCCTGGGTGACAACAAATGCTTCATTGAGACCGGTAACCAATCCACGGTAGAACGCCTTGTTGACGTACTCCCCAAGCGGTGAGCCCGCAGCTTGCAGCTTTTGTAACAAGGCAATGGATTTCTCATCCCGTAGGGCCCAAGCCTCTTGATCCAGATGCTTTTGGGCCATGGTGATGCCGGTGTCCTGGATAAATTTCTTCAAATCTTTAAAGGCCTCTTCGTCTTTCACCGTGGCCGCACTGAATTTGTGGTCTTCCGCTGGAGGCTCATTGAGCAGGAGGAGGATCGCGGGGTCGGTGGCGGCTTCCTCAAAAACGGGAAGCTCCCCAAAATCGACGATTTCGTGGATTTGGGAGCGGGTTTGCAGATGTTCCCGGAGCGCTTGTCCATAACTCGCCCTGAAAAACTTGCTGGAAGTGATAAAGGTGAGCTGTCCCTGGGGGCGGAGGAGCTGGAGGGCGCGTTCGAAGAAGAGGCAATAGAGGTCGGCGGATTTGACGAAGGTCCGGTAGTCGCTGTCGGCGAGGCCGGCTTTGATGTCGGCGGGGAGGGACTGGATCTGGACGTAGGGGGGATTGCCGATGAGGATGTCGAAGCCGGTGAAATGTCCGTCGTTGTCGAGCACTTCGGGAAATTCGAAGCGCCATTCGAAGGCGTTTTCGTAGATTTTGTTTTTGCGGATTTCTTCGAGTTGTTCCTCGAGTTTGGTGATGGCGGCGGTGGTGCTTTTGACTTCTTTGTTCCAGGCGGCTTTTTCTTTGGCGGTTTTTTCGAAGAGCTGGGTTTGCAGGGTGAGTTCGTTGAGGCGGCCTTTGAGCTTGCGCAGGCGGGTGGCGCGGGTGTCGTGGTAAGTGATTTCGGCCTCGAAATCGCCTTTGATGCTGTCGATGAGCCGCTCCATCTCGCGCTTGTGCTCTTTGTTTTGGGCGTTGCGGTAGCTCATGACGGCGCGGCGGTAGCTGTCGATGGTCCATTTGCTCTTGCGCAGGGCGGTCTTTAGATCGGCGTCGAGGGCGAAGCGGCTGATGAGGGAGTTGCCGCATTTGATGTTGATGTCGATGTTGGGGAGGGTTTCGAGTTCGGTCTCGTTTTTGTAGTAGGCGTGTTTGAGGAGTTCGATCCAGAGGCGGAGGCGGCAGATTTTGACGGAGTTGGGGTTGAGGTCGACGCCGAAGAGGCAGTTTTCGATGAGGGTCTGTTTCTCGTGGAAGAGGGCCTCCTGGATGCGGCGGGATTCGGGGAGGCGGGGTTTGTATTCGAAGAAGTCGCCGTCCTCGTCGGTGAGGATGAGTTCGTCGTTGACGACTTCGACGTGGAGGTTTTTCAGGCGGCGTCCGTCGCGGTCGCAGAGAATGCCGAGGGCGCTTTTGAGGGCGATGATTTCGTTGAGGGCGGAGACGAGGAAGTGTCCGGAGCCGACGGCGGGGTCGCAGATGCGGAGGGAGTTGATGAGGGCGTTGGCTTCGGACTTGTCTTCGATGCGTTCGGCGAGGTCGGGAATGGTGGCGCAGCTCCAGCCTTTGGCCTCGTGGAATTTGCGGAGCACGGCGCGGTGCAGGGTTTCCCGGCACATGTACATGGTGATGAAGCCGGGGGTGAAAAAGGAGCCGTCTTTGTAGCCGTTGATTTTCTCGAAGATGAGTCCGAGGACGGAGGCGTTGATGAGGGTTTTGTTTTCCTCCTGGATTTCGCCCGCGCCTTCGGCGGTGAAGTCGTAGGCGTCGAGAAAGGCGAAGAAGTAGGCGAGGGCGTCCATGGACCCGGCGCGGCGGCGTCCGCGGGGGTCTTTGAGGACGGTGGCGGGATGGAGGGGGAGTTCGCGGTTTTTGAGCTGGCTGATGGTGAGGCCGCCGTGCTCGATGTCGGCGGGTTCGAAGAGGGAGCTGTTGAGGTAGGGGACGCGGGCGAATTTGCGGGCCATCTCGGGGCCGCGTTCGGCGGGGAGGCGGGCGAGGACCTCGAAGAAGAGGCTGTTGAGTTCGTCGTAGCTGCCGACTTTTTCGCTGTGGAGGAAGGCGTGCTCGCGGTCGCCCTTGTGGTAGGCGATGAGCTGGGCTTCGAGGAGCTTGAGGAAGAGGATGCGGTTGGTCCACGTGATGGCGAGTTCGAGGGCGACGTTGAAGAGGCGCTCGTCGCGGTCGGCCCCGTAGCGTCCGGGCCGGTCGAGGCGGGAGAGTTTGTCGAGGCTGTCGAGCTGGGTGATGGCGTTTTCGAGCAGGGAGCCGGGGTCGCGCCCGCCGGGGGGCTTGCGCTCGATGAGCTTTTTGGAGCCCTCTTTTCGCTCGGTGAGTCCGATGATGTGCAGCAACTCGCTGTAGAAGCCTTTGTCGAGGCTGTTGGAGTCGTTGGTGAAGGGAAGTTTGAGGAGGTGGGTGGGGGAGAGGAGCTTGGAGGGAATGACGAGTGACGAATGACGAGTGACGAATGGGACAGGAGCGCCGGTCTCCGCATCGGCAGGGGCGGAGGGGGACGGAGGGGAGGAGGAAAGCGAACGTCGAACATCGAACGTTGAACTTCGAACGTTGAAGTCGGGAGGGGAGGAGGAACGCGAACGTTGAACATCGAACGTCGAACTTTGAACGTCGAAGTCGCGGAAATCAAGATGAACGAACTCGATCAGGGGCAGGGCGGCATCGAGGGCGGGGGCGGCGATGTCTTTGTAGAAGTCGCGGGTTTTGCCGCCGGCGAGGCGGCCGGCTTCGAAGTCGTTGAAGAGGGCGGTGAGGGTGCGGTCGTGGGCGAAGCGGGCTTCGAAGTCGCGGGCGTCGAAGAGGTACCATTCGTGGACGTTGGTGACGACGAGGTGGCGGAGTTCGAGGTTGTTGTGGGTGACGCGCTCGCGGAGGTAGTAGAGGAGGAGTTCCTGGAGGGCCTTGGTGTTGAGCTGGCCGGGACGGGGCATTTCGGCGCTGTTGCCGGGGCTTTTGGTCTCGATGATGACCCCCACGGAGGAGCGGGAGCTGTCGCCGTTGTGGATCACCAGGTCGTTGCGGCCCTTGGTGTTGATGTAGTGGTCGGGGGCGAAACCGACGGCGTTCAGGAAGTCGGTGATGAGGTTTTTATGGAATTCCTCGGATTCGCCGGGGGAGACGCGGTCCAGCAGGGTGCCCAGGGCCGCCTGAAAGCCCTCGACCGCCCGGCGGGCGGGGCGGAGTTTGAGAAAGGCTTTGTTGAGGGCTTGTTTGGGGGTAAGGGCTGGCATGGATGGGGAATTCGTAGCGGAGCGGGGCGGAAGGTCAAGTGTGGAGTGCGGAGTGCGGAGTGCGGAGTGCACGGTCCACCGCCCACGGCCCAGTGCCAACCTGATGCTTTTCGGCTAAGGGGTGGGGTAAGTCGGACTCGTCTGACCCGTCCGACCTGTCGGAAAAAACGCATACCGCATCCCCCACCGACGAGTCCCGCGGGTCCGAGGGGTCCGACCCGAAGCTGACGCCTCAGCCGTTTTCCCGGCGGCGCTTTCGGCTGCGGTACAATTCCTCGCCGAAGCCGCCTTTTTCTTCAAAAGCGCGGCGTTGGCTTTTGAGCTGGCGGTTGATGAGATAGGTCGCCTGATGAATGGCGCAAATCATCGCGTTAGCGGCGATTTCCGGATCCGCTTGTTGCACAAACTCCGGCAGACAATTCAGACCGGTGAAGGGGACCCTTCCATTCCGGGGATGTGTTTGATTGTGCGAACTGCGGATGGATTTTGGATTGCAATCGGGCGGGGAATGATTAAGAGAAATGTGTTCGATGATCCATGGGGCGGTAGCTCAGTTGGGAGAGCGCTGCGTTCGCAATGCAGAGGTCGAGGGTTCGATTCCCTTCCGCTCCACCATTTTTCATCGTTGACGGGATTGCGCTGCGCGTTTTCTTGCAGACAGCGGCTTGCCTATCGGCATTGCATCGGGTATGTGCAGGATATGGAATCCGATGCCGACACCCCTTTGAAAGATCCGGTCTCTTCTCCCGAAGAGTCCGCGACTGTTATTTCTTCCGACGCATCGCCCGACGCTTCTTCCGCCGGGGACGCGTCTTCCGGCGGTTCCGCGTCCGGCGATATGCCGCCGCCGCCGGTGGAGGTGAAGTCGAAAGCATCGTGGATGAGCAATGTCTGGCTGCGGCGGTCGCTGCGCGGCATTTCGGGTTTGGCGCTGATTATTGTTACCATTTGCATGTACATCAGCCGGATTCCGCCGGTGTTTGATGTGGATGTCCGCGCCCGGGAGCGCGCGATTGAGATGGGGCATGTTGCCCCCGACAGTACCCGGCGGCTGCCGACCGGGTACACGACGGTGGCGACGACGATTGATTTGGCCGAGTGGCTGCTGGATCCCCGCCGGGGCGGATATCTCTCCAACGACCGGTTTTCGCCGGCAATCTTTGTGGATAATATCCGCAATTTTGAGTACGGCATGGTGATTCAGTTGCGGGATTTTGTCCACTCGCTGCGTCAGGATTTCAGCCGTTCGCGCGCGCAGTCGCTGGAACGCGAGGAGCTGATTGAAGCCGAGGCCCGCTTTAACTTTAATCACAACAGCTGGATTATTCCCTCCACCGAGTCCCAATACCGGGAAGGGATCAAGTTTTTGGAGACCTATCTGGAGGCCATCGCCAACAGCGGTTCCGAATCCCGCGTTTTTGTCGCGCGTCAGGACCAGTTGGAGGGCTGGCTGCGCCGTCAGCAGTTCCGTCTGGGCAGTTTCGGGTTCCGCATGCGTCAGAATGCGACCACCTATGAATTCAATCCGTTTTTGGACCGGTCGGATATCGTTCGGGAATTGGGGGAGGATGAAGCGGATTTTATTGATCAGTATGATCCCGACCGCACCACGCACTGGCGGATGCGGGATGATGAATTCTATGAAATCCGCGGCAGTGTGTATGTGATGTACCACACGATGCTGGCGCTGCGGACGGATTATGAATCCATCCTGAACGACTTCAACGGCATGGGGTTGATGAACCGGATTCTCAGCGAACTGTATGCGGCGTCGAAGCCGATGGTGAGTCCGGTGGTGCTTAACGGCAGCGAGTACGGATTTGTGCACAATCATTCGCTGACGATGGCGGCGCATGTGACCAAGGCGCATCTGGCGATTCAGGATTTGCGGATTCTGCTCCGCGGCGGTTCGGACCTTTAAAGTCCGTGAACGCAGTCGATTAGGAGCTTCACGCGCTCGGGGGGGGTGGTTTTGATGACCCCGTGTCCGAGATTGAAGATGTGTCCGTTTGCGCCTGAGAAGGCCTGTTTGACGGCGGCGACGCCTTCCAGGACGGCCTCGTCGGAGGCGAGGAGGCGGGCGGGATCGAGATTGCCCTGGTACGCGGCGCTGTTTCCGTATTTCGCGATCGCGGCGGCGGCGTCGACGCGCCAGTCGAGGCTGAGGACGGAGAGGGGGAAGGTGGCGATTTCGTCGAGGAGATGGCCGCCGTTGGCGGAAAAGTGGATGCGGGGAACGCCGGGGGCCTCGCGGGCGAGGGTGTCGAAAATGCGGCGGGTCCAGGGGGCGGCGAAGCGGCGGTAATCGGCGAGGGAGAGGCTGCCGGCCCAGCTGTCGAAGAGCTGCACGGCCTGGGCCCCGGCCTCAATCTGGGCGAGCAGATAGTCGGTGACGGCATCGGTGAGGCGGTCCATGAGGTCGGCCCAGTCGCGGGGATGGGCGAACATCCAGGCGCGGACGTTGTCGAAATCTTTGCTGCCGGCGCCTTCGATGGCGTAGCAGGCGAGGGTGTAGGGGGCGCCGGAGAAGCCGAGGAGGGGGATGCGGTTCTCAAGCCGTTCGCGGGAGAGGCGGATGGCGTCGAGGGTGAAGTCCAGGTCGCGGCGGGCGTTGATGGGCTTGAGGGCGCGGATATCGGCGGGATCGCGGACGGGGTTGTGAAAGACGGGGCCTTTGCCGGAAATGAACTCGAGGTTCATGCCCATGGGTTCGAGCAGGGTGAGGATATCGGCGAAGATGATGGCGGCGTCGACCGGGAAGGCGTTGACGGGCTGGAGGGTGACTTCGGCGGCTTTTTCGGGATCCTTGATCATCTCCAGGATGGAGTGTTGGGCGCGCAGGGCGCGGTATTCGGCCATGTAGCGTCCGGCCTGGCGCATGAGCCAGACGGGGGTGTGGGCGGGTTTTTCGCCGCGGCAGGCCTGGAGAAAGGTGGGATTCAGGGTTAAATCGGACATCAGGAGATCCGCCGGAGGCGCTTAGGCGAGGGCCGCGTGGGTTTCGCGGATGAGGGCTTCGGTGGTGGCCCAGTCGATGCACTTGTCGGTGATGGACTGGCCGTAGCGGAGGGCGTCTTTGGGCTGCGGGAAGGCCTGGGCACCGCCCTCGAGATTGCTTTCGAGCATGGCACCGATGAGGTGGCTGTTGCCGTCCACGCGCTGACGGAGAATTTCCCGGTACACATCGGGCATGAGGTTATGATCTTTTTTGCAGTTCGCGTGCGAGGCGTCGACCATGACCGGTGCGGGGGCGAGATGGTGTTTTTCGAGTTCGGAGACGGCGAAGGCGACATCCTCCGGGCTGTAATTGGGCTGGCTGCCGCCGCGCAGGATGATGTGGCAGGAGGGGTTGCCGCTGGTGGTGACGGCGCTGGCGCGTCCGAAGCGGTCGACCCCGAGAAAGGTCTGGTCGCGGTTGGCGGCCTGAATGGCGTTGATGGCGGGCTGAATGTCGCCATGGGTGTCGTTTTTAAAGCCGAGGGGCATGGACAGGCCGGAGGCCATTTGGCGGTGGGTCTGGGATTCGGTGGTGCGGGCGCCGATGGCGGACCAGCTGACCAGATCCGCGATGTACTGCGGGGTGATGGGGTCGAGCAGTTCGGTGGCGGTGGGCAGACCGAGATCGAGAATGTCCCGCAGAATGTGGCGCGCAAGGCGGAGGCCTTCGGGAATGTCGTGGGAGCCGTCGAGGTGGGGATCCATGATGAGCCCCTTCCAGCCGACGGTGGTGCGGGGTTTTTCGAAATAGACGCGCATGACGATGAAGATGCGGTCACTGACCTCTTGAGCGAGTTTGGCGAGTTTTTGCGCGTATTCGTGACAGGCTGCGGGATCGTGAATGGAGCAGGGGCCAACGATCAGCAGCCAGCGGGGATCGGTTCCGAAAATGATGTTGTGAATTTCATCGCGGCTTTTGGCGACAAAATCGGCCTGTTCATCGGAGCGGCTGACCCGGCTGCACAATTCCTCGGGGCTGGGGAGGGGCTCGGTCCGGACCACATGCAGATCGGTCACTTGACGGGAGGGGGGGGATTGGATCACAGAAAATCACCAGGAAGCTTCGCCGCCAAAGGCTTGAAGTTTAGAGACGTGAGACCGGGGCGGCGGTGATGGGGTGTTGCGTTGGTGGGGGAACAGGGTATTGATCACAACTTAAAACACTACGCCATCACAACGGATCTCATAAAATTAAAATGGTCGGGGCGACAGGATTCGAACCTGCGACTTCTTGCACCCGAAGCAAGCGCTCTACCAGGCTGAGCCACGCCCCGACCGATGGGAGGGTGCTTATAGCGGTCTTGCAGGGTTTCTGCAAGATGAATTTTTACTTTAGAACCGCCGGAGGATGGCGAGGGAGGTTTCGCGGTTGGAGGAATCCAGCCACGACGCCTGCAGGCGGCAGATCCATCCGCTGCGGAGACGAAGATCGCTGCCGAGTTCGAAGCCGACGCCGTTTTCGGTTTCAAAGGACGTGCGTCCCAAATCCGCCCGGGATCGATAAAGGCTGATGCCGGCGCGGAGGGTATATCCGGTGGGACTGAAGGAGGCGAGGGTGGGGTCTCCGCGCTGGTCGCGGATATAGATGAGCATGGGAGTGATCCGGGAATCAGCCCAGCGCAGGGTGTCGTCGTCGGCGGCCGGAAGATCGGAGCGGGCCACACGGTATGAGGCTTGAAGTTCGAGCTGGACCCATTCCCGGGGACCCAGAACCGGGGATTCTTTCAGGATGGCGTCCAAGAGGAGCAGTCCGCCGCCGATGCCCCAGGCAAGGTTGGGATCGCCTTTGCGGTCCGGTTCGGACCATGCAGAGACCTGATGTGTGACGCCTTCCTCATCCATATGTTCCAGAGTGGGGCCGATGCGGCCGCGGACTTCAGCCTGGCTGATGCCGACTTCAGACCAGCCATAGGCACCGGGCAGGAGCCGGGCGGTGATGCCGGCGGTGATGCGGCGGGTGTCCAGGGTCAGGGTTCCTGACCGTTGGGAGACTTGGCGTTTGCCCTGCTCGAGCCGGCCGAACACCGTCCAGTGGGTTTCGGGGTCCAGACGGAAGAGGGCGGTTTCGGCGTCCTGCAGTTCAACGGCGGCCGCAGAGGTGAGGGTGAAGAGGAGGAACCCCCAAATCAGGGTCGGGAAGCGGGTCGGACGCGGCATAAACAATCCTGAGTGTGCATTCATAATAGTTTCCTGGGATAAGTTCTTGACCTATTGCGAACAGATTGTGATTATATAGCATCTTAATTAGACTTGCGACAATACTATTTTAGTAGACCTTCAATACTCCTCGGAATTATATGCACATGAACGATCAAATTCATACCGTTTTATTGCGGAAATCCACTTCAGGCGGGTGGTTTTGCACCCTTTGTCGGGTTCTGCTGCTTTGTGGTGCCGGTGTTTTGGCCGGATGTGTGACGCCTGCCGCTCCCCGTTCCTCTGCGGAGTCTGTGTCTGCCGGTGCGGAGGCGGAATTGGATCCATTTATGATCGAGGCGGAGGCTTTGTATGCGGAGGGGGCTTATGCGGAAGCGCTTCGGGTTTTGATGCAGGCGTCCCGGGTTTCGCCGGGCTCTCCGGCCCTGCAGGGGCTGCGGAACCGGGTGTTGAGCGCGATGCTCGACCAGCGGGCGGTGGTTTCGGGGGTGGATGATGAATTAAACCGCCGCAAGGCAATTCAGGACGCGCGGGATGCGGGTCAAATTCCCGACACGTTCCGCATGCGGCGGGCGGTGGAGGCGGCGGAAGCCGGCGTGTTGCGGTCCCAGGCACCGATTCAGGAGGTTCTGGCCCGGCCGATCACTCTGCATTTGGCGGATGCGAATTTATCGACGCTGATCCGGGCTCTGTCGGAGGATGAGGAGATCAACATGATCGCCGATCCCTCGCTGGGGGGGAATGAAACGGTGGATATTCAGGCGAACGATGTGCCGTTGCGTGAAATCCTGGACTATTTATCGCGTCATTTCCGGGTTCAGTTTCATCCCGGGCGTCACAGTATCTGGGTGACGGCTCAGGATCCCGAGCGTGCGCCGCCGATGGAAACGCGGATTTACCGGCTGCAGACGGGGCATCAGTTTCACGGGCTTTCCTGGGGGGTGATGCCGGAGAATCAACGGATGAGTGAGAGTGATATTTCGGCGCTCACCCGCAAGGCGACGGTGTTGCCGGAGGCGATTTCCTATTTTAAGGAGGTGGTGGAGATGTTTGTGCCGTCCGAGCACGGAGGGCGGTTTCACGTGGATTTAAACAGCCATACGCTGTTTGTCCGGAATACACCGGAAAATTTGGCGGTGGTTGAGGAGATCGTGCGGGCCCTGGACACCACCCCGCCGCAGGTGTTGATTGAGGCGCGGTTTATTGAGATCAGTCAATCCGACCTCCGGGAGATCGGGATTGATTGGATTCTGGGGTCTCCGCTGGTGGTTTCCGAGGCGCAGGTGATGGAGAACGGGGTGATGAGCCGCCAACCCCGCACGGTGATCGGCGAGGGGAGTTCGATCGAGTTTCAGCCGTACCGCAGTGACAGTGCCGGGCCGTTTCCGCTGGGGCCCCAGGGATCCTTCGGGTTGTTGCGGGACGGGAATCCGCCGACGGCACCGCAGGGCTTGAATCTGGAGTACAGCGGGCTGTTAACCGAACCGATGTTTCAGGCAGTGCTGCATGCGCTGGAAATCTCCGGAAAAGGGCGCACGCTTTCGGTGCCGCGCGTAACCACCCTGAATAATAACCCCGCCAAGCTGCGGGACGGAGATGATTTGCTGTATTATGAAGAGTTTCAGGCGCAGGCCTTCGCGCTGGTGGATGCCGACAACCGCAAGTACACGGTTACCGCGTTGATTCCCAAGGGCACGCCCCGGACCGCAGAGCTGGGGTTCACGCTGGTCGCGGTGCCGAGTGTGGGGGCGGACAACCGGACGATCAGTCTGTTGTTGACACCGACGATCAGTGAGCTGATGGAATTTATTTCGTATCAGGAGGACCGCGGCCAGCCTGAACTGGAAAGCAATCAGATCCGGCAGGTGGTGGTGAAACTGCCCCGGATTTCCCGCCGGGAGGTTCAGACCAAAGTGGTGGTGGAAAGCGGAGAGACCGTGGTGATGGGGGGGCTGGTGCGGACGGTGAGTCAGGAGACGGTGCGCCAGGTTCCCTTTTTAAGTTCGTTGCCGCTGGTGGGGGAATTGTTTAAGCGGACGGACATTACCGAGGAGCAGCGGAATCTGATTATTTTTGTGACCGCAACGGTCATTTCCGAGCGCGGGGAGTCGCTGGTTCCCGTGACCGGGCAAACCCGAAGGTGAGCGGGATGCGCCTGAGACCGTTGATATTCTCCCGTGAGTATGTGGCGTTGGTGCCGGGCCTTGACGGGCTGGAGATGCTCCGGTTCCGGATCCGGAGTGGCAAGGCGGTGCTTCAAGACCGTCACTCGCTCACGCTTCCGGTGGAGGCCTCCGCGCGGGCGGACGCGTTATGGCAGGCAATGGCCGCCCGAAAGTGGAACACGCTGCCTTGTGTCCTGTGTCTGCGGAGCACTCATTTAGCGGTCCGCTGTCTCAAGCCGCCGCCCCTGCGGTCTGCAGACTCGCTTCGGCAGTTGGTTCGGAGGCATTCCCGGGATTTTGAGGCGTTGAGCGACAGCCGCGCGGTCACGGAGTTTTCGATGGGGGTGTGGGGCGCGAATCGCGCATTGGTTTTGTTTACGGTGCGGGAGGACACGCTGTTGCGGGAGGTTTCCGTCGTCCGTTCCGCGGGTCTGAAGCTTTTGGATGTGCTCCCGTTCCCTCTGGCGTATTACGAGGGGGTGCGGCAGCGGGTGTCTCCGGGAGACCGCGACCCGCTTTTCTGTGTCTACATTGCGGGGGACCGATGTGAATGCATGGCCGGGATCGGTATGGCGGTTCATGATTTGCGCACGCTTCAAATCCCGGGAGCCAGACTTCAACCTGAAGCCGCGGAACCCGGTCCGGCTCCGGATATGCCGCCGTCCTATACTCAGCGCTGGATTCAGGAGGTGGTTGCGGCCCTGCGGGAGTTCCAGGCCTCGCTTCCGGAAACGAATTTGATCAAAACCGTGTGGATCGCCGGAGAGATTGTGCCCGCGCCGGAGGTGCTTTCGCACCTGAGCCGGGAAACCTCGGTTCCGGTGAAGGTGTTGGAGACTCTGGATCCGGCTCCGGTGATCGGGCAGGGGCTGTCGCGCACCTGTTTGGTGACGGACCGGTCGCAGCAGGTCAGCCTGCTTCCCCGGGATCTGCAACTGGCCCGGCACCGGCGGCGGAGCGGGCTGCTGTGGGCGGCGGTGTACGGGCTGATTTTTGTGTCTTTGTCTATGCTTTCCATGCATGCGCACCGCGTCAACCGCAGTCTGGCGCGGCGGACGGTTCAGGCCCGTGAACATCTTGAGGCGTTCCAGGCGGTGGAGGCGGAACGGGCGGAACTTGCGGAGCGGATGGCCGGATTGAGCGGGACCGTCTTGCCGTTGAGGGATGCGGCCCGGAATTATCCGCGAATGGCCAGGGTCTTGGACGCGGTGCAGGAGGCCCGCGATCCTCTGGACTGGTTTGTGCTGGCCGCGGATGCCGATGCCTACTTTTCGGATCTTTCGCCGAGGCGTCTGCCGCCGCCGATGGCGGGCAGGATTTCGACGGTCATTCTGGAGGGCTACACCCCCGTGGAGGATCTTTCCACGGTTCGGCACATGATTGAGGCTCTCCGGCTGCACCCGTTTATCGAAAGTGTGGATCTGTTGCCGGATGATCAGATCCGGCGGCGTTCCGTGGTCAGTGAGATGTGGAATCTTGAGGGCCTGCGCCGTTTCGCGTTGGAAATCCGCCTTCGCGGGAGGCCGCAATGATCCGGGCACTTACGGATGCGGACCGCCCGGGGTTCGGTGCGAGGCATGTCTTTATGCTCCTGGGGGCTCTACTTTTAGTCGCCGGGGGGCTGCGGCTGATTGTCCTGTATCAACGGCAGGGGCAGCTTCGGCAAGGTCTGGAGGATCTTCGTCAAGAGGTTGAGGTCTTTGAAGCGGGAGAAGGCGGACGCCCGCTGCAGGAGCTTTTGTTGCGTGACCGTGCCCGTTATGCCTATCTGGTCCGGGAATGGGGGGCCTTGGAGCCGAGGGTTCAGCAGTTCCGGCAAAAAAGCCTCGCTGAAATTTTTCCCCGGAATCCCGAGGGCCGGATTGATTTTAAAATTGCGATTATTGAGGCCCGGCAGTTGTTGCTGAAGCTTTCTCAGGAACATGTCACGGTCCTGCCGCCCCACCTTGGGATTCCGGATACGATCGCCGAGAGTGAGCAGGCTGAAATTCGTCAGGGGCAGTTGACCGCAACCCTCCGTATTCTGGTGAAGTGTATCCGGATGGACATCCCCGAGATTCTCCAGGTACAGTCCCTGCCGCCGGTGCTGTATCCCCGGGAGGGGGGGGCGGCCATGATGGTCTATCCGGTATATGTTGTTTTTGAGAGTTCGTACGAGGCGCTGGCCCGTCTGTTGCATGAAATTCAGAATAAAGAGTTGTTTTTCGCGCTTCAGCATTTGCATGTGGAAAGTCAGTTTCCCGAGGACCCGGAACGCTTGAGGGTGCATGTGCTTTGGAACGCTGTCGGATTCGGAGGACCGACAGCCCCGGAAACCGAGCCGCCGCCGGAGGATGCGGAGGAGCCCGGGTTTGTGTCCTGGACCGGAATTTTTGACGGGGAGGTGGTGTTTTGAGTTCTGACTTTGATTTCCGAAATTCCCAATCCGCAGAGAAAGCCCTGCTGGCCGCGATCCTGCTTTTCGTCGGCGCAGGGGTGTATGTGCTGCTGTCCCGGGAACCCAATGAGGATCCGCCTCTGTCCCGGAGCGGGGAAACTGAGGAACGCTTCCGGGGGGGGGGCCTTTCCGGTTTTGAACAGGAGCAGGAGGGACCGCTTCTGCGGCATAATCTTTTTGTTTCGGAAAGTCAGGCGCGATGGCGGCCCGATCCGGCGGCGCTGCTTGTGGAGGAGCCGGATCCTGTCAGAGACGATCTGCTTGACCTCGTTGAAGAAATCATCCTGCCGCCGGAGCCACCGCCGCCCCCTCCGCCTCCTCCGGAGCCGCCACCGGAGCCGCGCCGCATTGAGGTCCGCTATGCCGGCGTGGTTCACCGGCTTGACGGCCGCAGACGCGCCTTGTTGGACGTCCGTCCCTCCGGGGGGCAGATTCTTCTTGAGGTGGGGGATTCGTTTGAAGGCTTTCAGGTGGAGGGGATTCATCGGGATCACCTTTCGCTGGAGCGGAACGGGGCTCTGACGCCTCTGCCTCTCAACACCGCAACGATTCTGGAGGCCCCGTGAGTCCGCCGCCTCCCGACAGGGGCGCGGAAGCGGGAGGCCCGCCCCGCCTGAACACCCGCAATCTTCAGATTGAGGAGTCGGTTCTGAGGCAGGTTCCGGTCCGGGCGGTGGCGCGTTTCCGAATCCTGCCGGTGGCGGTCAACGGCGCGACCCTTCTCCTGGCCACGGATCATGAACGAACCGCCGGAGAGATGGCGGAATTGAATGTCCTGATGGACCGTCCGATCGACTGGGTTCTGTGTGAGGCCTCCGAACTGACCCAACTGATTTCCCATTTCTATGGTCTGGGGCTGGATGCGTATCTGGGATGGATGGATCCGTCCTCGGGCGAGGTTTCCGGGACTGTTAACGGTGAGCCTCCGGGCATTCGGGCTTTTATTGATGAGATTCTTAGCGAGGCGATGGCCATCCAGGCCAGTGATATTCATTTGGAGCCCACAAAAGACGACCTGATCGCCCGTTTCCGGATTGACGGGGTGTTGCATGATATTCCGCTTCCCCGGGGCATTGGCGCGTTCCGTAAAGCGGTGGTTTCCAGTCTTAAAGTCATGGCGAGTCTGGATCTTGCGGACCGGCGGCTGCCTCAGGACGGCCGGTTTGAAAAACGAATGGACGGCGGACAGCTGGATATCCGCGTGTCGGTGCTGCCCACCCGCTACGGGGAAACGCTGGCGCTTCGGCTGTTGAACCGGAGCGACACCTTTTTAGGACTCCACGAACTGGGTCTGCCGGAAGGGCAGCGGCAGCAGCTCGACCGGCTGATTCAGCGGCCGCACGGACTGGTTCTGTTCACCGGGCCCACCGGGAGCGGCAAAACGACCAGTCAGTATGCGGTGCTGGACGAAGCCAACAACCGCGAGCGGAAAATCATCACCCTTGAAGATCCGGTTGAATATCAGATTCCCGGGATCACGCAGCTTCAGGTTCAGCCCGGGATCGGGTTCACCTTTGCCCAGGGATTCCGTTCGGTGCTCCGCCATGATCCGGACATTATTCTGGTGGGGGAGATCCGCGATGACGAGACGGCCGGAATCGCTGTAAGCGCGGCGCTGACCGGCCATCTGGTGTTGAGCACCCTGCATACCAATGACAGCGTCAGCGCCGCGACCCGGCTGATTGACATGGGGATTGAGCCCTATTTGGTGGCCTCCAGTCTGGAGGGGGTGATTTCCCAGCGCCTGGTGCGGCTGCTGTGTCCGCAGTGCCGTCAGGCCCGGCCCCTGGACCCGGGCATGAGGGAGGAGGGGTATCCGCTGATGCCGCCGATCACGGCGGATGCCCGGATCTGGGAAGCGCAGGGGTGTCCCGCCTGCCGGTTCACTGGCTATCACGGCCGGGTCGCTCTCTTTGAGATTCTGGAAGTTTCTGAAGGGTTGCGGAGCCTGGTGGCCAAACGGAGCGCCAGCCCCCGGTTGTATCAGGCCGCGCTGGAGCAGGGAATGATCCCGCTGCGGGCCGCCGGCTGGCAACAGGTGCTGCAGGGGCGCACGACCCTGGGCGAACTGCTCCGCACCACGGCGGATATCAGCCCGAGGCGCACCGGACCCGCCGCGATCGCGCCGTGAGAACGGCTTCGGGCGGAACGTTCCGTCTTCCGCGGCACGCAGAATGAATGTCTTCCTTTCTTGCCATTTGCCGGGTTAGGCGTTATCCTCCCGCCTTCCAAAATCCGTCCATGAGCGGATAAACCGATTTATAAATTGTTAACCCTTTTCAGGAGAATTCCAGTATGAGTAAGCAATCCGAGGCGAAAAAAAACGAACCTGAACACGACGAGGCTGTGGATATTGCGGTCGAAGCGGCGGAGGCGATTCTGAACGACTCTCCGGAGAACCAAGCCGCGGTGGAGGTGGATGCGAAGGAGCATCAAGCCAAAGAACCGGCGCCGGCGGTGGATCCTGTGAAGGATATGCAGGAGCAGTTGCTCCGCCTGCGCGCCGATTTCGAGAATTTCCGGAAGCGCACCCGCCGCGAGAAAGAGGAATGGACGGTGCGCTCGCTGGAGCATATCTGCGGCGATTTGCTGGCGGTGCTGGATTCGTTCGAGCTGGGCCTGAAAAACGCGGCGGATGTCGGAGTGGCCGAGGACGTCATGAAGGGCTTCGCTTTGGTGCAGGGGCAGTTGCTTTCCATTCTCGGAAAATACAATTTGACCGCGCTGGACGCGGAGAACGCGAAGTTTGATCCGAATCTGCACGAGGCAATCGCGCACGTGCCGTCGCCGGAGGTGCCGGCGGAGCATGTGGTGGCCATGACGCGCCGGGGCTACAAACTGGGCGAGCGGCTGTTGCGTCCGTGTCAGGTCGTGGTGTCGCAGGGCGCGCCTGAAGCGGCTCCCGAAGCGGTGACGCCGGAGGAGGTCCCGGCTGAAGCAGCCGCTGCCGATGAGGCGCCGGAAACCACAACGGAGGCAGGCTGATGTCGTCGAAGGCGGATTATTACGATACCCTGGGGGTGCAGAAAGGCGCGTCCAAGGAGGAGATTAAAAAAGCGTACCGCAAAATGGCGGTAAAGTATCACCCGGACAAAAACCCGGGCGACACGGCGGCGGAGGAGAAGTTTAAAGAGGTGACGGAGGCCTATGAGGTCCTCAGTGACGAGACGAAGCGCCAGCGCTATGATCAGTTCGGTCACGCGGCGTTCGGTCCCGGACGGGGCGGCGGCGGGGGTGCCGGCGGCTTCGGCGGTGTGGATCTGGAAGAGGCACTGCGGACCTTTATGGGTGCCTTCGGCGGCGGAGGCGGTTCCATTTTCGAGAATTTCTTCGGAGGCGGCGGAGGCGGCGGCCGGGGCGGACGCGACGCGAACCGGGGCTCGGATCTGCGGTTTGATCTGGAGATCGATTTCGAGGAGGCGGTGTTCGGATCGCGCCGGGAATTGTCCTTTAATGTGCAGGTGGAATGTGACGCGTGCAGCGGCACCGGGGCGGAGCCCGGGAGCAGTGTGGAAACCTGTCCGACCTGCCGCGGGCAGGGAGAGGTGCTGATGTCGCAGGGATTTTTCCAGGTGCGGCAGGCCTGTCCGGATTGCGGCGGCACCGGCAAAAAAATCAAAAATCCCTGCAAAAAATGCCGCGGAAGCGGTCAGATGCAGGGCAAGCGGTCGATCACCCTGCGGATTCCGCCCGGGGTGGAAACCGGTTCGCGGCTGCGGGTGCAGGGCAAAGGCGCGGGCGGAACCCGCGGGGGGGCGGCCGGGGATTTGTATGTGATTATTCATGTGAAACCCCACGCGCTGTTTGAACGGCATGATCTGGATCTGCTGATCACGGTTCCGGTGCCGTTTTCGGTGGCGTCGCTGGGCGGAGAAGTGACGGTGCCGACCCTGGACGGCTCCTCGCGGATTAAAATTCCGGCGGGAACGCAGTCGGGCCGGATGCTGCGTCTGAAAAACAAGGGCGTGAAAGATCCCCGCGGCTACGGGAACGGCGATTTGCATATCCGGGTTCAGGTGGAGACCCCCTCGAAGTTCGGCGGCAAAATCAAAAAGATGATCGAACAGCTTGGGGCCATGCTGTCCGATGAACTTCAGCCGGAAGAGAAGAAGTTTCAGAAGAACATGGATGAGTTCGCCCGCCGCCGCGAGGAGTTGAACAAACTCTCGGAATCCAAAGGCTGACGATGAATCTTCCGGATTTCCGGTGTTTTGCGGATGTGGAGCGCCTGGAGCCGGGCGAGCTGTCGCTTTCGCCGGAGGAGAGTCGTCATTTGAGTCAGGTGCGCCGCGCGGGGGTCGGGACGGACGTGATGGTGCTGAACGGCCGGGGGGACCGCGGGGGGGGAGAACTGATCCGCTGTGAGAAAAAGGCGGCGGAGGTGTTGATTCATTCGGTGGAGCGGTGCGCTCCGTCTTTGCCGAAGTTAACGCTGTATGTGGGGGGGCTGAAGCAGGCGGCCTGGGACGAGGTGCTGCGCTATGCGGGCGAGCTGGGGGTGGACCGGCTGGTGTGGCTGCAGAGTGATCATGCGGTGGCGGAACTGAAAAAGGACCGCGTGGACGAAAAATGTCAGCGCTGGCGGGACAAGCTGATTCAGTCGCTGAAGCAGTGCGGAAATCCGTGGTTGCCGGCGTTGGCGGTCTGTTTTTCGGTGGACGAGAGTCTGGCGGGGACGGAGGGGGAGGACGGCCGGCTGGTGGCGGCGCTGTGCGGGGATCCGCCGCCGATTGGAGGGGTTTTGGCGGGGCGGGGAGACGGGGACCTCCGGGTCTGGATCGGACCCGAGGGTGATTATTCGGAACGCGAATACGGGCTGTTCGCGGCGGCGGGGGTGAGGCCGGTCAGTCTGGGACCGCGGATCCTGCGGGCGGAAACGGCGGTTCTTGCCACGGCGGCGGTCCTGCGGCTTGGATGAAGAGGGGGAATTTAACCACGGATGAACACGGATGGACACGGATGAAGACAGGGAATGAACCACGGATAGCGTTGCCGGACCACGGATGAAAATAGGGGATGAACCAACGGATGGCTTGCGCCGGACCACGGATGAAAACAGGGAATGAACCACGGATAGCGTTGCCGGACCACGGATGAAAACAGGGAATGAACCACGGATAGCGTTGCCGGACAACGGATGTTGTTTCTTAATCGTAATCGTAATCTTAATCGATCTCCGATGGAGATAGCGACAGGTGTGTTTGCTTTGATTGTGCTGAGTTGACTTTTTGCTTAAAACCCGAGTGTTTGAATTTCGCGTTCGAGCTGGATGTTGAATTTTTCGTGGACACGTTGCTGGAGGCGGAGGGCGAGGCGGTGGACGTCGGTTGCGGTGCAGGTCGGCGCGGCTTTGATGAGGATGTTGGCGTGTTTTTCGTAGACGGCGGCACCGCCTTCGGTTTCAGTTTTGGCTCCGACCTGTTCGAGGAACCAGCCGGCGGCCTGGCGGCGTTCGGCGGCGGAGCTGGGCTGGATGTTTTTGAAAAAGCTGCCAATGCAGGGGGTGGTCCGCCAGTCGGGATGCTTTTCGGCGCGGAGGGCGAGGATGCGGGCGCGTTCGGTCTGTTGCTGTTGGGGATCGCCGGGGAGAGGGAGGAGGGTGATTTCGCCGACCCAGCTTCCGTCGTGTTTGAGGCGGGAGTCGCGGTAGGTGAAAGCGCAGTCGTCGGCGGTCCAATCGCGGGGCTGTCCGGCGGCATCCCAGCCGTGGACGGCACAGAGCATGTGTTCCATTTGCACGCCCCAGGCGCCGGCGTTCCCAACGACGGCGCCGCCGACGGTGCCGGGGATGCCGGAGAAGGCTTCCCAGCCTTTGATGCCTTGATCGCAGGCCCAGGCGGCGAGGGCGTCGAGCTGGATGGCGGCATTGACCCGCCAGGATCCGTCGGGGAGAGGTCGGGGCGGGGTGAAGGTGTCGGTGGTGTAGCGGACGAGGGTGCCGGGCCAGCCGGTGTCGGCGAAGAGGATGTTGCTGCCGGCGCCGATGAAGGCGAGGGGAGGGGGGAGCTCGGCGGCGAGGGCGCGAACCTTGGCGAGGGCCTCCGGGGTGCCGCAGGTGATGAGGATTTTGGCGGGGCCGCCCACTTGAAAGGTTCCGCAGGTGGACAGGGGAATTCCGGCCTCGACGGTGATGTCGGGGTGGCTTTGCAGGGTTTTGAAAGGAGGTGAATGTTGCGTCACAGGGTGGTTATGCCATTTTTTTAAGTGGGAGGCAATGGGGAAGGGTGAAAGAATGGAATGTCAGAATGAGGTGTCAGAAGGATGTGCGACAAAAAAAATTAGGGCGAAAGATTCGACACTCGACACTCGTCATTCGTCACTCGTCATTCGTCATTCCCTTGGGCTTGTTTTTTCGGGGGACTTTGGCATGAGGGGGACATGAAATCGATTTGCATTTTGGCGGGGCGGGGGATGTATCCGGTTGAGCTGGCGGAAAGCGCCCGCGCGGCGGGGGTGGAGCGTGTGGTGGCGGTGGGGTTCCGGGGGGAGACGCGGCGGGAGCTGGCGAGGCATGTGGATGAGATGCGCTGGGTGTATGTTGGGCATTTGCGCTCGCTGCTGGACGCGGTGAAGGCGCTGGAGGTTGACGAGGCGGTGATGGCGGGTCAGATTAAGCCGTCGAATTTGTTTTTGACCCGGCTGGATGCGCCGATGCGGGCGTTGCTCTCCTCGCTGCCGCGGCGGAATGCGGACACGATTTTCGGGGCGGTGGGAAAGGAGTTGGCGAAGCTGGGGGTGTCGCTTTCCCATGCGGGGCGGTATATGGAGTCGCGCATTCCGGAGGAGGGGATTTTGACAGGGCGGGCGCCTTCTGCGGAGGAGTGGGCGGATATCCGTCAGGGCTTTGAGCTGGCGAAGGTGTCGGCGGCGCACAAGGCGGGTCAGGCGGTAGTGATCAAACGGGGGACGGTGATCGCGGTGGAGGGCTTTGAGGGGACGGACCGGATGATCCGGCGGGCGGGGAAGGTGGGCGGCGCGGGGGGCGTGGTGGTGAAGGTGGCGCAGCCGGAGCACGATATGCGGTTTGATATTCCGGTGGCGGGAATGGGGACCTTGAAACGTCTGAAGCGGGCAAAGTGCTCGTGTCTGGCGCTGGAGGCGGGTCATGCGGTGGTGCTGGAGCGGGAGCGGTTTGTGGCGGGGGCGGATGCGCTTGGCATCGCGGTGGCAGTGGTGTCTGAACAGGGGCTGAAGGATCATGACTGAGGCGCGGACGATTCTGATTTTGGCGGGGGAGATGTCGGGCGATTTGCACGCGGCGCGCCTGTTGCGGAGTCTGAAGACGCTGGACCCGGGATTGAAGGCGTGGGGATTCGGCGGAGATGCGTTGGCGGCGGAGGGGATGGAGGTGGTGGAGCACACGCGGGATTTGTCGGTGATGGGTCTGGTGGAGGTGTTAAAGCATTATAGGTATTTCCGGCGGATCTTCGATGCGCTGGAGGTGCGGGTGCGGTCGGAACCGCCGGACGGCATTCTGTTGGTGGATTATCCGGGGTTTAATTTACGGTTCGCCAAGGCGGTGCGGGATTTGGGGATTCCGACGGTGCAGTATATTTGTCCGCAGGTGTGGGCGTGGAAGCGGGGACGGATTCCGAAAATGGCGGAAATCCTGGATCAACTGATTTGTATTTTTCCGTTCGAGCCGCCGCTGTTTGAGGAAACGGGGCTGGAGGCGGGGTATTTCGGGCATCCGATGGTGGAGGAGACGATGAGGGTGGAGGCGGATCCGGATTGGGGCGCGGGCCCGAAGCTGGCGCTGCTGCCGGGGAGCCGGGATCAGGAGGTGAACCGGCTGTTTTTGCCGATGGTGGAGGCTGCGCTCCGGCTGAAAAAAGACCGGCCGGATTTACAGATCCGGGTGGCGGCGGCGACGGAGGCGCTGGCGGAGCGGATGCGGGAGATGCTGCGGCCGGTGTCCGGAGGGGACACGTTGGAACTGGCGGTCGGAAAAACCCGGGCGCTGGTGAAGGGGGTGGACGCGGCGCTGGTGACCTCGGGCACAGCGACGCTGGAGACGGCGCTGCTGGGGACGCCGATGCTGGTGGTGTACAAGACCTCGGCGATGACGTACGCGATCGGGAAGCGGCTGGTGAAGGTGAAGTATATCGGCATGGTGAATCTAATTGCGGAGCGGGAAGTGTGTCCGGAATTTATTCAGGATGCGGCAACGCCGGAGGCGCTGGCGGCGGGTGTGGGGCCCTTGCTCACGGATACGCCGGAGCGGAGGGCGATGCTGGAGGGTCTGGCGGAGGTGCGGGCCAAACTTATCGCGGACGAGGGCGGGATGGCTCCGGCGCGGGCGATGTTTCGGCGGATGTTTGGGGAAAAGTGAACCACGGATGGACACGGATGAACACGGATAAAGATGGGGAAGAACCAACGGATGGCTTGCGCCGGACAACGGATGCTGTGAGGCAGGGGGATAGAACCACTGATGACACTGATGGACACTGATCTTTGAGGCAGAGGGCTTGGGAAAAAACGGGGGGGACGGATGAAGAAAGGGTGGAACCACGGATAGTCTTGCCGGACAACGGATGAAACGCAGGTGGGGCAACGGATGTCGTTTCGTAATCGTAATCGTAATCGATCCCGACCCCCATCCTGATCCCGATCCCTTCTGCCTCTCAGCATCCGTGGTCTTTATCCGTGGTCTTTTCTCTTTTCCCCGTTTTTCCGAACCTCGGAAAAATGCGGGGGGCGTTTTCCGAGTGTCGGAACCGGGTTAAACCGGAAGATCCAAGCAAAGCGGATCCGCGAACAAGCTTATATCCACTTTAACCACTGCCTTGCGCAGGGGGGCGGGGGCCTGGACGCGGACTTTGGGCATATGGGCGTCTTCGGGGAAGAAGACCGCGAAGTCGCCGGGGCGCAGGATCAGGCGGGTGCAGGGGGCATCCGGCGTCTTGAAAAAGGCCAGATCGCGGTCCGGATCGAAGGGAGTGTCGGGCGTCAGGTCTTGGACGGGGGCGATTTCGATGATTTCCTCGCCGGCCAGCATGTATTGGATGTCGATATAGCGGCGGTGGGCTTCAAAGCGGCAGGTGTCACGGGCTTCGGTGGTGTAGCCCTGCACCATGACGAACATTTGTTTGTCCGGCATCCAGTCCAGGGTTGCGTCGGGATCGTCGGGAGAGAGTTTGGCCAAACCCTCCAGGGCGCGGGTCCAGACGGGATGGGAAAGCAGGGCGGCGTGACGGGCGGGGGTGTGGAGGTTGGAGAGCAGCATGAAGTTCCGGGTTACTTATGGGCGAGTTTTTTGTGGAGTTCCTCCTCCTCGGCGGTTTTGTGGGCGTCGCCTTTGTGGCCGCGGTCGGGGTGGTTGCGTTTGCCGTGCCATTGGAGAAAGCCAACGGTGCCGAGACCGATAACGATGAAGAAAAAGAGCAGTTCAAGTGCGATCATGGCGTTGTCTCCGGGTTAAGGTTCTTCTTCGATAAAGATGGCTTCGAATTGACAGAGGTCTTTGGTTTTGCGGGCTTCGTCCTGAAGTTCCGGGGGAACATCCTCCTGAACGACGCGGGCGATCCAGTCGGGACCGAGTTTGAAGAGGGCGGGGCTGGCCTGGGTGCAGTCCTCGCAGCCGGTGCAGAGGTCGGGATCGACTTTCAGTTTCATACGTACATTCTATAGGTGTTTAAGTGGGGTTGCAATGAGGAAATCTTAGTTTCCGTGGAGAAGCTGCTCGAAGAGTTCGTAAACAACATCGCGGGTATTGGCATATTCAAGCAGAATCTCTTTGGGAGCGGTTTGTCGATAGAGGATGCGCATACCCCCGATTCGGAGGCGGTTGTATCCTTCCAGTTTCCCGGAAAGCGGGCGGATATCGCCATGTCCTTTCGCCAAACCTCTCAGCGCGAGCCGCACCCTGCGTTTCCGTTGAGGCGGCAAGGCGGTGAGCCAGGTTTGAACCTGTTCAGAGGCCGAAATCTTCATCATTCAAATCCAGCGGCCTGTAGGTCCCTTCTCCGGCGTTGGCGCGCTGGATTTCGCGCATGGCTTTGGGGTCGGAGAGAACATCCAGCGTTTCCATCAGGGCCTCAAATTCGTTCATGGGAAGCGCAACCATGACCGGGCGGTTCCGGTTGGCAATGACGAACCGGTTCCCTTCGCGGCAGAGTTTGGAGAGCTTCGCCTGCGCCTCGCTGATGGGATATATAGCATTCATGGATTTATTATATAACTTCGCCGGGCTGATGCAAGGTGAATTTGGATCCAAGCATCTCATCACCCCATCACAACGACAACTGTGTCCGGATGCGTTCGGTGGCTTTGAGGATGTTTTCGCGGTGGCCGAAGGCGCTGAGGCGGAAGTAGCCTTCGCCGCTGGGTCCGAAGCCGGCGCCGGGGGTGCCGACGACGTTGCATTCGGTGAGGAGCTTGTCAAAAAAGCCCCAGGAGTCGATGCCTTCGGGGGTTTTGAGCCAGACATAGGGGGCGTTGACACCGCCGTAGACGGTCAGGCCGCGCGCTTCGAGGCAGGCGCGGATGATGGCAGCGTTTTCCATGTAGTATTTGACGATTTCGAGGGTCTGCGCGCGTCCGGCGGGGGAGAGAGCGGCGATGCCGCCGGCCTGGACGATGTTGGAGGCGCCGTTGAAGAAGGTGTTCTGGCGGCGGGTCCACATTTTATGCAGTTCGCCGGGTTTGCTGTCTTCGGCCTGAAGTTCGGCGGGAACAACGGCCCAGCCGAGGCGCACGCCGGTGAAGCCGGCGGATTTGGAAAAGCTGTTGAGTTCGATGGCGCATTCACGGGCCCCGGGAATTTCGTAGATGGAGCGGGGGAGTTCCGGATCGGTGATGAAATCGGCGTAGGCACTGTCGAAAATGATGACGGCTTTGTGTTCGCGGGCGTAGTTGACGAAGGCGGTGAGCTGTTCGCGGGTGGCCACGGCGCCGGTGGGGTTGTTGGGGCTGCAGAGGTATATGAGGTCGACTTTGCGGTCGGGCAGTTCGGGGAAGAAGTTGTTTTCGGCGGTGCAGGGCATGTAGAGGAGGCCCTCGTACTGTCCGAGGTCGTTTTTGAGCCCGGTGCGGCCGGACATGACGTTGGAGTCGACGTAGACGGGATAGGCGGGGTCCTGGACGGCGACGAGACTGTCGGTCGCGAAGATGGACTGGATGTTGGAGGAGTCGGATTTGGCGCCGTCGCTGACAAAGACATCCCCGGGATTCACATCTGCGCCGAGGGAGCGGTAGAGGTCGGCAATGGCCTGCCGCAGCGGGGGTTGGCCTTCGGAGTCGCCGTAGCCGGTGTAAGTTTCGCGGGAGGCGAGGTGATCCACGGCGGTGTGGAGGCCGGCGATGATTTCGGGGACGAGGGGCTCGGTGGTGTCGCCGATGCCGAGGCGGAGGATGGCGGCTTCGGGATTCGCGGCCTGGAATTCGCGGGTGCGGCGGGCGATTTCGGGGAAGAGGTATCCGGCGGTGAGCCGGCGGTAAGCGGGGTTGATTTTAGCCATAAGATGATTGTATCGGGTTAAGGTTGAATTTTCGGGTATCACATCCGCGAAAGATTTCAATACCCAATAGTCATGGCCCAAACGGGCGCAAAAATGATTCGATTCGGGAGCGGGCTTGACCCCGGGGGCCTGGATTCGCCAAGGATGATTCAAAAACATGCGTTTTTGATGGACGGGAGGCGGGGAAACTTGGTATGGGGCAACCGCACATGCTAACCCTTTAGAAAAGTTGGAGTCTCAACATGCGTAGAGTCGTTGTCACCGGTTATGGAATTGTCAGTAGCATCGGAAATAATAAGGAGGAGGTTTTAGAATCTCTGAAAGCGGGGAAATCCGGCCTGAAATTTTCGCAGGAGTACTGTGACAAAGGGTTTCGGAGTCATGTGTATGGTCCGATCAACCTGAATGTTGAGGATCACGTGGACCGGAAGCTGTTGCGCTTCATGGGGGAGGGCGCTGCCTACAACTATATCGCGCTGCGGGAGGCGATTGAGCATGCGGGTCTGAGCGAGGATTTGGTGTCCAACGACCGGACCGGCCTGATTACAGGCACCGGGGGAACTTCCACCAAGAACGTGGCGGCCACGGTTGAGCTGACCCAGACCAAGGGTCCGAAACGGGTGGGTCCGTACATGGTGCCCCGGACGATGTCCAGCACCAACAGCGCCTGTCTGGCGACGGCGTTCAAGATTCGCGGGCACAACTATAGTATCAGTTCCGCCTGCGCCACCAGCGCCCATTGCATCGGAAACGGCACGGAACTGATTCAGGCCGGCAAGCAGGATATTGTTTTCGCCGGCGGCGGCGAGGAGATTTTCTGGGCCTCCACGGTGATGTTCGACGCCATGGGCGCGCTGAGCAGCGAGTACAACGACCGGCCGGATACCGCGTCGCGTCCCTATGACGCAAAGCGCGACGGGTTTGTGATTTCCGGCGGCGCGAGCATGCTGGTTCTGGAGGAGCTTGAGCACGCCAAGGCCCGCGGGGCCACGATTTACGGCGAAGTTGTCGGTTACGGAGCCACCTCCGACGGCACCGACAACATGGTCGCTCCCTCCGGCGAAGGTGCCGGGCGCTGCATGAAAATGGCGATGGCCACCTGCGACACCCCCATTGATTATATCAACACCCACGGCACCAGCACTCCGGCGGGGGATATAACGGAACTCAAAGCGATTCATAACGTTTTCGGCGATAAAATGCCGCCCATCAGCTCCACGAAATCCATCACCGGGCACGCGCTTGGCGCGGCCGGCTCCAACGAGGCTGTTTATTGTCTGCTGATGCTGGGCCATGATTTCATTGCGCCGACCATGCACATGGAAACGCTCGATCCCGAAGCCGAAGGCATGCCGATTGTGTTTAACAAGGCGGTCGAAAACGCCGGGCTCACCACGGTGATGAGCAACAGCTTCGGTTTCGGCGGAACCAACGCGACGCTGGTTTTACGGAAGATTTAAGACGAAAATTAGAGCACGGGGGCCATGAGGCGGCTGACCTGGGCCGCGAAACGGAACGGGAATGAGCGGCGGGCGTACTCTTCGGCGGTGCTGATACGGCAATGCTTAAAATCCTCCTCCAGCATGGCTTCGACGTTTTTGACAAAGCGCGGTGACTGGCTGAGGATGGACATCTCGAAGTTGAGGCGGAAGGAGCGGTTGTCGGCGTTGGCGGTGCCGACGACGGCGAGATCGCGGTCCACCAGCAGAACTTTTTGATGCAGAAAGCCGGGGGTGTAGCGGTGGAAGGTGAGATTCGGAAGGTTGATCTGGGAGAGAAACGTGAAGGAGGCCAGCCAGACCATGAGATGATCGGGCTTTTCGGGGAGCATGATGCGGACTTCAACCCCGCGCAGGGCGGCGAGCTGCAGCGCGCTGATGATGTCGCTGTCGGGCACAAAGTAGGGGCTGACCAGCCAGAAGCGTTTGTTGGCCTGTCGGATGCACTGCAGCATGAGCAGTTTCCAGGTCTCGAATTCATCGGCGGGTCCCGAGGGCACGACGAGAACTTTCTCATCGCGGTCCGGGGCGGGCAGCGGGGTCCAGTCGAGTTCCGCGGGAAAGGCGCCGTTGGCCCAGTTCCAGTCGGAAACAAAGGCGAGTTGCACGGCGAGCACGGCGGGGCCGAGGATTTGACAGTGGGTGTCGCGCCAGGGGCCGAATTTCGGGCTGCGGCCCAGATATTCGTCGCCCACGTTGTAGCCGCCGACAAAGCCGACCCGGCCGTCGACCACCACCGATTTCCGGTGGTTGCGGAAGTTGAGCTGGAAGCGGTTCCGCGGGCCGCGGGTGGTGCGGAATCCGCTGATCCGGGAGCCGGTGTCGCGAACGGCTTGAATATAGCTCCCGGGCAGACGCGCGCAGCCGATTTCGTCGTACAGGAAATAGACGCGAATGCCCCGCTCCCGGGCGGCTCGGATTTCGCGGAGCAGGGATTGACCGATGTCGTCGTCGCGGAAAATATAGAACTGAATCAGAATGTAGGACTGCGCCTCACGCATGGCGGAGAAGACCGCCTTGAAGGTGTCGGCTCCCGTGGTGAGCAGATCCAGTTGATTGAGATGTGTGTAGGGGAGGGCGGCGAGGCGTTCGAAGACGAGTTCGTCGGGGGTGCGGTCCAGGGTGTCCGGCAGGGCGTCGGGAAGTTTGTCGAGGGTTTCTTTGATGAGGGGATTGGTGTGCTGATCGCGGCTGCGGCGGGCGTCGACATAGCCGTTGAACCGGGTGCGGCCGAAAATCCAGTAGAGCGGCAGGGCGATAAAGGGGAAGGTGCTGAGGCTGATGGCCCAGGCGATGGCGCCCTGAGAGGTTCGGGCGTTCATGATTGTGTGCAGGGCGGAGAGCCAGCCCAGCACATAAAATCCAAAGGTGAGGAACGTCATGAAGACGTACAGTTTATCGTGAAAAGTCATGAGGCGGTCTAGGGGGTGGTGAGACGGTTGACGAGGGCTTCAACTTCTTCAAATTCGCCGTTGTCATGTTGGAGAATGAGGCTGAGGCGGACGGGTTCATCCTGCGGCCCGAACAGGAGGGTCTCCAGTTGTTCGGCGTTCAGGGAGGCGGTGGGCACGCCGTCCACTGCGATCACGGCGTCACCGGGTTGGAGGCCGGCGAGCTGGGCGGGGCTGCCGGGAAGGATTTCGGTGATAAGGGCGTAGTCTTCGCCGGGAAGGAGCGCGAATCCGGGATCGGCGTGGGGACGTTCTGCCGGGGGGAGGCGGATTTGGAGGGTGTGGCGTTCGCCGGGCTCGAGGCGGAGGGTGTGGGCCTCGGAGAGGCGGAGGGCGGCGCCGTCGGTCGCGGAGGCCTGCAGAGTGAGGGTTCCGGGGTCGGCGGAGAGGGTGAGCAGCCCGAGGGGGGCGGATTCGTAGAGGGAGCCGTCGGGGGAGAACACGAGGACGGCATCGACGGGGATGGAGCCGTCGGCTTCGAGGACCTGAAGGGTGACGAGGGAGGGTTGAGGCGTTTCGAGGGCGGGTGGCGGTGTCGGCGCGGTCGCGGGCCCGGGGGCGGGGGGAGCGGACGGGGTGCGGCGGATAAGGTCCTGCACCCGATGGGCAGATGGTTCTTCATTTTCCTCCGGCGGATTCGGATTGACGGGGCGGTTAAAGCCGCGCTGCCAGACATGAATGCCGACAAAGAGTAGGGGCACGATAAGCGAAAGTTCAATGACGGTGCGTTTGCGCATGGGAAAAGGCTAGCGGTTCCCGGGGGCAAGATCAATCATTTGCATTGCAAAACCCTTAAATAAAAGGCATGGGGTCACTCTTATGAGCATTTTAATCCAACCTGGTTCCTGGAGAAACCGGCAGGATCCCGTACAAGCGGCCTGGTGGTTCGGGTTCTATGTGGTCGCGGCCTTGGTGGGGGGCGCTTTTTTAGGGGCGTTTTTGGTCCGGTATGGTCTTTCGCAGGAGGAGGGCTTTGTGTCTTCTCTGGTGGAGAATCACGGAGGGTCGCGGATTACGCGGCGGATTCAAACGGTGGTGGCGGTTTTGCTGGGTCCGTGGATGTTGAAACAAATCGGTTGGCAGGGGCTTTCGGATCTCGGGTGGGACAATCCGCAGCGCTCCGCGGAAGCGCAACGGCGGGATGCGTACCGGGGCTTTGCGCTGGGTTTGATTTCGGTGGGCGGAATTTTCGCCCTGGCGATGATTTCCGGTGCCCGGGCTTGGGAGCCGTTTTCGTTGGGCTCCTGGATCGGCAGTATTCTGTCGGGATTTTTGATTACCGGAATCGGGGTGGGAATTCTGGAGGAGACGCTGACCCGCGGCGTGCTTTACCGCTCCATGGCCCGCTGTTGGGGCGCCTGGACGGGCGCGGTGGTTTCGAGTCTGATTTTCGCTTATGCTCATTTTTTGAAGGCCAGCCCGGAGAGTTTTGAGGCGGGCGTGTTCGCGGCGGTTCAGTCGTCGTTTCTGGATGGATTGCGGATGGAGCAATTTGGTTTTCTGAAGCTGTTGAACATGTTTTTGTTCGGGATCCTGTTGTGCCGGATGGTGGCGCGCAGGGGGGATATCTGGTATGCGGTTGGGCTGCACGCGTCGGCGGTGGGTTTGATCAAAGTGATTTCCAGGCAGACGACCATTGCGGAGATTCCGCGCAGCGCCTGGTTCGGGCACAGCGCCAAATTTGATGACGGCTGGCTGTTGACGCTGGTGTTGATGGTGATGATTGTGGTGGTGGATTCGGTGCGTTCCCCTTCCCGGGAGAGCAGTCGTGTGCATTTCTGAGGCGGAGCCGTTTCCCGGTGAAATCGCAGCGGATGTGGACTCGCCGGCGTTGCGGGCCTGGTTGCTGAAGTTGGACACCTGTCCGGCCCTGGATTGGGAGGAGCGGGAGGGACTGCGGGTTTTCCGATGTTCGGAAACGCCGGGGAACGGTTTTCCGATGTTCGGAAAAGTCTTTGATGACCCGGCGTTTGCAAAACAGGCGTTCGAAAACGCGGTTCGGTTGGCTGACGCCGGGGTTCCGGTGCCGCGGCCGGTGGCCTGGGCGCGTTTTGAATCGGGGGCGGTGTGGGTTTCGGAAGTGTTGCGGGGAGGGCTTTCGTTTGAGGCGGCCTGGCTGAGCCTTGTGCATGAGGATCCGTTGTGTCGGCGCATCATGGCTCTGCTTCAGACGGTTGCGGACACCCTGCGGGCGATGCACGGGGCGGGATTCGAGCATCGGGGGCTGGATATGCGGAGTGTCTGGCTGCGGGAGGACGGGGAGGGCGGCTGGGAGAAGGCCTGGCTGTTGAATGTGGAGAAGGGGCGTTTTGCGGACGGGATGTCAGATCGAATGCGGGGCGGCGATGTCGCGGGTGTCCGGCTTCCTTCGGATATGGAGCGGGTCTTCTGGGAAATGATGACGACACCCGATCCGGTGTCTGATGCGTTCAAGCAGGCGGTGAGACGGGCGAGGCGCTGTTTGGGGCGCGGATGCGGGACGGATTCCGGGCGGATGGCCTTGTCGGATAAGGATGTGTGGATTTGGGATGATCGTTCGATGCAGGCGGTTCCGGCTCTGAGGAGTCGCGACAAGCGGAAATACTATCGGGTCGCGGACGGGTTGGAGATCGCGGGGGCTTCCCTACGGCATGGACGGAAAATTCGGCGGGCGTGTGAGGCGCTGATGGCGGAGGCATGGACCAAGCCGGTCGAACTGAAAGGCCGCTTGGGATTAAGCATCAATCTGGAGCCGGAGCGGTTTGATAAAGAGCGTAAGTGGCTGACCCCGCTGGGTCCGTTGCCTTTGTTGGTGCGCTTGTATCATCATGAAAGCCTTTCACGCCAGCGCTATGCGGTGGAGGCGGTGCGGAAATTGCAGGCCGAGGGTCATCGGGTGGTGGTGGCGCTGGTGCAGGATCGGCGCGCGGTGCGGTTCCCGGACAAATGGGCCGATTTTGTGGAGAGGGCGGGTGGGAGCCTGAGCGGATTTGTGGAGGCCTTTGAGGTGGGACATGCGATCAATCGGGTGAAGTGGGGAGTATGGAATTTAAAAGAATATCAGCAATTGATCTCTCCGTTTTCGGGATGGCACGATCGGTATCCGCAGATTCCCTTGTGGGGACCGGCCGGGATTGATTTTGAATTTCCGAGACTGCTGCCGTTTTTGGATCAGGTGCCGGAGGGGGTGGGCTGGTCGGTTTTTTCACACCATATGTATGTGGACCGGCGGGGCGCGCCGGAAAATGAGCAGGCGGGATATGACACGGTGAGAAAACTGGCGATGGCCAGGGCGATTGCCCGGGTACATCCCGCGTGCGAAGAGCGGGTGGTGGTCAGCGAAGTGAATTGGCCGTTGGCGGGGACGGGGGTGTGGTCGCCGGTGGGGAGTCCGTATCAGAGTCCGGGACTGCGGCTCAATGATCCAAGCGTGGATGAGGAAACCTACGCCGCCTACATGGTGCGGTATGTTTTGTTGGCCCTTTGTAGCGGCATGGCGGAGAGGGTGTACTGGTGGAATTTGGCGGCGCACGGTTTCGGACTGATTGATGACCGCGCCCCGTCCGGCTGGCGGCCACGCCCGGCCTATCATGCCTTTAAGCAACTGGCAGAGCTGACCAGCACCGCCATCTATTTTTCCAGGAATGTCCCCGACTCCCCCAAAGACTGGTGTTTGAATTTTCAAAGCCCTCATGGCGATTTTCAGCTAAACTGGGATGCGTCGGACAACGATTCACCCCTTAAGTAATTCCGTGAATCCGGATTTACGGATTTAAAAGGATCTTAAATTAACAGGTATTTTAAAGAATTTTTGGCTTGAATCTGGTGATTTGTGGGATAGGGAGTGGTTATGATTATTCCGTTGTCATCGAAGATTCCGGGGCCGGGGTGGCCTTGTGTGGAGAAGGTTGTCCGAAAGCGGGAGCGGGTGCTGCCGAAAGAGGGCGGGTATTTTGTGCATGTGACGAGTCGCGTGCGGGGTCAGGATTTCTTGCTGGGTACCAAAGAGAAGGAGGCGTTCAGGGAACTGGCGTTCCGGTGGGCGGAGTTTTCGGGGATTACGGTGGTGACGTATTGTGTGATGTCGAATCATTTTCACCTGTTGCTTTGGGTGCCGGAGAAGGAGGAGATTGGGCATGAGGAGGTTGTGCGGCGGTTGAAGCTGGTGTGGTCGAAGGATAAGGTGAAGGAGTGGGAGGGGTTTTACGGGCTGCATTCGGAGGAGGATCAGAAGAAACTGGATGCGCAGGTGATCGACCGGATGTGTGATTT
>JAFIGD010000085.1 GCA_020831625.1 Verrucomicrobiota bacterium | reverse complement strand
AAAGACCACGGATGCTGTGGGGCAGGGGATCTCGTCCGAATGGACTCTCGCACCACCGCCACGAGGGCGGTGGAGGTGCTTTTGCGTGCGGGACGGTTGTCTTGACCATGGTTCCACCCCCGCAAGGGGGGCGGTGACCCCATCACCCCACCATCCTATCACCTTATCACCCAATTAAGGGATGAACAGGATTCCAGGATTGACGATATTTCGTAAAAAATAATTGTTAAAAATCGTCAGTTCGGGTCTCTCATTTGATTTTCCGAGGGGCGGAAAACGACGGGAGTGATTTTCCGAGGGTCGGAAAACGCAAAATCAGGATAGATATTCTCTAGTTCTTTGGCTTTTTGGCGGTCACGATCAAAGCGAAGGGGAGAGAGATTACGGCCTTCGGCCGTGGAGATTGCGCACTGCGTGCGCGGAGATGGGGGGGGGCGGGATCGGGATCGGGATCGATTAAGATTAAGATTAAGATTAAGATTAAGATTAAGATAAGGAAGCGGGATTGGGGTGTTGCGGTATTGGGGTATTGGCAAAACAACACCCCATCAACGCATTTCCCCATCACAACACCGCTCCATTTCCCCATCCCCCCACCACCCCATCACCTCATCACCCCACCAACCCAACACTCCGTCCCCCATCCCCCAATTTTTCCAAAAAAATGTCTGGTCTTTCATTTTGCGGCTGGTTAGCGTTTGTGCCTTAACCCATCAGGAGACCAACTATGGCCGAGTTAGAATTTGAGATGTCCGAAACCCCCAGGAAAAAAGCGCAAGCCGATGTGGCGGGCTGGATGGTGGCGCTTGCGGTGATCACGTTTGTCTGTTTCGCGGGCGCGCTGACGATGCAGGTGATGGAGCGGATGTATCTTCGGGGTCAGTTGCCGAGTGATGCCGATCCCTATGCGGCCCCGGCGTTGCTTCCCTGATAAGTTTACTGTATGCTTGAGTGGCTTGAAAATATATTGCCGGTGAATTCCGCCGGTCTGTGGGATGTTGTGCTTGCGCGGGTACTGATCGGTTTGGGGCTGTTTGCTGTCTGTGCGCTGGCCAATTGGATCGCAAAGCGGATTATTGTGCGGCTGATTCATAAAATCACCCGTACAACCCGGGTGAAATGGGATGAAACGCTGTCGGACCGGGGGGTGTTTATCCGCCTGTCCCATTTGGTGCCGGGATTGATTCTGTATCACGGCGCGCATTTGTTTGACGAGCCCCTGACCACGCTGTGGCTGCAGCGCGTGGCGCTGGCGTATGTGGGGCTTTGTGTGGCGGCGAGTCTGCACGCGCTGCTAAACGCGCTTCAGGACATCTACCGCGGGTTTCAGGCCGCCAATGTCAAACCGATCACCGGGTATGTTCAGTCGGTCCAGTTGGTGCTGTGGCTGGGAGCGGTCGTATATGCGGTGGCCACGCTCATGGGCCGGTCGCCTGCCGGATTTCTGACCGGACTGGGGGCCTTGAGCGCCATTTTAATGCTGGTGTTTAAAGACACGATTATGGGTCTGGTCGCGGGCGTTCAGCTTACCGCGAATGACATGGTGCGGCTGGGGGACTGGATCGAGATGCCCAAGTACGGCGCGGACGGGGATGTGATTGATATTACGCTGCACACGGTGATGGTGCGCAATTTTGATCAGACGATCACCACGATTCCTGCGCACGCGCTGATTGCGGATTCGTTTAAAAACTGGCGGGGGATGCACGAGTCCGGCGGACGGCGGATCAAGCGCTCGCTGATGGTGGATATGCACACGGTGAAATTCTGTGAGCCGGAACTGCTGGAGAAATTCGCCAAAGTGCAGGTGCTGAAGGAGTATATTTGCGAACGCCGGAAGCAAATCGAGGCGTGGAACGAGGAAAACAAGGTGGACCAGAGTTGTCCGCTCAACGGACGGCGGATCACGAATCTCGGCACGTTCCGGGCCTATATCACGGACTATTTGAAGAATCATCCGGCGATCCATCAAACCGGCATGGTGTTTTTGGTTCGTCAGATGGAGCCGACAGAGAAAGGGGTGCCCCTGGAGATCTATGTGTTCACCAAGGACACCCGCTGGCCGGTTTACGAGGGGATTCAGGCAGATATTTTCGACCACCTGATCGCGGCCGCGTCATGGTTTGACCTATCCCTTTTTCAAGCACCCAGTGGTTCCGATGTCCGTTCTCGCTTGCAAGCCGAAATTTCCGGGGTATGATGCGCGCATGTCTGTTAAAAATTTAACGATCTTCTCGATTTTGTTGTTTGTGGCGGCCTGCGGCCGTCAGCCCAGGGTTCGCGTTTACCTTGAGGAAATTCAGGTGCCGGCCCAGACCCCTCAGCAGGTGGCAGGCGGCCCGTCCCGTCAGGCTTTGCCGGCTGAGTTACCGCCGGATCACCCGCTCCGGACCCGTGAGAATGTTACCGCGGATCTGCCGCCGGATCATCCGCTCCGCACCATGACCGCGCCGCCGCTGACGGTGGATCCGGTGCCGGAAAATCTGCCCCCGGGTCATCCCACCTTTGATATGGCCGGCGCTCCGGCGCTCACGGATCCGAATCCGCCGCGCCGCCCGGTTCCCGCGCCTTCCTCCGCCGCGCCTTCCTCCGCCGCGCCGATGATGGGCCGTGAGTCGGAAGTGCCGCCGCCGCCCTCGGCCAGTGATTTGGCCTGGGAGGTTCCGGACGGCTGGCGTCAACAGGCCGGGGCCGGCATGCGGCTGGCCTCGTTTTCGATTGAAGGGGATACTTCCGGCGCGCTGACCACTCTGATTGTGCTGGGCGCCGGGGCCGGCGGGGTTGACGCCAACATCACCCGCTGGCGCGGCGAACGCGGTTTGCCGCCCGACGCCCCCAATGAACCCATGCGGGTGGGCGGGCAAATCGAGTTCGTGTTTGTGGATATGGTGAACGAATCCATCGAAGCCGGACATGATCTGACCACGGTGGGCGCTATTTTTGATCTGGGCAACCGCACCGCGTTTCTCAAGTTTGTGGGGCCGCCGGACGTGGTCGCCCGTCAACGGATTCCCTTTTTGCAACTGGCCGGATCGCTCCGCCGGGTTGAGGAGACACCATGAAGTTGTTTGCGAATATCAAGCTGACCGTCTTTTGTCTTTTCTGGCTGGGGGTGCTGACGTTTTGGGGCACGGTGTATCAGGTGGATAACGGGATCTACCAGGCCCAGCACCGTTTTTTTGACTCCCTGATCTTTTTCGGCCCGTTTTTTATTCCGCTTCCGGGCGGGATGCTGACGATGGGGGTGCTGTTCTTAAACCTCATCGCCTCTTTTTTTGTGCATTATCAGGCGGGATGGAAAATGCCGGGTCTGATGCTGACGCATTTGGGGCTGCTGCTGCTGCTGCTGGGCGGTCTGTTCACGCGTCTGACCGGAATTGAGGCGCAGATGAGTCTGTTGCCGGGGGAGGGGAGCAATCTCGCGGAGGACCTGCGGGAATGGGAGTTCGCGCTGACGGACGAGGTTTCCACGGTGCGGGAGGTGCGGGCGATTGATTTCCGGGATTTGAAGGAGGACATGCGGTTCACGCTGGATGATTCGGGACTGCGGTTCACCGTTGAGGAAATGAATTTCAACTCGCGCGCCATGCAGGTCCGGGATCCCTCCCGCACCGCGAACGCGCCGGTGAACGCCAGCGGAATCAGTTTTGTGGAACCGCAACGGCTGGCCAAAGAGCCGCCGGAAAATCGGCCGTCCCTTTTGGTGCGGATCGACGGAGGCAAAGAGCCGATCCGGGCGCTGTTCTGGGGCGGAGAAGTCAGTTTTCTTCCGGTGGAACTGCCGGACGGCGGCGTGCGGTTTCTGCGGCTGCGCCGCAAACAGCATTCCCTGCCCCTGTTTATGGAACTGGTGGAATTCAGCCGGACGTATTATCCCGGCAGTCAGATTCCCAAGGATTACCGCAGCATCATCACCGTACATCTGGGTGAGGAGATGGAGCGCAACGCGATCATCAAAATGAATGAACCCTTCCGGCATCAGGGCTGGACCTTTTATCAACAATCCTTTGCGGTCATGGGCGACGACACCGAGATGTCGGTGTTTGCGGTGACCCGGAACTACGGCCGGTTGATCCCCTACTGGGGCACCGGCATCACCTCACTCGGCCTGGCGATGCATTTCCTGCAAATGCAGATCCTGCAACTTCGCCGCCGGAGGAAAAAAGCATGAAAAATCTGCTCGCTGTTTTCGCGCTCACGTTCGCTTCTTTCACGCTTCAGGCCCAGCCCCAATCCGATCCGCCGGACCGTCTGCTGAAAGTGGTGGCGGCCATGCCGGTGCTGCATGACGGACGGGTGATGCCGCTGGATTCCTTCGCGCGTCTTCATTTGATGCAATTTTCCGGCAAGCGGACAATTCAGGATCAGTCCGCGCTGGAGTGGATGATGGATCTGTTGCTCGCGCCGGAGAAAACCCGTGCCCAGCCGCTTTTTCTGATCAACAATCACGAGGTGCTGGAGGCCATGGGGGTTCCGGTGACGGAAACCATTTCCGGTGAAGGCAAGCCCAGCACACGGCGGTTCAGTTTCAATCATCTGTTGCCGGGGATGCAGCAGCTCGAGACCCTGGCGCGGCAGGCGGATCAAATGGACCCGGCGGACCGCGGCCCGGTGGAGACGGAAATGATCCGTCTGTTTACCAATGTGTACACCTACCGCACGCTGGGGCTGGCGTTCGCCTATTTACGGCCGTTTCCGGCGCTGCACATCGAAGACATGCCGCTCAAAGAAGCGCTCGGCCTGGATCCGCGTGAAGAGGATTTCGCTTATTTTGATTTGCGTCCCCTGGCGGATCAAATTTACGGACGTTTACCGCAGTTGCAGACTCCCGAGGCACTGGAAGACTTGAGTGACGCGGAGATGACTTTTGTGCTGTCGATGCACGAATTCTGGCGTCGCAACCTGCGCATGCCGTTCCAAGTGCTGCCGGCGGCCCCGCACGGCGAGCCGGTCTGGCTGGCGCCGTTTGACGCGCTGTATCAGGATCAGCGCGACACGGAACTCTCCGCCGCCGCCGCGCGTCTGGCGGCCTTTGGCCGCGCCTGGCGGGCCGGGGACTGGGACGCGGCTGAACGCGCCTATCGGGAGGTGAATGAATTTGTTCAGGGGCGGATGCGCCATGTGCGGGATGTGGGCCTGGCCATGAGCGAGGCGCGGTTCAACCGGGCGGATTTCTTCGGCAAGGCCAAGTCGCTGTACTTCATCGGCTTCCTGCTGGCCTTCGCGGCCCTGATCACAGGCAAATCCCAGTTCCGGCTTCTCGCCTGGCTGCCCATCGGCGTGGCCACGCTCTGGCACATTATCGGTCTTTCCTGGCGGGTGTATTTGACCGCCCGGCCGCCGGTGACCAATTTGTACGGGACGTTCCTGTTTGTGGGTCTGGTCTGTTTGTTGCTGGCTTTCCTGATCGAGGCCTTCCAGAAAAACGGACTGGGTCTGTTCGCCGGTTCTTTTATCGCGCTGACGTTTTTGTTTTTGGCGGACCGTTTCGCGGTGGAGGGGGATACCCTGGGCAAAGTGGTGGCGGTGCTGGCCTCGAATTTCTGGTTGAGCACCCATGTGATCGCGGTGACCACCGGGTATGCCGGGGTCTGGATCGCCGGGGTTTTCGGGCATATCTGGCTGGTGATGAAGCTGATGAACCGTCCGGAGGACAAGCTGCGTCCGGTGATGAGCGCGCTGGACGGGTTGCTCGGATTCGGACTGACCTTCGCCTTTCTCGGCACCATGCTCGGCGGCGTGTGGGCGGATCAGTCCTGGGGCCGGTTCTGGGGCTGGGATCCCAAAGAGAACGGCGCGCTGCTGATTGTGCTGTGGTCAGCGGTGATTTATCACGCTCGGATTGCGGGCATGATCCGCGAGGTGGGCACCGCCGCGATGGCGGTGCTGGGCTGTGTGATGGTGATGCTGGCCTGGCTGGGGATCAACCTCCTCGGCGTGGGACTGCACTCCTACGGATTCACCAACAAAATGGCGGTCGGTTTCTACACCTACGTGGCGGCGGAACTGATCTTTCTGGGGGTGACGGTCGGTTTTCTCATGATCCGGGAACGGGCGGAGCGCACGGTTCCGGACAAAACCGGCCGCGCGGAGGCGGAGACCGCCGAAGGCGCGGAATCCGAAGAGCGCTCCGGTGAAGGCCGCTCCGGTGAAGAGCCGATGGGCCTGCAGATTCTTTCCGGGTTGCTGACGCTGTTCGGGGCCATGGGCGTGTTCGCGTTCTTTTCGCTGTATATCTTCTCATCCTCGGCCAGTTTGTCGGCGGCGCTGACGCGCCTGGGCATCTCACCCTTTTTGCTGGCCGGCTCCATGCTGGTTGTGTTCTCGGCCGCGCTTGCCGCCGGGATCGGCCTGCACAAAAAGACCGCCTGGGGATGGTCGCTGGCCCTGTTCACCATGCTCTTCAACCTCTTTATGAAAGTGTTGTCAGTTGCGAAAATGGGCATCGAACTGACGCGGCTTCCGCGCGAGGTGTTTGAAATCACCTACGGCGAGCCGGGATCCTTTCTGTTGCAGAAAGGGGTGAACGCTCTGATTTCCCTGATTGTGGTCGTTTATCTGCTGCGCAAGCCGATCCGGGAACGCTTCGGGATCGATGATCAAAGCTTCACCAAACGGCTCCTGGTGATTTCCGGCCTCGCGTTCTCGCTGCCCGTCTTTTTCACGATGCTGCATCTGATCGGGTAACCGCGCTTTTGCATTGATCGCGGTGCGATTCCCGATATAGGAAGCCCCCTCTGTTTTGATTGTTCACTCCAACCCCACCCCCTCCACCTTATGAAACGCATTTACAACTTCAGTGCCGGTCCGGCCACGCTCCCCCTCGAAACCCTGCAACAGGCCCAGGCCGACTTTGTGGACTATCAGGGTTCCGGCATGTCGATTATGGAAATGAGCCACCGCGGCAAACATTACGATGCGGTGCATCAGGAGGCGCTTGCGAATTTCCGGGAGCTGCTGGCGGTGCCGGACACCCATGAAATCGTGTTCATGCAGGGCGGGGCGACCTCGCAGTTTTCGTTTGTGCCGATGAACCTGCTGCATCCGGGTCAGACTGCGGATTACATCAACTCCGGCGCCTGGGCAAAGAAAGCGATCGCCGAAGCCAAGGTTTTCGGTCCGGTGAATGTGGCGGCGGATTTCGGCAAAGAGATTCCGACCCGTCAGGCCTACGCGGACGAGTTGAAACTGACCCCCGGCGCGGCGTATTTGCACTGCACCTCGAACGAAACGATTTCCGGAGCGCAGATCAAGGCGTTCCCCGAATCCGACGCGCCGCTGGTGTCCGACATGTCCTCCGACATTCTCAGCCGCGCGCTGGACATTTCCAAATTCGGACTGATTTACGCCGGCGCGCAGAAAAACCTCGGTCCCTCCGGTGTTACTCTGGTGATCATCCGCAAAGATCTGGCGGAGCAGGCGAACGAAAACATTCCGGAAATGTTCAAGTATCAGACCCATATCGCGAATGAGTCGCTGTACAACACCCCGCCGACGTTCGCGGTGTACATGCTGTGTCTGGTGACCCGCTGGCTGAAAGCGCAGGGCGGTGTGTCTGCAATGGAGGAATTGAACAACCGCAAGTCCGCCAAGCTGTATGATATGATCGACAGCACCGAATTCTACCGCGGCACCGCGGTCCCCGAGTTCCGTTCGACCATGAATGTGACCTTCCGCCTGCCCAGTGAAGACCTGGAGGCCGCCTTTATCAAGGAAGCCAAAGCGCTGGACATGGACGGCTTGAAAGGCCACCGTTCGGTGGGCGGAATCCGCGCGTCGATTTACAATGCCTTCCCCGAGGAAGGGGTGGACGCGCTGGTGGCGTTCATGAAAGAATTTGAAGCCAAACACGGATAATTTCCTTTTCGGATTGCATTCCGCTTATTTTTCCGATTAAGCGGAACCTCGTTTGCGCACCCGTAGCTCAACTGGATAGAGTGTCGGCCTCCGAAGCCGAAGGTTGCAGGTTCGAACCCCGCCGGGTGCACCATTTTTTTATATTTTTCCACGGGAAGACACTGACCATGGACCTCAACTCCTTTCAGGGCATGCGCACCGATTTGCGCGCCCCGGACCAACTCCGCCCCGTGACCCTTGAACCCGGTATTGCGCCCGCCGCGACCGGATCCTGTCTGGTCTCTTTCGGAAACACCAAAGTGATCTGCGGGGTCACCATCGAAGACAAAGTTCCCGGCTGGATGCGCTTTCAAAAGGTTCCCGGCGGCTGGCTGACCGCCGAGTACAGCATGCTGCCGTACTCCACCCCCGACCGCAATCAGCGTCCCGGCGCGAGCCCCAACGGACGCAGCATGGAAATTCAGCGGCTCATCGGGCGCTCCCTGCGCGCGGCGATTGATCTCAATATTCTCGGACCGAAAACGGTGTGGATCGACTGCGACGTGCTTCAGGCGGACGGCGGCACCCGCACCGCCGCGATCACCGGCGGGTATGTGGCGCTGGCCCTGGCCGTGCAAAAGCTTCTGAAAGACGGATCGCTCAAAGCGGATCCGATGATCGCGCAAATCGCCGCCATCAGCGTCGGGATCGTCAAAGGCACACCGATGCTGGACTTGTGTTATGAGGAGGATGTGGCCGCTTCGACGGACACCAACACGGTGATGACCGCCAAGGGGAATTTTATTGAAGTACAGGGCACCGCCGAAGACGGCGCGTATACCCGGGATGAACTCAACGCCATGCTGGACCTGGCGGAAAAAGGATGCCGGGAGCTGATTGAGATTCAGCGCGCGATCCTGGGTCAGTGATTCATTGGATCCCGCCCGTAAAGATGGGTTGCGATCCACGAGCAAGCTCGTGGATCGCTTTTTTTTGGGGGGGAGCGGTTCG
>JAFIGD010000084.1 GCA_020831625.1 Verrucomicrobiota bacterium | reverse complement strand
TCAATGTTAAATGTGCACGAAAGAATCAGAAAATGAAAGCAAAAGCTTGTTGATTATCCTGATTGAAGGGTCTACTCTGAAAGGTATCCACGAATCTAAGGACTGCAAATGGCAAAAATTTTAGTAATTGATGATGAAGAGCAAATTCGGAAGCATTTTCAAACACTGCTTCCGCACTTGGGGCATACCGTGTGTACCGCCGCAGACGGCGACGAGGGCGTTGTTGCGGCAAGAGATGAAAGTATTCAGTTGATTATCACAGACTTATGCATGCCGGGGAGTCTGAGTGAGACGGCCCTGGTTCGGGAATTGCGACGGCTTCGCCCTGAAGTGCCGATTGTGGTGATTTCAGGATATCCTTCCGGAGACGCGCTGATGGCCTGTGAGGAAATCGGTGTCACGGATTTCCTGACCAAACCGTTTGAGCTGTCGTTTATCTCCGCAATTTTGGACAAAGCGTTCGGGACGCCGAGTCAATCCGAGGCGACCGGAGGCACTCGGTGATCGCAAAAACCCTCAGCGGGGTTTGTTTTTTGGATGATCTGTACGGCGGTGTGTACGCCGGCCGGAGTTTTCTGGTATCCGGCCGCAGCGGCACGGGTAAAAGCACGCTTGGATTTCAATTTGCCCGCCAGGGATTGCAGCAGGACGAGCGGTGTCTGATCCTTTCGACCATGGCGGCCAACGATCTTTCGATTTTGGCCGAGGCTCTCGGGTTTTCGTTTGCAGTGCCGATTGATGAGGGAAATCTGGTTCTGTTGGAATATCAGTCGTTTATTCCGGGGAAAGGGATTTCCGAATGGGGAACGCTTCCTCCGGAGGGATTCAGCCAGCTCAAGGAGATTATCGAAGCCAACGCGGTGAAGCGGGTGGTTCTGGACACGGTGCTTCCCTGGATTGCCATGCCGAAACAGGATCGCCTGGCGGAACATATTTTTTCGTTTGTCCGTTCGTGTGATCGCTTGGGTGTGACCACGATGATGACCATTCCCAAGCCGGTATCCTCTATGGCGTTCCGATTGAAAAAAGCGCTTGAGGAGGTGACTCCTATTTCAATTTTACTCAACACGACCGACCAGGAAGGTCGTTTTACCTGGCAGGCGGTAAAATATCTGGGTGAAAAGAAACCCAGTGGAATGGTCTCTTATTCTATTGTTTCCCGTAAAGGCCTTGTGCCTTACACCTCGGGAACGGCCGATGCGGCTCAAGCACAGCGTGCTCCCGTTCAATCGGACACGCCCCCCCCACCATCTCCGGCAACGTCCTCCCCCCCATCAACTTCGAAGCGGGTTGAGGCGGTTGAGGAGCATGTGCCGGTTCGGTTTTCGTCTGTGGTTCGGGCCAGTCCGTCCGGGGGGCTGGAGCCCCCTCCTCCCCGCCCTCAACCCCGCCCCGCTGTTCCGGAACAATCCGCCTGAATGGTTGGTTGGTTTGGAAACCAGATACAGCGGATGCCCCTTCTAATTTAAGCTGATTAACTGTCGGCTATTTACTTCCTATACACCTATGTATTTAGACTTTTGGAATTTACGAGAAGCCCCGTTTCAAAACGTGCCAGACCCGCGTTTTGCATACATGTGCCCACAGCATCATGAAGGACTGGCACGCCTGGTTTATCTTGTGCAAAATCAAAAACTGGGCGGTGTGTTAACCGGTCCCTACGGGGTCGGAAAATCGATGGTGCTTGAGCTTTTGGCGCAGCAGGTTCGCAAAGACAAAGATTCCCGATATGTGGGGGTGGATTATCTTCCCGGAAAAACCATCGGCTTTGCCCGGCAAATCCTGAGTTTTATGGGATTCAGAGATGAGGCGCAGCGCATACAGGAACCGGTGGAGGCCATTATCCTGCTGACGCATGAATGCAATCGATTCGGACACACCGTGCTGACGGTGGACGAAGCACAGACGATCACGGATCCGGATGTGTATCATTTTCTGCATTTGTTGATGAACATCACGCTGTCCGCAAAAGACGGCACGGCAAAACGGCCGGCGTTCACCCTGATTCTTGCGGGGTACAATGACATGACCAAACTGCTCTCTCAGGATGAATCGCTCTGTCAGCGTTTACAGATGGTCTGGCATCTGGATCCGCTGAACGCGAATCAGATTCTGGAATACGTTCAGCACCGGGTTCGGGTATCCGGGGGGGATATCTGGCTCTTTGAGCAGGAGGCGATTCAGGAGCTTGAGAAAACCCATGGAATCCCAAGGGTGATCAACAACGTTTGCGATGTGGCGTTAATGTTGGGGTATGCCGCCAATGCGCGCAGTGTGACCGCGCCGCTGATGCGCCAGGCGCTTCGGGAGGCCAGCAGCTTTTCCCTGCATCTCTCCAAGGTGGCAACGCCGGGCGAATAAGATAAGACGCGGCGGGTAATTTCCCGTCCTTCCGGGTCAGAAAGCGTACATCAGCCGGAGCATAGCGGTATGTTCTGTGTATTCATTGGTTGAATTCACATTCAGCTCGCCGCTGACTTCAAAACCGTTTTCCCAGGTTCGGGTCAGGTTGGCGGAGAATCCCAACAACCGGTTCCAGCCGGTGTCGGGTCCGGAGCCGGGGGACCAGCCCTCGGCCTCTCCCTGAGCGGCGGCATTGGCGAAGCGGTCTTTTTCCTCCCGCCGGACATCGCTTTTGGCATAACCCACGTTAACCCGGAACATGGAGAAATAGTTCTGGAGGGTTCGACGAAGACGGAAAATCAAATAGTGCCGCTGATCCCAGAAGGGAGAGAAATAGAGGTCGGAATCCTGGTCCATGGTTTCAAGCGAGTTGTGCAGACCAATCCAGAAATCATAAGGCCGGGATATTCGCCAGTAGTTTTCCATTTCTGTTCTTATGTAGGAATTGCGATCTTCATAATATGCGAAATAAGCGAGGCCCACCGACTGCCAGTCGTCCCGAATACGCCAGAAGGGCCGAATGCCCAGACTGTCAAAACTCAGCATTTCACGGGCCGAGGGAACCAACCCATGGTTGTAAAACGCGGCGATGTCGATGGCGGGCACTGGCCGCCACTGATGTTCGATACCGTAAATAAATTTACTTTCGTCGTTGATATCGGAGCCGTCAGCCTGGACCACGCCCACAGTGCCAAGCGTGAACGATCCGTCATCATGGGTATAGCTCAGCCGAAGCGTCAGAATGGATTTATCCGCTTCGTAAAACGTACGGTCCAACACGTTGGATTGCACTGTAACCGTCTGGGTGGTGTCGCTGATCACCCGGACATTGCTGACATCTCCGTTTTGGATTCGCTGTTCGTTGGAGACGGATGAGGAAGAGGTGGTGCGCTGGGCGGTAATGAACCGGTTGGTTGAAATCGTTTGTTTGATGCGCCCGATGCCGTAACGGCCTTGGAAGGCGGTTCGGCGGTTAAGGTTTACGCCGGCGAACACGGAAAATTCCCGGTCATCGATGACCTCGTTGGCGCGGTTCACCATAGCATCGGCGCCGATGTAGGGGCGGCGGAGTGAGATCCAGGGGCGGGAATCGCCCTCTTCGGTGAGATCCTCCGCACCTTCCGGTAAGGGCATGAGGCGTCCAAGACGTTCCCGGACATATCCATTGAGGATAGCGATTTCCTCTTCCGGATAGCCGTCACGCTTGAGCAGTTCGATATTGCGCAGGGCCATGTGAAGTTCACCCTGAAGCGTGGCCATTTCCACGCGGGTTCTACGGGCCAAAAACACGGGGTGCTGGATAAAGGCGGCCCGTAGCACATCGCGCCCGCTGGCTTCGCGGTCGGGTTCGAATCGTTTTAGAAGCATTCGGTCATCGGTTTTCATGCTGTAGCCGAATTGATGCTGCACAAACCCCATCCGGTAATGAATCTCGGATTCATTGAGCACGGTTCGGGTCACATCAAAAGCGCGAATATTGGTGTCAAGTTCCTGGCCGACTTCACCGAGAGGGTAGGCGACCGCAAAGACATCCTCATCGGAGAGATTGAATTCTCGGATAAGCACGCGGCGCGCGTCCCGGAATTCCCGGGTCAGGCGCCGCTGATATTCACGCAGGGTTTCCATGCGCCCCCGGTCCTCGAGCCAGAGGCGATTCGGGATGGGGAGTCCTTCACGTCCATCTTCTGAAATTTTCTCCAGTTGACCCGCGTCCCAGAGATGGCTGTGAAATTCCCAGTCCGCCTGCTCTTTGAATTCCCGCATTTCCGAGAATGTGGCAATTTCGCGAAGATCCTGATTCAGGACATCTCCGATCCCGATAAACATGGTCATCGGGATGCCCAGGTCCTGCGCAATTTGGGAGCCGTAGCGAAAGGAGTTTCTCATGCCGTCATCGAAAGTGACCATAACGACTTTATCCGGGCTGTAGTCAGAAAGGCGGTCGAGGTCAGGCTCGGTGATTCCGCTCCAGGCGCGTTGTACTCCGCGGACCATACGGTATAGCCATGGGCGCTCATCAGACAGGGTCGCGGGTACTTTGGCGTCAAAATAATCCTCCAGATCGGAGGGGGTTATAAACCGGAATCCGGAGCGGCGCAAGGCAATGAGATGTTCACGAACCTGGCGGGCGGATGGCATGTCGGAGAATTCGCTGGGGTTAATGCCGTGGTAAAGCAGCGTGAAGACAGAGCCCTGTGATCCTTCCAGTTCGAGGCGGTCCAGATGTTCCATGGCCTCGGAAAAATTGCCCCGCGCGAAGGCCAGACGGGCCCAAAGCAGATGCCGGAATGGATTGTTGGGGTTGAAGGCACGGAAGTTATCCCGAAGTTGCCGTTCGACGTCATCGAGCATCATCCGGCCGAAATAGGTTTCCACCAGGCCGAACCGGGCCCGGAGGTTCATGGGGTTGAACTCCTCCAAAATATGTGTGAACGCGTCGTGCGCGGCGGAAAATTGACGGTTGAGCATCAGCATTTCCCCGTAGACCATATGGGTGCCCACTTTGGTGTCGTCGAGATCCAGCGAGCGGCGGACATGCCGCAAAATATCCTGAGTGGAGAAAACGGACGGATCCCGTTGCGAAACGGAATGCATATAGGCGGCGATTCGGAGATGGACCTGCGCCTGGGTTTCCTCCTCCTCGGTGATGTCCAGGATGGCTTCCATGGCCTCGACCGCTTCCGCTGGAGATTGTCTGCGCATGGCAAGTCCCGCAAGAAGATTCAACGCGTCCGCGTTTTCGGGTTCAAGCTCGAGAGCGTGCTCCGCATCCATGCGTGCCAGATTTAATTCCCCTAAGAGCACCAACACATTGGCGCGGGCCAGAAGAAAATTGGGGTTGTCGGGAATCGCTTCATTTATCCGGTCCCAGTAGTCAATGACTTCCTCGTATTGTTCGTCAACGTAGAGGGCCCAGGCCAGATCAATTTCGACGTCCAGACGATCGGGATCTTCGGCCAGCAGGCGTTGAAAAATTCCCAGGGATTCCTGGTGTTGACCGTCCCAAAGGAGATTTCTGGCCAGAGACAGGCGGATTTCAAACTGATCGGGGTTCAGCCTCAGGCTGGTGCGGTAGAGTTCGATCGCGGTTTTGAAATCCGCATCACGGGTGGCCACCTGGGCAAGCAGATTATACCCCATGGGTTCTTGGGGGGCGATGGTCACCAACTGCTCCCACAACGATTTTGCCTGGTCTGGGCGTCCTGTGAGCCAATACGCCCAGCCCAGAGATTCCCAGGCGCCCATTTCTGTGGGGTCTCCCTCAATAACCGACTCCAATTTGGGAATGGCTATCTCGTATAAACCGTCCTGCACATCGACCATTGCCTCGTACATGAGAGCCCGCTCCCGGCTGGTCAAAACGGCCTCACTTGAATCTTGCTGAGCTCTGTCAACATCGGGTTGGGCTGAAACGGTGCCCATGAAGAAAACTACCAGAATTAATCTGACGGATTTAGGTGTAGTAACAAATTTTAAAAAAACGGAGTGATGTTTCAACGTCCGGATCCTGATTGGAAAATAGCTTGGATTAGATGTTCAGAGATCCTGTCCGCCCCGGCCCGGTTCAGGTGAACACCATCCGCATCTCGAACCATTAACGGCATTCCGGTCGGGCCGGGCATGTGAGAGGTATACGTCCCCGGGCGGCGGCTCAACACGCGGCGGGTTTCAAAAAAAACCACCTGCTCGCGCTTATCGGCCTCTTGTTTTAAAAGCACATTCACTTCTTCAATTTTAGCCTGCATTCCCGGATCCCGCATGTCGGGAATTTCCATCCAATAAACCTTGGATCCGGGTTTGGCGGTCAGTTTGTCCATCATCTCCCCGACACGCCTTGAATATTCAACACCCCATGCTTCATCGTCTGTTCGCAGAATGCGCCCGTCAACTTGAAGCGGCTGATGATCATTCGCACCAAACCAGGCGATGGTCACATCCGGAGAGAATTCCTCAATCAACTCATCAATTTTTGCGATCCAGTCGAAAACATCCAAACGCGCCAAACCCGAGCCCAAGGAACTGTAGGCCATAGACTCCACCCCGCCGAGGCGGCGAAGTTGCAATTCCGCGGCGTGTGCGGGGACCCGCATCATGGAGTCACCGATCAGCAGCACGCGTTTGGAGGCGTCGGCTTCGGCAGAAACTTTGAGAAGCAGCGTGGAAAAAATGACTCCGGCGACAAAAAGTTTTTTCAGCATAATTTTCATGGGGAATCCTCCAGGATGGGTTCAAACAAACGACGAAACCGTTCAAGTCCCGCAGAACGTGAAAGACGGTCCAGGGGTAAAGTTAATGTCATCCAAAACGTTCGTTCTCCGCCATACTCACGGCGGCTGGCGCCTTCATGGAGATGATGACCGTTCAGCAGGCCGGCCACAACATAGAAGACCGCCACCGCCATCAGTGCGGCGCGGAAAGAAACGCCCGCGTTCGCAGCGGCGCGGCGCTCTCCAACGTCTAAAGTTTTATTTGGCATGGTTGGTACTGTTGGTATGGTAGATAAGCTTGCGGTAAAGGGCAATCAAAGAATGCTAAAATTGGAAATAAATAAAGGGGGCGACACCGGTGGGGCCGAGTCCAAGAATTACGGTCAGGATCACGGCGGAAATGACTCCGATGGCCACAGGGTGAAGCCGTCCAAGAGCATCCCAGCCCGCTTCGCAGCGTTCACCATCCAAAAGCTGTGTAAGATACCCGATCAGAATCATCACCAAAACGGGAATGCCGAGCAGGGTGACCGGCTGGTCCCAGCGGCTCAGAGCCGCCAGCATTTCGCGGGCCTCCTCAAAATTCTGTCCCCGGAAAAACAGCCACGAGAGACAGACCAGGTGCCAGACCATGAAGCGTTGAAACACCCGGATTCCAGCGCCTTCGGTTTTCCAGCCCCGGTTTTCCGCCACGCGGCTGAAGAAGCGTTCCACGGAAAGATAGACCCCGTGGAGCGCGCCCCAGACAATAAACGTCCAGCCGGCGCCGTGCCACAGTCCGCCCAGCAGAAAAGTGATCATCAGATTCCGGTACACTGTTCCTTCTCCACCCTTACGCGATCCTCCAAGGGGAATGTACAAGTAATCCCGCAGAAAGAACGAAAGGGAAATATGCCACTGCCGCCAGAATTTTTGAATGGACGTTGCGAAATAGGGCGCGTTAAAATTCAGGGGAATATGGAACCCCAGCAGGAGACAGAAGCCGATGGCCATATCGGAGTAGGCGGAAAAATCGCAATAAATCTGAATGGCATATGCGTATACCGCGAACAGGGTGTCCCACGCGCCATACAGGTCCGGCCGCGCGAATACCGGGTCGACAATTTTTTCGGCCAGAAAATTGGCCACCACGATTTTTTTGAACAGGCCCCCCATAATCAGCCAGGCCGCACGCCCCACATCCAGTTGGCTTGGACGGGAAGGTCGGGAGACCTGACTGACGAGATCAATCGCCCGGACAATCGGCCCGGCCACCAATTGCGGGAAAAAGGCTAAATACAGCGCGAAATCCACCAGAGATTCCGAGGATTTCATTTTACCCCGGTAGACATCGCCCACATAGCTTAACGCCTGAAAGGTGAAAAAGGAAATGCCGACCGGAAGAATAATCGTGCCGACAAAATCAAATGCCGGCCACCAGGCCTCCGATTGCTCCAATCCTCCCGGCAATTTGCTTGCAAGCCGGAACGACTCCATCACCAAGAAGCCCGCGTATTTGAAAAAAGCGATGCTGCCCAGATTGAAAACCACCGCCAAGGTCAGCAACATCCGCCGTTTATGCCGGTTTTGACTTCGTTCGATACCCCGTGCCGCTCCGTGATTCAACACACTCGAAATCACCAGCAACCCTACAAACCGCCAATCCCAATACCCGTAGAAGAAATAACTGGCCAGCAACATGAATCCCTTCCAAACAGGGACCTTGTCACGCAACAGCCAGTTCACCCCGAAAACGATCAGGAAAAAAACGGCAAAATCAAGGGTGGGGAAAATCATACGAGAAAAAGTTTTTTACAACTTTATCCTAATGACCGGGTCAAGACAATGAAAAACGCACGGATTGTCACGTTCGTCATGTTTTTGTGCGAATCAGTAAAAGCACAGAGGTAATGAGGGAGGCGGACAAAAGGAAAACGCCCATTTCCAGCAGAGCACCGAAGCCCAGGCTTACCAACGCCATTACCACACTCACAATTTGCAGAATCACACAGAACACGAATAAAAATCCGGTTTTCACTTCACGGTTGATGCGTGCCTGCGAATCAAGATCAGAGGTCGTTTCCATAATTCAAAATTGTGCTACAGTTTCCGGGGGTTTGCGAGATTATTTTCAACTGATTTCTTTTTGGGCATCTTCGATCGTGAGATCTCCCGCTCCGCCCGTCCGGCGTAGAGCACGGGCACCACGAAGACGGTGAGGGTGGCGACGATCATGCCGCCGAAGGCGGGGAGGGCCATGGGCACCATGATGTCGCTGCCTTTGCCGGTGCTGGTCATGACCGGCAGCAGGGCAAGCAGGGTGGTGGCGGTGGTCATGAGGGCGGGGCGGATGCGGCGGGAGGCGGCGTCGATGACCGCGGCGCGGATCTCCTCCCGGGTTTTGGGCTTTTGCTCCTCGAAGGTCTGGTCGAGGCGGGTGGCGAAAAGCACCCCGTCGTCGGTGGCGATGCCGAAGAGGGCGAGAA
>JAFIGD010000031.1 GCA_020831625.1 Verrucomicrobiota bacterium | reverse complement strand
TAATCGTAATCGTAATCTTAATCGATTTCATGCAGGCTGAGCTTGCTCGGCCGACCGCACGCATCTCATATCCGGATTGAGGCGTTTACAAACAACGCGCATCGAGCTTGCTCGTTGCGCGGAACCATCTCATCATGTCCGTTGGGATGTGTTGCGCTTCACGAGCAAGCTCGTGGATCGCTTTTTTTTGGGGGGGAGCAATTCGTGGAATGAGATGATTTCGCCCTTGCCCGAGCAAGCTCGTGGGGCGGGGAAGAGACCGCGGATAGAAGACCACGGATGTAGAACCCGCGAATAGCTTTGCCGTCCCGCGAATGAAAATGGAGGAGTCCAAAATGGACGTGTGCCCCGAAGCCGGAGGCGAAGGGGCATGGCACGCCGGAAAACGAATGAAGACAGGAGGAGGAACCACGGATAGCCTTGCCGGACATCGAATGGATGTGTTTTAAGCTTTTACTATTTTTTGATCCGCTGTAGCCTTTAAAAAACTACATAAACCAACTTAAAGGATTCTTATGTTAAATGTCGCGCTGTTTGGACCGCCGGGAGCGGGGAAGGGGACTCAATCGGACTTTCTGGTTGAGAAATTCAATCTGGGGTACATTTCCACCGGGGATTTGCTGCGGAAGGAACTGGCCGCGGACAGCAAACTCGGCCGCGAGGCGCGGGATATCATCGCGGCGGGGGGCTTGGTGTCGGACGAGATTATCGTGCAGATTCTGGAGAAAACGATCGCGGAAAATCCCTATGCGAGCGGATTTTTGTTCGACGGGTTTCCCAGAACCCGCATTCAGGCCTATATTCTTGAGGGGCTGATGCTGAAATTGAATACGACGCTGGACTGTCTGATCAATCTGGATGTGCCGGAGGAGGAGTCGGTGAAGCGCTTGTTGTTGCGGGCCAAAACCTCGGGGCGGAGCGACGACAAAGAGTCGGTGATTCGAAACCGCCTGCTGGAATATCACGAGAAAACCCTGCCGGTGCTGGATTTTTACCGCGCCCGGGGTCAGTGCGTGGATGTGGACGGCACGCAGTCGATTGAGGGGGTGCGGGACGATGTGGCAAAGATCGTGCAGGCGCAGTACAGCAAGCGTCCGGTCAGCATGGTGATGTTCGGCTATCCGGGCTCGGGACGGGGTTCGCAGGCGAAGGCGCTGGCGGATGAGTTCGGACTCGAGTTCATCGCCACCGGCCGCATGCTGGAGGAGGAAATGACGGCGGGAACGGAGACGGGCCTGAAGATCCGGGAGCTGTATGAGAACGGTCAGTTGGTGCCGGATGAGATTGTGATCCCGCTGATTGAAAAGAAACTCGAAACCACGCAGAACGTGCGGGGCTTTATTTTCAAAGGCTTTCCGAGAACGCTGGTGCAATCGTATATTCTGGACGGTCTGTTGAAGAAACACGGCTGCGCGCTCTCCAAGATACTGGAAATCGAGGTGCCGACCCTGCAGCTGATTGAGCGGCTGGACCGCCGCAGTCACACGGACAGCAGGATGCCCTACGACAGCAGCACCGAAAAAATCGTCCGGCGCCTGCGGGAACATGAGGTGAAGACGGTTCCGGTGATCGAAAAATACGAGCAGGCCCACGGGGTGAAGAAAATTGATGGAACCGGCAGTTTTGAAGAGGTCTTCGAGCGCTGCGCGGCGGAGGTGCGGACCCTGTTTCAGGTGGGAGGCCGGCGGGGATGAAACGGCTGATGCTCCTGGGACTGTGGGGGTGGCTTGCGGCCGGGACGGGGCAAGCCGAAATCGATTGGCGGATTTTTGACGGGTCGCCGGAGGTGCCGGAAGCGGCGGAGATGCCGGAGACGGAGGAAATGCCGGAGTTGCCGGAGATGCCGGAGGGGGAAGAGGGGACTGAGGCGGAGGAAATGCCGGAGGGGGAGGAAGCGCCGGAGGGGGAGGACGTGGACGGAGTGGACCCGGTGGACGGTGTGGACGGGGTGGACGAAGAAGGCCCGGAGGGGATTGAGGGCCCGGAGGGTGAAGATGCCGGGCCCGAGGGTGAAGAAGTGGACCCCGGTGTGGACGGGGAGGAGGGGCCGGAGGGCATGGAGGGGCCTGAGGGCGAAGAAGCGGACCCCGGTGTGGACGGGGAGGAGGGGCCGGAGGGCGTGGAGGGGCTGGAGGGCGAAGAAGTGGACCCCGGTGTGGTCGGGGAGGAAGGGCCGGAGGGCATGGAGGAGCCGGAGGGTGAAGAAGTGGACCCCGGTATGGACGGGGAGGAAGGGCATGAGGGCCTTGAGGGCGATGCCGAGGGGGCTTTGAACGGGGAGGATTTTCCCGAGGGCCTTGAGGGCGATGCCGAGGAATCGGGCGCGTCTGATTCGTCTGATGCGTCTAATTTGTCAGAGGTGTCCGACCCCGACCTGTCCGACCCCGCCGAAGGCCCCGAAGCCCCGCCCGAGACCATGCCCGAACCGCCCGCACTTCCTGAAATGGGAGAGGGGATGGGCGGGGACGATTCTTTACCCGATCCGCCGCCGGACGTGCCGCCGGGCGCGCCGACGGGACCCGGCCGGGCGACGGAGGTGTTTATTCCGAGTGAGCGGATCGAGGTCGACCAGGCGGTGGATTTCCCCTGGGATATCTGAGCGGATCAGCGGTGCTCTGATCAGCGGCGCTGGCGGCGGCGGCGGGGGCGGCGCTGTTGGGGGCGGCGGCGCGGATCAGGCGGCGGGGCTTTGGCGAGGTCCCGGCTCCAGGCGGCGATCAGGTCGGCCTGGTTTTCTCCCTTGGCGAGCATGTCGAGTTTGAAGAACACCAGGGCGTCGCGGAAGAACGGGCGGCGGACAAAGCGCTGGACCCGGTCGTCGTTGCGGCGGTCGCCGAAGCGCTCCTGGGCCTTGAGAATGTCATTCATGCGGAAGAGAATCCGTCTGGGAATCAGAATCCGGACCGCGAGCTGCTCCTGAATGATTTGCAGTGCGGTGAGCAGGGCGTCCTGTGAGGGATCACCTTCCGCGATTTCCGCGGCCTTCGCGCGGATGTAGGGCGCGAGGAAGAGGGTATAGAGGAGTTCCTGGGAGGCTTTGACCTTGTGGCTTTTCCATTTGTCCATTTGCTGCAGCGCGACCCGCAGCCAGGCGATGTCGGCTTCGGTGGAGTCCTCGCGGACCCAAAGGGCGAAGCCGGGGAACATGACGTCCAGCAGACCAGTTTCGCACCACTGGTCAAAGGCGTCGTTCATGCTGCCGCTGTAGAAGAATTTGAGAATTTCCTCGTACATGCGGGCGTGGCTGGCGTGAGCCAGGTGATCGCGCTGGCGCAGGATGGCTTCGTAGGTGTTTTCTTCGATTTCGATGCCGAGGGTGGAGGCGAAGCGCAGGGCGCGGATCATGCGGACGGGGTCCTCCTGATAGCGCAGGTCGGGATCTCCGATGGCGTGAACCACTTTTTTCTCGATGTCTTTGAGACCGCCAACATAGTCGATAATCGAGAAATCGGCGATATTGTAAAACAGCGCGTTGATGGTGAAGTCGCGGCGGAATGCGTCCTCCTCGGGGGTGCCGAAGACGTTGTCGCGGAGCACGACGCCGGTTTCCTCGTTGACCATGCTGTCGCGGTCGCTGCCGCGCTGCCGGTGGGAGCGGGGCGGGGGATCGGATTCGTCGGACTCTTCGGACGGATCGGTCGGATCAGACGGATCGGTCTGATCAGACGCATCGGACACATCAGACGCATCGGACACATCAGACTCGTCGATTTCTTCTTCGTCGGGAGTGTCGTCGGCGGCGCTGGCGGCGCGGAAGGTGGCGACTTCGATGACTTCGTCGCCGAAAATAACGTGCGCGAGGCGGAAGCGGCGGCCGATGAGGCGGCAATGGCTGAAGCAGCGGCGGACTTCGTTGGGGGTGGCGTCGGTGACCACGTCAAAGTCTTTCGGGTGCTTGCCGAGGAGGAGATCCCGGACACAGCCCCCGGCGAGGTAGGCCTTGTAGCCACGTTCGTGCAGGCGGTAGAGAACTTTGAGAGCCGCCTGACTGATGTCTTTGCGGCTGACGTTGTGGTCGTTACGTTGTAAGATTGTTGGTTCCATGCAGGTTATTCTTGATTTTTTGTGAAGTTCATGTCCCTTATAGAGCTTCGATAAAAACGCAACCGAAATCCGGGTCCGTCCCGCGAGAGCCATTAAAAAGGGAGTCCTATGAAAAAAAATACTGAGCAGATTTTAAAACGCATGCTGGAGGCGATCAGTCCGTCGGGCTATGAGGGGCCGTCGGCGAATATCTTTAAAGAGGAGGCAGAGGGGTTTGCCGATGCGGTGAAACGGGATCTGCACGGCAACACGATTGCGCATGTGGCGGGAACCGGTGATTTGCGGGTGATGTTCGCGGGGCATTGTGACGAGATCGGCTTTTTGATCACCCATATCGACAAGCGCGGATATTGCTGGATCGCCCCGATCGGGGGATGGGATCCGCAGATCGCCCAGGGGCAGCGGGTGCAGATTCTGGGGCGCGGCGGGGTGGTGAAAGGGGTGATGGGCAAGAAGCCGATTCATTTGATGTCGCCCGAAGACCGCAAAAACGTGGTGCAAATCAAGGATATGTGGGTGGACATCGGCGCGAAGGACCGCAAGGAGGCGGAAAAAGTTGTGGCGGTGGGCGATCCGCTGGTGGTGGATCAGGGCTATGAGCGTTTGATCGGGGAAACAGCGGTGGCGCGGGGCATGGATAACCGGATCGGCGCGTTTGTGGTGCTGGAGGCGGCGCGGAGGGTGGCGAAAGCGAAGCCCAAGGCTTCCGCGTCGCTTTACAGTGTGGCCACGGTGCAGGAGGAGATCGGTCTGCGGGGCGCGATGACGTCGGCATTCGGCGTGGACGCGCACATGGGCATCGCCGTGGATGTGACCTTTGCCGGAGATCATCCCGGGCTGGGAGACGCCGGCCGGGCCCTGAACGACTGCGAACTGGGCAAGGGGCCGGTGCTGACCCGCGGGCCGAACACCAATGCCACCGTGTTCGAACTGATAGTTTCGGTGGCCAAAGCCCAAAAAATCCCGCTGCAGATCAATGCCGAGGGGCGGGGAACCGGCACCGACGCGAACGCGATGCAGTTGAGCCGCGCGGGCATGGCGACCGCCCTGCTGAGCATCCCGAACCGCTACATGCACAGTCCCTGCGAGATGGTCGATCTGCGGGATGTGGAGCACTGCATTGAACTGATGGCGCAGACGGTGCTGGCGCTGAAGGCCGATCACGATTTGACTCCGTTCTGATGCGCCTGATGCTCGCCAGTTCCTCGCCGCGCCGTCAGGACCTCCTGCGCGCGGCGGGGTTTTCGTTTGAGGTGATGTCTCCGGATGTGGATGAAACCCTGTTGCCGGGCGAGTCTCCGGGGGAGGCGGTGAAGCGGCTGGCGGAGGCGAAGATGCGGGCCGTGAGGCACACCTGTCCCGGCGCGATGATTCTGGCGGCGGACACGGTGGTGGTTTTGGAGGGGGGCATTCTCGGCAAGCCGGCGGACGCGGCGGAGGCGGGGCGCATGCTGCGCGCGCTTTCGGGCCGCGATCATGCGGTGATCACCGGATTTGCCCTGGGCGGGGATAATTTTGTCCATGTGGAGGCTGTGAGCACCCGGGTCCGCTTTCGTGATCTCACGGATGCGGAAATCGATGCGTATGTCGCAAGCGGCGAGCCGATGGACAAGGCGGGCGGGTACGGCATCCAGTCCGGCGCGGCCCATATGGTCCGTTCCATTGAGGGCAGTTACACCAATGTGGTGGGACTGCCGATGGCGGAGGTTGCGGAGGCGGTGCGGGCGTGGGGGCTGTGAGGCAGGGGGGCGAGTGTGCCACGGATTGAAGACCACGGATCGTTTAGGAGAGCGTTATGGCTGTGGACTCGTAATCCTAATCCTAACCGAACCCGAACCCGAGCCCGAAACCGATTCCGCATAGGACTTGAAGTCTCATCCCCTTACCTCTGATCTCTGACCTCTCTCCGTCTCCTCTTCGCATTCCCGCACCATTTCGAGAATAACCTCGGTGAGGCCTGGATCGGTGCCGACAGCGGAGGTGAGCAGGAGTTCCCGTTCGTCGCGGGTGGCGCGGTTGTTGACCAGGCCCAGATCTTCGGGGATGGTTTCGGTGACGTGCCAGCCGTCGGCGATGAAGAGCGGAACGATGAGGATACGCTGTGCGGAGCAGGTGTCCCAGACGGTTTGAACAAAGGGGGGCTGGTCGATGAACATTGTGCGGATGTCCTCGCCTGGCAGTTCGCGGCGGAGGCGTTCGGTCTGAAGGTAGACGTTGGTGCCGGAGGCGGGGTTGCGCTCGGTGCCATGACCCAGCACCACCAGCGCGTCCCCGGGACGCCAGCCGGCGTCGACCGCGTGCCGGTGCAACAGGTGCGCAAAGCGCGGATGGCCGCCGACGGAGCGGGTGTAATGGATGGTTTGTCCGTTTCTCCGGGTCAGCGTCCCGCTGAGGTTCATCTGTTCGGGGATCACTTTGCGGGTGTAGTAGCCGTCGGCAATGAAGAAAGGGACGACATAAACGTTCTGGCTGGAAATCTTGTCGAGGGTGACGGACACATGCGGATCCTCCTTCCAGAGACCGCAGCGGACCTCGTCAAAGAGATTCATCGCTTTGAGCCTTTGCACGTTCGCACAGATCGGTTTGCGGGTGCCGGGATTGCGGGCGCTGCCGTGGCCAATCAAAACAAGGGCTTTTCCGGGGGAGTGGGTTGACATGCTGTTTCTATATCCCGGAATCCAACGATGTCTATTTCGGGAGGAAAAACCATGTTAGAAAAGTGTGAGCTTTATTTGACATCAAAAAACAACCATATAAGTCAAAACCCGCGCTAGCCGATAAAGCGGATGTTTGTTATAAGAATTGCGTTTTACGACGAAGACCCTGTTAACCCCAAACCAATGGAGAATTCCATGAACCAAAAAGTAAACGCAGACCTCCCCATCCACGAGCAGTTCAAGCTTCCTCCCGAAACGGCGGACCTGATCGCCTCGGCTCCGTCCTTCACGATGGCGGAGAGCACCGAACAACTGATAGAACTTGCGGTCCGAGACGCGGGTCCGGACGGCTGGCACGTGGTGTCCTACGATGTGCCCGGCAAAGGGTCCGTGGATGAGGCCCGGGTGTGCAAAGTGAAAAACGGCATCGCCGCGAACTACTTTGAGCCCTACATGCGGCGCCGCGACCCGGACTGCATGGTGATCGGCGACAAGCTGCCCACCGACAAGCCGACCTTCAAAGAGCGTTACGGAAAAGATTTTTCCGATCTGCGTCAGGCCACCTTTGACTGGATGAAAACACAGGATCTGGCCGGTTTCGCCTTCACCGCCGGGATGCCGGGCAAAGGCACCGACGCGCTGGTGATCGCGCCGGCCAACGCCGGATTCTTCGCGCTGGGTCTGGCGATGCTGCAGGGGATGATTCCCCCGGATGAACTGCCGGAAGACTTCGAGCCCAAGGCGATCATTTACGTGGCCCCGCCGTTCCGTCATACCGATCTGGATGGCAAACAGGTGGTGGTGCACAACCGTCTGACCGGCATGCACGAACTGTTCAGCTACAACCTGTACCCCGGCCCGAGCGCCAAGAAGGGGATTTACGGGGTGTTGTTGACGCTGGGTGAAAAAGAAGACTGGATTACCATGCACTGCTCCGCGGCTCAGATTGTGACGCCCTACGAAAACCGGGTGGGGATTTCACATGAAGGCGCCAGCGGCGGCGGCAAAAGCGAAATGCTTGAGCTTCCCCACCGTCAGCAGGACGGAACCCTGCTGCTGGGCAAAAACATTGTCAACGGCGAGACCCGCAGTCTGACGATTCCGCAGTGCTGTCAGATTCGTCCGGTGACCGACGACATGGCGCTGTGCCATCCCTCGCTGAACAAAGGCAATGGGAAACTGACGCTGATGGATGCGGAAGACGCCTGGTTTGTGCGTGTGAATCACATTGAGCATTACGGGGTCGATCCGCATCTGGAAAGTCTGACCATTGATCCGCCGAGCCCGCTGTTGTTCCTGAACATCGACGCCAAGCCGGGCGGCACCGCTTTGATCTGGGAGCACATCCTGGACGCTCCCGGCAAACCCTGTCCGAATCCCCGGGTGATTGTTCCGGCCACTGCGGTTCCGAACGTGCACCGCGGCACGGTGGACATTGACATCCGCTCCTTCGGGGTCCGTTGTCCGCCCTGTACCGCCGAAAATCCCACGTACGGGATTATCGGGATGTTCCATCTGCTGCCGCCGGCGCTGGCCTGGCTGTGGCGTCTGGTGGCTCCGCGCGGTCATGCGAACCCGAGCATTGTGTCTTCGGAAGGCATGTCCAGTGAGGGTGTCGGTTCCTACTGGCCCTTTGCGACCGGTCGGATGGTGGATCAGGCCAACCTGATTCTGAAGCAGATTCTGGACACGCCCAAAGTGAAATACATCCTGTGCCCCAACCAGCACATCGGCGCCTGGGAAGTCAGCTTCATGCCGCAGTGGGTGACGCGTGAGTATCTGGCCCGCCGCGGCGGTGCCAACTTCACCGGCGAACAGGTCAAACCCTGCCGCAGCGCGCTGCTGGGCTGGTCTCCGAGTTCGATTCTGGTCGAAGGCCGTCCGGTGGGCTCCTGGTTCTTTAATGTGGCCAAGCAGCCCGAAGTGGGCGAGGAGGCGTACGACAAAGGCGCGGAGATTCTGCATGACTTCTTCAAGAAAGAACTCTCGCAATTCCTGTGCGACGACCTGATGCCGCTTGGACGTCAGATCATCGAATGCTGCATGAACGGCGGCAGTGTGGAGGATTATCAGAATCTGATTCCACACGCCACCCTGCTGCCTTCGGAAGACTAAGGCGGAGGGTTGCAATCGGAGCGGGGCGTGGTAGGAAGATGCCATGCCTTCTCCGATTGCACATCTTGCCATGGGCGCGGCCCTGTGGAGTCTTTGGGACGCTCACAGACCGGCCTCATCTGAACCCGTGTCACGTGTTAAACGTGTCACGGGTTTTGTCGGTTTCCTGGGGGCGTCTATGCTTCCTGATCTTGATGTTGTGCCCGGCGTGTTGACGGGGGACATGCACAGCTTTCATAATCAGGAGATGCACAGTCTGTTCGCGGCCGCCGGGTTTTCCCTTCTGGCGGGCTGGATGGCGGGCCGGTTGCGCGGTGTCCGTTTTTCCGGCGGGGTGTTTGCGATCACCTTCGTTTCCTATTTCCTGCATTTATTGATGGATCTGTTCACATATGGACGCGGGCTTCGTTTGTTTTGGCCTTTGTATTCCGGGCGGATTCAGGCCCCGGTTGAGGTGTTCGGGGGGCTCCGCTGGTCTGAAGGCGTGCTGTATGCGGGACACTGGGTCACGTTTTTCGAGGAACTGGTGTTCGCGACACTTTTGTTTCTCCTTGTTTGGGGTATTCGAAAAAAGTGGTTTTTTGGACTGAAGTAATCTTCGGATTCGGTGTAGGATGCGCATACTATGTTCAAAGATGTCGCCAAACAAATGATTCCGTTTTTCATTCTTCTGGGGGTGTTGTGGGTCACCGCCGAAATTCTGGAGCGTTCGCTCGGTCCGGGACACACCATCATCGCGCCGCCGGGGTATGAAGCGCCCGCGCGGTCGGCTCCGGCCGGTGAGGGCCGATGAACCGGGAACCTCCTCTGGTTCTATACGACGGACATTGCGGACTGTGTCAGCGCTCGGTCCGTTTTTTATTGCGCCACGAACGCGAGACGGTGTTGACCTTTGCGGCGCTGACCTCGGACACCGGAAAAAAATGGCTGCTGGAGCGGGGGGTGGACTCTGATGTGGACGCGATGGTCCTTGTGGAGGCGGACCGGACGCTGACGGGACCGGACGCGGCGTTGGCCTTGTGCGACTACATGAAGCCGCCTTACCGCTGGCTGCGGGCCCTGCGTGTTTTCCCGGCCGGGGTGCGGAGGCTCGGCTATCGATGGATCGCGCGGAGGCGCTACCGCTGGTTCGGAAAAACCGAATCCTGCCCGCTGCCGAGTCCGGATCAGGCGGTCCGGTTTTTGGAGTAGGGCGATTTTTTACACAAAACAAACAATTCCCGGGTTGACCTCTTGCGGGAAGTCATGCAGATTATGCGTCTTCAACCTGAAAACAGGTGAGATTATGGATTCTGTACTGGAAAAAAATGTCGTCCTGGTTCTGAACCGAAACTGGCAGGCGGTGAACACCACCACGCCGGCGCACGCGTTTTGCCAAATGGCGGCCGGTAACGCGCAGGGGCTGGATATTCTTGAGGACGTGCAGATGGTGCCGCGAACCTGGGAGGAATGGCTGGGGCTGCCGGTCCGCGATTGCGATATGGAGGTGGGCGTGGTGAAGGGGGCGTTGCGGGTTCCGACCGTTATTCTGACCACGTACTACAATAAAGTTCCGCTTCGGCGTCCGAAATTTTCGTACCGGGCGATCCGGGAACGCGACGGCGGCCGGTGTCAGTATACGGGACGGCTTTTGCGCCCCGACGAGGGGAACATTGATCACGTGGTTCCGGTGTCGCGCGGCGGAAAAACCAGTTGGCACAACTGCGTGCTCAGCTGCAAGCGGGTCAACAACCGCAAAGCCAACCGCACCCCGGCGGAGGCGGGCCTGGATCTGCTGAAAGAGCCGGACGCGCCCCGGGTGCTGCCCTCGACATTTTTTCTGCGGAACATCCACGGGATTCCCGACTGGGATCATTTTCTTTTGCCGGTTGAGGCATAAAAAGTCTTGCGCTTCCGTCTCCGGGATTTATCAATGTTTCATGAAAGAACTTTTGGCAAAATTGATTGACGGACAGGGCTGCACCCGCGACGAGGCGTATCAGGCGATTGGCACCATCATGCGCGGCGAGGCGACGGATGCTCAGATTGCGGGTTTGCTGGTGGCGTTGCGCCTGCGCGGCGAGACCCCGGACATTGTCGCCGGGGCGGCCCAGGCGATGCGGGAGGCCAGCACGCCGGTGGTTTGCGGGCATCGCGACGCGGTGGACACCTGCGGGACCGGCGGCGACGGACTGCACACCTTCAACATCTCCACCACGGCGGCGTTTGTGACCGCCGGGGCGGGGGTGCCGGTGGCGAAGCACGGCAACCGCGGGGTTTCCAGCCGCAGCGGCAGCGCGGATGTGCTCAAAGAGCTGGGGGTGAACCTGGCGGCGGATTCGGAAACCATGGGGAAATGCCTGGACGAAATCGGCATCGCCTTTTTGTTCGCCCCCTCGCTGCATCCGGCGATGAAGCACGCGATCGGTCCCCGCAAAGAGCTGGGGATCCGCACGCTGTTCAATATTCTCGGTCCGCTCAGCAATCCCGCGCAAACGCGGCGCGGGGTGCTGGGGGTATACAGCAGCGCCATGGTGGATCTGGTCGCGAACGCGCTGGCGGAACTGGACACCGAGCACATGTACGTGGTACACGGGGACGACGGCCTGGATGAAATCACCACCACGACCACCACCGAAATCGCCGAAGTGAAAAACGGCACCGTGCAGCGCTTCAGTCTGAGCCCCGAAGAATACGGATTTGACCGGGTGTTGATCGAGGACCTGCAGGGGGGCGATCCGGCGGAGAACGCGGCGATCACCCGGTCGATTTTAAGCGGCTCTCCCGGACCGATGCGGGATATTGTGGTGTTGAATGCGGCGGCGGCGATTCACGCCGGTGGAAAAGCCAACGGTTTGGAAGAGGCTGTCGGACTGGCGAAGACCTCAATCGATTCCGGCGCGGCCCTGCAGAAATTAGACGCGCTGGTTCGCATGACGAATTAGTGACGAATGACGAGTGACGAATGGGGAGTGACGAATGGAGAGTGACGAATGGAGAGTGACGAATGGAGAGTGACGAGTGACGAATGGTGAGTGAAGAGGGGGGACATTGAAACCGAACGTCGAACATTGAACGCCCAAGGGAATGGAGAGACCACGGATGCTGTGGGACAACGGGGGGGGGAGAGACTACAGATGTTCTATTTCTTAATCTTAATCTTAATCTTAATCATAATCTTAATCTATTTCATGAAGGCTGAGCTTGCTCGTCCGATCGCACGCATCTCACATCACACGTCTTAATCGGCACTGATTTCGCTGACGATTTCGGCGCCGGCGCGGAAGAACAGGGGGCCGTCGGCGGGTGGGGTGTTGAGCCGGTATAAGCGGCGTTCGAGGCCGGGATCGTGACGGATGCGTTTCCGCTCGGATTCGACTTCGGTGAGATCATCCGACCATGAACCGAGGAGATCGGTTGCAACTTCGGGAAAGGTGTTCAGACCGCCGGTGTCTTTACGCAGGGTCAGACGAACGGCGGGATAGAGAACCGAGTCGATTTCGACCTCGGTGAATTCCACGGTCGGATTGTTGCCGAAGGCGAAGCGCTGGGCGTTGGTGAAGTGTTTGGGGAGACCGACGGCGAGTCCCGCGTCGGCCTCCGAACCGCTGATGGCGTCGTCTTCAAAGTCATCGGGATGAAAATGGGTGCGGCGCCAGTGTTCGTAATTGTCGTAGCCGCCGCCGGTGGTGATGTGAAAGCGAAAGGTGTCGGATCCGGAATGGGACAGAGTTCCCATCGCGTCAAAGACTTCAAAGAGGAAGGTGAGGTCGTAGGTGCCGGGAAGGGAGAAGGCCCAGTTGTAGTGCGCATGGTCACCGACCTGGAGGTCAATATAATCCTCCTCGGGCGATATGCCGTTCAGCGTGTTCATGAAGACATTTGACGCGCCGGTGTAGAGTGAAAAAACACCGCCTTGTGGGCCGGTCATGGCGGTCAATGTGATTCTAAAATCCTCATAGGCACCCACGGAAGGATGTTCGGTGGAGAAACCCAAATAGGGAAGGGTGTCGGGGATGCCGCCGGAAGGGAAGGCGTAAAACGGTTCACCCGCCCCGACACCTAAAAAATTCCATTGGCTTCCGGAGTTCCGTATGTAGGGCGGTGTGTCCGAATCGAAGATGCCCACAGCCCGGAGTTCGTGGGCTTCGAATTCCGCTGTGAGATCAATGACACCCTCTATGACGGCGAAATCGTTTTTCCAGTAGCCTGACAAGACGCCGTTCTCCAGTTTCGGGCCGATATCCATATGCTGATCGGTATAGGCCCGGTAATCAAAAGATTCCGCCTGCACGAATGCAGGCAGAATCAGGAACAGAGAAAGAGACCTGAAATTTAAACGTTTACGCATTGCGATTTTTCAGTTTGCGGGCTCCGATGAGGCCGATGGCTCCGGTTAAGAGGAGCATGACTGTGGAGGGCTCGGGGATGACATTGAACGTGATGTCGAGGCTTCCCGTGGAGGCCGTGTTTCCGTAGGTTCCCCCGACGCCCTGGAGGTCAAAGCTCAATGTGTATTGACCGTAGTCCGAAAAGCCCCAGTTCCGGTGCACATGGGCGTAGTTGCCGAAGTTTGCGGTTAATGAACCGGCGGCGGTGTCGATCATCGGCGCCGGATTGTCGGCTCCATCCCAATGAAGAAGGCTGACATCCGCATTCCCCGCGAGAGGGTTTCCGTTGAAGGTTGAGGCCCCGAGATTCAAGGTGAAATTGAGCGAGTCGAATTGATTCGCCGCCGAAATTTCTCCGATCCCCAGGGCGTTTTGATCCTCTCTGAGCCGGGTCCGGAAACCGAGGTCCGGTGTGGAACCGTCGTTTAGAAACGGGGAGCCGGAGGCTGTGGCAACAAAATAGGACGTTGATCCAACCGTTACCGCTGTGGTTGTGGACACATTCACGGTCAGGTTGCTGAAGCTGACGTCATTGGCGGTTTCATTGCCAACAATCCCTGGAAATCCGTTAAAAGTCGTCGTGTTTCCGGTCGCACTGGTTGTGCCTTTATTGCGAAAAATCGGATACCAGGTGCCGCCGGTGCCTTCCTGGCTGGCATAATAAAAGACGAGGTCGACCACGCCGCCGTTAAATTCAATGTTTTGGGCGTTTGACAGTGGAAGCAGTGCGGCCAGTCCGAGACCGGCGAGGAGGGTTTTGATGGGGGTGTTCATTGAGAGGTCCTGGGTTGGTGTCGTTTCTTATTGAAAGATGATTCTCATTTAATACGCATCAGATTTGATTCGTCAACACCTTCTGAATAAAAATATTGATTTTGCAATATCGTTTGATGCGTGTAAAGGGGAGACATGCTGCAATCAAGTGCTTCAATTTTGTTTTCCGGTTCATCCCGAATCAATCGGCGTGGGTTCACGCTGATTGAAATGTTGGTGGTAATCGCGATTCTTGCGATTTTAGGGGTGATTTTAGTGCCCTCGGTTTCGAACGCGCTGATGTCGGCGCGCCGGACGCAATGCATGTCCAACCTCCGTCAGGTGGGCATGGCGGTGCTGACGTATGCGACGGAACATCAGGGGCGGCTTCCCCCGACCCGCCATTTTGCCTCTGAAGAAGAGGCCTGGATTTTTGTTTTGCGGCCGTATTTGGGGGACATGGACGCCATTCGCATTTCCCCGGCGGATCCAAGAGGCGCTGAACGGCTTAGACGGGGCGGCACGTCTTATTTGGCGAATGACCGTATTTTCGATATTGCCCTGGATCCGGGAGGAAATCCGCTTCCGGGCGGCATTGGACATTTAACGAGAATTGAGCAGCCGGCCCGCACCCTGTTGTCGGTGGTGGCCTCCGACCGGGTGGGAACCGGGGCCAGGAATGATCATACCCACACGGGAACGTGGAATAACTGGAACCGGTTTTTATCGGACGTGGCGGCGGACCGTTTTCACCGCGGCAGGCCTCATCCGCAGCAGTTAAACGGAGGCTCCAATTATCTGTATGCCGACGGCGGGGTTCTGCATGTGCCCGCGCAGGTGTTTTATGACTTGATTACAGGGGGAACCAATCCGGGTCTGGTTAATTCGGCGCCCCGCTGAAGGTTCGATCCATCGGCAGATCTTCCAGAAAGGCGCGCAGGCGTTCGCCGGTGAGGTAAGGCGCCTCCTCATACAGGGTGGCCCGCATGCGACCGGCGGCCAGTTCCAGACGGAGGTTGTCCAGGGTGTTCACGTCACCGGGAAAATCGGTGCGGCGGATTCGCCCGAGGCGCAGTTCGAGGAGCCGTTGTGCCGGCGTAATTTCCGGATCGTTCAGTCCCGGCTCTTCGAGCAGCCGTTCGGCGGCGGTATCGGGATTCACCTGACGCAGACCGCCGATGACACCCAGGGCCGGGGTTTGATCCTCACGTTCCCGCAGGAAGAGTTCGGCCTCCCCGAAGACCTCGAGAAAGGTTCTGAGAATGAGGAGCGTCTGCTCGTCGGTCAGTTGGTACAGCGGCAGCCAGAGACAGAACAGGCCGTCCTTCCGCAGGGCGCGGCGGCAGGCATGGAAATGTTCGAGGGTATATAAGCGCCCCTCACCGGGTCCCCAGGGGAGGAATAAGTCCGAAATCAACACGTCGAAGGAGCCGATATGCGCTGCGACCCAGGTGCGGCCGTCTTCAGTGACCACCTTCGAACGCGGGTGATGCATCAGGTTGTGATTTTCCTTTGCGAAGCCCTGATCCGCGGCGCGAAGCACAGCAGCGGAGATTTCGGCGGTGGTGACCTGTTCGACGGCGCTGTGGCGGAGCGCTCCGCCCGGGGAGATGCCGGTGCCGGCGCCGATGAAGCCTGTCTGACGGGGGGCGGGATGCAGCAGCAGCGGCACATGCGCCTGGCGCTCCTGTTCGGGCACCGCGAGGCTGGAGCCGAGGATATACTGATTCTGCAGGAGGATGGCCCGGCCGGTGCGGGGCGAGTCCAGGAGGATCACGCTGCCCTCCCGGCCGTGATGTTCATCGAGCACATAGGGCGCGAAGGAGGGGTGTACGGTGGGCAATTGGGGGAAGATTTGAAAAGAGACAGGCAATGCGGTCAAGGTCAGGGCTCCGACGGCAACGCTCCACGAGCGGGGCGCTTCGCGGGGGAGCAGCATCCAGGCGGCGAAAAGGTAAATCACGCCCAGAATGCCGAGGGCGGGGAAGGGACCCGCCAGAGGCAAGAGGATCTGCAGGGTGAATTCGGCGCCCAGCAGGCCGCCGGCGCCGTTCGCGGCCAGCATCCAGGCCCAGGCTGTTTCCGGGTGATCGGGCAGGGTTTCGGCCGCTTTGTGGGCGGCGAGCGGGAACCAGAATCCGGCGATCAGCACCGCCGGGCCAAAAACCAGCAGGGTGAAGAACATCAGCCGGATGAAGAAGACCAACAGGCCGGGCGCGCCCGCATCGGAAAAGGCCGGGGCGAAAAACCGGAACAGCGGAGGCGTCAGCAGCAAGAGCAGGCCGGCAGCGAGCGCTGTGAGGAGGAGGGCGGTGTCGGAGAACGGGCTGCGGCGGATTCCCTGTTCCACCAGCGCGGAGGAGATGACAAGCAGGCCGATGAAACTGGCGAGGATGGCCCCCGGACCGAAGAAAGACAGCGGTGCCACCCATTGCACCATTTTCAAGGCGATAATCTCGATGGAAAGTACGCCCGCGCCCGAGACGGCGGCGAGTGTGAGCAGTCCTTTCGGGGGAAAGCCGGCGGCGGATGTTTTTGCGGAGCGGGGAACCGAAGTCGGTTGCAGGTCTGGCAGACGGTTCAGGAGGAAGTAGACGGCTGCGGAGGCAACATTGCCGCCGATGACCCAGAGCATGGCGTTGAGGATGCCGAAGCGTGCCGGCAGCCACAGGGTGACCCAAAGAATACCGGCCACGGCCCCGAGGGTATTGATCACATAGAGGCGGAGACCCGGATCGCGCGTGCGGATGTTCCGGGGGCGTCCGGCTACTGCCAGGGGCAGGAAAAAGCCCATAAAGAGGGCGGGGGGGAGGACCAGCCCCACAGAAAGGAGGGTTTTCAGACCGGCGCCCACTGGACCGGTCAGTCGCTCCGGTCCCAGCCAGGGCCACAGCTCCCGCGACCACTGGGGCAGGAACACCATCGGCAGGCAAAAAAGGGCGACCCCCAATTCCGCGAGGCCAATCCATTTCCAGGGGCGTTTTGTGCGCCGGGCCAAGGCTCCGCCGGCGGCCGCGCCGAGCGCGAGGCCCAGGAAAAAGCAACTGAAGACGCGCGCGGAAGAGCCCGCCGCCGCGCCGAGCAGATCGATCATTCGCCGGGTCCACAACACCTGCTGGGCCAGAGCCAGACCGCCACTGACAAAGGCCAGGGCTTGAATGCACCGCCAAGTGCGTTGCGGCCGAGCGGAAAGCGAAACCTGATGCTTTTTGTTCATTGAGATGCTATTATCAATAAATTCCGCGCACGCAACCCTGAAGAGATTTTTGCGGCCGGAGCGGAGGATGATCCTGAAAAAAGGCCTCCTGTTTTGCATTTTTTGGGGTTACTTTTCGATGATGTTGTGAAAGGGGTATGTCATGAGCACGAACACCGAAAGAAAAGCCTTTAAAGACTGGTTTGATGCAGATGCGGCGCATCGTTTGGGGGTGCAGATGCGGGCCGCGTGGGCGGAGTTTCCGTTGAAGCGGTTTGAAAAACGGGCGGCGCGCGGGCTCGAGGGGCTGGAGTTTCACGGGCGGGTGCATCAGTTCGCCGCCGCGCTGGGGGAATGTCTGCCGGATGATCTTTCTGAAGCGCTGGCGATTTTGACCCGAAGTTTGCCGCCGGTGAATCCGGACAACGAGCCGATGAATGACGGCTGGCTGCAATGGCCGCTGGGGCATTTCATCGCCGAACGCGGGCTGGCGGAGTTTGACGCCGCGTTCCGGGCGATGATTGCGTTGACGCAGCGCTTCAGTTCCGAATTCGCGGTGCGGCCGTTTGTGGAGCATCGGCCAACGGAGACGTTCGCGGCATTGTTGAAGCTGACGTCTCATGCAAGTCCCCATGTGCGCCGCTGGTGTTCGGAGGGGATTCGGCCCCGGCTCCCGTGGGGGAACCGCCTGCACGCGCTGGTGCGGGATCCTTCGCCTCTTTGGCCGATTCTGGAGGCGTTGAAGGACGATTCCAGCCTGTATGTGCGCAAATCGGTGGCGAATTGCATCAACGACATCGCCAAGGATCATCCGGAGTTGGTGCTGGACCGGTGTGAGGTCTGGCAACAGGACGCGGGGGAGGCCCGGCAATGGATCATCCGTCACGGGTTGCGCAGTTTGATCAAAGACGGGCATCCGCGGGCTTTGGCGCTGATGGGATATCAGACGGACCCGCCGGTGAAGGCGGTACCGAAACTGGAGAGGGACAGCTGTCGAATCGGGGAGACGGTGACGCTGGAGGCCGGACTGTCCAATGCCGCCGCGGCTCCGCAGGCGCTGCTGTTGGATCTTGTGGTTTCGTTTCCGGGAAAAAACGGAGCGCTTCGGGAAAAGGTGTTCAAATGGACGACCCTGACGCTGGCGCCCGGCGAAAAACGGACGCTGCGCAAAACCCTTCCGTTTTTCCGCCCCTCGTCTGTCCGGGCGCTCTATCCGGGGGATCATTTTATTGAGCTTCAACTCAACGGCTGTCGGAAAGGCAGGGCGCGGTTGCGGCTTGAAGAGGATCTTAACGTTTAGTGCGGGTGGCGGGATGACCGAAGCGGCGCTTGTAGGCGCGCTGAAAGGTTTGGACGGAGGCGAAGCCGCTGAGGGCGGCGACGTCCTCGAGGGACATGCGGGTACTGATGTTGAGGAGTCCCCGGGCGTGGCTGAGGCGCAGGTTCCTGAGGAATTCGGCCGGAGTTTCCCGGTAGCGGGCGGTGAATTCCCGGCTGAAATGTTCGCGGCTGATGCCGATTTCCGCGCACCATTCCTTGAGATTGCCGGGCTCGCGGTAGCGGGTTTCGAGGAGGTGGCGGCCGTAGGCCACAGGATCTCTCCCGCGGGCGTCGCGTCCCTGTTCGCGAAAGAGATTGAGCAGGAGAAGATAGAGGGATTCCGCCCGGGATATGCGGTCGGAGGGGCGGTTGGATTCAAATTCGATCAGCAGTTGCAGCAGAATCCGCCGGGCTGTGCCGTCGGCCTCCATGCGGAGAACGGGTCCGTACTGGGCGCGGAGACCTTCAAAGAGTTCGGCCACGCCGCCCCCGGGGTCCATGACCAGGTATTCGGTTTCGTAGGGGAGGGATGAGTCCGGAGTGATGCCGTAGCGGCTGTGTTCGCCGTGACGGAAGAGCATGGCCTGATCGGGAAGGACTTCGGTGTGGACGGACCCTTTGGTGAATCCGCAACTGCCGCAGACGGTGCGCTGGATGACAAGGCCCCGGTCGGGCTTTCGGGTTTGGTTGTCCCACTGATAGGATCGATCCGGATGGGTTTCGCGCCGCGCGAGGCGGATATCGGGGAGGGCGGTCAGGGAGGGTGAAAAATCGGCCATGGGGTTAATATCACAAAATGACGGGTAAAAATCAAGAAATGTGTCTTATCTTTTCATATCCAAACGGGTAGTATATCACGTATTGTCAGATCAACCTTTAATCATTGTTCAGGAGACTTCACATGGCGGCAGCAAAAAAATCATCGAAAGCGGGACATGCGGATCACACACAGGACGCCCGGGAGAAGGGCTTGCCGGGGGTGTTTTCGCGTAAAATCAAAGTGGCGTTTATGGGGGCGGGGAGTTTTTTCACCCCGCGGGTGCTGAATGATATCATGAAAACGCCGGGTCAGGCGGGCGGCACCTTCGCTTTGGTGGATCTTGATGAGCGGCGGCTGAAATTGACGGCGAAAATGGTGCGGGAACTGGTGAAGGGAACGGAATGGAAGGTAACGGCGTCGACGGACCGGCGCAAGGTGCTGAAGGGGAGTGATTATGTGATCAACTGTATTGAGGTGAGCGGGGCGGCCTGTGTGGAGATGGATAATGACATTCCGTTGAAGTACGGGGTGGATCAGTGCATCGGGGACACGATCGGACCGGGGGGGCTGTTCAAGGCTCTGCGGACGATTCCGGCCTGGCTGGGGATTCTGAAGGATTGCGAGGAATTGTGCCCGAAGGCGCTGGTGTTGAATTACACGAATCCGATGTCGATGCTGTGCACCGCCGCGGGGCGGGCGAGTTCGATGGAGGTTGTGGGGTTGTGCCACAGTGTGCAGGGCACGAGCAATCTGCTGGCCCGCTATGCGGGAATTCCTTATGAGGAGCTGGAGTGGGAATGCGCGGGGATCAATCATCTGGCCTGGTTCACGACTTTGGCGCACAAGGGGAAGGATCTGTATCCGAAACTGAAAAAGGATTTCGCGGCGCAGATCAAAAAATCCCTGGCGGAAGTGGACGCCGGCACGGTGGATGCGGAGTGGCTGTCGACCTGGCCGGGGCCGCGCCCGGACGGGATGCCGGAACATCACCACGATTTGATCCGCAAAGACATGTGTCTGAATTTCGGGGCGTTTATTACCGAAAGTTCCGGGCATTTGTCGGAGTATCTGCCTTACTACCGGAAGTCGGAGGCGGGACGGAAACTGCTGCGCTGCGGCTATGACGGGGGCTCGCGGTTTTATGCGACGAACTGGCCGGACTGGCGGAAGCATCAGGACAATCAGCGGACGGCAATTTTGAAAGGGGAGCAGGCGATGGACTGGGAGCGGAGCTGGGAATACGCGTCGTGGATCATCGAGGCGCGCGAGAAGAACACGCCGTACCGGATTCACGGGAACGTGATGAACCAGCCGAGATCCGGGCAGGGCCTGCTGATCAGCAATCTGCCCGCGGACCAGTCAGTCGAGGTCGCCTGTCTGGTGGACGGCAACGGGGTGCACCCGACGCGGTACGGGGCCTTGCCGCCGCAGATGGCGGGTCTTTGCGCGTCGAACCTGGCGATGTTCGGACTGGCGGCGGAGGCGGCGATTCACCGGAGCGTGGAGACGGCGGTGCATGCGCTGATGCTGGATCCGCTGACGGCGGCGGTGTGCACGCCCGCACAAATCCGGGAAATGACGCTGGAGATGTTCGAGGCGCAAAAGGCGTTTTTACCGGAGTACGACTGAATCGTCATAGAGGCGCCGGGATCAGCACTGCGCGAGGATATAGTGGTTGCTTCGGCAGTGCCAATCCACATCCCCCCAGAGGGAGAAGATCGGCTCGGCGTGGTTGGAGAGGGTGAGGCCGGACCAGGGGAACTGTGCGAAGATCCGGGCGGCGTCGGCGTTGTAGTGTTTGTACCAGGTCCAGTCGACTTCGGGCAGGTCGGGGAAGTTGCAGGGGCCGTAGGCTTCGGTGCAGATGACCGCGAAGCGGTGGCCGCAGGGCAGGGTGAGGGACTTGTGCGTGGTCTCGCAGAACGCGCGGGCGTGTTGGAGCATGGCGGCGTAGTTGCGGCGGCAGGCCCGCGCCCAGGCGGCGCTGTAGAGGGCGAGGTCGATGGGCTCCTGTTGATGATGCAGCATGAACCCGGAGGCTCCGGGGCCGGCTTTTTCGAGCGCGGCACGGTCGGCGTCGGTGAGCTGCGCGTCGGGCATGAAGTGGGCGTCGACGGCGTCGTAAATCGCGGGGACGCGGGCGGGATAGTTCTCGACCCACACGCCGGAGTAGAGCAGGGGGATTTCGTCGCGGGTGATTTCGGCTTTGACGGCCTCGCCGAGCCAGAGGTTGAGGTCCTTGTAGAGCGGGTCGTGATCGGGGCGAAGGTACCGGATTTCCCCGTCGCCGATTTCCTTCAGTTCTTCGGACGATTCGCGAATCCGCTGAATGAGGTTGCCGAGGAAAATCGGCACCTCGTTGAGCGGGGCCACCCAGACCGCGCGTTCAAGAACGCCGTCTTCGCGCATGAGGCGCAGAGCCTTGACCCAGGTGTCGGCCCAGGCGCGGCAGACGCTCTCCTCGCGTTCAGGGGGGATGAGTTCGCTGCCGAGAACTTCAAAAGATTTCCAGGTGTCCAGACCGAGCCAAAGCCCGTGTTTGCGGCAGAGGTCCGCGAGTTCAATCACGTTGTCGCGAACGTTGACGGTCAGGCCTCCAGGGTGACGCACAAAGCCCCAGGAGGTGACGCGGCGGCTGGTTCCGCGTTCGGGAAAGGTGTGCTCGCCTTTAAGGTAATAATGAGGGAACACATCCACGCGCAGGGTGTTGTAGCCGCGTTCGGCGGCCTCGATCACACAGCGTTCGAGGTCTTGGAAGGCACCGCCGGGATGGTGGCTTTGCAGCCAGGAGAAATCCCACATGGCGATCGTGAGCGGGGTGGCTTTTTTGAAATAGGGGATCATGAGATCACTCAACCGCGCCGGGGTATTCAAGAGCCTTGTTGAGGGCGGCGAGTTCGGCGGAGTCGGCGAAGGCGACGGAGGCTTCTGCGGGGAGAACCTCGACAAAGAGCACTTCATCCCTGCGGAGGGTGAAGGTGAGGACGGCTTTTCCATCGACCACCTCCACGTATCGCGAGCGGTGGCGGGGATGGGCGGCGGCGCGAAGGGCGTCCTCATCGATCCGGCTCAGGCTGGCGGGACTTCCCAGAGACTTCCAGATTTCCCAGGCACTGCCCGCGCCTTCGGTGACCAGAGCGGTGGCCAGACGCACCTGCCGGGCCTCCCGCATCCGTTCGGGGAGGGGAATCTCCACGGAGCCGGTCCAGGTTTCGGTTTCCATTTCCGGCATGTGAAAGTTCCAGAGCAGGGCCCGGGTGGTGACGGTTTCATCGGTGATGATCCAATCCGCCAGCGCGGGTTTACCGGGACAGGGGATGTCGTAGCGGGGACCGTTGAGGCGGTTCAGGAAGCTGAAGGCGTGGAAGGCGGGTTTGGGTTCGCCGGCGAGGTTGAGAATGCCGTAGTACTGATTGCGGTTGTCGTAGCGCCGGTGGGTGACGCGGGCCTCGTGCATGACATCGGAGGCGGTCCAGTAGCCCAGGACATCCACGTGCGGTTCGGCGTGGAGGTTGTGATGGAGCACGGCGGCGCAGCCGAAGAGGCGCACCACGTCATCGCCGCCCACCCACTTGGCTTTGCCGTTGGGACCGCAATGCTGGATGTTCCACTCGGTGATGATGTGGGGAATGTCCCCGAAGCCTTCTTCGGTTACGGCGGCGCGGATTTTACGGAACTCATCGGCGAAATTCATTCCGGGGGCATGAGGGGAACCCTTGCGCCAGGCGTAGATGCTGTACTCTCCCATGGGATAATAATGATAGCTGAAAAAATCAATGGGCACCTGGCGGTCCCGGCACCAGAGGGCCAGGGGCAGCACCATTTCGCCCCCGGCGGAGGCGGGTCCGCCGATGAGCAGATCGGGATGCACGCCTTTGATCGCCCGGGCGCTGGCGGCATAGAGTTCGAAATACTCCTCCCGGGTGCCCGACCAGAACTGTCCGTGCAAATTGGGCTCGTTCCAGACCTCGAATTTCCAGCGCCGCACCCGGTTCATGCCGTAGCGTTCGATAAAATGGCAGGCGGTGGCCGTGACCAGCTCCTCCCATTCCGCCATGAGCTTCGGGGGGGTGACGTTCATTTTATAATAGAAGAAGGTTTTGTCTCCCGAGGCCATGCAGGTCGGCATGGGGTTGAGTTCCACGACGGGATCAAAGCCCAATTCGACCAGCACATCGTAGACCTTGTCGACCAGTGCCCAGTTAAACACCAGCGAACCGTCCGCGGCCCGCTCCACCACTCCGAGGTCATCGTGATAGGAGGCATGAAAGCGAATGGCTTTGTATCCGAGTTCTTTCTGGAGGAAGCGAAGATGCTCCTGAACATCGGCGCGGAGAATTTCCGTGGCGGTGCCCTGACAGATGCATCCTTTCCAGGCGTGCGTGAGAGGGGGGAGGGTGGCTTTAAGAGTCATAACGATTTTGTCTCCGGGTGCGGTTAAGGCAGGTGATGATTCTGCTTTGGAATACACGCCCGTCCTATTTCCGAGAAGGCTGAATACATGTTAATGCAGGGCTTTTTTGCACAACAGTTAACTTGGCGGTCGATGGTCGGATGACGGGGGGGGCACCCAGGGCCGGGTGCTGTCCGCTTCTTTGTGCTGCACCGCGCGGCGGACGCGAATCAATTGGACCTTTTTTTTATGAACGGTCTGCCAAGAGGCCTTTGTGGGGTACCGGGGCCGGCTAAGCGTACAGCTTCAGGAGAATCTTCAGCGAATCGAGCTCGGGGGTGGCGTCTACGGGCGGGGTCCCGGACTGGAGGGTGTCGAGGGTCTGACGGTAAAAGGCTTTATGTCCGTTTCCATAGACGCTGGCGGTATGATAATCGGAATCGCGGGCGAGGGCGTCCTGTCCGGGGTCGGGTTCGGCGAAGGACCATTCCTCTATGGTGTTGAGGGCGACGCCGCCGATTTTCACCTGGCCTTTTTCGCCGATGACGGTGAGGGAGCCCTCGCGGTCGTTGAATCCGAGCATGGTGACGAAGAGATTGCCGAGGGCTCCGGATTTGAAGCGGAAGAGCGCCGAGCCGGTGTCCTCGCATTCGATGCTCCGTCCCAGCGTGGCGAGGGTGGATTGAACGTCGGTGATTTCGCCGCCGATGTGGCGCATGGCGTCGAGGAAATGAATGCCCTGATTCATGAAGGCGCCGCCGTCCATGGCGCGGGTGCCGCGCCAGGGGGCGGAGTCGTAATAGTCCTGCGTCCGCCGCCAGATGACGGTGCTGTTGATCGCGAAGATTTTGCCGAAGCGGCCTTTGTCCACCGCGGCTTTGAGGAGCCGGATGGTGGAGTTGAGCCGGTTCTGGTAGACGGGGAAGAGGTGGACCTGGTTTTCCGCGCAGGCTTGAACCAGCGCCTCGGCGGCGGGGAGGGTCACGTCCATGGGCTTTTCCACCAGCACGTGCTTGCCGGCCCTGGCGGCGGCGATGCCGTATTCGGCGTGCAGACCGGAGGGGGTGCAGACGGAGACGACGTCGATGTCCGGATTGGCGAGGAGATCGTTGAGATCTGAATAGAGGTTTACCCCGCCTTTGGTCGTCTGAAGATCGGATTCCGCGGCGTCGAGGGCGGCGGGATCGCGGTCGCAGACGGCGGCGATGCGGGCTTCGGGGGCGAGGGACAGGATCGCGTCGCGGTGGGTGGGTGCGACGCGTCCGTATCCGAGGATGGCGAAGTTTACGGTTTTCATCATTAGAGTGCAGTTATATCGCGGTCGCGCATTCCGAGCAAATACAGAATGCCGTCGAGTCCGACATTTCCGAGGGCGTGGCGGGCGCGTTTCACGACGAGGGGCTTGGCGCGGTAGGCGATGCCGAGTCCGGCGATGGAGAGCATGGGGAGATCGTTGGCGCCGTCACCGACGGCGATGGTCTGCTCGAGCCGGAATCCCTCGCGGCGGGCGATGTCGCGGAGAAGCTCGGCCTTGCGGGGGCCGTCGACCACCGCGCCTTTGATCTTTCCGGTGAGTTTGCCGTCAACGATTTCGAGATGGTTGGCGTGCACTTCGTCGATGCCCAGGCGGACCTGCAGATCCTTGGCGAAGTAGTCGAAGCCGCCGGAGAGAATGGCGACGCGGTAGCCGAGGCGTTTGAGGGTGGTGATGAGCTTTTCGGCACCGGGGGTGACCGGGAGCGCGGCGGCGAGTCCGGGGAGCACCGAGGCGTCGAGTCCCTTGAGGAGGGCGAGGCGTTTTTTAAAGCTTTCGGTGAAATCGAGTTCGCCGCGCATGGCGGCTTCGGTGATGGCGGCGACCTGTGGGCCGACCCCGGCGGCGTCGGCGAGGACATCGATGACCTCGGCCTGAATGAGGGTGGAGTCCATGTCGAAGCAGACGAGACGGCGGTTGCGGCGGAAGATGTCGTCCTCCTGAACGGCGAGGTCGAGATCGAGTTCGCTGCCGAGGGCTAGCAGGTCGCTGTGGAGGGTGCTGAGATCCTCCACGGGGCCTTTGAGCCAGATTTCAATGCTGGCGTGCTGGGGCGTGGCGGGGGCTTTGCGCGAGATGCGCCCGGAGAGCCGGGTGATTTGTTCGATGTTGAGTCCGTGCCGGGCGACAATGGCGGAGACGCGGGCGATGTGTCCGGCGGTGATGCTGCGGCCGAGGAGGGTGAGGATATGGCGCGGCTGGCCCTGGGCCAGAACCCAGTTTTCGTACTCGTCGGGGTCGATGGGGGTGAACCGAAGCTCCATGCCCAGTCCGTGGGCGGCGAAGAGGAGTTCTTTGAACACGGGGGAGGAGGTCTCGTCGGGCACTTCGATGAGCATGCCCAGGGCGAGGGTGTTGTGGATGACCGACTGCCCCATGTCCAGCACGGTCACGCCGTGGCGGGCGAGGACCTCGGTGAGGGCGACGGTGATGCCGGGGCGGTCGCGGCCGGAGATGTCAAGTTGGACGAGTTCGGACATAGAGGGCGTGGAGGGCGGGAGGGGTTAGAGGGATTCCAGAATGAGGCTGAACATGCCGAGGAATCCGCCGGCGCGGTCGGGATCGCTGATGTGGAGTTCCACCCTGGTTTCAGGGGTGAGGAGAGCCGGGTCGATCAAATATTCCAGGAGTTTGTCGTTGTTTTCCGGGGGCAGGGCGGCGGGCAGGATGTGGGGCTGACCGTTGATGAGGGCGGTCACGTCGCCGGGTCCGAGATTGCGTCCGGTGAAGCGGATGCGGGCGGAGCGGAGGGTGCGGAGGCTTTCCTCCGGAAGGGTGAGGGTTTCGGAAACGGGGGTGTCCGGGGTCAGGTCGTGCAGGAGGGTGTGTCCGAATACCTGGCGTTGTTGTATCACGGGCAGGGCGCCGTCCCAGTCTTCCGGATTGTCTGCGAGGTCGTCACTGTTGAACAGGGGGAAGGTGTACACCCGCAGTTCGCGGGGCGCGAGGGTGACGGTTTCCGCGAAGCGGTTGTCGCGGGCGGTCACATCTTCGGTGCGGATGTGGACGTTGCCGTCCACGATGTCCGAACGCTTGAGGTGTCCGGCTCCGATTCGGGCTCCGCCGGGCGCGGCGAGGTCGAGCTGAATTTCGCGGGCCTCCTGGCGGTCGTTGAAGACGGCCACGACAAATTCTTTTTGACCGGAAAGGAAGTCGGGGCGGGGGGCGAAGGGATCGGTGCCGTCGAGGGTGGCGACAATGTGGAGATCCCGGTGGGTGCTGCGGGTGTGGAGCAGGCGGCCGCGGAGATTGATGAGCAGCTCCATGGTGCGCCCTTCGCCGGTGTCGGACCACCAGGGGCTGTTGGAGCCGCCGGTGTTCCGTCCGTCTCCGAAATGGAGGAAGACGCGGGCTTTGTCGGGCACGGTGGCGAGGGCGTGCATCATTTTGCGGGTGACCCAGTGGAACTTGTCGAGATCGGCGGTGTGGGTGGCGCTGTCGGCAAACACCTGCGGGTCGCTGTTGGAGCCGGCCTCGGTGTTGAAGGCGTAGAGCCATTTGTTGTGGCGGGTGACGCCGTAGGCGGTGACCACTTCGTACTGGGCGTTGAGATTGGCGGGGTGGCCGCCGTAATCGTGATCGTTATAGCCGTCGATCACATCAATTGCTTTGTCGATGACGGGCTGATAGAGCATGCGGAAGGCGTCCCAGTGGTCTTCGCCGGGGCGGTTGCCCCAGCCGATGATCAGGGTGGCACCGGGATTTTCCTCCCGGAGGCCGCGGGCGAACGCGAGCATGGGATCCAGGTAGGGTTTGACCATGCCCTTGCCGGACCAGTAGGTGAACTGGGTGGTGTCGACGATATGCCAGGGCGTGAACGCGGTGAGGGTTTGGCCGTTGTATTCGTAGGTTTCGCCGTCGGCCACGTCTTTGGGGGGATGGCTGGCGGGTTCCCAGCGGCCCTCGTAGTAAAACTCCATGCTTCGGTAAGGTTCCGCGCTGGAGGAGAGCGCCCGACCGTCGGCCCGCCGGCCGCGCCGCCAGTGATCGAGATCGGGATAGCGGCGGTTGACGGCCCCGGAGATCATAAACGGCCGGAAATGGCGGCGGTCACGGGTCCAGATCAGGTGGGGGGCGGCCGAGCCGTCGTGGCGGATATGAACGGGTCCGCCCTCTTCGGCGCGGCTTTCGTCGTAGTGGCGCGGAATGAAGTTGGCGCGGTTGAAATTGGCCCAGTTCAGGTAGGGTTCGTTCCAGTATTCGATGAACAGTGGTTTGTCGGCTTCGACGGCGGCGCGGCCCATGCCGCGGCCGAGGGCTTCGGATCGTTCGGCCCAGTCGGCGCTGCTCAGGCGGGGGGAGGGGCGCACGCGGTCGCCGATGGTGTTGATATAAATGGGTGTATGCGCGTCGCCGAAGCGGGCGCGGCCGGTCACACCGTCGTGATGAATGGTGCGGTTGGCGGCGAGGCGGTAGCGTTCGTGCCGGCCTTCCCCCAGGTGGAAGCCTCCGAAAAGACCGGAGGGCAGGGTGTCGGTGCCGTTGATGTTCAGCAGATGGCCGCTGACCTCCACGCGGGCGGGAACCTTCGGCGGATTTTCAATGTGGACGGTATCCAGGCGGGTGAGGGTGAAGCGGACGTCGCCGACGCCGAGGGGATTGACGACCCCGAGGGCGATGCCGGTGATTGCGTCGAGATCGAGCTGGTCGTTCTCGTCCCGGAAGCTCCCATCGGGCGGGTTGTGGTAGAGCGGCAGGCTGAAGTGTTCAAAAAGGGCCAGACCCTGATTGCGGCCGTCGGCGGCGGAGAGGTGGACCGCGTCGGGATGGCTGTACCAGGTGCCGTCGGCTTCGCGGACGGCCAGCGCGACCCGGACATCGCGGCGGGGTGCGTCGGTGGCGACCTCCAGCAGAAATCCCGCGGCGCCGCGCAGATCCCGGGGGGTGTCAAAGCGGTACACCGACCAGCGGGCATGATTCCAGTTCCGGCGTTCAGTTCCGAGATCGAAGTGGAAATTGATCCCATCTGGGGAGGTTTGTGCCGGAGAAAAACCGGCTTCGGGCACAGACAGCCAGGGGGTGGCGGTTATCCGGGGGGCGGTGGTTACACAGGATGTGCTCATGAGTAAAGTTCCGATAAGGGCGGACAGGCGGGCGGCTGAGGGGTGTGTTTTCATGGTTTGACTAATGTGAGGTTCAGGACGGAGGATAACAAATGAGAAAGAATACTTAGTCAGGCGGGCCGGCGGGAGCCCGGAGGCGCATCAGCGTTCGCCCATGCCCGGAATGCCGATGGAGCCCTCCCAGCTTTCGGGAACGTTCCAGGGCAGAATGGATTCATCGTCCGAGGTGGACGCGATCCGCATCAGTTCGCCGCGCTGATCCGTGCCGATTTTCACAAAAATCATGCCTTGGAAATCAACGGGCATGTCCTCCCGGGGATTGAAGGACTGTTCGAACCGGTTGCCTTCGGGATCCGACCAGCGCACGGTCAACTCCAGCGGCGGGGCGCCGCGGCGGGGGCGGAGGGCGGCGCTTTTGACGGGGCCGATCCGGGAGAATTCATGCAGAGTGCGTCCGTCGGCCAGCACTTCAACATCGCGGATGCTGCGCTGATCATGTTCGTTTCCGACGGAAATTTGGTATCGGGGGCCGCGGGTGACGCAGCCGGTGACGCATACAGAGAGAATCAGAAGGGGAAATAAAGGTTTCATAGGTTCTCTTTATCACTGATTGCCCGGGGTTTGCAATCCCGCCGGGATAAAATTTCCGAACACGTCCCCGCGATTGACAAGCCCCGCTTTTCTTTGCATGATGAAACAATGACATTCTCAAAACTCCCGGCCGTTATTTCGCTTTGTTTTCTTCACCTGTTTTCCTTTGCGGAAACCGCTCCGGAATCCTCTCCGCCGGAACCCTCTCCGTCAGAATCCTCTCCGTCAGAACCCTCTCAGGGGGACGCGGTCACGTTGATGCGGGAAAGCATCGAGCGTCAGCGGGAAGCCGGGCGGATCGAGTCGGAGCGGGACGGGTGGCGGACGCGGCTGCCGAAGTTTGAGGCGGTGGCCTTTGAGGCGGGCGGGACGTATCAGTGGATTCTGGAAACCTCGGAGGGGGACATCACGGCGGAACTCTATCCGGATGTCGCGCCGGAACATGTTCGCAATGTGCTTTATCTGAGTCTTTTAGGGTTTTACGACGGTCTGAATTTTCACCGGATCATTCCGGGGTTCATGGCGCAGGGCGGCTGTCCGGTCGGCCGCGGAACCGGCGGTCCGGGCTATACGGTGAATCTGGAGGTGAGCCGGGACCGGCTGCACCGCGGGCCGGGGGTGCTGAGCATGGCCCGCTCCCAGCAGCGGAACAGCGCCGGGTCGCAGTTTTTCATCACTTTTGCGGACGCGCGGAGTCTGGATATGCAATATTCGGTGTTCGGGCGGGTGGTGGAGGGGCTGGAGGTGGTGAAGGCGCTGGAGGCCGCGGGCAATCCGGATCCGCGCTCGAACGGGGTTCCCCCCCGGAAAAACATCACCATTGAGCGTACCCGCGTGGTGTGGATTCCGGAGGAAGATCCCAATTCATGAATTCACCCTCACACAGTTTGCCGACCGATATCCTGGGAGGATACCGGATTCTCGGACGCCTGGGCCAGGGCGCCATGGCGGATGTGTATGACGCGGAGGATTCGACCGGCCACTCGGTGGCGCTGAAGGTGTTCCGGGCCGGCGGGGGAATGTCCTACACCATGCTGGAGCGGTTTCGCCGCGAGGCGGAGGCCACCAAAAAACTTCGGCGGCATCCCTATATTCTTACGGTGTATGCCACGGGAAATGAGGGGGAATATCATTATATCGCCATGGAGCGGGTGGACGACAGCCGCTCGCTGGAGGCGCTGGTGGGGAAAAAAACTCCAGTGGATCTTTTGATCAATATCGCCATCAAAATCGCGTCGGCGCTGGAGTACGCGCATGAGCATCAGATTATTCACCGGGACGTGAAGCCGTCGAATATTCTGCTGGATGAGTTCAATGAGCCGATGCTGGCGGATTTCGGGGTGGCGGAGTTGATGGACTGGCCGACCCTGACGCTGAGCGGGACCCTGACCGGCACGCCGATGTATATGTCGCCGGAGCAGGCGAGGGGGGAGGAGGTTTCGCCAGGTTCGGATGTCTATTCACTGGCGGTGGTGCTTTATGAGGCGCTGACGGGGCGGATTCCCTACGAGATTCCGGAGAATCCGTCCACGCCGACGATTCTGGACGCGGTGAAACGGCTGCCGCCGGTGCATCCCCGCAAGGCGGACCCGCGCATCAGCCGGGATCTAGCCTATGTGCTGATGCGGGCGATGAAAAAAGATCCGGCGGAGCGTTATGCCACCGCGCGGGAGTTCGGTCATGATCTGGAGTGTGTTCTGGAGGGCAAGCCCGTGGCCGGCCGCTGGGTGTCGCCCTGGACCGCGGCCCGCTTTTGGGCGATCCGCAACCGGAACCGGCTTTTCGCGGCGGCGACCCTGCTGGTGTTTTCGGGCGTGGTTGCGGCGGCAGTGCGGGAGAATCTGCAGCAAAGCCAGCAGCAACTTCTGATTTTCAGGGCGATTAAAACCAGCCTGGAGGTGCGCGAGGCGATCGCGACCAAAAACATCTCCGAGCCGGCGGTCCGCTCCGCGCGCAGCGCCATGCGGGCCGGTCGCTGGCTGGAGGCGCGCGATCTGTTGCAATACGCCGTGAGCATCAACCGGGATTTGAATCTGACCGCGCCGCTGACGGATTCGCAGCTGGAGCTGGCCCGGGCGGAAATGATGCTGCACAACAGCCTGCGGGCGCTGGAACTGTACCGGGATGTCTGGGACCGCGGTGAGGCGGAACCGCTGTTGCGGCAGATCGCGGCGTTTGAGGGGGGATTGCTGTTGATTCTGGACGGGCGGGTCTCCGAGGCCCGCGAGTTGTTGACCCGTATGGAGACGCTCCAGCCGGGGCCATATCCGCAAATGATGGCGGTGGCGCTGGGTGAATCGTTTCCGGATCAGTGGGCGGTGCATCGGGAGGAATGGCAAAGCCGGCTGCGGGCAAAGGCTCTGATCGCGGAGGTGATCCGTCACCGGAGCAATCAGGAGAGGGCCGTGCTGGTGCGGAGACTGGATGAGATTATCCGCGAGAGCGGAACGCCGCTGGAATGGCCGCTGCCCATGGCCGCATACCTGAAAGGGCGCTTATGAGCCGGAAACGACCCTATCCAAAGGCCTTCTGGCCGTGGGTGTTCATTTTCCTGATGCTGTTCAGTCTGGTCTGGATGATGAACCGTCTGACCCGTCAGGTGCGCGAGGCCCAGGGCTGTGAACAGAATTTGTTGCGGATCTATGATTTTCTGCGGATGTACGAAAATGATCACGGCTATCTGCCGTCGCTCAAAATGTTTCCGCAGGACGCGCTGAATGATCCGGAAAGTCTTGTGCACATCCTGAAGCCCTACGGCCTCGATCCCGCCGACGCCGTCTGTCCCGCCGCCTCGGGGGTGCTGCGGGAGCACGGGATCAGTTATCTTTGGAACACCGCCCTGAACAACACCTCGCTGGTGAACCGGCTGGAGCCCACCTGGGTGCTGGTGGACCTGCAGGCGCTCGACGACCGCGTGCCGGGGCCGCATTTCGGCGGGTACAATATTCTCTACACCGATCGACGGGTTGAACGGACCCTCCTCCCGCCGCACAGTTTACCGGTCCAGTTTGATTAGCCTATGAATGCACTTCGCCGCAGTATTTTGTCCGTGCCGGGTCACCGGTCCTCCATGCATCTCAAAGCGGCCGATTCCGCCGCGGATGTGATAATGCTGGATCTGGAGGACAGTTGTCCGGCCGCGGAAAAAGCCGGAGCCCGTTCGGTCGTGATCGAATCCTTGAACACCCTGGCGTGGGGGGGGAAGGTGCTGACGCTTCGCATCAATCCGGTGGACAGTCCGTTCGCGTTGCGCGATTTGGTGGAGGTGATTCCGCGTGCGGGCGGTCATTTGGACACGGTGGTGGTGCCGAAGGTGGAGTCGGCGGGGGATATCGCTTTTGTGGACCGGGCGCTGAGCGCGCTGGAGGCCGAGGCGGGCCTGGAGACCCCGATCGGTATTGAGGCGATTATTGAAAGCGCCCGGGCTCTGAGGGACGCGGACGCCATCGCCGCCGCCTCGCCGCGCATGCGGTGTCTGGTGTTCGGCGTCGCGGACTATTCCGCCAGTGTGAACATGCCGCTGACGTCGGTTTCAGGGCACGGCGAGGCGGACGGCCTGTATCCGGGCGATCCGCTGCATTTTGTGTACAGTCGGCTGATCATGTGCGGCAAGGCGGCCGGGCTTCAGGTGATCGACGCGCCGTACGGCAATTTCCGCGATTCCGAGGGGTTGACCCGGGCGGCGGGGCGGAGCCGGGCCCTGGGGTTTGACGGAAAGTGGGCCATTCATCCCTCGCAACTGGCGGAATTGAACCGGGTTTTCGCGCCGGATGATCTGGAGGTTGAGCGGGCCCGCGAGGTGATCCGCGCGTACGAGGCGGCGCAGGAACAGGGGCGCGGCGCGGCGGCGGTCGGCGGATCCATGATCGACCAGGCGAGTTTGCGGATGGCGCGGGATGTGATGCGCCGCATGGAGGCCGTCCGTGCCAAAGAAACGCCGCCGGAGTAAGCGATATCCGATTTCGGCAACAGAACATTCTTTACCCCGGCTGAAAATCGGGTAGGACAGATCAAGAGATTTTTGAACCCCCAATCCCTCAGGAGAAGAACAGTAATGGCTTACTTGACCGAAGATAAAATCGTGATTCTGGGCGCCGGCGGCGCCATTGGCTCCAACATGATGCAGGCGGTGTTGACGCTGGGCCTGTCCCCCAATGTCTGCGGATACGATCCCTTTGAACCCGGCCTGAAGGGCGCGGCCGAAGAAATGTATCACTGCGCGTTTCCCGGAGCCGAACTCACCTGGACCACGGACATCAAAGAAGCCCTCACCGATGCAAAGTACATCATCTCCTCCGGCGGCGCCCCGCGCAAGGACGGCATGACCCGCGAGGATTTGCTGAAAGGGAACGCCGAAATCGCGGAACAGCTCGGAAAAGACGTCAAAGCGTATTGCCCCGATCTTAAGTTTCTGGTGGTGATTTTCAATCCCGCCGACATCACCGGACTGGTCGCGCTGGTGCATTCCGGCCTGCATCCCTCCAAAGTCGGCACCCTGGCGGCCCTGGATTCGACCCGTCTGCAGACCGCGCTTTCCCAGCACTTCGGTGTGAAGCAGGATGAGGTCACGGGCTGCCGCACGTACGGCGGGCACGGCGAAATGATGGCGGTTTTCGCCTCGACGGCCCGGGTGAAGGGCACGCCGCTCACCGAACTGATCGGCACCGAAAAACTGACCCACGAGCAGTGGGACGCGATTCGCGGTCATGTTTCGCAGGGCGGCAAAAAAGTGATTCAGCTGCGCGGCCGCAGTTCGTTCCAGAGTCCGGCGCATCAATCGGTGATGATGATCAAAGGCGTCATCGAAGGCGGGGGGTATCCCTGGCCGGTGGGCGGGTATGTGAACGACTTCGGTTTCGAGCGCATTATGATGGCGATGGAAACGCAACTGACCGGAGACGGACTGACACTCTCCATGCCTGAAGGACTGCCGGAAGAAATCGACGCGCTCAAAGCCTCTTACCAGCATTTGGTGAAGCTGCGGGACGAAGTCATCGGCATGGGCGTGCTGCCGCCGCTGGATCAGTGGTCCGCGGTGAATTCGAATCTGTAAAGTCCCGCGAACAGCCTTGCCGTCACGCGAATGGAAGAAGAGGGCTCCTGCCTGCGGATATTTCGCCGGACCACGGATGTTGCTTCTTAATCTTAATCTTAATCGTAATCGGTCCCAATCAAAAGGGTCTTAATTTTGAGGGACTTCGTGCGGGCTGAGCTTGCTCGGCCGACCGCACGCATCTTATTTCAGGACCGCATGGCCAAAAGACACCGCGCATCGAGCTTGCTCGTTGCGCGGAATCATCTCATGCCGCTCGATAAGATGGGTTGCGCTTCCCGAGCAAGCTCGGAAATCGCTTTTTTTGGGGGCGGCGTGCGGTTCGTGGAATGAGATGTTTGCGCCCTTGCCCGAGCAAGCTCGGAGAGCGCAGAAGAGACCGCGGATGAAGATTGGGGGAGTTCCAACGGATAGCTTGCGCCGGACAACGGATGAATGCGGGGAAAGAACCACGGATTGCCTTGCCGGACCACGGATGTTGCTTCTTAATCTTAATCTTAATCTTAATCTTAATCGTAATCGTAATCGTAATCGGTCCCAATCAAAAGGGCCTTAATTTTGAGGGACTTCGTGCATGCAGGCTGAGCTTGCTTCAAAAGACACCGCGCATCGAGCTTGCTCGTTGCGCGGAATCATCTCATGCCGCTCGATAAGATGGGTTGCGCTTCCCGAGCAAGCTCGGAAATCGCTTTTTTTGGGGGCGGCAGGCGGTTCGTGGAATGAGATGGTTGCGCTCCCCGAGCAAGCTCGGAGAGCGCGGAAGAGACCGCGGATAGAAGACCGCGGATGAAGATTGGGGGAGTTCCAACGGACAGCTTGCGCCGGACAGCGGATGAATTCGGGAAGGAAACCCTGAAAATGGCCTTGCCGTCCCGCGAATGGATATGGGGCAAAGGTGTGGCATCCCTTCAGGATGCGCATTGTGTGGTAAACAGGTCAAGGGGCACTGCCTCTTGCTGAAGGCTGAGATGCCGGTGGAATCAAGGAGAGGCAGAGGGCTGTGGGGGAAACCTTAGGATGAGACCACGGATCGAAGACCACGGATGTTTACCCGCCGCAGGCGGGCTGTGAGGCAAGGGGGGGGAGCAGAAGGACGCAAAGAAACACAAAGCGTCTTCTCCGCATCCCCCAAAACGCCATGACCGGATCGCTTTGAAATGTCCCTTAAGCCGCACCTTCAGTGCTTTGTTTTTCTGTGAGGGCAAAACCCAGTCCTGACGGACCGGGCTTTGAAGAGTCGGGCCGTTGGGCCTGCATTTGTTTTTCACCTCTCACTTCTTCTCCGTTAAAATTCCGATCCCCGTCGGCGGCGGTGCTGACCTCTGACCTCTGAATTCCGGGGGGCGAAGGGGGCGCGGAGATCAGTCGGCGGATTTGATCCAGGCGGTGTCGATTTCGAGGGCGACGCTTTGCTGGATGAGTTCGAGCCGGAGGATGACTTTGTTTTTGCCTTTGACCTCGGCGATGACGGCTTCGAGGCCTTTCATGGGGCCGCCGATGATGATGATTTTTTTGCCGGGTTTGAGGTAGGGGAGCACCTCCACTTCGAGACCCCGGTTGAGGGCGTCGGCCAGGACGCGGAGCGGGGTGAGGAATTCGGCCTCGTCGGGCACCTCCAGGAGATTGGCGACGTAGGGATTGTTCCGGAACCAACTGAGGTCCTCGTTCTGAATACAGGCGAAGACGTAGCCGTTGATCAGGGGCACATCGTATTCACGGACGCGTTTGCCGTAGTTATGCGCCCGCCGGGTGGTGGGCAGATATGTCCGGCAGGGGCGGAGGCGCGCGTGTTGAACGAGTTTTTTTTCGCAGCGGGGGCGGGTGTGCAGCACGACCCACCGCTGATCCGGCGGGGCGGGGGTGAGGAGGGCGAGAGGATGATCGGGGGGAAGGTCCGGGGTGTCGGTCATCTCAGGGCATGTCTCCGCCGCCGGCGTCGGACCAGGCGCGAAGGAAGTTGATCTGTTCGGCCCGGGTGGCGGAGCGGCAGTTGCGCACGTAGAAACCGGAACTGGAAACGCCGGTAATCAGGCAGCCTTCGGGGGACAGCCCGCTGAGGAGCCCGTTGCAGTATCCGGCGTTGAAGTTGTCGCCCGCGCCGGTGGTCAGTTTGGGTTTGGGGGTGTAGGGACCCTCGATGAACCATTCGCCTTCGGCGCTTGCGACTGCCGCGCTGCGGGTGGGGTGAATCACAACCTGGAAGAGGTCCAGTTTCGTGCGGATGTTTTGCGCCCGGGCGGTGAGGTCGTCGCCGGCATGACCGAAGAGCACCTCGGCGACCTGGACAGATTCGTTTTCGTTGAGACCGAGGACCACATCGGTGACCTTATTGAGGTCGGAAAGGATGCTCAGCACCTTGGCAATGTCTTCGCGGCTGCGTTTGCGGGGGTCGGTCAGGTCAATAAAAAGTTTTTTCCGAGTGGGCAAATCCTTGAGGATGCTCCCCAGCCCCTGCAGAATGGTGTTCATTTCGGTGAGCATGGTCCAGTTGACGCACCCGATGAGTTCCACCGCTTTGAGTTTTTCTTTAAGCGTTTCTGCGGGAACCTGCGCCAGAAGATTGTCCCAGTTGACGGAGGGCAGGGTGTTCATTTTTCCGAGCATGACTTTGCCGTCGTCGAATTCCACGGCATCGGTATGGCCGGGATCGCACAGGGTGATGACTTCGGCGCAGCGGTCGGCGAAATCGCTGAACACGGGGTTCACGTTGCCTTCGGCTCCGAGGGCGCCGCAATAGGTGACCGCATATCCCTGCTCGACGAGGTTGTTGGCCATAATGGGGCCGTTGCCGCCGAGTTTGATCTGCTCGGGAACCATTTCGATGTTGCAACTGAGCCCGGCGGCGGCGGAGATGCGCTGGCCGAATTCGGTGATGGTGGAGATGGGGGTGTAGTCCGTGGGAGAGGTTCGGGTGTCGACCAGGCGGATAATTTCGTCGATAAAGCCGTCAAAGCCGATGAGCACCCCGGCGTTGGCGGGGACGGATTCGAGTTGCTGGGCGGCTTTTATCAGTTTTTCAGGTTTGGATGACATGGGGGGAATAGGAGAGGTTTAAGAGGTTTTATAACAGGCTTGCGGCCTGAATTGCAGCGGATTTGCACTTATGACGTTACCTGAACATTGACAAGTGTAGAATCACTTTCCTTAAACTGGGTCGATCCCAAAGTCAAAATAGCGGGCGGCGTTGTTGAAGCTGATGTCGCGGATCATGGCGCCGAGGGCGGGAAGATCGTTGGGCAGGGCTCCTTCAACCACGTCTTTGCCGATCATGTTGCAGAGGATGCGGCGGAAGTACTCGTGGCGGGTGTAGCTGAGGAAGCTCCGGCTGTCGGTGAGCATGCCGACAAAGCGGCTAAGGAGGCCGAGTTGGGAGAGGATTTCCATTTGACGCTCCATGCCGTCCTTTTGATCGAGGAACCACCAGCCGCTGCCGTGCTGCATTTTGCCGGGGCGGGAGCCGTCCTGGAAATTGCCGAGCATGGCGGCGAGGAGGTGGTTGTCGCGCGGGTTGAGGTTGTAGAGGATCGTGGGGGCGAGCTGGTTGTTGAGGTCGAGCCGGTCCAGGAATTTGGAGAGGTCTTTGCCGACGGTGAAGTCGCCGATGCTGTCGAAGCCGGTGTCGGGTCCGACGGCTTTGAAGAGGCGGGTGTTGTTGTTGCGGAGGGCACCGTAGTGATACTGCTGCACCCAGCCTTTGGCATGGTCCATCACCCCGAACTCATGCAACATGCAGGATTTGAACTGTTCGATTTGGTCGGGGGACAGCGTTTTGCCCTGCAGGAGGGTGTCGAAGATGGCGTGAATCTCGGATTCGGTATAGTCGGCGGCGTGAAAGCGTTCGATTCCGTGGTCGGAAAGGCGGCAGCCTTCGGCGTGGAAGAAATCATGCCGCGCTTTGAGGACGGTCATGAAGCTGTGGAAGTCGGTGATCTCCCGGTCGGCGGCGAGGGCGAGCTTTTGGACGTAGTCCAGAAACGTCTGGGTGTTTTCGACGGCCATGGCCTTGTCGGGACGCCAGGCGGGAAGGACTTTGACCTCAAAGCCGCTTTCGCGGATTTGACGGTGCCAGCGGAGATCGTCGACGGGGTCGTCGGTGGTGCAGACCGCTTTGACGTTGGACATGCGGATGAGGCCCCTGGCGCTGAAGTCGGCTTCGGCGAGGCGGGCGTTGGCGCGGTCGTAGACCTCGCGGGCGTTGGCGGGGGTCAGGAGTTCGGTAATCCCGAAATAACGTGAGAGTTCGAGGTGACTCCAGTGGTAGAGCGGATTGCGATAGCAGGCGGCGAGGGTTTCCACCCATTTTTCAAATTTTTCCCAGTCGGAGGCGTCGCCGGTGCAGTATTTCTCGGCGACGCCGTTGGTGCGCATGGCGCGCCATTTGTAGTGATCGCCGTAGAGCCAGACCTGAGTGATGGTGTCCCAGCGTTTGTCTTCGGCGATTTCCTGCGGGCTGAGGTGGCAGTGGTAATCGATAATCGGCATCTCTTCAGCGTAGGTGTGATAGAGATGCTTTGCGGGTTCATTCTGGAGGAGAAAATCGTCGTGGATGAAGGGGGTGTTATTGGTCATAGTGATACGGTTTTTGGGGGTGAACTGTGGGTGTGGGCGAGACAGGTCTCGCCCCTACGCGTTTCGGGCTTTGTCGAGGAAGGCCTGGACTTCCTCGACATCGCGCCAGGCGCAGCGGCGGCGCTGGTATTTGCGCTGGAGCAGGTCCAGCAGCGCCTCCCAGTCCCGCAGCTCCGGGGCGTAGGTTTCCCAGAGGTCCCGGCGGTTTCGGCGGCGCTTGAAGGTCCATTGATTCCGGTTGTGGTGGGCTTCGACATCGTAGGGGCCGTCTTCGCGTTCGGCATCGGTCCAGCCGAGGGTTTGCTTCATGTGCGGAGCCTCCCGGGCGTCGGGCTTGAATCGTTTGAAAATCGCATGGAATTCCCCTAGTTTAAAAGCACTCGCTTTGCAAGCGGGGAGTGGGTGCGAGTTTTCGTTTTGGCCGGGTCAGGAGCGGGATTCGGGCTGCGGGGGCGAGGTCATCATGCGGTAAATGATCCAGATGACGAGGGTGCTGACGGCGGCGACGAGGAGGATGGAGAGGATGCGGAGGCGGTCGGGGGAGAGCCCGGCGCGGTGCAGGGGATTTTCCTCGAGGCCGCCGGGATGAAGGGTTTGCAGCGCCGGGGCCGACGGGAGGCGCTCCCAGCGGGTTTGCAGGTCGTAGCGGGGCGCGGGAAGGTGTTCGGCCCCGAGATAGAGGCTTGGCGCGGAGGGGTTCGACGGGGCCTGGGTGACGAGGTGCTCGGTGCGGTAGAGCACGCGCAGGTCTTGGATGTCGAGGGGCGGGTCATTGTGGTTGTGAATGTCAAGGCGGATGAAGCGTCCGGCGCCGCTGACGTTGAGGCGGTTTTGGCGGAGGGTTTCCACGCGCAGGATATCGCCGCCGCCGCTGCCGCGCCAGGGATCGGATTCGCGGTTGCGGGTGAAGACGTTGACGCGGCGCAGATAGTCGCGGCCTTTGACAGTGAGTTCAATCGCCTGAAAGGGTTGTCGCTCAAGGCCGAGATCGAGGTGGATCTGCTGAATGCCCCGTTCGGCGGAGGTGTCGGGGAGGCGGGTGAAGGCGTGTTCGGTGAGCGGCGGGGTTGGTGTCCGGGTGGCGCGTTCGACGCGGAGGGTTTGGATGCTGAAGGTTTCGAGGGCGTCGCGGGTGTTGGGGAAAACACGGACGCGGAGATAGGGCAGATTGGAGACGGGGTAGCGGATGGTGGTTTCGCGGAGGGTTTGCGGGCGGTTGGCGTGGATGAGATAGCCCATGGCCATCAGTCCCCAGGTTTGCTGGTCGTCGGACCCGAGGATTTCGACCCGGCGGACAAAATCGGTTCCGTCGGTTTGAATGTGAAGCTGGGTGTGGGCGGGTCGGTCGCCGGAGATGTGGAGGTCGATTTGGCGGTGGCCGTCGGGGCCTTCGACGTGGAGGGCGTTGCGCCGGACGGCGGAAACGGCTTCGGTGGCGGGGCCGGTTTGCGGGGGGCGTTCGAGAAAGAAGGGCCAGGCGGCGCCGGTTTCGTCGAGGATGCGCAGATCCCGGGGAAAATCGGCGGCGTGGGCGCGGACTTCGCGGGGAAGGGGGATGCTGTAGTAGGCGTCGGGTTGGATGTCACCGGAGAGCGGGATCCGCCAGGCGAAGTCGCGGGGGGCTTCGGCGCGCAGCGCGAGGGAAAAGAGGGTGGAAACGAGAAGTGCTTTGATCATGGGGTGTTCTCCCGGAGGCGGGTGGCGGCGCGCTGATAGAGAAAAGAAAGGATGAGCAGCAGCACCCCGGCGACGAGGAAGGCGGTGATGCGGTCGAGGCCCTCGAGTTCGGACATGTCGACGAGCAGCACTTTCGCGGTGGTGAGGGCGAACAGCGTGAGTCCGGCGCGGCGGTGGGCGCGGGTGTTCCGGAACAGGCCCGCCAGCACCAGGGCCATGGCGCAGGCGGCCCACCAGACGGTGACGGCGGTCTGGTTCCAGTCGCTTCGAATGCGGTAGAGTTCGGTGGTGACAATGAGGATGCCGGCGGCCAGAGCGCTGAGGTGGAGGGTGACCGCGTAGGCGTTTCCGGCGAGGAGGGAGGGAAAGGGATCCCGCCGGGGCAGTTCGCGGCTGAGCAGAAGGCTGAGGGCGCACAGAACGAGCAGGGCGAAAAAGGTCAAATTGCCGAAGATGAGCAGGTCATCCGGATATCCGATGGCGTGGAGCGCGATCAGGTCGATCAGCAGTTTCACCGGGAGCAGCGCGAAGAGCAGGAGGGTCAGCCGGGCGATGCCGGGTTCATTCCGGGCGAGGAAGGCGGCGGTGACGGCGGTGATGAGCAGGAAGAGGGTGGAGAGAAGCCAGGCGGCGCTGTCGCGGGTGCCGAGGGTCCAAAAGACATCTGCGAAAAAGACGAAGAGGATGCCGAGGAGTCCCAGCGAGAGCACCAGCGGGGCGCTGGAGACGGTTGCGTTCTCCGGGGCGTTCCCGTGACGGCGGTGCAGCCAACCCTGGGCACCCAGGAGGAGGGCTGACACAAGGCCGCTGGCGAAGCGGGCATTGAAAAAGAGATCGGGGGCGGTTTGGTAAAACCGGATGTCGAAGGTGAGGGACTTCATGAGCCCCAGCAGGCCGAGCAGGGTGGCGATGACCTGGAGAAGCGGGATCCTGGCGCGGAGGGCGAAGGCGCAGAGGATCACGCCCATGACCGCCCAGCCGGTGCTGACCCAGGCGCCGTCGAGCTGCACGGGCAGCGCGAGGCTGGCGTAGGTGAGGGCTCCGACGAGAAGGGCGAGGTTGTCGAGTTCAAAGGCGGGAAAGGCTTTCCAGCCGAGGCGGACGAAGCCGATGTGCAGGAGCGCGACCGCCAGCATCGCGGCGGCGGTGTAGGCGCTGAGGTCCATCGCCTCGAACTCATGATACAGCAGGGCCAGCAGTCCCAGTGAGTTGAGGATGAGACGGACGATATCGGCGGTGCGGCCGCGGATGTCGCGTTCGCGGCGGAGTTTGAGGAGTCCGAGCGAGATGAATTGCAGAAAGAAAATGAAACCGAAGATCAGCAGCAGAGAGCCGTCCCGCAGCCTCGGCGGTTCGGAAACCGCGAGGGCGCAAACGAAAAAGAAGGTGAATCCGAAGGCCAGATTGTAGAGCGCCTGCCATTTGCGCTGCAGCCCGAGGAAAATAACGGGCAGATTGATGAGGGCGATATAGCTGAGGAAAAAGAGACGGCTGTCGGACAGATCGTCGAGAAAAACCGGCATGAGAAAGGCTCCGAGCACACCGATCACGGCGACGGCCTGACTGCGGTAGGCGACGGCGAGGCCGAGGGTGGCGGCGGCGCTGAGAACCAGGCCACCGGCGGCCAGGGGGCCCGGAATGAGTTCGTAAAAGCTGTAAGCGGCGAAGACGCAGAAGTAGAAAATCGCCGCGCCGCCGCCGGTGAGGCTGCGGGCGAGGATGTGGAGTTTTTGGTTGCCTTTGACTTCGGCGAGGTGACCGAGACCGACACAGACCGCGCCGGAGACGAGGCCGAGGAGCACCCGGGCGCCGGGGCCGAACCAGGCGTGGCGGACCGCGTAGCCGATGAGCAGGGCGATGCCGATGAGGACCAGCGCCATGCCGGCGAAACTGGCGAGCTTGCCGCCGACGAGGATTTCGTTGAAGGGCGATTGGGGGAGATGCGGCACAATGGATGCGTCGTCGGAAGCGGGTTTGGGGGGCTTCGCGGGAGGCGCTTCCGGTTTCCGGGGCGGCAGGGGCGGAGGAATGACCGGCGCGGCCGCGGGATCGGCGGAGGCGGGAGCATCGGTTTTGCGGCGCAGGTTTTGACGCAGGAGGTAGACCTCATTCCGCAGGGTGCGGATTTTGACGAGGGCGGTGATCCCCAGGGTCAGAGGCAGACCCCAAAAGAGGAAAAGCAAAAGCAGAATCCAGACCCATTCGTTGTACATTATATGGATTTCCTTTTCAGGGCGTCCAAAGCCCATTCGCATTCGGAGAGAATATTACGGGTTAGGGAACCGCCGCGCACGTCGGGCGGGAGGACATCGAAGGTGTAGGTCTCGACTTCGATGTGTTCGCAGCCGCTTTGCAGCAGCGCCTGCCAAAAGGCGGGGGTGAGGGTGGGACGGGTGCTGCGAAGCAGGCCGGACCCGGGCCAGTGGAGCGGGACGTGGCAGTGGATGCGGAGGGGGGCACTGCTGTCCGGCGGATCGGCGAAGAGGGCGGGCAAATCGGGCCAGGATTGGAGGTCTCCGGATTTCACCTGATGCAGATAGACGCCGTCGTCGAAGTCGCGGAGGGCGTGGAGACTTTCGGGGGACGGGTCGCATTCGAGGGCGGCGCTGACCTGCACTTTGGAGATGCGGATGCCGCGGCGGGTATAGGTTTGTAGGGTTTCGAGCGGGTCTTCGAACTGCATGGCCACGTGACAGGTGTCAAAGCATACGCCGATATGGCGGCGAAGGAGGTCTTCAGCGGAGTCGGGGTCGAGTCCTTTCCGTTTCGCCAGCCCGGGTGCGCCGAGGCGGAAAAGATCGTCTTCAAACCAGGAGACGGTTTGCGGCGTGGTTTCGAGGGTGCAGTCGGGTTCGGGTTCGAGACCGAGGTGAAGGGTTTTGCCGGTGCTCTCCTCCAGGAGGGCCAGTTCAAACGCGAGGTCACAAAGGTGTTGTCGGACGCGGGCGTGGTCCGATTCGCTGAAATCCCATGCGCCATAGGAGAGAGGAACCGTGCTGACCGATCCGGACACGTCATCAGGCAGCAGTTCGGCCAGCGCGTTGAAGACGTTGCGGGTATAGTCAAGCCGCTCCGGTGTCCGCCAGTCCGGGGCGTAGACGTTTTCTTTGACGCGGGTTTGGTGAAAGGCACCATAGGGAAAGGCATTGACAGTGAAAGCGTACAGATTTCCGGTTTGAAGACGGTCGCGAAGGGCCGCCAGGCGTTCAGGCGATCGCAGTTCCGCGGCGGCGCGGTTCGCAAGGCGAAGCCCGAGACCGAACGGCGCACCGGGGCTGAGCGCCTGTTTGATTTCGGGGATGCAGGTGTCCAGGACGCGGTACAGGCCATCAAGAGATTCGCCGGGGTGGACATTCAGGCAGTAGGAGAAATGAAACGGAGTTCCGGGCAATCGCATGGGTTAAGCGTCTCTGAAAAGTAGGAAAAGTTCAAGCTTAACCGTACAGGAACGGGGGATGTGTTTATGTGAAAATCCATTATCGCAGCAGGAAGGGTGCTCCGACTGCGGGAGAGTGCGGATTAGATTTTCCGAAGATCGGAAAATTGGACGTCGGGTTTTCCGAGGTTCGGAAACGCGTGGTTTCGTTGTCTGCTGGGGGTTCCGGCTTGACCTGAAGGCTTTTGAGGTCTAAGGTGCTGATATTTCGCAGGATACACTTTACTGTTCACGCTTCAGGAGTTTAACTTTATGTCTGATCCTCTCAAGAAACGCACCACCAAACGCGAGTTGGTGGTCCGGATTGCCAATGAAACCGGGCTGATCCAGCAGGATGTCTATGATGTGATCCAGAAAACACTGGATTATATTACCGAAAGCCTCGCAAATGGCGAGGATGTCGAATTCCGCAATTTCGGCGTGTTTGAGGTGACCGAGCGCAAACAGCGCATCGGCCGCAATCCGAACAAGCCGGAGCAGACGGTGACGATTCCCACCCGCAAGGTGGTGAAGTTCAAGCCCGGCAAAATCATGAAGCAGCAGGTGACCGGCGACTGACCGTTTTTCGGTCCGCCTCCCGCGTTTCATTTCTCTTCTCTTTTTTTAATCCCCAATTCCCGTGCGTCCTGACCGGATGCGCGGATGATGTTTGAATCGAACTCCCATGACGAACACACCCGACTCCCCCGAACCCGTTTCTGAAAATGATCTCCGCGCCCAGCGTCTGTTGAACCTCGAAAAGCTGAAAGAGGCGGGGTATACGCCGTTTGGTCAGGCGTTTGAGCGTGACGGACGTTTTTCCGAACTGATTGAGCAGTTTGAAGAAGGCAAAAGCGTGCGGCTGGCGGGTCGGCTGGTGACCTGCCGGGAAATGGGCAAGTCGGTGTTCGCGCATGTGCAGGATGGCTCCGGCCGCATTCAGATTTATTTGAAGCTTAATGATGTGGGCGAGGAGGCGTTCCGGGCGTTCAAGTGGGCGGATTTGGGGGATCATATCGGGGTGACCGGGAAGTGGTTTGTGACCCGGACCGGGGAAAAAACGATTCACGTGGACACCTGGACGCTGCTGTCCAAGGCGCTGCTGCCGATGCCGGACAAGTGGGACGGTCTGCAGGATGTGGAGATCCGGTACCGTCAGCGGTATCTGGATCTGATCGCGAATCCGGAGGTGCGCAAGGTGTTTGACGCCCGGATTGCGATTTTGCGGGAAATGCGGTTGTTTTTGGCGGCCAGGGGCTTTGACGAGGTGGAGACCCCGATGATGCAGTCGATTCCCGGCGGGGCTGCGGCGACGCCGTTTCAGACCCGGTACAACGCGCTGAGCATGGACATGTTTTTGCGGATCGCGCCGGAGCTGTATTTAAAGCGGCTGTTGGTGGGCGGATTTGACAAGGTCTTCGAATTGAACCGGAATTTCCGGAACGAGGGCCTGAGCCGGAATCATAATCCGGAGTTCACGATGCTGGAGATTTACGAGGCCTACGGGAACCGGGAAACCATGCAGACGCTGGTTCAGGAGATGATCACCCATTTGGCGCAGACAGTGATGGGCACGTTGCATGTCGGCACCGAGCAGGACCCGGTGGATCTGAGCCAGTGGCAGGAGGTGACGTATGACGCGCTGATCCTCGGCAAAGCGGGGGAGGATTATTTTCAGCTGCCGCTGGAAGGGCAGCAGGACCGGGCCCGGACGCTGGGCTGCGCGGTGGATCCGGCCTGGAATTCGGTGGAGACCACTCAGGAGATTTTCGAGAAGTGCATTGAGAAAACGCTGATCCAGCCTACTTTTGTGACCCGGCTTCCGGCGGAACTGGTGCCGCTGGCCAAGCCCTGCGCGGATGATGAGAGTAAGGTGGATGTGTTTGAGCTGATCATCGGCGGCAAGGAGATTGCGCCGGGGTACAATGAACTCAATGATCCGATCATTCAGCGGCAGCGGCTGCTGGAGCAGTCCGGGGAGGATGCGATGAAGTTTGACGCGGATTTCCTGTTGGCGCTGGAGCACGGCATGCCCCCCGCGGGCGGCATGGGCGTGGGTATCGACCGCCTGGTGATGCTGCTGACGGGCAGCGAGGCGATCCGGGATGTGATTCTGTTTCCGCAGATGAAGCCGAAGAGTTCCTGAGGACCGTATGACACCGTCACTCTACCTGGCTCTGGCGTATTTGAAGCCGAAGCGGCATTTGCTGTCGGTGATCAATGTGCTGGCGGTGACAGGGACGATGCTGGGGGTGGCGGTGCTGGTGATTGTGATCTCGGTGATGAACGGGTTTGACAGCATGTGGAAGGAGAAAATTCTCAGTTTTCATCCGCATGTGAGTCTGTTCGCCACCCAGAACCGTCTGGCGGAGGATGATCCGCTGATTCAGGAGATTGCGGAGCATCCGGATGTGCTGGCGGTGTCGCCGTTTATTCTGACGAAAGTGATGGGGGAATACCGGGGGGCGATGATCGCGCCGTTTTTGCGGGGGGTGAATCCGGAGGAGGATTTTCTGTATCAGCAGCTTGCCTCGAATCCGGAGTATTTGGTGGACGGAACTTTTGAGCTGGGCGATGAGGAGGCGCTGATCGGGCTGGAGCTGGCCCGAACGCTGGGAGTGCGTTCCGGGGATGTGATCAGCGTGATCAGTCCGTCGATGTTTTCCGGAGGGCGGGAATTGCGGCTGCCGGTGGATTTGCGCATCGCGGGGGTGTTCAGCGTGGGCATGTTTCAGGTGGACAATGAATTTTTGCTGACGGATCTGCAGACCGCCCGGGATGTGATCGGGGCGGATGACGGGATTGACGGGCTCCAGGTGCTGGGGCGGGATCTCATGCGGGCTGAGCAACTGGCGGAGGCGCTGCGCGCCCTGACAGATTACCGTCTGGAGGCGATGAGCTGGATGCGGATGAATCAGGTGCTGTTTAACGCCTTGTCGATGGAGAAAAACATGATGTTTTTTCTGTTGGCGGTGATTTCCATTGTGGCCAGTTTTTTGATCTCCAGCACGCTGATCATGGTGGGGGTGCAGAAAACCCAGGAGATCGGGCTGTTGAAATCCATGGGATTCCGCAACGGGACGATTATGGGAGTGTTTATGTGGTACGGGCTGATTGAGGGCCTTCTGGGGATCGCGTTCGGGGTGGGGACCGGGTTGCTGGTGCTTGAATTCCGTCAGGAAATTCTGGATGTGATTTCAAACATCATGCAACATGATGTGCTGCCGGCGGAGCTGTATTTTCTAAATGAACTGCCGTCGGAAACCCGGGCGTCCGATATTTTCCGGGTGGTGGGGCTGGTGCTGGCGCTGTGTCTGATGGGCGGGAGTGTGCCGGCCTGGCTGGCGGCGCGGAAAAATCCGGTGGAGGCGATGCGTCATGTCGGATAATGCGCCCTTGCTGGAGGCCCGGAATCTGGAGAAATCCTACGAGATGCCCAAGGGGCGGGTGGAGGTGCTCAAAGGCGTTTCCATGCGGATTGAGGCGGGGGAACAGGTGTGCATCATGGGGGCGAGCGGCGCGGGAAAAAGCACGCTGCTGCATTTGCTGGGGGGACTGGACACGCCCGGAGCGGGCGAGATGTTCGCCGAGGGGCAGCCGTTTCACGCCTGGCCGGAATCGCGGCGCTCGGCGTTCCGGGCCCGGCGGATCGGGATTGTGTTTCAGAGTTATCATTTGATGCCGGATTTGAATGTGTTGGAGAATGTGCTGATGCCGGTGCGGGCGCTGCGCCGCTGGGGGAGTCCGGGGCCGCGCGCCCGCGGGGAGGCCCGGCGGCTTCTGGAGCGGGTGGGGCTTGGGCACCGGTTGACGCACCGGCCGATGGAACTCAGCGGCGGCGAGCAGCAGCGGGTGGCGATTGCCCGGGCGCTGATCAATGATCCGGACATTCTGCTGGCCGACGAACCCACCGGCAATCTTGACGCGGACACCGGCAACCGGGTGCTGGACGATCTGTTCGCGCTGAGCCGGGAGCGGAAACGCTGCCTGGTGATTGTCACCCACGATCCGGCACTGGCCTCCCGATGTCAGCGGGTGGTCTATCTGGAGGACGGGCGGATGGTCTCTTCGAAAACACATTTGCCATTTGCCAACGAAACCGCTATAGCGCATTCCGCTGAAATTCCCACGGACGACACATGACGCTTACCCTCCCGCTCACGAATATCGAACTGCTGATCACCCCCTGGAAACTCTGGGGGTTTGCGGGCGCGCTGATGTTCACCGGGCGTTGGTTTGTGCAGATGCATTATTCACGGAAGGCCGGGCGTCCGGTGATCCCGATCGGGTATTGGATCATGAGCCTCTTCGGGAGCTTTATGCTGCTGAGCTATTTTATTTTCGGGAAAAACGATGCGGTTGGGATTCTGAGCAATCTGTTCCCTTCGTTTGTGGCTTCGTACAATTTGTTTCTGGAGATCAGTCACCGGAAGCGTCAAACCCCGCCGACCGTGGAGGTGTCATGAGCGAGGAGAAGCCTGACATTCCGGACTCCGAGCTGGTGGATGCCGCCCGCGGCGGTGATTTGCAGGCGTTTGACACCCTGATGCAACGCTATCACGGCCGGATTTACGCGCTGTTGTATCATATGACCAGCAACAAAGAGGACGCGGAGGACCTGTTGCAGGAGGTGTTTTTGAAGGCCTATCAGTCTTTGCCCAAATTCAGAGGTCAGTCCTCTTTTTACACCTGGGTGTACCGGATCGGGGTGAACCGGGCGATTAACTTTGTGAAAAAACGGAAACGGAAATCCGCGCTCAGTCTGGATCATGTGGACCTGGGTCTGGAGCGGGATCCGGCCTTTGTTGAAATGGCTTCTGGCAACACGCCCGTGGACCAGGCCAACCTCAACGAGCTGCAGAAAAAATTGAACACCGCATTGCAGACACTGTCTGAGAAACATAGGATTGTGGTGGTTATGCATGATATTCAGGGCATACCCCACAACGAGATCGCGGAAACGCTGGATTGTTCCCCCGGGACGGTCCGCTCGCGGCTCTTTTATGCCCGTCAACAATTACAAGCTGAACTCTCTGATCTAATGTCGCATGAATGAAGAAACGTTAATCCAGTATGCCGGTGAACCCTTTGAGTCGATTCCCGAAGGGCTTCAGGATCAACTGAAGCAGGATCCCCAGTTGAAACAGGCTTTTGAGCAGCAACTTCTTGTAAAACAGTTGATGGGGCTCAAGCGGTATGAAACGCCGGATCCCCGCCTGTCCGAACGGCTTTGCCGGGCGGTCCGGCTTTCCGCCGTGGACCACAAGCCGCTTGGGCAGCGCCTTTCCTTTCAAAACGCCCATCTGTTGCCTGCCTGGGTGCGGATGGCGGCGGTGGTGGTGGTGATGCTGGGTCTGAGTGTGCTGACCCACCGCGAAATGCTGCGGAATGAAATGGCGGACGCCCTCGATCTGGCTCAGGAGGCGGAGCAGGGGATGGAACTTGTTGCCACCGCAGACCTGAACAGCCTTGACCGGCTTCAGGCTTCCGAACTGGTTCACCGGGATGCGTTCACCACACAGTTGCCTGAACGCTTCCTCTTTCCGCTCCCGGACTTCGATCCGAATTCGGCTCAACCGGACCGCGATTTCGCTCTGCAGCCGCAGCCCGAACCCACGGTGGCCCCTTTTCTTCAACAGCCGATGAGTTTGCCGGTCATTCATATTTCAAGGCCTTGATGTCCCCCGTATTTGAAACCTTTGTTGCCGGCGGACTTGAAGACTGAGCGGGATGCTGAAGCGGTTTTAAAGCGGGACCGGCTTCATTTTCATCCGCTGGATTACGCGACTTGTCTGGGATTTCTGGCCTATTCCGCCAGTGCGACCGCCACGCCAATCATCCTGGTCACTCTGAGCCGGGAGCTGGGCTTCGGATTAACCGGGGCCGGTGTGCTGGAGGTGGCCCGGAGCGGTTTGATTTTTTTGACGCTTCTGGGGAGCGGTTTTCTGGCCGCCCACCTTGGGAAAGTCCGGGCGCTTGCGGGGGCTTCATTCTTTCTGGGCGCCGGACTCCTGCTGTACAGTCAGGCCCCGGTTTATGCGGTGGTTGTGCTGGCTCTGGCCCTGATGGGGGTCGGCGGCGGGGTGATTGAGGCGCTGATCAATCCGCTGGTGGAGGAGCTTCACCGGGAGGACGCGGGACGGTATCTGAATATTATCAACGGGTTTTGGTCGGTGGGGGTTTTATTGACCATGCTGACGGGGGGAGAACTTCTGGCGCGAACCGGGGCCTGGCGTCCGTTGATCCTGGTTATTTGCGGCATCAGTCTGCTGTGCGGGAGTCTGTTTTTGATTTTGCGAAGCACAGGTTCGACGCGGCAACGGATACCGATGCGGGATGTCTGGGGGCACAAAGCGGACATTTTGCGGCACCGGGGTTTTTGGATTTTCAGCGCGATGATGTTTTTTGGCGGCGCGGCGGAGGGGGTGTTCACCTTCTGGACCGCGAGTTATGTGCAACTGGTGCACGGCGAAAGCCCGCGAATTGCGGGTATTGCGGCGGCGCTGTTTTCGCTGGGCATGATTGTCAGCCGTTTCGGCGGCGGCTGGCGGGTGCGTCAACATCAGCTTCCGGGCTTTGTCCGCGCCTCGATCGTGCTGGGGATCGGTGTGAGTCTGGTCTTTCCCCTGGTGCCCTACGGCGGATTCTTTTTCGGGCTGGTGTTTTTGGCCGGGTGTTCGGTGGGCTGTTTCTGGCCAAGTCTGCAAGCCCTGGCGGTGGAGCGTCTGCCGCTGGACAGCACGTCACTGTTTATCATGCTCTCGTGCGGGGGGATCGCCGGTTTCTCGTTCGCGTCCTGGTCCATCGGCTGGCTGGCCGAGCGGAGTGATTTGAATCAGGCCTTTTATCTGGTTCCGTTTTTATTCGGAATTCTGTTCCTGCTGACGTTTAATAGCCTGATCCCGCGCCGGAGATCTTCTCAACAGGATGCCAGGTTGTTTTGAGTTCCTGGGTGTCCATGATCAGATATGGATGCTGGGAGTCGGGGGAGGTCCAGTCGGCGGCGCGAAGGATCAGCCGCTTGAGGTTTTCGGCGCACTGCTCCCGAAGTCCGGCGGCGGTGTCTTTGGCGCAATCGTCCACAATCAAGCCGTGAACCCCCATATGCCCGGCCGCGTGGGGCAAAAGCTCCTGATGAAGGCCTGTCAGGATATTCACCGCGCCCCCGGGGACATCGGAATCGTTGAGGATCTCCGACAGGAAGACCGCGGAAAGCGGATATTTCTCCGGGGCCAGGACCACCGCCGTGTTTCCGCCCGCCAGCACCGGCAGCAGATTGGAAAGCAGACTCAGCAGGGCCGTGTCATTCCCCGCCACCACGGTGATGACCCCCATGGGTTCGGGAACTGAGAAATTGAAGTGGGCGGAGGCCACGGGATTGACGGAGGAGAAGATCTGCGCGTATTTATCACACCAGCCCGCGAAATAGACGGTGCGGTCAATGCAAAGATCCACTTCCCGCCGGGCCGCGGCCCGGGCGACACCCATCCGCACCATTTCGTCCACCAGCAAGGGGGCCCGCTGCTCCAGCATTTCGGCAATGCGGTAGAGAATTTGGCTGCGGTTGAACGCGCTTTTTCCGCTCCATCCGGGCAGGGCTTTGCCGGCGGCGCTCACCGCATTTCGGAAGTCCTTGCGGGAGGCGTGGCAGATATTGGCAATCAGTTCCCCTTTGGCGTTTTTCAGCTTGAGATACCGCCCGCTTTCCGTGCGCACAAAGGCGCCGCCAATGTAGAGTTTGTGGGTTTTGAGCACCTCCACCCGTCCCCGCCCGGGAGCGGGGGCTTTGGCGGAGGCGCTGTTCGCGGCCGGTTTTTTTTGTGAAGTGGAGTCTGCCATGGCTAGTTCAGGTTGAGGTAAGGGGATAATCCGTGCATGCCGCCCTCGCGGCCGAAGCCGCTTTCTTTGTAGCCCCCGAAGGGCGAGGTCGGATCGAACTGGTTGAAGGTGTTGGCCCACACCACCCCGGCCCGTATTTGAGAGGTGAGGTTGAAAATCTTGGCTCCCTTGTCGGTCCAAACCCCCGCCGACAATCCATAGGGGGTGTTGTTGGCTTTGGTGATGACCTCCTGCACGGTGCGGAAGCTCTGCACCGCCAGCACCGGACCGAAAATCTCCTCGCGGGCGATGGCGTGCGACGGGCTGACGTTTTCAAACAGACTGGGTTTGCACCAATAGCCTTTCCGGGGAAGCGAACAGGAGCTTTGATGCAGCACCGCGCCTTCTTTTTTGCCAACCTCGAGATAGTGCCTCACCCGCTGTAACTGCTCGTTGCTGTTGATCGCCCCGATGTCGGTATTTTTGTCCAGCGGATCCCCGACGATCAGCGACTCGATGCGGTGTTTCAATTTCTCCATCACCTCGTCGTAGACGGCCTCCTGCACAAACAGGCGGGAGCCCGCGCAGCACACGTGTCCCTGATTGAAGTAAATCCCGTTGATGATGCCTTCCACCGCCTGATCGATCGCGGCATCCGCAAAGATGATGTTCGCGGCTTTGCCGCCCAGCTCGAGAGTGATTCTTTTCTCACTGCCGCTGACCGCCCGCTGAATCCGTTTGCCGACATCGGTGCTGCCGGTGAAGGCGATTTTGTTGATGTCCGGGTGATTCACCAGCGCCGCGCCGGTGGCCCCGGCTCCGGTGATGATGTTTACCACACCCTCGGGCAGCCCGGCCTCCTGAATTACCTCCGCGAGTTTCAGTGCGGTGAGCGGGGTGGTTTCGGCGGGTTTCAGCACCACCGTGTTTCCGGTGGCCAGGGCGGGAGCGATTTTCCAGGCGGCCATCAGCAGGGGGAAATTCCAGGGGATGATCTGACCGGCCACGCCCAGCGGGGAGGGGTTCCGGTTCGGGAAGGCGTAGGAGAGTTTGTCCGCCCAGCCCGCGTAATAGAAAAAGTGATTGGCGGCCAGAGGCACATCCACATCACGGGATTCGCGGATGGGCTTTCCACCGTCCATGGATTCAATCACCGCGAATTCGCGGGCGCGCTCCTGGATGATCCGGGCGATGCGGAAAATGTATTTGGCCCGTTCGGCGGCCGGCAGTTTGCTCCAGTGCTTGTTGTAGGCGGCGCGTGCCGCCTTGACGGCCCGGTCCACATCCTCGGCTCCGGCCTCGGCCACGGAGGACAGCACCTTTTCGTTGGCGGGGTTGATGGTGTCGAAGGTTTTGCCGGACGCGGAGGGAACAAACGATCCGTTGATAAACAGACCGTAGGCGGTCTTGAGTTCAACGTGGTCTGAACTTTCCGGAGCGGGCGCGAGATCCCAGGTGGTTTTCGTTTTAGTGGCCATAAGTTACACGATGGAAAAGTAGTCTGCGGATTGATAAACGCCGGTGTGCTGTTTCATGAGCTGCATCAGCACGTCGTTGGCCAGGCTGCTGGCCCCAAAGCGGAACCAGTGGTTGTCCAGCCAGTCGTCGCCGAGGGTTTCCTTCACCAGCATCAGATAGTGCAGTGCCAGTTTGGAAGTTGAAATGCCCCCGGCGGGTTTCATGCCCACCATTCGCCCGGTGGCGCGGTGAAAATCGCGGATGGCCAGCAGCATCACCAGGGTGACCGGCAGGGTGGCCGCCGGCTGGATTTTGCCGGTGGAGGTTTTAATAAAATCGGCACCCGCGTGCATGGCGATGTCACTGGCGCGGCGCACGGTGTCATAGGTGTCCAGCTCCCCGGTTTCGAGAATCACTTTAAGCCGGGCCTTTCCGCAGGCCTCTTTGACCGCCGCGATCTCATCAAACACGAAGTTGTACTCTCCCGAAAGCATTTTTCCGCGGGAGATCACCATGTCGATCTCGTCGGCGCCCGCCTCCACGGCCATCCGGGTGTCGGCCAGTTTGATGTCCAGCGAACTTTGTCCCGACGGGAAGGCGGTGGCCACAGAGGCCACATTGATTTTGCTTTTTCCCAGCGCGGTCCGGGCCGTGGACACCATGCTCGGATACACGCAGACCGCCGCCACCGGGGGCAATCCCGGGAGAGCGTCGTGAAGATGCATCGCTTTGTGACACAACTGCCGGACCTTGCCCGGCGTGTCCTGTCCCTCCAGAGTGGTGAGATCAATCATGCTCAACACCATTTTAAGCCCCTGCACCTTGGATTCATTCTTGATGCTCCGGGTCTGAATGCGCATGGCGCGCTCCTCAACCCCAACCTGATCCACGCGGGGGCTCATCCGAAAGTCGGGACGCTTCGATTTTTTAGATGTGGTGGAAGGCATTTCAGAATTTTCCACAGCTTCTGAAAATATACAAGCCTTTCGTTGGAAAAATTGATCTTAGATTTCGTTTTTCAGATGAAGGGTCAGGGTTTGGATACGCCGGGTGGTGGCGTTTTGAATGCGGATTTCGCAGCCGGGGCCTTGAAACACTTCCCCGGTGGCGGGGATGCGCCCCAGAGAATACAGGAGATATCCGGCCACGGAGTCGTATTCCTCGCGTTCGGGCAGTTCCAGATCCAGCTCATCGTTGAGTTCGTCGATGTTCATGGAGGCGTCGACTTGATAAACCCCTTCGCTGATGCGTGAGAAGGGTTTGTTTTCTCGGTCGTGCTCGTCCTCAATTTCGCCGACCAGTTCCTCGAGGATGTCCTCCAGGGTGATGATCCCGGCGGTGCCGCCGTATTCATCCACGGCAATGGCGGTGTGAACTTTTTTCTGTTTCATTTGCCGCATGAGGTCGCTGATGAGCATGGATTCCGGCACGAAAATACAGGGACTCATCACCTGGGTGATCGGTTCGGCGGTCCGTCCGTTGGCGATGGCGCGGATGAGGTCTTTGACGTGGACCATGCCAAGGATTTCGTCATAATCCTCATGATAGAGCGGGAAGCGTGAGTAGGGGCTGTCTTTGACGATGTCGAGGGCTCCGGCCACGGTGAGGGTGTCCTCCAGGCCGACCATGCGGACCCGGGGGGTCATGATTTCCCGGGTGATGGTTTCGCCGAACTCTAGGGCGGAGCGAATGAAATCGCGCTCTTCCTCATCGAGGTCGTGGTTGTGGCTTTGGTCGACGAGGGTGAGGATTTCGTCTTCGGCGCTGGGGCGGTTTCCCTGCTCCGGCGAGCCGGCGAGGCGGAGGTGCAGGAGGCGTTCGATGCCGGTCAGCAGAAACGCAAAGGGAAAAAGAATCCAATAGAGCAGTCCGCAGACGGGCAGCAGCGCGAGGGTGATGCGGTCGGCATAGTGCTCGGCCACGACCCCGGGCACGGTGCGGGTCAGGGCGATGTTGAGCAGGGTGTAGAGGCCCACGATCAGCAGGCCGAAGGCGTCGGGGCGGAGATGAAGATTGAACAGGGTGACCGAGGCCCAGATGGCGGCGATCTGGCAGCAGACGGCCATCAGGGTGATGACGGAAATAATTTCCATCCATTTCGCACCCCAGCGTCGTTCGGCCCGGGCGAATTTGGGCTGTTTTTCGGAGAGGCGGGAGAGGCCGGCCTCGCCGCTGAAGCGCAGGGAGCGGAGCAGGGTGTTGAAGGCGCCGGCGCCGAGGAGGGCGAGTATGGAGAGACCGAGCAGGGGGTTCATTGGAAAAAGGGACCGGCGAGATTCAGGGCTTCCGCTTTTTTGACCCAGGCGGATTCGAGCCGGAGCATGGCGCGTTTGCGTTCGGGGGTGTTGTCCTCGGCTCCGGTGAGGTGGTGGCAGCCGTGGGCCAGGTAGAGCGCGAGTTCACGGTCCGGCGAGGCGCGGAGCAGGCCCTCCTCCCGGGCTTGAACCACATTGAGAATGACCTCGCCGGTGTCGCCGGTCTCGTTGCCGCTGTCGGGGTAGGCGAAACTGATGACATCGGTGACGCTGTCTTTGCCGAACCACTCCTGATTGAGGGTGCGGATGCTGTCGTCGGTGAGCACAATCGAGAGTTCGGTCCATTTAAATTCTTTGCGGAGGTGCTGGACGCGCTCCATAATCCAGTGGGCATAGCGGCGGACCGCATCCTCGTTGACCGCGATCTGATCCTGCGTGTTGGTGATGTCAATTTGCATGGTCCGAAGGCTCCGGGGGGGCGGTGGTTTGGGACACGGAATTGGCGGAGGAGGCGGTTTCAGACGTCCGGGTCTCGCCGGATTTTCCGGCGGGGGCGGCTTTGGCGTCGGCCTTGGCGTCGGCTTTGGTGTCGGCTTTCTCGCTGTCTTTCGGATAGGCGATGCGGCCGTGGAGCATGTTGTTGAGGGAGAAGATGAAGGATCGGCGGATATGGGTGATCTCAAAGAGGGTCAGCCCGCAAAAATCCAACTGGCCGTCGTTGATTTTTTCGCGGATGATTTCGTTCACCAGCCCCTCGATTTGTCCGGGTTTGTTTTTGTCGATGGAGCGGGAGGCGGCCTCGATGGTGTCGGCGATCAGGAGAATGCCCATTTCCCGGGTTTTGGGGCGGGGGCCGGGATAGCGGTAGTCCTCGGCAGTGACATTCTCTTCGTTGCGGGTGCGGGCGCGGTGATAGAAGTACTGGATCACACTGGTGCCGTGATGCTGTTCGATGCCGTCGATGATGATGTGCGGGAGTTTGTAGCGGTGGGCGAGGCTGACCCCCTCTTTGACGTGCGAGATCACAATCAGACGACTCATGCTGGGCGAGAGGTCGTCGTGCGGATTTTTGCGGTCGTGAATGTTTTCGATGAAAAATTCGGGTTTGGTGAGTTTGCCGATATCGTGATAGTAGGCGCAGACGCGGACAAGCAGATCGTTGGCGCCGATTTCGCGGGCGGCGGCCTGGGAGAGGTGGGCGACCATGAGGCTGTGGTGGTAGGTGCCGGGCGCCTCCATGGCGAGGCGGGCGAGGAGCGGATGTCCCATGTCCGACAGTTCCAGAAGGCGGATGTCGGTGGTGACCTTGAAAAGATATTCGAAGGGCGGGATCAACAGCAGCACCAGAATGCTGCTGAGGAGTCCGGTGCCGAAGGCGGCCAGGCCCTGTTGGGCGATAATGAAGACCGGGACCTGTTCGCTGACGCTCACGGCAATGATCACCATGGCTTTGACCCCGCCGATCCAGAGGCCGGCCCGGAAGAGGTTGGAGCGTTTGTGAATGGAGCGGACTCCGATGGCGGCGGTGAGGGTGAGGGCCAGCCCGGTGTAAAACACCATCATGTCCATGTCCTGCTCCAGTGCCACCACCAGACTGGAGGAGACCCCGACGGCCAGGGCGAACCGGGGGCCGTGCAGAATGGTGGCGAGGAGCGGTGCCAGCGCCAGGGTCAGCAGGGGGCGGATCATATGACCGGGTATCAAATTGATGTTTCCGGCCAGATAGAGCACGCCCTTGGCGATCAGCAGGCTCAACAGCGTGAGCACCGCCCACAGGATCAGCCGACCGGTTTTCCGGGTAATTTCCGGTTGGAGCAGAATCATCAGCACCAGGCTCATGCCGAGACCGGTGAACAGGAGGATGCCGCGGCTGGGAAGGCGGACGCGCTCCGGATCGGTTTCCTGAAGGGAGGCGAGTTCCGCAGAGTGGGAGATGAAATCCTGAATCATTTGGGCGGTGACCGGACGGCGGGCCTGCATAATCATGTCGCCGGGACGGCGGGCAACGAGCACCGGTTCAACGGCCTGGGCGGCGGCGGTTCGCGCGAGCTGGGTGGCCTGGGAATCAAAGGAAAGATTCGGCTCGAGGAAGGCTTCGAGGAGGATGCGGACCACATCGGTCTGTGCCTCGTCCAGTTGCAGGGTTTCCGTCAGTTCATCCGCGGCTCTCCAGGCGGCTTCGGCGGGTGTGGGAAGGGTCCGGAATTCGCGCGGGGTCTGGTTGCGGGAGCCGATGTACACCTGTGCGGTGTTGACGCGTTCCTGGAATTGGCTTTCGCGGTCGCGGGACGCGATCATGCCCCGGGCCCAGAGCTGTTGGACTTTGGTGCGGACGGGGGCGGAGAGGGCGTTCAGCTCTTCGGCGGTGAACCGTGCGGGAAAGGCGCTGAGCGTGGAGGGCAGATTCTGGAAATCGAGAAATTGCTGAAAGGGGTTCGGCTCCGCGGAGCCTGCGGGATCGTTTCCGGCGGGCGGTTCCGGGGAGGGGAGGGGGCGGTCCGGCGATTGAATATGCTCGCGGACATGAAGCAGAAACCGCTCGAGGTCGCGTTCGCGGATGCGCAGGCGGTCGGTTTGCAGCGCCAGCACGGCGGGAACCTCCCCGGCGACCCGGGCGCGGCGGGCTTCGGTGGCTTCGAGGTTCTGGGTGGTGTAGTCGACTTCGGCCCAGACGGTGAAGGGGGCGATCTGCCCGGGGGTCAGGTCGGTGAGCACCGGCCGGCCGCCCAGGTAAAGCAGCGCCATGACCGCCTTCCACAGCAGGGCGAACACCAGGATGACCTGGAGGGTGAGCACCCGGTCTTTGCGGGTGGCCTGACGGGTGCGCTGTTGGGTGCGTTTTTGACGGGACTTGGAAACGAGAGCTTTTTGATCTGTCATAAGGAAACGGGCGAGGGGGAGGGCTCGTCCCGGAGGGTTCGGTAGGCGCGGATGATCCGCTGCACCAGGGCGTGTCGCACCACATCGTCCTCGCTGAGCGGGACGAGGGCGATTCCCCGGGTGTTTTGCAGGGCGCGCGTGGCCTCACGCAGACCGGACCGCTTGTTGTTGGGCAGGTCGATCTGGGTGATGTCGCCGTTAACCACGCATTTGCTGTCATAGCCGATGCGGGTGAGGAACATCAGCATTTGTTCCTCGGTGGTGTTCTGGGCTTCGTCGAGCAGAATAAAACTTTGGTTCAGGGTGCGGCCGCGCATGTAGGCCAGCGGCGCGACCTCGATGACGCCGCGCTCGATGAACTGGGCCACGGTGGCGCTGTCGAGCATGTCGTGCAGGGCGTCATAGAGGGGGCGGAGGTAGGGGAGGATCTTTTGTTGCAGATCGCCCGGGAGGAAGCCCAGGGCCTCGCCCGCCTCGACGGCGGGGCGGGTGAGAATGATGCGGTTGACTTCGCCCTTGAGGAGGGCTGAAACCGCCATGGCCATGGCCAGGTAGGTTTTGCCGGTGCCGGCGGGACCGAGGCCGAAGGTGACATCGTGTTCCTGAATCGCCTTCAGGTAATCGGCCTGCCCCAGGGTTTTCGGAAACACCGGGCGCTTGCCCTGCATGACCTCGATTTTGGTGGTCACCATTTTGCGGATCTCCTCCTCCCGTCCCTCCAGAAAGCGCTCCATGATGTAGAAGCGGGTGGGGCCGCGGAGATCCGCGCCGCCCGAGCGGGCGAAACGCAGGAGGTTCACAAAGGCGGTGATCCGGTCGATGACTTCCTGCGATTCAGCGGTAATCTTGAGCCAGTGATCACGGGCCGTGCACTGAACAGCAAAGGATGTCTCCATAGCGCGAAGAAGACCGCCGCGCGGAGCCAGGATGTCCTCGCTTTCGCCCGGACCTGTAAAATAGAGTGTGGATTCCACCGACATACAAAGAAGATAACTGGTGGGCACGGTGGGAGTCGAACCCACACGCCTCTCGGCACTGGAACCTAAATCCAGCGTGTCTGCCATTCCACCACGCGCCCACCGCGCCGAGGCGCTTGAGATAAAAAAATGGTGGAAGCACAGGGGCTCGAACCCTGGACCCGCTGATTAAGAGTCAGCTGCTCTACCGACTGAGCTATGCTTCCGCCGCCGTATAAATGAAAAATCCGGCGGGTTGGCAAGTCAAAACCCTCATCTTTCAACGGGCCTTCATCGTGCGGGCGGAGCGGGTTGCGCGGGAAAAAGACCGCTGACGGCCTTGCCGGACCACGGATGAAGAGAAGAGGACGGTCCAACGGATGGCTTCGCCGGACAACGGATGAAGACCGTTGGAAAAGCGGGAAACGGCTCAAACGCCTGACGAGGAACCACGAATGAACACAAATAAACACGAATCAGGTTTGGGAAATCGAAATGAGGTATAAACCTTTCCCTGTCGGGAAAGGGGGTGTTTGGGGGACCGTATCCGCTGATGACTTTCCCGCAATCCTTACAGTCTCAATTCCCTGTCGGGAAAGGGGGTGTTTGGGGGTTGGGATATGGCGGAAAATTTAACCATGATCGCAAATGTCTCAATTCCCTGTCGGGAAAGGGGGTGTTTGGGGGAGGAATGAATCCTGAATATGTCCATGCTTTGCAAGAGTCTCAATTCCCTGTCGGGAAAGGGGGTGTTTGGGGGAAGAAATCAATTTCATAATTCAAGAAAAGCTGATGGTCTCAATTCCCTGTCGGGAAAGGGGGTGTTTGGGGGGGGGTACGTGTAAACATATAAATAACGAGCGACAAAGTCTCAATTCCCTGTCGGGAAAGGGGGTGTTTGGGGGACTTAACCAAAAAGGAAAAAGACGAGTTCACGCAGGTCTCAATTCCCTGTCGGGAAAGGGGGTGTTTGGGGGGATTCGGGGTTCGGATATTTACTTGTATCGGGAAGTCTCAATTCCCTGTCGGGAAAGGGGGTGTTTGGGGGTGGGTGCTGAATGATGGCTTTGCGGCCTTGCACAGCGTCTCAATTCCCTGTCGGGAAAGGGGGTGTTTGGGGGAGGATGAATACGATGAATACGATGAATATGATTGAGTCTCAATTCCCTGTCGGGAAAGGGGGTGTTTGGGGGGGTTCTACCGGACACATAGTAAACATCCAGCCCTTGGTCTCAATTCCCTGTCGGGAAAGGGGGTGTTTGGGGGCAATTTCATAATTCAAGAAAAGCTGATGGAGTTCGTCTCAATTCCCTGTCGGGAAAGGGGGTGTTTGGGGGAAAGCCGGGAAAGGAAAACAACATGAATAAGATTGTCTCAATTCCCTGTCGGGAAAGGGGGTGTTTGGGGTGAGGACTTGCTCGCAATCTGACAAGCAATCAAAGTCTCAATTCCCTGTCGGGAAAGGGGGTGTTTGGGGTCTCCTTTCCCTGGCAAAGAAAACATTCTCGCAGTGTCTCAATTCCCTGTCGGGAAAGGGGGTGTTTGGGGACATTACAGGATAACCCTAAGCATAAGCTGATGCTGTCTCAATTCCCTGTCGGGAAAGGGGGTGTTTGGGGGCAGGAGAAAAAGCTTGTAAAGAAAATCACCTTGGAGGTCTCAATTCCCTGTCGGGAAAGGGGGTGTTTGGGGGGAAGGCCTTTGAAATATACCTGGAATGTCAAAAAATGTCTCAATTCCCTGTCGGGAAAGGGGGTGTTTGGGGGCTTGCGTCATGAAATCGAAACACTTTGGATTCAGAGGTCTCAATTCCCTGTCGGGAAAGGGGGTGTTTGGGGGAGGATGAGTTCTACTGCAACGGTAAGCTAGTTGACGTCTCAATTCCCTGTCGGGAAAGGGGGTGTTTGGGGGCAATCGAGTCGGTGACAACCAGCGGGATGCCGTCGTGTCTCAATTCCCTGTCGGGAAAGGGGGTGTTTGGGGGTTGGGATATGCAAGGCGAACAGACAAGAACTAGGGTGTCTCAATAAACTGTCGTGAAAGGGGGTGGTGGGGGGTGGGGGGGGGGGGG
>JAFIGD010000083.1 GCA_020831625.1 Verrucomicrobiota bacterium | reverse complement strand
CAGCATCCAAAATAGACCAATCCTATGCGAAGATTTATGCTTTACTGAGTACTAGAGTTTCGCCGTTGCCTTCGGCACGCTTGCCCCCCTAGATCAGGGTGTTGCCCCCCTAGATCAGGGTGTTGAGGGTGGGGCTGGGGCGCATGGCGCGGGAGGCTTTTTCGTCGTCGGGGAGGTAGTAGCCGCCAATGTCGGCGGGCTGTCCCTGCACGGCGATGAGTTCGGCGACGATTTTGTCCTCGTTGGCGGCCAGTTGTTCGGCCAGATTCTTAAAGAGGGCCTGAACTTCGGTGTCTTCGTTTTGGGCGGCGAGTTCTTTTGCCCAGTAGAGGGCAAGGTAGAAATGACTGCCCCGGTTGTCGATGCCGCCCAGTTTGCGGGAGGGGGATTTGTTGTTCTCGAGGAGGGTGCCGGTGGCGGCGTCGAGGGTTTTGCCGAGCAGCGCGGCGCGGGGAAGGTTGAAGGTGGCGGCGAGGTGCTCGAAGGAGACGGCGAGGGCGAGGAATTCGCCCAGGGAGTCCCAGCGGAGATAATTTTCGGCCACGAACTGCTGCACGTGTTTGGGGGCGGAGCCGCCGGCACCGGTTTCGAAGAGTCCGCCGCCCTTCATGAGAGGCACGATGGAGAGCATTTTGGCGCTGGTGCCGACTTCGAGAATCGGAAAGAGGTCGGTGAGATAATCGCGGAGCACATTGCCGGTGACGGAGATGGTGTCCAGTCCTTTGACAATGCGTTCGAGGCTGACTTTGCAGGCTTCGGCGGGCGGGAGAATGCGCAGATCGAGGCCGTCGGTGTCGTGATCGGCGAGGTATTGGTTGACCTTTTTGATCAGCGCGGCGTCGTGGGCGCGGTTTTCGTCGAGCCAGAAGACTGCGGGGGTTTTGCTGTCGCGAGCGCGGTTGACCGCGAGTTTGACCCAGTCGCGGACGGGTTCGTCTTTGGTCTGGCAGGCGCGCCAGACATCCCCGGCGTTCACGTCATGCTCCAGGAGTTTCCGACCGTCGGAATCGACGATGCGCACGGTTCCGAGACTCGGAATTTCGAAGGTTTTGTCGTGCGAGCCGTATTCTTCGGCTTTTTGGGCCATGAGGCCGACGTTGGGAACGGAGCCCATGGTTTTGGGGTCGAGGGCGCCGTTGGTTTTGCAGAATTCGATGACGGACTGGTAAACGCCGGCGTAGGAGCTGTCGGGGATCACTGCGAGGGTGTCCTGGGTTTTGCCTTCTTTGTTCCACATTTTGCCGCCGTCGCGGATCATGGCGGGCATGGAGGCGTCGATGATCACATCGCTGGGGACGTGGAGGTTGGTGATGCCCTTGTCGGAATTGACCATGGCCAGGTCGGGTCCGGCGGCGTAGGCGGCGTCGAGGGCGGCGCTGATGTCGCCCCGGACATTGTCGGGGAGTTTGTCGAGTTTGGCGGCGAGATCGCCGAGACCGTTGTTAAAGTCCACCCCGGCGGCGGCGAGGGCTTCGCCGTGTTTGGCGACAAGGTCTTTGAAATACACTTTGACCCCGTGGCCGAAGAGGATGGGGTCGGAGACCTTCATCATGGTGGCTTTGAGGTGGAGGGAAAAGAGGACGCCCTCCGCTTTGGCGGTCCGCATTTGCTCGTCGAGGAATTTCACCAGCGCGTCTTTGCGCATGACGGAGGCGTCGAGGATTTCATCTTTCTGAAGTTTCAGTCCGTTTTTGAGAACGGTGATGTCGCCGGTGCTGTCGATAAACTCGATCCGGGCCTCGAGGGCGGCGGGGGCGGTGAAGGATTGTTCATTGCTGTAGAAATCGTCCTGGCCCATGGTGGCGACGCGGGTTTTGGAGTCGGCGGACCATTCGCCCATGCGGTGGGGGAATTTGCGGGCATAGTCTTTGACGGCTTTGGGGGCGCGTCGGTCGGAGTTGCCTTCGCGGAGAACGGGATTGACGGCGCTGCCTTTGACTTTGTCGTAGCGGGCTTTGATGTCCAGTTCACGGGCGTCGGCGGGATTGTCGGGGTAATCGGGAATGCCGTAGCCTTTGGACTGCAGTTCGGCGACGGCGGCCTTGAGCTGGGGCATGGAGGCGCTGATGTTGGGCAGCTTGATGATGTTGGCTTCGGGGGTGAGGGTCAGGGCTCCGAGTTCGGCCAGGTGGTCGCCGATTTTCTGGCTGTCGGAGAGATAGTCGGGAAAGAGGGCGAGGATGCGTCCCGCGAGGGAGATGTCACGGGTTTCGACGGCGATGCCGGCCGGCTTGGCGAAGGCCTGCACAATCGGGAGCAGGGAGTAGGTGGCGAGGGCGGGGGCTTCGTCGGTTTTGGTGTAGTAGATAACAGGAGATGTGGCCATGGGGATTCAAGTGGTTATGGTTATGATTGAAAGGGCGCGACTAAAGCGAATCCAATGGGACGGGTCAAATCTTTTCCGCGGATGAAAATGGCTCCTGCATTCACGGCGGGCCGCGTTGCGCCGGACAGGGGATGGGAGCCAGGGCAAGAACGGAACCTTGGCTGGAAAACCATGGATGGCATAGAATGGAGGCGATTCGTGTGGTCGTACCCGGGTTCGGGACCGCTTAGGAATACCACTACCCTCCGTCATTTCTTCAGCCTGGCACGGTATTTCTTGTGGCGAGGTCAGTGATGAGGCGGGTGATGACGGATTCGTCGACTTCGTGGATTTCGTCTTTTTGGCCGACAGGGCGGGGGAGGGAGAGGGTAAGGGCGCCGCCGAGGTGTTCACGGAATTCGTCAAGGCCCTGCAGGAGGGCGGGGCGGTTGTCACCGAGGGTGATGCGGAGTTCGGGGACATCGAGATCAAAGCCGCAGGTTTGCAGGGCGCGGGCGAGGGTTTCAGCCTCTTCGGGGGCGACCCAGCCGAGATGGGCGGCGTATTGGCTGTCGAGCACGAGACCGATGGCGACGGCCTGGCCGTGGCCGATGCGGTAGTTGCTGAGGGCTTCGAGTTTGTGCGCGGACCAGTGGCCAAAATCGAGCGGGCGGGCGGAGCCGAGTTCGAAGGGATCGCCGCCGGTGGCGATGTGGTCGAGATGCAGTTCGGCGCAGCGGATGACGAGGCGCTCCATGGCGGCGGTGTCGCGGCGGCTGAGAGCGGGGGCCATGTCCAGCAGTTCCCGGTAGAAGGCCTTGTCTTTGATCATGGCGACTTTGAAAGCTTCGGCGATGCCGGCGCGCCAGTCGGTGTCGCTGAGTCCGTCGAGCAGGGCGAAGTCGTTGAGGACAGCGTATGGCGCGGCGAAGACGCCGACGGTGTTTTTGCCACCGTGGAGATTCATGCCGTTTTTCACCCCGATGCCGGCGTCATTCTGGGCGAGGGTGGTGCTGGGCATGCGGACCAGGCGGAGGCCCCGGTGGACGAGCGCGGTGGCGAATCCGGCCGCGTCGAGCACCGCACCGCCGCCGATGACCAGCACCGCGCTGTGGCGGCAGAGGTGGTACTCCAGCATCAGATCGACCAGGTTCATGACCTGCCGGTAATCGTTTTTGATCGGTTCGCCGCCGGGGACGATCACCGGATCGCGGACCAGATCGAGGGTCTCTTTCCGGGCGGCGAACCAGTTGCGGATTTGATCGGGGAGGGGGGCAAACGCGTCAGCCACACCCTGATCGATGAGCACCAGCACTTTGCGGCGCTGATCGCGGGTTCCGTTGAGCAGTTCCGCAAGCGATTCGTTGTCGGCTCGGAAGGCCTGACGGGTGAACACGACCGGATAGTGAAGCGGAACGTTGATGTGCTGATGGAGGGTTGTGGCGAGATTCATGGAAGTACAGTACGCGAAAAGAGCGTGAATGTTTAATCTTTTGTCAGGATTTCAGGGAATATCTTCGTTTCTGACAGGCGCAAGCTTGCAAAGTGAATGATTATTTTTTGACAGGATAACAGGATCAACCGTATGAACCCCTGGTTGTCATATTCGCCGATCATGTTCGATTAAGATTAAGTAAGATTAAGATTACGATTAAGATTACGATTAAGAATGGGAGCTTTCATGATCATATTTCCGTTGACAAAGATACTAAATTGCCATACCGTGTATGGCATGAAGATGACGATGCATATAGATGAAGACTTGCTGAAAAATGTAATGGAGTATTACGATTTTGTGACCAAAACCGAGGCCGTTCACGCGGCATTGTTGGAGTTGGATCGAAGGCGGCGATACGACGAACTTCTGAACGAACCTGTTGAGTGGGGTGAAAACGAGTTGAGAGACTCTGTGGCACCGGGATATGATCCCATTGCCATGCGGGTGGCGGAATCCTCCGGATACTATGGACACTTTCCTCAATCAAAGCCTGAAAATGCAAAGCCTGAAAATGCAAAGCCTGAAAATGCAAAGCCTGAAAATGAACGCCGTACTGATTGACAGCAACGTCTTTATCCGTCTGTTGCGGGTAAATCGGGATCCCATGCGGTTTTTGGATCCGTGGAAAGGCGACCGCTATTTTATGACCTGCGGTATGGTGCGTATGGAAGTGGAGCGTGGGATCGCAAAACCGGCTGTACAGCGAAGGGTTGCCGCATTTTTTGATGTCATGATGTGTGTGCCCACTTCGAATCAGATTTGGGCGAACGCGACGGAAATCGCCTGGGCGCTGGACCGCCGCGGGAAGGTTCTCCCCGCGCAGGATGTGTTAATCGCGGCCCATGCCTTAAAATTCGGCGGAGCCATCCTGACCTCCGACCGGCATTTTTACGACATTCCCGGCATGAGAGTCTATGATCCCGCTGAAGAATTCAGCGATTGGGATGCTGGATCATGAGTGAATCCACAGAAGCTCCCCCATTTTTTGACAGGATATCAGGATCACCTGGATCTTTGAGAGGGTAGGTGTTTCATCCCGTCTCCGGCCGCGAGGACTTCGACCGCGTGGAGGGCCGTGATGCCGAGGGCGTCCTGGACCTGATGGCGGCAACTGAAGCCGCTGGCGACGACGACGGTGTCTTTGTTTTTGCGGCGCAGGGCGGGGAAGAGGCGGTCTTCTCCGATTTTGAGACTGAGGTCGCGGTGCTCGTATCCGAAAGATCCGGCCATGCCGCAGCATCCGGCGTCGATGAATTCCGCCTCCGGCAGCAGCGCTTTGAGGCCGGCGACGCCGAAGACCGCTTTTTGATGGCAGTGGCCGTGGACCATCATTTTAGGGTATTTGGCGCGGACGGGAACCTTCTCCCGGTGCAGAAATTCATCGACGAGGAAGATCTGTGAGGCGACGAGCGCCCCGGAGGTCGGGTCATCGAGTAAATCAGGCAGATCGTCTTTGAGGGCGGAGGCGCAACTGGGTTCCAGGCAGAGGATGGGAATGCCTTTTTCGGCCCAGGGTTCGAGGGCGCGGATGACGTTTTCGCCGTGTTTTTTGGCTTCGCGCAGGAGGCCTTTGGAAATGCGGGCCCGCTGGCTGTCGCCCGCGAAGACGGGATGCACGCGGTAGCCGCATTCGGAGAGCAGGGTGATCGCGGCCTCGCCGATGTGGGGGTCGTAGGCGTTGGTGTAGGAGTCGACGTAGAGCGCGACCTCCCCGCGGTCGGGTGAGCCGACGGAGCGGGTGTCGCCGAGGCGGGCGCGCAGACTGCGGACGACGAAGCGCGGCAGCGGGCGGCGGGCGTCGATGCCGGCGACGCGTTCGAGCAGCTTGCGCACAGGAGGCAGATTCTGACCCCAGTTCATGAGCGGGGCGTGCGGGCCGCACATCCGGTGGGCGATGGCCGGAAGGGTGCCGACGATGCGGACCCCGAGCGGGGTGCCCTTGACATCGTAACGGCGCTGGAGCACCTCGGCTTTCATTTTCGAGACATCGACGGCGTTGGGACATTCTTTTTTGCAGGCTTTGCAGCTCAGGCAGAGGCCCATGACCTCCTGCAGTTCATCGGAGGCCATGGCTTCATCGGTGTCGCCCTGTTTGAGCTGTCCGGTGATGGCGAGGCGGAGGGCGTTGGCGCGGGCGCGGGTGCTGTCTTTTTCGTCGCGGGTGGCCATGAAACTGGGGCACATCACCCCGCTGCCGAGTTTGCGGCAGGCTCCCACGCCGTTGCACTGTTCGACGGCCAGGGTGAGTCCGCCCTGGGCGCGGTAATGAAAGAGAGCTTTGGCTTCGGCGGCTTTGGCTTTTTCGTTGTATCCCGGAATCTGATACCGCATGTGTTCGGTCATGGGCGGCGGATCGATGATCTTGTTGGGATTCATCAGATGGTTTGGATCGAAGAGGGATTTGACCTGGCGGAAGGCCTGATAAATCTCCGGTCCGAAGAATTTGCGGATGAACTCGCCGCGGACGAGGCCGTCGCCGTGTTCGCCGGCCCAGATACCGCCGTACTGGACGCAGAGCGCAAAGCCGTACTTGGCGATGCGCCGCATTTTTGCGATGTCTTCCGGATTGTGGAGATCGAGTTCGGGGCGGGCGTGGAGCACACCGACGGAGGAATGGGCGTAGAGGACCAGGTTGACTTTTTCCTCTTCGCATTTGGCCAGCATTTTTTCGATGTATTCAGGCAGATGGGGCAGGGGGATGGCGGCATCCTCCATGAAGGCCTGGCCTTTGGTGGCGCCTTTTTTGTTGGTGATGAGGCCGAGACCGAGGCGGCGGACATCCCAGGCGCGGGTTTGACTGGCCGGGTCGGTGAAAACCGGCCAGGCATAGCCTGTGCCGTTGGCGGAGAGTTCGGCGACCATGGCTTCCGCTTTTTGGATGACCTCGGCCTCGTTTTCTCCGAAAAACTCGACGAGCTGCATCGCTTGCGGTTCGCCGAGAATAAAATCGGCGATTTCGCGGGTGCTGGCGTTGGTTTGCGCCTCGCGGAGGACGGTGTGATCGAGCAGTTCGATGGCGGAGGGATTGAAGCGCAGCATGGGTTCGATGGCGCGCAGGGAGGCCAGCAGATCGTCGAAATGGACGGCGACGACGGCGGTGGCTTTCGGGAGCGGAACGAGCTTGAGTTTGGCCTCGACCAGAATCCCGAGTGTGCCCTCGGCGCCGCAGATGAGGCGGGCCAGGTTCCAGGGGGTCTGAGCGGGGTCCTCAAGAAAGGCGTCGAGGGCGTACCCGGAGACCCGGCGCATGATTTGCGGGAAGCGGGCGATGATGAGATCGCGGTTGGCGTCGATAATTTTTTTGAGTTCGCGGAAGAGGCTGGCGGTTTCGGCGGCGTTCCATTCGGATTCGAGGGCCGGGGAGAAGTCGACGAGGCGTCCGTCGGCGAGGGCGACGCGGCAGGAGAGCAGGTGGTCGCTGGTTTTGCCGTAGAGCACCGAGCGGGTGCCGGAGGAGTTGTTGCCAATCATGCCGCCGACGGTGGCGCGGCTGGAGGTGGCGGGGTCGGGGGCGAACTGCAGGCCGTGTTCGGCGGCGGCGGCGTTGAGCTGATCGCGGATGACGCCGGGCTGGACGCGGGCCCAGCCTTCGGCGGGGTTGATTTCGAGGATCTGATTCAGATGGCGGGAGACATCGAGAATGAGGCCGGGGCCGTGGGTTTGACCCGACAGCGAGGTGGCGGCGCCGCGGACGGTGGTGGGCGTCCTGTGTTGCGCGGCCCGTTTGAGGATTTCAGAGACCTCGTTTTCGTCTTTGGGCCACACGACGGCTTGAGGCTGGATTTGGTAGTGGCTGGCGTCGGTGGCGTGGATGCCTCGGATGAGTTCGCCGGTTGCGATGCGGTCGCCGAGGCGGGCGGTGAGTTCGGAAAGCAGCGTGGGGTTCATATGATTGTGTCTTCTATAATGTCCCGGGGAGGATGTCGATATCTCCGAATTGGAAAATTCCGGTGTCTGCCGCTGAGCGCTTCCGCGGCATCGGAGACTGTCGGTCGTTTTGAAAGTGGATGCGTGAACGCTCGCTTTCCCTCAACGACAGTTTATTGAAAATTACTTTGACAATCGGAAGAGAAATATATACATATGTTTTATGATCGCTTTGGTGGATGTAAACAGTTTTTATGCGAGTTGTGAGCAGGTGTTCCGACCGGATTTGCGGGGGAGGCCGGTGGCGGTGTTGAGCAATAACGACGGCTGTGTGATTGCGGTGAACCGGGAGGCAAAGGCACTGGGGATTTCGATGGGACGGCCGGCATTTGAGAACATGACGCGGATGGAGTTGCACGGGGTGACGGTGTTTTCGTCGAATTATCCGCTGTATGGCGATATGAGCCAGCGGGTGATGGAGACGCTGGCGACGCTGGGGGCTTCACTGGAGGTGTACAGTATTGACGAGGCGTTTGTGGAGGTTCCGGCGTTGGAGCGGGACTTGGCGGGGTATGGACACCGGGTGCGGGAGCGGGTGATGCGGTGGACGGGGCTGCCGGTGGGGGTGGGGATCGCGGAGACGAAGGCCTTGGCGAAGGTGGCGAATCATGTGGCGAAGCGGGAGCGGGACCGGACGCGAAATGTGTTTGTGATCGCGGACGAGGCGGCGCGGGCGGCGTGTCTGGAGTCGTTTCCGGTGGAGGAGGTCTGGGGGATTGGAGGGCGGATTGCTGCGCGTCTGGCGGATCGGGGCGTTCGGACGGCGGGGGACTTTACACGCCTGCCGGATGCCTGGGTGCGGAAGGAGTTGACGGTGACGGGTTTGAGGCTGAAGCGGGAACTGCTGGGGGAGCCGCAGTCGGCGCTGGAGTTGGTTGCGCCCGCGAAGCAAATGATCGGTACCGCCAAAAGCTTCGGGGAAACGCTGGAGGATGAGGGTCTGATCCGCGAGGCGCTGGCGTATTATGTGGCGGAATGCGGGGAGAAACTGCGGCGGCAGAGTTCGCTGGCGGGTCATTTGACGGTGTATCTCGAGACGAACCGCTTCCGGGAGTCGGATCCGCAATACGTGAACCAGACCTGCGTGCGCTTGCCGGTGCCCACGAATGACACGCTGGAACTGACGCGGCACGCGGAGCGCGGGCTGAGCCGGATCTTCCGTGCGGGGTATCGGTATAAGAAGGTGGGGGTATGGTTGTCGGGACTGGTGAGTCCGGGGGCGGTGCAGCAGGATTTTTTTGTGGAGGATCCGGGGATACGCCGGGCGAACGTGATGGGGGTAATGGACGCGGTGAACCGCAAATACGGCAAAGCGGCGCTGCGCACGGCGGCGGCGGGATTCCGACGGGATCAGTGGAAACTGCGGCAGGAACGGGTGAGCCCGTGCTATACCACCCGGCTGGGGGAGGTGATGAGAGTGACGAGTGACGAATGATGAGTGACGAGTGACGAATGACGAGTGACGAGTGACGAATGACGAGTGACGAGTGACGA
>JAFIGD010000030.1 GCA_020831625.1 Verrucomicrobiota bacterium | reverse complement strand
GCGGCGAAGCCGCTTTGGAGTGCGTGTAGCGAGCCTCGCGAAGCTACCGCTTTCACCACCGTTGCCCCCACAAAACACCCCGGTCGGAGACCCGTGCCCCGCACAGCGGCAGCTTCGTCATTCCGCACTCGTCACTCCGCACTCGAAAGCGGCAGCTTTGTTGCACTCGCTGCCGCACTTCAAAGACGCTTCGCGTCGCATAAACTCCGCATTCCGCACTCGTCACTCGTCATTCGTCACTCCACCCCATGCCCGCATCCATTACTTTCGCCACCGTCCGATTCACCGCGCTGACCTCCCGTCTGATCCGCATGGAATATGCCCCTGACGGCTCTTTCGAAGACCGGCCCACCCTCACCGTGGCCAACCGCCCGGATCCACAAGGCGATTTACAGGTCACCCGCGACGGTGAAACCGTGGTGCTGGACACCGGCGCGGTGCGCATCCGTTTTCTGGAGGACGGGCGCGTGCCCGACGCGGACAATCTCTCGGTTCACTTTGACCTCAACGGCTCTCCAGGACACTGGCATCCGGGTCTGAAGGACACCGGCAATCTGCACGGGGCGAAACGCACCGTGGATTCGCATCACGGCAATCTGCTCTGGAACGGAAAACGCATGGTCTCCGCCGGCAATGAGCCGGGTTTTTGCTCGCGCGATGGCTGGGTCGTGGTGGACGATTCCGCAACCCCCGTCCTCGCCGCCCGCGCCGACGCTCCCGGCGGTCAATGGCCCGAGGCCCGCCGTCCGGACATCTCTGACCTCTATCTTTTTTGCCACGGCACCGACTATCTGGACGCGCTGCGCGATGCCCGCCTTCTCTTCGGTGCTCAACCTCTGGTTCCCCGCTGGGCGCTGGGCTACTGGTGGAGCCGCTGGTGGGCCTACACCGCGCCTGAACTGGTGGCGCTGGTGACGGAATTCGAACACCAGGATCTGCCCATTGATGTGCTGGTGCTGGACATGGAATGGCACACCAAAGGCTGGGGCGGCTACGATTGGGAACGGGATCTGTTCCCGGATCCCGCCGCCTTCCTGCGCGGCATGCGCGACCGGGGTCTGAAAATTGCCTGCAACCTGCATCCGAGTTCGGGGGTGGCCAGGGAACACAAGCAATTTCCCGCCATGGCCGGGGCGTTGGAGCTGCCCGCGGACGCGGAGAAAGTTCCCTTCGACTGCACCGACCCCGACTACATGCGGGCGATGTTCCGCGAATGTCTGCACCCCCACGAGGACATTGGCGTGGATGTCTGGTGGCTGGACTGGCAGCAGGGCAAAAAAAGCCCCATTCCCGGACTCGATCCGCTTCCCTGGCTGAACCATTTGCACTGGCGGGATCAGCAGGAGCGTCATCCCGGAAAACGTCCTCTGAACTTCTCCCGCTACGGCGGTCCCGGCGCCGGGCGCACGCCCATGGGCTTCTCGGGCGACATCGAAAGTTCCTGGCGCAGTCTGCAATATCTGCTCCGTCTCACCGCCGAGAGCGCCAACAGCCTCTTTGGGTACTGGAGTCACGACACCGGCGGCTTTTTCTGCAGTCCCTGGGAAGGCCAAACCTCCGGCGAACTGTATTTGCGCTGGGTGCAGGCCACGGTCTACCAACCGATCTTCCGCACCCATTGCGCCCGCGAACCGGCCGGAGACCGCCGTTTCCGCCTTTGGGGAGAACCGTACGGCTCTCTCATGTCCGACGCGCTGCGGAAGCGGTATCACCTCATTCCCTACCTCTACACCGAATGCCGCCGCATGGCCGAGGGACCGGAATCTCTTTGCCATCCGCTTTACCATCGCGAACCCGCGGAAGCGGATGCCTACAACTTTCCGCGGCAATACGGTTTCGGTTCCCGCATGCTGGTGGCTCCGGTCACTCAACCGGCGGGCAAAGACGGACTTGCGCCGGTCTCCTTTTGGCTGCCGGAGGGAGAGTGGATCGATGCCGAAACCGGCGAACGGCTCAGGGGCGGACGGCATCGGCGTCGTTACACTCTGGCGGAGACCCCGGTGTTTGTGCGGCCCGGCTGCATCCTGCCCGGCCAGGGCCCCGTCAAACGCCTCGCCGCGGGCGGATATCCCGAACTGGACATCACCGTATTTCCCGGCGGAGGGGACACCTACACACTCTATGAGGACGACGGCGTCAGTACCGCGTACGAGAAAGGCGGCTTTGCCGAGCTGGTCATTCACAGCCAATCCACCCCGACCACGCTTTCCGTGAGCCTTGAGCCGATGACCGGCGATTTCGAAGGCATTCGCAAGCGGCGTCCGCTCATGCTGCGCATCCCCCACACCCTGCCGCCCGCCGAGGTCACCCGCGATGGACAGCCGCAAACCTGGCACTGGTGCGGCGAACGCCTGGCCACGGTGATTCAGATCCCCGAGGTTGATCACGATCAACCTCTGTCCCTGCACATCCGCTGGGCGTTGCAAACCGCCCCCGGGACCGCCGCCGGCCTCACCGGAGCCCTGCGCCGCTGTCATCTCGCCTTCGACGTTTTGCGCACCGCGTGCCACGATCTGCTGCGACCCGCCGGGCGTCTCGCGCTCACCGCGCACCGCATCGCCGCCGCGCCCGACACCGCCGGGGAGGAACTGCGGCAGTTACAGGAGGGCATGACCGCTCTGGCCCGCGCCTGCACCCGCGCCAAACCCAAAGTGAATCCCAAATTCAAACGCGCCGCGCAACAAACGGAAGCCCTCACCCGCGCCCAGAAACTCCTCCGGGCCGCCTGCGGACTCATATCCTAAACCAACAGGATGCGGGTTAAGCTCTCCGCCCCACCCGTTCCCCCCGCACCCAGGTGCCGTCGATTAAAAGGGAGGACCGAATTGCGGGTACGCCGCGGTGCCTGGCGGAAATCTCGGCGTGGAGAAGTTTCAGAGCCGCCCGGCCCACCTCGGGCAGGTTCTGATCCAGGGCGCTGTACGCGGGTTGGCCGGGCTCGTCCTCCATGCGCTCCAGCATCACGTAACCGATCTCCTCCGGAATTCGGAATCCCGACTCCAGGAGCCAATGGAGGGGACGGTTCCCCAGACTGATCACCACATCCGGGGTTTCCCGATGAACCCAGTCGACTAAAATCTCACGGCTCATGGGTTCCGAGATCAGGGGAGGGACCCGCAGTTCCGGTGAGACCGCGCGGTTCACCTCCAGCATTGCGCCCGCCCAGCGCCCCTGGGTGCGGTGATTGGTGTCGTTCCGCATGGCGAGGCCGATGCGCCGGTATCCAAGGTTCTGCAATTCCCGGCAAACCTGAATCAGCCCCCCAAAATGGTTGGCGCTGGCGAAATGCAGGGCGGGGGATTCGAGTGACCGACCCAGAGCCACCGACGAAAAGCGTTTCCAGTCCAATTCCAAATTCTCGAACCCCGCCGCCACCGGCGCGATCAGCAAACCGTCAAACCCGCGATGATACAGAATCCCGCTGTGACGCTCCAGAGAATGGGCGGGGTTCAGCCAATACGGCTCCAGATCATATCCCAGCTCTTTCCCCGCCTCGACCGCCCCGCGATAAAACTGACGGTTATAGCCAATCTCCATAAAATCATCCGTTTCCCACGCACCCACATACGCCACACGGTTCACATGGCGTTCGCCCCCTTTTCGCCGGGCGGACAGCGACGAAAGCAGCGGGTCTTTGCGATACCCCATTTCCTCCGCCAGCGCGATCAGCGTTTCCCGGGTTTTGTCCGACACCCCCGACCGCCCCCGCAGCGCCATCGACACCGCCATCACACTCACCCCCGCCCGCTCGGCGATGTCTTTCAGGGTAATATTGCGGGATTCAGGCATACTTTAATGGTAAAGTTTCGTGAGGGTTGCTGTCAAGGATAACTTCGGTTACTTTGTCAGGGTTGAAAACTGCGCCGTTAATGCCAGTCTGTCTAAAACGTATAAAGAAGGAATCCCCATGTACCCAAAATTCTTAACATCCGCTTTAATTGCCCTTTTCGCCACCGCCACCGCCCAGGCAAGCCTGATTGCGACGGACTCCTTTTTTGTGGGTACTGGCGGATACAACAGCGGAAGTCTTTACGGCATTAATCCCACCGTTTCCAACTCCGGGTTTTCCGGAGCATGGAGCAATGAAAATAATCAAACCACAGCTAATTTACAAGCCTCTGCAGAATCCCTGAGCCATAATCTGGTATCCGGGTCTACCGCGGACGGATCCATTTTCGCCGTGGCGAATAACACCGGACGCACCGTGACCCGCGCGTTTGACGGAACCGTGAACGCAACCATCAATGACCTCATTACCAACAACGGAACCCTCTATTTCAGTGGTTTAGTGGGTGGTGAAAACTGGTCACATCAAGCCTCGGGAGGTTCAACCGTTCAATTGGGGCTGGGGGCTGACCGGACTCACAGCCAATTGCACACCAACGGCGGTGTCTTTGCCAGAGTGGGCGATAATGGCGCATTCATGTTGAGCGTGACCACCTCGGGCGGTACCACCAAGGAAACCTCTGTGGCAAGCCTCGCCGCCGGCCAAACGTATTTGTTCACGACAAGCATCGATTTCAACCACAGTGTCGGGTTTCACCGCATCACCATGAATCTTTACGATTCTGATGCAACCGACCCTCTGAACCCCACCGTCACCAATTTTGACGATGTGGCCGCCGCCGACTTCGGTGCCGCCCAGTTGGGTTATCTGGTTTTTAACCATAACAATACCGGAAACAGCACCACAGACACCACCCCCCGTTTCGACGAATTCCGCATGGGCACCAGCCTGGATGCGGTGTTGATTCCCGAGCCCGGCACACTCGCTTTGGTCGGCATCGCCCTGGGTTCCCTGCTGTTCTTCCGCCGCCGATAAGTGCGGCGAAGCCGCTTTGGAGTGCGTGTAGCGAGCCTCGCGAAGCTACCGCTTTCACCACCTTTGACCCTCACAAAACACCCCGGTTGGAGAACCGTGCCCCGCAAAGCGGCAGCTTCGTTGCACTCTTACGAGCAGGTGGTGGTTTCGGTTGCGGAGGAAATCCGCGTGAGGATTACGGTTAGGATTGTGATGAAACAAATGCAGGGCCAAAGGCCCGACTTTACACAGCCCGGTCCGTCAGGACCGGGTTTTTGACCGCAAATCCAGGCAGAGCACTGAAGGTGCGGCTCAATCGGTACGAGGCGGAGGCCGGAATTGAGCCGGGCCCTTGGCCCTGTGTGAATGGTGTGGGGTCTGAGACCCAGTCCTGACGGACTGGGCTGGGATGAGCCGGGCCGTTGGGCCTGATTTCGATTACGCGTGCTGCTCACGGCTGCAACGGTTTCAACCGGGAACAGGCAAAGAGATAGCGCCGTGGGGCGGGGATGGTGAAGCGCAGTTCGCGTTCGTTGGTCTCGAGGGATCCCTCACCCGCAAGACGGCTCCAGCGGCCGGGAAGCGGCACGGGCAGAGTCATGCGGCCTTCCGGGTCCGGGGTGTTTCCCCGAAACAGGAGCAGGTAGGCCGACGCGTCCGCCTCCCGGGGGACGAAAAGAAATCCGGAGAAATTGAAGCCGTCCGGACAGTCGCCGACAGGAAGCACGGTGCAGTCGGCCATCCTGGCCCGGTGTTCTTTCCATACGGTGACCAGACCGTGGAGCGCGTGCGTGAACGTGTCAGAAAGGCCGGTGACTTCGAACCACCCCAGGGGATTGGCGGCCATGACCGTGGCAAAAAGCATGTCGGCTCCGTAGGCGGCGGGCGCGAGGGGATCATCACCATACAGGCCGGTGTTGCGTTCCGGATTGAGGAATTCCATCCGCAGACGCAGCGGATCCACCCAGCGGGTCAATTGCCACAGGGTTCGGAGCGTGTGGTGCGGCCAGTACGACACCCAGTCGGTATAGCGGTTCTCAATGAAGAGCGGACCGCAGGAGATGAGGCCGAAAGGTCCGGGACGCGTTTCCGCAGTCACATCGAGATCGAAGACCACCCGCCCTTCGGAGCCCTCCAAAACACGGGCGATCAATTTCCGCAGATTGGCGAGCGCGGTTTCGGTGTGAATTTTGATTCCGTCGATTTTCACGTTGCAGACATCCAGCCGGCGGTGAAGGTCGAGGAGCACGTCGGCATCGCGCTGCCAATGGACGAACTCGTTCCAGGAATCGGGCGCGAACCAGAGTCCGATGCGCAGGCCTTTCTCCCGCGCGAGAGCCGCGAGGGGCTCGAGTCCGTTGGGAAAGCGTTCGGGGTGGGGCGACCAGAAATCGGGATCGGCGTTCCAGAAACCCTCCCAGACGCCGCCCTCCGCGGCCCGGACGGAATTGGAGGTGATCCCTTTTTGCCAGCCGTCATCCAACTGGACCCCGTCGACGCCCAGCCGGGCGGCGGCCTCGATTTCCGCCTCCATAAACGCCTGGTTCATGCGGCTGTCGCGGGAGCGGTCCCCCCAGGTGTTGCTGAGAAACGCGGGGAGACGGTGACCGGGGGTCGCGGGGCGCTGAGACCGCTGCCAGTCCTGCAGAGCCCGGGCGCGGGCCGGGGCGCCGCCCGCACATTCCAGGAGAACCCAGGGGCCGTCGCTGAGTTCGACCTGCAGATCCCGGCTGCGGCTCAGCGTTGTGCACAAATCCGCCTCCACAGGGTTCGGCCGGGCATGGGGCAGGGGTTCAGGCAGAATAAACAGGGTTTGACGGTCGATATCCAGCGCTTCAATGCAGAAGAGATTTCCCCGGAGGCGGAGGGGTTCGTTGGGGTGCAGCAGCCAGACGCGCTCCTGCACCAGACCGTCCGCCAGGTCACTGCCGTCTTGAAGATGCACCGCGGTGAGGCGGAAATGGCGGCCGGGAAGAGTGAGGCCGTTCGGAGCGGTCGCGGCGGGGGCCGGGGCCGAATCCTGTTCGATGCCGGTGGCGGGGGAGGGCGTGGGGATCATGGGGAGGCTTTTGGTTCGTGTGTCGGACGGCCACCCCTAACTTCAGACAAAAGCGGAACAAGAAAATTCTCTGCCGACCGTCGTCTTGTTGAATCTTCGCTTGTTTCCCGGTGTCAATTCCCTAAATGAAATCCATGCATGACACCCCTGATTCGGATCCCGACAGCCCCCGTGCCGATTCCCTTGCCGCCTCCCGTCCGTTGACCTCCGGCCTCACCGGCCTCATCGATTGCTTCCACGGCGTGGACGGCACCGGCAGTTGTCTGCCCGGACCGTATCTTCCCTTTTCCATGGTGCGGGTCGGACCCGACACCCTGAATCCCAATCCCAACAGCTACGCCTCGGGTCAGCCGCTGCTGCGGTTCTCCCACACCCATGTCAGCGGCACCGGCGGGCACGGCCGTTATGCGAATATCGGGGTGGTTCCCTCTCCGCGGCATCCCGGGATCAATCCGCTCGGGTTTCAGATCCATGACGAGACCGCCCGTCCCGGATATTACCGCGCGGCGTTGACTCCCGGTCCTGTGACCGCCGAACTCACCAGCACCCCCCACGCGGCTCTGCACCGCTACACCTTCCGGGGCGGTCCCTGCATGTTCGGCACGGACAAGCCCCATATCGCCCTTGAAACCGGGGCGGCGCTTTGCGGGGAGGCGCTCGACGGCGAAGCGGTGTGGACCGATCCGCAAACCTGCGAGGGCTTCGGCACCCTGCGCGGGGGATGGGGACATGATGAACCCTACACGATTTACTTCAGCGCCCGGTTCCGGCAATGCCCCGAACACCGCGGCGCCATCGCCGGCACGGACCGATTTCCCGAAGGCGGCCGCGCCCGCAACATCACCGCCATCGCCGGCTTCCCCTGCGATTCCACCGTGGAACTCGAAGTGGGGATTTCCTATGTGAGCGCGGTCAAAGCCCGGGCCCACCGCGAAGAGGAACTCGGGGGGCGGTCTTTTGACGAGACCGCCGCCGATGCCGCGTCCATTTGGAACCGACAACTGGCGCCGCTTGCCGCCGGGAGTAAAGACCCGCACTATCTGCGGCTGTATCACACCATGCTCTACCGGTTCTTTTGCATGCCGGACGACCTTGGACTGGAGGAATGCCCCTGGTTTCCCAACCGCCGCCGTCAATTCAACAACCTCTACTGCCTCTGGGACAGTGTCCGCAATGCCAACAGCTTTTTCGCCCTTTGGGAGCCGGAGTTCGAGACCGACCTCTGCAACGCGCTGCTTGAAATCGCCGACCACACCGGATGGACCCCCGACGCCTGGATCATGGGACAACGCGGGGCGGTGCAGGGCGGCTGTTCCGCTTTCACTCTCTTCACCGAGGCCCGCCTCAAGGGACTGGACGGCGTGGATCCCCGCGAGGCGCTGCGGCGCATGCTCGCCGAGCGCGCGACCCCTTCGCCCGATCCGGTGCGCACCGGACGGTATTCCGGTTACGCCGAACGCGGCTGGCTTCCCGACACCGTGCCCCAGTGCCTTTCCCGCTCGCTGGAATACTCCTTTCAGGAGGAAAACCTCGCCCGGCTGGCTGAAAGCCTCGGCGAAACCGGCCTCGCCCGCGAGGCCCGCGCCCTCTCCCGGAAGGTGCTGGAACTCTGGGACCCCGATCTCAAATGTTTCGCTCCGAAAACCGCCGATGGCTCCCGCGCTCCCGGCTATGATCCCTGGAAGCCTCAACGCCTTGATTTCTGGTCCGATCCGCACACCTACGAGGGCACCGGACACGAGTGGAGCCTCACCTGCCTGCATCTCCTGGACGATCTCATCGACCTCCACGGCGGACCGCAGGGATTTATTGAGCACCTCGACCGACTCTTTGACCACGGGTTTTTTCTCTGGAAAGAGATCCTCCTGCACGTTCCCTGGCTCTATCATTTCGCCGGACGCCCCGATCTCAGCGCCCGGCGGGTGCGCGAATGCCTGGACACGCATTACCTTCCCGGCCGCGCGGGACTCATCGACAACGAGGACATGGGCAGTCAGAGCAGCTTCGCGCTCGGCGCGCTGGCCGGGGTGTATCCCCTCATGGGCACCGACCTCTATCTTCTGCTCCCGCCGGTCATGGATGAAGTCCGCTGGCATGTGGGACCCGACCGGACCGCGCTGACCCTCCGCAAAGATCCCGCCCTGCAGGGACTGCTCTGGAACGGACAGCCCCTCGAACAATCCTGGCTCCGCCACCGGGACCTGATTCAGGGCGGCGAACTCATTTCCGGTCCCGTCGAAACCTGGAGCGTTTCACCGCCTCCCTTTTAGTAAATTCAGCCCTGAAAAGGACCGGATGAAGTCAAAGGTGATAGAAAAGCAGGGCAAGGAAGTTGTCGGTGCCGGAAAGGCGAATAGGTATGGTTCCTTGAAAATGGAGCCAGCAGTCGGGTTCGAACCGACGACCTGCTGATTACAAATCAGCTGCTCTACCAACTGAGCTATACTGGCAATAAAAAAGGAACACCACCGTGTCGTTCAGGGACAATCTTTGAACCGGAGTTCAAAGTGGGAACTATGAGTGATGACTCGGAACGTCCCCGTAGAGGGGCATGCTCGTCATCACCGTTTATCAGCTCCCGTTTTAATAGAAAGGCCAAAGAATGACCCTTGTCGCGGGCACGGCAGGAATTCCTGATTCAGTATACCGCGATCGGGAAATCTGACAACCTCATTTTTTAAGAATTAGAAGCGGTATTGCAGTCCGATCAGATACTGCCAGGTTTTGTTGTCATGTGACCGGCCGTCCAGAAAAACATCTTTAGATGCAATCAGGAAGTTGGCATCCGCAAAAAGGGAGACTGCGGAACAGGCATCATAGCGGAAGCCGACCGAAAGCCGTCCCAAAGCCGCCTCTTTGTCCGGGCCGGGCTTTTCGTCCGCCAAAATTACACCCAAACCGCTTCCTCCGACCAGATAAACGTTTTCAATCAAGCGGTAGCTGTCCTCAAAATTGAGAAGAAAGTAATTGTGCTGGATGTCGTTGGAGGAAATATGCCCCCAGGAGAAGGACATGTTTTCAAAAGGGAAAATCGGAGAGGCATACCCAAGTTCGAAACCCCAGACGCCTTCCTGGCCGCGGGTGTAATCGGGAGCATAGAGGGCGGCCGCACGCACGGCGGGGGCCTGTTTTACAGGATGTGTTTCGGCTTGAGTCTGAATCATAAAGGCCGAGGCGCTCAGCAGCAGTGTGGTCAAGAGTTTTTTACGAAGGTTCATACAGGGTCCTGGGTTTGGGTGTTCGTCGTCGATGTTCAAAGGTGTTGTTAGTCTATTGACTGCAAAGAGATCAAGCAGAATGTGTGCCTACATTTCAAGGAGTTCGCGGACATCGTCCCAACTGAGGCGTTCGAGCACGGCCTCGTCGCCGGTCAGGGCGGATTCGATCAGTTCGCGTTTTTTGTCCTGCAGCAGGGTGACGCGGGCCTCGAGCGTGTTGCGGGTGATGAGTTTCATGGAGTAGACCGTCCGGTCCTGACCGATGCGGTGGGCGCGGTCGGTGGCCTGATCCTCCACGGCGGGGTTCCACCAGGGATCGTAGTGAATGACCACATCGGCTCCGGTGAGGTTGAGCCCGGTGCCCCCGGCCATGAGGCTGATGAGGAAGACGGGAATATCAGGGCTTTGGTTGAATTCGTTGACCAGGGCCTGGCGGTTTTGCGTGGAGCCGTCAAGATAACTGTGGGCGATTTCGCGCCGGGTGAGTTCGTCGCGGAGGAGGGCGAGCATGGAGGTGAACTGACTGAAGACGAGGACGCGGTGCCCGCCGTCGATGACCTCATCGAGCAGTTCGAGGAACATGTCCATCTTTCCGCTTTCATCGATTGGGTTGTCGGGCAGCAGCGCCGGGTGGCAACAGACCTGCCGGAGGCGCATGAGTCCCTGGAGCACGGCGATTTGGGGCTTGCCGGCCTTAATGGCCGCTTCGGCCTCCTGCTTGACCCGGGCCTCGAGGGTTTCGTAGAGGGCGCGCTGGGCGGGGGTAAGGTCGCAGTAGACGCGTTTTTCGAGGCGTGGAGGAAGGTCTTTGGCGACATCGGTTTTGAGGCGGCGGAGGAGGAAGGGTTTGATTTTGCGGCGGAGAAGATTCATCGCCGAAGCCGCCCCGGGTCCGCCGGCCTGAATGGGGGCCCCAAAGCGCTTCTGGAATTTGGCCTGAGTGTCGAGGTAGCCCGGCATGAGAAAATCCATTAGAGACCAGAGGTCGCGGACCTGGTTTTCCATGGGGGTGCCGGTGAGAACGACGCGGTGACCTGCTTTGAGCTTCTTGGCGGCGAGGGCGTTCTGGGTGCCGGGGTTTTTGATGTGCTGCGCCTCGTCGAGCACCAGAGCGGACCATTCGATGGCGGTCGCCTCGGCGAGGTCGCGGCGCAGGAGGCTGTAGGCGATGACCACGAGATCGGCGGTGGCGGCCTGTTCCCATAGAGGCTTGCGTTTGGAGCCGTGAATGGCGACGGCGGTGAGGCCGGGCAGAAAGCGGTTGGCCTCCTCAATCCAGTTTTCGACCAGGGAGGCGGGACAGACGATGAGGGCGGGCTGCTGGCTTTCGTCGGCGCGGACACGCGGAAGCGCGAGCCAGACGAGGGTTTGCAGGGTCTTGCCAAGGCCCATATCGTCGGCAAGAATGCCGCCAAAGCCACCCTGTTCCAGGAACCGCAGCCAGCGGACCCCGTATTCCTGATAAGGACGGAGGGTGGCCTGAAGGCCTGCGGGGAGATCGACGGGCTCGAGCTGCACGTCCTGATTTTGTTTGGCGGCCTCCTCTTTCCAGGCCTCGGCGGTGTTGACGGGAATGCCAGGGACGCCGTTGAGGCGGGAGGCCACAAACCCGCAGCTTTGCTTGGGAATGCGGAGGCTGCCGCCGGGTCCGGGCTTGGCCTCGCGGGCGGCGTCGACAAGGGCTTCGGCCTGTTGACGGGGCAGGAGTATCACGTCGCCCTTGTGTTCGATAAAATCCTCGCCGCGTTCGAGGGCGCGGCGGACCGCGGCTTCGGTGACCGATGAGCCGTCGCTTCCGCGCAGGGTGAGGTTGAAGGTGAACCAGTCGGGGGAGTCGCTGTCTTCGATGCCGACCTGAGCGAGCAGGAGGGCGGCGCGGCCGGCGAGGGCTTCGAGATCGCCGCGGAGGGTGACCGTCCATCCGCGCGGCTCGAACTCGTAGCGGACGCGGGCGAGCAGGTTGAAAATGTTGGACTGGCCTTCGATGGCGCTGAGCTGATCGCCGGACTGGGCGGCGAATCCGCTTTGTTTGAGCAGATCGAGGGCCTGTTGTTCGGCCCCGGGATTGCGGCGTCCGTAGGCGAGCGGATGGGCGGGATCGGGAATGCTGAGGGTTTTGCCGGGATCGGGGCCGCCGGCGACCACGCGAACCTCGCCGTAGACCGCGTGAAGCACGCCGGTGGCGTATTGGCGTCCGCCTTTGAGTTCGAGGTGAAAGGGGGGCGGGACCTGGCTGTCGGTGAATTTGCCGGCATCGACCCGGTTGTCGACCAGCATGGCCTCTTCGAGGCGGGGGAGGTCCTCATGCAGGAAGGGCAGGACGCGTTCGCGGGGAATGCGGACGGGGCCGTTGCAGAGCCCCTGGAGTTCGGGCGGGGGGACGGCGGCGAGCGGCCAGGCGTTGTCGCCGGAGAGCACCCAGCCGGCGGCATGGGAGAGAACGGTGATGGGAGAGGTGCCGGCGGGCGCGCTTTTGGGAAGGTCGAGGGTGAGGGTGAGAATGAGTTCGCCGCTGGCGGCGTCGAGGTCGACGGTTAAAATGGAGAGGACCTCTTTGGCGTTGAGCTGGATGGGGAGGAGCCAGTCGAGGACATGCACGGGGGCGGGCGCACGCCAGGTGAGGATGTGGACGAAGTCGGGAATACTGACCGGAAAGACGGGGGGGAGCGCTCCGCCGTGAATGTCTTCGAGCAACAGGAGCAGTTTTTCGTCTTCGGGCGGAATATTCAGCACCTGGGAGATGTGCACCGTGTCGGGGCGCTGGGTGCGTCCGTTGAATTCGAAGCTGGGGATCATGTGGAGTTTGCCGGCGAGGACCTCCTGGGGCCAGGTGCGGCGGAGGGTGATGCGAAATTTGGCCTGCACGCCGGTGGGACCGGTGCGGACGGTGCCGCGGCGGCGGTCGGCGGGAACGGAGAAGCGTTTGAGGACGCGCTCTTCGCGCTCGGCGTGGGGATCGGCGTTTTCGGCACGCCAGGCCAGCAGAATCGCGACGACATGCCCGCAGATCATGCCCTCATCGCGGCTGACCTTGCAGGGACAGTCGTTTTGCGGATGGCCGTTGTCGTCGAGACGGAAGCGGCAGATTTGCGAGCGGTGGCCGATGGAGAGGCGGCCCTCAAAGCGGTCGTCCTCGCGGGTCCAGTGCTCCACGCGGCCGGTGTCAAACCAGCGTTTGCCCTCCTCGAAATAGGCGGGAAGGGTGCAGGATTGGATGGCGTCTAGGGAAAGGGTTTTCATGCGGGGAGCTTTGCATACGGATCCAGAACGGAGAGGCAATCTTTATTCATTTCAAATCGCCCCGCTTGTCGCGTCTGACCCAACATCATAGTACCGCTTTTAATTTGATGATTAAATAATCAAATAATGTTGACACATTATTTTACAGGTGTTAATTCTTGTGGCATGATAAATTCTATCCTTTCATCCGTATGGTGAGTTATGGCAGACCAAAACACAAGACAAGGTAACAGGAAAAAGGCGTTTACGCTGATTGAGATGCTTGTGGTCATCGCGATCATTGTTCTGTTGATTGGCCTGATTACACCCGTGGTGAACTCGGCGGTGCGCCGGGCAAGATCCACAGCCTGTTTAAGCAACCTGCGGAATATCATTATCGCCACGCACAGTTATGCGGTGGAAAACAGCGGAGAGTTTCCGAGTCTGTTTTTAGTTGGAGGTGTTCCCGGAAATTACATGGCGAATACAGGTGCGGGGGGGGCGCACCAACGCTTTGAGCTGACAATGGAGGGGTGGCCAACCGCTTTGGAACCTTTTTTGGGGGATCTGTTGAGTGTGGTGTATTCTCCTCTGGATCCACGGGTGGATGCCCGGCGGCGGAACGATGCCCCCGGAGCTCAGGTTTCGTATCGCTTCCGTCATGCCTTCAATGTTTTTTCCACGCTGATTGAGCGTCCGGTCCGCATGTATGATTTTGGTTTTCCCAACCGGCAGGTCGCGTACAACCAGGTCCGGGACTGGGGCGGAAATGATCTGGGTTTTTTTAACACGGTGGAGGGGAGGCGTATTGTCAATGCCGCATTCGTGGACGGGAGTGTGCGGACGTACACCGGATTCACGCAGTCGATTAATGCTAGTGGGCGATTTGACTATAATTTTATGTTTGGGGTCGAGGGGGGGCCTACATGGGATGTGAGAGTATCCTATGACCCGCCGGACATTTAGATTTCTTCCGGGGCGGTAACGCTCCGGCGCATTCGTACATTAACCAACCTGATCCTTTGAATAAAACGCCGAATCTTTTAGTTGTGACCACGGACCAGCAACGCGCGGATTTGCTCGGGTGTGCGGGACGTGTTCCGGTGCGCACGCCGCGTCTGGATCAATTCAGAGAGCAGGGGCTCTTGTTTCACCGCGCCTACGCGGCCTGTCCCTTGTGCACTCCGGCCCGGGCCACGCTGGTAACGGGGCAGTACCCGTCACGTCACGGTGCCTGGAGTATCGGCACGGCCCTGGACGAGGATTGTGTTTCTCTGCCCCGCCAGTTGGCCGAACAAGGGGGATACCGCACGGCAATGATCGGGAAGAGTCATTTGCAGCCCGGAAGCACTCCGGGGAGCTTTGAAGCACCGCCCCGCTCGCGGGACTGGGATTTCTTCCGGAACTGGCAGGGTCCCTGGTATGGATTTGACGAGGCGAAAATCAGCATCGGTCACACCCACGAGCCCCATGCGTATGCCATGCATTACGGACTCTGGTTGCGTGACCGGGGGATTCCGGACCGGGAACCTTATTTTTACACAAACCCGGACGGCCGGCAAAGTGTGGGCGAGTGGGCGCTGCCGGAGGCGTTCCATCCGACCAAATGGGTGGAAGAGGAAACCCTGGCCTATCTGGAGCGGCATCAGGCGGAGCATAAAGACCGGCCTTTTTTTCTCAGTGTGAATTTTCCGGATCCGCACCGGCCGTTTGTGGTGCCCGAGCCCTGGTGCAGCCTGCATGAGGATGCGGAGCCTCCCGAACCGGTGCGCACCCGGGATGAGGACAACGGCACCACCTTGTACCGGGCGACGCGCGAAGGACGTCTGAAGGAGCTGGGCTGGCACGATCACGCGGGGCCGCCCTGTCAGCATCTGGAGCCTTCGGCCACCGGTCCGGGCCGCTCCGAAGAGGAACTCCGCATGTGGCGGGTTTACATGGGCATGCAGTCGATGGTGGATCATTCGTTCGGTAAAATTCTGGACCGACTGGCGGAGCTGGGGTTGGACGGGAACACCCTGGTTGTTTTTCTTTCAGATCATGGTGATTTGATGGGGGATCACTGGATGTGGTCCAAGGGGGGGAGTCATTATGATGCGGCGGTTCGGATTCCGCTGCTGATGCGCTGGCCCGGACATATTCCTGCCGGATCATCCAGCGACAGCCTCATCAGTCAGGTGGATCTTCCGGCAACGTTGATGAGGGCGGCGGGGCTTGATCCGCACCCGCGCATGCAGGGGGTGGATCAACTTGCCGAATTGCTGGAGCCGAATCGGAATCTGCGCGAGGGAGTGCTGATCGATCACCGTGTTGAACGGGGTCTTTACGTGAACAGTTGGATTACCCGGACCCATCGGTTGAGTGTCCACTCCATACTGGCGGAAAAACGTGACGAGATGGAGTTGTATGATTTTACGGAGGATCCGGATGAGATGAACAACGTGGCATTGAACTCGGAACAGCAGACTCGAATCCGTCAGATGGCGGCGCAACTGATCCGGTATCGGATGGGGATTGCGGGCCCGTGGCAAAGCAGACCCTCCTTTGCCTGACAGGAGAAATGGATGAGAAAGATGAATGTAATATGGATACAGACTGATGAGCAGAGGGTGGATTCTCTGGGTTGTTACGGGTCGAAATGGGCGAAGACACCGAACATTGATCGCTTGGCCAAAGAGGGCACCGTTTTTGAAAACGCATATTGCCAGGCACCTGTATGTGTGCCAAGCCGTTCTTCGCAAGTCTGGGTGGATTATCCCCAGGCAATCGGATGTCTTCATAACCGGGCCTTATCGTTTTCTCCTCCGGACGGACACAAATCACTGCCGGAGGCACTGAAAGATAGCGGTTATTGTACAGCCAGCTTCGGAAAGCGGCATATCATGGGCCATGAGGTGTGGCAGCACGATGACGTGTTTGTCATCGAAGAAAAGCACATCGGATTCTACGGGCTGCCGGAGGGATTTGATGAAGCAGAACATCGCGTCATTAAACGCCCCGGCGGAGCACCTATTATCCTTGCTGGCAGGTATCCTGATGTAAAGGACAATCCGGCAACTCATGTCACCGATCGTGCACTTGAGTTTATTCGGTCAATGGACCGGTCACATCCGTTTTTTATTCGAGTGAATCATCTTTTTCCCCATACGCCGGTATTGCCCCCTGATCCTTGGGGGGATACCTACCAGGCGCAGGAACTGCCTATTCGACGGTTTGACAAAGCACAGCGTGAGGGGCGGCCGGAATATGATCGGAAAAAAGCGTTGCAGGACCGAATGGACAAACTGTCGGAATCTCAGGTAGTCCAGATGTGGCGCGATTACATGGGCTTGTGTTCGTATGTCGACCATGAAGTTGGGCGGCTGCTTGCCGGACTGAAGAATTTAGATGTTCTGGATGACACATTAATTGTTTATTCAACCGATCATGGCAAATCGTTGGGGGAATGGGGTGTTGGAGAAAAGGATACCTTCGACGATTGTGTATGGCGGGTGCCTTTTATCTGTTGGCGACCGGGTCTTGTTCCCCAGGGAGAGCGACGTAATGGAATCTGTGAACAAGTGGATCTTGCCCGGACGCTTTTTGGATGCCTTGGTTTACAGAATTCTGTTCCCGATCTATGGGTAGGGAGGGATTTATTCACGGAGGGGGAAGGAGGGGTTGCTTTTGGTGCGATTCGTCCGGAATGGGCATACGCAGATGAGACAGAGCCCCATTTCCGCGCTGCAGTTCGTCACGCGTCGTATCGCATGGATGTAACGTTGCCGTTTTCGCTAAACATGTCCGATAAAGACTTACTGGATGGGGGGCTGTATGATCTTGGGAGTGATCCTGAAGAAAAAACGAACCTGTTCAAGGAGGAGCGGATGCAACACATTGTGGAGGACCTGCTTTCCAGGTTAAATAGATGGCTTCAAGAGCATCCGTTGGATTCACGTTTACATGACAAGTCGCTACTCGGCAGCTTATACTGAGGGGCCAAATACCACAAGGAAACAAAGGAAATGAAGAAAGGGATATTGTTTGAACTCACGCTTGAGACGGTTCATAAATATAATGAAGGTTTAACTATCAGACCAGACAACGTACAGAAAAGGCAATGACTGAAAAAAAAGCCAAAAACATTTTAATTCTGCAGACAGACCAGCATCGATGGGACTGTATGGGCGCCTATGGCAATCAGGATGTGCACACACCGGTGATGGACGCACTGGCTGCGGACGGCGTGCGCTATACCAACTGCTTTTGCACGCATCCGGTCTGCACACCCTCCCGGTATTCCTTCTTGTCCGGTCAGTATGTTTCCCGCCACGGCGGATGGTCCAACCACTGCACCCTCCGTTCGGAGATTCCCACCTTTCCCAAAACGCTTGCCCGGGCGGGATGGAAAACGGCGGCGGTGGGAAAAATGCATTTCACGCCCACCTATCTGGACGTGGGGTTTCAACGCATGTGTCTGGCCGAACAGAATGGACCCGGGCGCTGGGAGGACGATTACCATACGGAGCTGATGCGGGAGGGCCTGGTGGATGAAAACGATTTGATCGACCAGGTGGAGGAGTTCCGTGCCGGGGCGAATGCCGACTACCACGCCTCCTGCGGAGCCAAAGCCTCCAATCTGCCCGACCGTTTTCACTCTACTGCCTGGATCGGCCGCAAAGCCATGGAAGCCCTCTCAAACTGGAATGAGCGGGAGTCCAATCTGCTGATGGTCAGCTTTATCAAGCCTCACCACCCTTTTGATCCCCCCCGATCCTTTCTGGACCGATATGATCCCGGTGCCTTGACCCTGCTCCCGGGATGGACCGACACGCTGGCGGATGTGGATGCGTGCCTGAATGAAGGCTTTTTCCCGAACCGGGATTTGACGGAGGACACCCTCCGGCACGTGATGGCCGCCTACTATGCGTCGATCAGTCATATTGATCAGGTAATTGGGGAATTGATCCGCTCTCTAAAAGATCAGGGCCTTTATGAAGACACGATGATCATTGTGAACAGCGATCACGGCGAGTATATGGGTTTCCATCACCTTCTGCTGAAAAGCAATCATTTGTATGACCCGCTGGCCCGGGTGCCGCTGTTCATTAAATATCCCGGCGGCGATCAGGCGGGCGGAGTCCGTTCCAGTCTGTTCAGCAGTGTGGATGTGACCACCGAGATTCTGACATCCGCCGGGGTTGAGGTTCCGGATTCGATGGAGGGTATTCCGATCCGGGGAACCCCCCGGGGAAGGCCGCAGGTGATTTGCGAGGCCGGCAGCGGGCGGCGCAGCATGATCCGGACCCGGAATCATAAATTGCTCTTGAACGGGGGAATGTGTGAGGACTTGTTTTTCGACCTGACTGCGGATCCCCTGGAACAGAAAAACCGTCTGCACGATCCGGCCTGTCAGCCGGTGATTGAGGAACTGCGGGAAAAGGCGGAACAGTTCGACAGGGAGCACTCCGGGGGGTATGAAACCCTCGTGGATGAAACCGCCCCGCAAATCAAACAGCCGGATATTTCCCCTGAAAAAGTGAAGGCTTATTTTCGAGAACGCATGACACCCGAACCTTCCGCCAAGGAGCATACGCCATGAACACATCCCGTCTTATAAAATTTCTTTTTGCTCTCGGCATCCTGACCGTTCCCGCCCTGACGGTGTCCGAGGAGGTGATGTTTAACGGAGCGGGGGCGGACAACCTCTGGTCGAATCCCGCGAATTGGGATCCTTTCCCCGGTGCAATGGCGGAGATTGAGGGCTTCCGCGCGGACAAAACCCCTGAGGGAAATCCCGCAATTCTCGATCCGGATTTTGATCTCGAACTGGGGGTGGTGCGGATTGAGTCCTTTATGGGTTCGGCACCTGTTCCCGGACGGGTGCACGTGGACATTTCAGAGGGGGCGACCCTGCGGGCCCACAGTGTTTTTGTCGGGCAGGGCGGACGTCCGGCGTATCAGGGTTCGCTGCGGGTGCTGCGCGGAGGTGCCATCGAACACCGCTTTCAGGGGATCGGGATGCTGCAAGTCGGCGGCGGGGACCCGCAGCACCCGAGTTTTTTAATTCTGTCGGACGGGGCACGGCTGGTTCAGGCGCCCTTGATTGAGCTGCGGGCCGGAGGGATGCTGCGTTTTGAGTTTGGAGCCGACCGTGTGACCCCCATCCACACCACCCGCAGAGACCGCGGGTATGAAAACCGTTTAAGCGGACGCGTGCAGGTGGATCTCGCCAAACTTAACACCCCGAAAACATATCCCCTCATCCGCAGCGAGGTGAATCATCTTCCGATTGGCGGATATCTGTCGGAATGGCTTCAGGCAAACAACGGCGCGGTTTCGGGACGGGGATCCTTCACTCATGAGCATTTCGAAGTGCTCAACGGAGGCGAGCACCGGTGGACGCTCCGGTTGGAGCGGAACCGGCGGGATCTGGTTTTGGTGATTCATCCCTGAGGTCTGCTGGGAAACGCGAGATAAAAATTTTCCAAAATAACCCTTGACTGTCAGCAGGGACTACATTTAAATGATCAAATCAACAAATGATGACAACCCCCAACCCAAGGTGAAGCTATGAACATCCATTCCTCCAGAATTCTTTTGTTTGCAGGCGGTCTTCTGCTTGCCGCGTATCAGCCGCTGCATGCCGACAATGTGATATTCACAGGAGAAGGAGCCGACAATCTCTGGTCCACAACCGGGAACTGGACTACGTTTCCAGTCGCTGGTAATGAATTGTCTTCGTTCACCCTGGACAATGCCACCGCGGCCAATCCGGCCATTGTGGACTCGGGTTTTAACGTGACCATGGGCGTGGTGCGTATTGAATCTTTTGAAGCTGCTAACGATCCTTCTGGCCGGGTCTACGTTGAGATAGCGGATGGGGGGACCTTGAGAACAAGAAACGTCATTGTGGGTCAAGGAGGGAGAGCCGCATATCAGGGATCACTGACCTTGCGGTCCGGAGGTGCAATCACCAATGACGGAACGGGCGGTCTGGACCCAGGATTTCTGCAAATTGGCCATAGTACCAGTGCTTCGAATACACCTGCCAACAGGAGTTTTTTAACGGTGGAGTCCGGAGCAACCCTGCAGGCACCGAGAATTGACCTGAGGTTGGGTGGGGTCATTACGTTCCAGTTCGGAACCGATTCGGTGACCACTCTTCAGACAACCAGGGCATCCGAAGGCCAAAACGTTCTCGATGGTCTCCTGCAGGTGGATCTGGCGAATCTGGAGGTGATGCAAACCTATTCTCTGATTACAAATCCCAATGCCGGCGTCACCATTGGAGGCTCTCTGCGTACCTGGCTGGACACTGAAAGCGGCGCGTTCTCGGGCACCGGTTCGTTTGCCAACAGTAACTTTGAGGTGCTGAACGGCGGGAGTTTTGACTGGACGCTTAGTCTGGACAACAACAATCAGGATTTGGTGTTAACCGTGATTCCGGAACCGGGCACGCTGGGCCTGGTGGCCATCGCGGGTCTGGTCACCTATTTGACGCGCTTCCGCCGCCGGAAATAAGCGTCCGCCGTTTATTCAGATCACAAATCTTCAATTTAACGACTGGATCCCGTTGCGATATTTTCTGGGTTGCTTTTTGCTGCTGTGTTCATGCGCTCATGCCGGGCGGGCGGTCCAAAGCGAATGGACGGGTATTCGCTGGCATGAAACCGGAACCCCGGCCACAATCACCGGGCGAAACGGCCTTTGGACTGCCGGGGAGTCCGTTCTGCGTTCAGAGGGCTCCGGATCCAAGCGGCTGACTTTTGCCGGGCCGGATCTGGTGGAATTCAGAGGAATGCTTCGGATTCGGTTTACCGAAGGAGAAGAGGGCGGACGGCATGGCGGCCTGATTTTCCACGGGGAGAAAGGGGATTTGGCGGTGCATTTCTGGCCAAACCGGGTGGTGGCCCGGGTGTCGGTAGACAATCAAAGTGTGTCCAGCCAGCGCTCCCGTTTTCCTGAAGTCTGGCCGGAATCCGAAGACAGCGAATGGAATGAAGTTCGGTTTGTGTGGTACCGGCAGAGCCTGCAACTGGTGATCAACGGAAATCCGGTGCAGTGGGGGCAGGGCGCGTTTCCGGATATCGGCGTGGTGCGGAGCACCTCCCTGTATGCGCACCGGGTCAATATTGCCGTGGAGATCCTGGAGGCCGGAGCACTGGATCTGGCTGCCGCACCGGCGGCGGTTCAGGAGGGCCCCGTCTTCACTGCGGGACTGGACGGTGTGCCCCTGGAGGAGGTGCGGCACACTGTGGAGGACCGTGATCTGTTCGCCGCCGGTTCAGGGACGGTGATGTTCTGGTACCGGCCGGAGTGGGACAGCCGGGGCTCCGGACAGCCCGCCCGCACTCTGTTGACCTTGTCTGATGAAAACGGCGGACTGCTTATGGATATGGTGATGGCTCAGCGTCTGCGGGTGAGGCTGATGCATCCGGAGTTCGGGGAGCGGCATCTGGTGAAGCGGGGGGCGCGGGATCTGATGCATCGCGGAGACGGAATACACGTTGCGGTGGTGTGGAATGACCAGGGCTGGAACCGGCTATATGTCAACGGAATTCCCTATGAACATGTCCTGTACACGCCGGGAAGTATTCAGCTGGCACCCATGCCGTTCACGCAGCTCGGCCAGATGGTCATCGGCGGGCGTGCGGATGGGATGTTTTCGGAGGTTCACCTGTATAACCGCCCGTTGAACGACGGGGAAGTCCAGGAGGCTTATGGGGCACTCATGCCGGTGGAGCCTGTGTTGGAGCGACGATTTGTGCCGGCGGGCCAGGCTTTGGAGCTTCCGGTTCTGCTCCTTCCCGGTCCGGAGGCGGGCGGGCGGGATACCGGGGAAGTGACGGTGTCCATGCATCTGGAGGATGACGCGGGGCGGATCGTGCGGAGCGCGGAGCTTTTTCAGGGGGCGGTCAGGGAGCGTGTGACCGTGACGGCCTCACTGCCTCCGTTGGAGGAGGGGCTTCACCGTCTCCGGCTGGACATCCGCAGTGCCCATGGCGCGGTTCAGCGGACCACCTTGCTGAGGGCGTACACTCCGGCGAATCCCAGGGTGCCCCGCGCGGAAGAGGTCGCCCTGGGTGAGCCGGTGCGGGTGATCCGCCCGACGGATCTAATGGATCAGGTGATTTCGAATGCGCCCACGCGGCGTGGGGTGACGGCGGACGGATCAGACTATCTGGAGGCGGGCGGAAACAAATTCGACCGGTTCAGTTTTGAGATTCGTTTTCCGGAAGAACACGTGGGCACCGGGCGGCCGGTGATGCTGGAATTTCTGTGGCCGGATGACCGTCCGCGCTCAATGGGCTGGTATCTGTATCCTGAGGCGCGCAATCCGCAGCACCGCGACCGTCTGGGTGCGGGCATTCAAAGCGGAAACGAATTTCCTGTCACAGGTGAGGAAATTATGACCCGCCATTTGTTTTATCCGGGAGTTCAGAGCTATTTGTTTGAGGCGAGAACCATGGTGGAGGGGATGCCCGCGGCGGTTTCCAAAATCCGGGTGCGTCCGCTGGAGGAGGTGCTGCCGGCACTGGCGCTTGAAACGCCCGAAGGGTATCCGGCGCGGCGTCTGGGATTTTTCGATGAGGACCAGACCTTTCAAATTCATTTTAACTATGATGATATCCACGAACGGTCAGACCCGTTTTACCCGGTGATTCTGTTTCAGCGGATGGCGGAGTATTTTGCGTATACCGGTCAGAATCTTTTTTCGTATCCGTTCCTGCGGTACGATACACCCGGGTATGCTCAGCCGGGACATACGCTTGAGGGGCTGCACGCTCCGGGGCATTTGCACGCCCTGCTGGATGTGTTTGGCGCGGCCGGCATTCAGGTTTTGGCGGCGGTGAATTTGCGGAGTGTTCCGGAGCTGAGCCGAAGACCCGACCGGGTTGAGGAGCATACCCGCAGGAATTATTTTGCGCTGGACCGAAACGGACGTCCCTCTGAAATTAAAATTGCCGGGGTCCGAAACAGTTTTGTTCTCAACATCTATCACCCGGAAGTGCGGGACGCGGTGACGGCCCATATTATGGAGGTCATGGACCGTTTCGGGGATCATCCCGCTTTTCTAGGAATTGATTTGTGGACCTCCGGTTTGTGGGGAAATCCCTCTCCGCTGTTCCCGGGCGGGCTGGAGTTCGGCTATGACGACTTCACTGTGCAGCGTTTTGAGGAGGACACGGGCCTTGCGGTTCCCGGGGTGGAGGGACCGGACCGGTTTGAAGCGCGGTGGAAGTTTTTGACAGAGGAAAACCGGGAGATTTGGATTCGCTGGCGGGCACGGCAAAACACGGAATGGATCCGCGAGATCCGCCGGAGGATGAGCGAGATAAATCCGGACCGTGTCCTGGTCCTTAACACCAGCCTTCCGCAGGAAGGTTTTCCCGGGAATCTGGCGGATGCCGGAGCGTATTTTTTTGAGCACCGGGCTCTGGATCTTCCTGAAATCCGCAGGCTGCCCAATGTGCGGGTGGCGCCGATGCGTCATGGAATGCACCGCTGGCAGCAGGCCTGGGACGGGAGAATCTCCACACACAATCAAATGCTGTACACAGGGCGAAACTGGAACGTTTACCAGCAGGGCACCGGCCCGGTTCCCGTATGGAGTTTCGCCCCTTACTTCGAATCGTTTAACAACTCCCTGGATCCGGAGAGATTTCCCTCCTACTTTCAAAATGCGGATGTGAAACCATCGGGACGGTATTTTTTAAAGGAATGGGCCTTTAATGTTGCACAGTTTGACAGCGACTGGCTGCTGCTGGGCGGTCAACCGGTGGGCACGCTGGGGCGGGAGAGGGAAACCCGGGAGTTCGCCCGCGCATTCCGTGCCTTGCCCGCAACGCCTTTTCAGGAGTATGCGCACCCACGGGAGGATCTTACGGTGCGGTATTACCGAACCGAAACCGGAATGTATCTTTATCTGGTGAACACCTCGTTTGCGGAAATTGAGGCCAGGCTGACGTTTGCCAATCCGGTGGCTGTGCGTGACCTGTCGGGGGATTTGCCGGGTGAGCAAGGTCCGGATCTGGAGGTTTCCCTGAAGCCGTATCAACTGCGGTCGTTTTTTGTCCACGGAGAACATGCTGAAGTCACGAACGTCACTGCCGAAGTTTCCTCCGAGGCGTTTGTCTATTTGCGGCGGCAGCTGGAGCGGCTGACCCAACAGGTGGATGCGCTGTCCGCGCAGCATGTCGATACCGCCCGTGAGCGTGAGCTGCTGAATTCAGCCCGGAACCTGCTGGCTTCTGAACGGATGGAGGCCGCGCTCTACACCCTGACCAGCACGGAGCTTTCCCGGCTTGAGCTGCGGACCCGTGCCGCGTCCCGGGGGTATTATCAAAAACTTGCGGCAATGGAAAAGGAGGGGGTGATTGCCGTGAACTGCGGGGCCCGCGATTATTTCCTCTCATCGGACGGGACGCTTTTTCAGCCGGACCGGGCGTATGAGGAAGGCTCGTTTGGCTATGTGGGGCCTGACCGCAAAAGTGTGGTGCGAACGGTGGCCCGGCTGCAGGGGTCCGGTGCGGAGGACCCGGAATTATTCTCCACGGAGTCTTACGATTTTGAAGGCTACCGGTTTACCGTGCCCAATGGAATCTATGAGGTGACCCTTTATATGCGCACCGGTTTCGAGCGGAACGCCAGACCGGGCTGGTTTCTGCTGAATATTGATCTGCAGAGAACGCGGGTGGCGGACCGCATGGATTTATTTCTTGAGCAGGGCGGGGTGTTTGAGGGATCGCTTGTCCGAACCTTCGGGCCGGTGGATGTCACCGACGGGGTCCTGAGGCTGGATCTATCGGTTCCGGAAGGCCATCGAAGCAGCACCCGTCTCTGCAACGCAATTAAAATCCGCCGCATTAGTGACGCGCAATGAGGGAAGGTTCACGTTACACTGTGTCCTGAAAGAGAAAGACAAATGGAACGACCCAACATCCTTTTCGTTATGATGGACCAGCTTCCGGCCTCTATTTTGGGCTGTTACGGGAGCGGACTTTCCGTTTCGCCGACCCTGGACCGGCTGGCCCGGGAGGGAACCCGTTTTGAGCGCTGTTATGTCTCGATTCCTGTTTGCGGTCCCAGCCGGGCCACACTTTTTACCGGGCGAAGTCCGGTTGTTCACGGTGTGACAGATAATAATTACGAGTTGAAAAGCGACATCCCGACGTTGTTCCAAGTGCTGCAGGCCGATGGGTACAAAACAGGCGGCTTCGGAAAATTCCATCTGACCAGCATGGGTGCCCCGCTACCGCCGGACTTCTCCTCTCTGGGGTTCAATGAAACCGCCGCCACCGAGGACCCTAAACTGGGTCCATGGATTGACTGGGTTCGCCGTGAGTATCCCGAAGATGCGGAACATGCTCTTTCAATCACCTGGCCGATTGATTACAGCCGGCAGTATGGAGTCACAAATGAGGATCTCTTCAGCCGGATTCAGACAGCTCGCCGAAACATTCTACAACCGATTCGTGCTGCGTCGGATTGGCCGTCAGCCTATTCTTCCCCTTTGCGGAAGGAGTTGCATCAGACCACCTGGATTACGGATCAGTCGCTGGATTTTATCGCCCGGCATCTTGATTCGGAGCCTGAATCTCCTTTTTGCGCATTTGTGTCTTATGTGGATCCTCATGATCCTTATGATCCTCCGGTTCCATACAACACAATGTTTTCGCCCGAGGAGATGCCTGATCCGCTTCCGGGCACCTGGCAGCAAAAAGGGAATCCGGTTCTGGAGCGCTCAAAAGATTATCTGAATTTCAGGAAGGTGGAAGGGGACGTGCGTGCGATCAAGCAGGCCCGTGCATTGTATGCGGGCTCGGTAAGGTTTGTGGATGATCAAATAAACAGGATTCTTGAATACCTGGAACAAAAAGGACTTAAAGAAAATACGATCATTGTGTTCACGTCCGACCACGGAGATTTAATCGGAGACCATGGCCTTCCGGGAAAAGGTCAGAAGCACTATGATAAAGCTATCCACTGTCCACTGATTGTTTCCGGACCGGGAATTGGCAAGGACTGCGTCCTTTCTCAATTGGTTTGCACGCTTGATTTTTTCCCGTCGGTTTGTGAACTGGCGGAATGCACCCGGTCACTACCGCCACTTGAAGGCCGCTCGTTTACACCGGCTTTGCGAGGCCAGACCTCATCAGAAGCTTGGCATGAAGTAACGGTTGAGTACTGTGCCAATGAGGAGGATAGCGTTCGCAGCATAATCACCTCGGATGGGTGGCGGTTTACAATCTACCATACGGATGGCCTCGGAGAAATGTTTGATTTGACTGCTGATCCGGATGAACAGGTGAATTTATTTTATGAGTCGCAGTATAGGGAACGGAAACTAAGTTTATATGAGAGGTTTTCGAGAGCCTACATGCGGAGTGCCCGGATTCCTCAGTACCGAAATTGTCCCGAGGTTAACGGAGTCAAAGTCGAGTTGAAGTCTGGAACTCTGGGGGATCCCGCCCGTAAACTGATGATCCCGCGAGGGACAAGCCATGGAGAGTGATACGTTTTCCGAGGGTGGCACTCCTGTGCAGTTTACAGGCCGGTGGATTGGTATTCCCGGCGCGGTGCTGTTTAATTCCACCCGACCGGTCCTGCCTGCACCCCTGTTTAGAAAATCATTCACGATGGATGGGGCTCCCCGGAGTGCCCGCATACGAATTTGTGGCCTGGGATACTATGAACTGTATCTGAATGGCGAAAAAGTCGGGGATCACGTGCTCGATCCCGGAGTCACGCAATATGACAGAAGGGTTTTGTTTGTAGAATACGATGTTTGTGGCTTTCTGCGGCCGGGCCTAAACGTGGTGGGGGTTATACTCGGAAACGGATGGTACAATTGTTTCACCCCGGCATCCTGGAATTTTGATAAAGCCTCCTGGCGGGATTACCCTAAATTTTTACTGGATTTGGAGGTGAACGAAGCGGTTCAGGTTTCCTCGGACGTTACCTGGAAATATTCCTCAGGACCGATACGTTTTGATGGTCTCCGTAATGGCGAGCACTATGACGCCGCCCGGGAATGCGAAGGCTGGTCAGCACCCGGTTACGATGATTCGGACTGGGTTACTTCTGTGGAAACGGCACCTCCCGGCGGGAAGCTCGTTCCTCAGCTCATGCCTCCCTGCAAGGTAATGGAGACACTTGAACCTGTACGGTCATGGAGGACCGCAGAGGAGGACTTTATGTATGATCTTGGAGCCAATATTTCCGGATGGGCACGGATTATGGTTTCTGGTGAAGCCGGAGAGGAGGTGGTAATTCGTTACGGGGAGCAACTGGACTCAGAAGGGAGGCTCGATACTGGGGAAATTGATAAGTTTATTCTGGATGGCGGCTTTCAAACCGACCGGTACCGTTTGAAAGGCGGGGGGGGGGAAATATGGGAGCCGCGCTTCAGTTACCATGGATTCCAATATATACAGATTTCTACCCGGGCGGAACTGTTTCGGGTCGAAGGACGGGTTGTTCACACGGCCTTCGCGCAAATAGGTAAATTCATAGCTTCGGACCCAGCAATAAACCGTTTGCAAAAGATTACGGTTCGCTCCTATCTCAGTAATTTCACCTCGATACCTACCGACTGTCCTCATCGGGAGAAAAATGGATGGACAGGGGACGCACACCTTGCTGCGGAAACCGGGCTCATGCAGTTTTCCGCAGCGGAAGCCTACAGTCAATGGATTGATTCCATTGCTGACAGTCAAAGGCCTAGCGGTCAGTTACCTGGTATTGTTCCTACAACGGGGTGGGGCTTCAACTGGGGCAACGGACCTGCGTGGGACAGCGCGTTTCTGCTGATTCCCTGGTACATCTACTTATACACGGGAAATCCTGAACCCATTCATCGTCATTATCAGGCCATGAAACGATATGTGAACTACTGTTTGAGACGATCGAAAGACGGAATCGCTGATTTCGGATTGGGGGATTGGTGTTCTCCGGATCCCGAACGCATGGTGGACAGGGCGGTAACGGATACCGGGTATGCTTACAGGCTTTCGGTCCTTCTTTCACGTTTTGCCCTGATCACGGGACGTTCAAGGGACAGCAAGGAGTATGCCGACTGGGCGGTATCCATTCGGGAGTCTTTTAACAAAACGTTTTATAAAGGCAGTGGGCTTTATGCCCAAGGGGAGCAGACTGCTCTGGCCTGCGCACTGTATCAGGGTCTTGTTGAAGAAACTGAAAAAGAGTCTGTGGTGATGAGGTTGTCCCGTTCGGTCGAAAATGCGCATTGTAAAGCCGACTTTGGCGTTCTGGGAGCAAAATATGTCCCTAGAGTTTTGGCGGAATACGGACGGATCGATCTGGCGTACCGATTACTTACCCAGACCGACTTTCCCGGCTGGGGGCACTGGTTAAAGCGGGGTGCGACATCGCTTTGGGAAAATTGGGATGGCTCCGGTTCACGCAATCATATCATGTTCGGGGATGTTTCGGCATGGATGTATCATTTTCTTGCCGGGATCCGCCCCGATCCCGAACAGCCCGGCTTCCGACATATGCTGATTTCCCCGAAAATTCCTCCAACTCTTGAGTGGGTGGAGGCGGAACATGCTGCCCCGCATGGAACAATCCGGGTCCGCTGGGAAAAGGCAAAAGATGCGATTCAGCTCGATGTTGAGATTCCGATGGGAAGCACCGCAACCATACAAACCCCTGACGGCATCATGAGAACCGTTGGCAGGGGAGCGCATCGCTTCCATTCGGCCTGCTAACGCTTGTCTCTGCTTATGATTAAAGATCCAAAAGAAAACGGCTGGTTATTTATTTGATCATTTAAACATCAAATGACTTGCCTCATCCAGATTTTCTGTGTATGAATCAACAATTGATCGATTATCAAGTGAGATATCTGAATACTTCAGCCTGATGCTCGATTCGCGTTTACATGACAAATCGCCACCTGGATGTTTATACTGAGGGGCCGAATACAACAAGGTAACAAAGGAGACAAAGGAAATGAAAAAAAGGATACTGGTTGGGCTTACAGTGGTTTTTAGCGGCATGGCCGCGTATGCAGGATTGGTCAACGATGCCCGGTTTGTGAATCAGGACTGGGCGGTCGACATGCGCATTGAAATGGCCAGGCTGGACGGATCATCCACCAACCGCGTCGGGTTCAACGTCGATACAGGAGAAAACGGTCAAGCTCCATCCGTAAGTGACGGTACGCTGAAGGTGACGATGGAGGGCGCGACGGGAGGAATGACGCAATTAAAAAGCGTTGGGCTCGGCACATATGCATTTCATGCCGCCACCAACTACGTTGTGACGACCCGCATGAGGGTAACCCAGTTTCCGGACGACGACTTTGATCCCACTGTGGCACAGAGCTCATCGGGAATCAACGTTATGGATATCCGTGGGTTCGACCGGACCTGGATCGCGCTGCAACCGGACGGGGTGTGGGTCAATGGCGGGGGGTCCTGGAACGAGGCGGCGTCGATCGCCACTGCGGAGAACACCTGGTATACCTGGCAGTTTGAAGTCACTCAAGTGCCCGGGGCCGGGGCCGGTACCGTCGATATCTACCGTCGCCTGCACGACACCGATTCCTGGACGACGGTGGCCACGGGCGTGGGCATCCGCGACCAGGATGCAGCAGATCAGTTGCTCCTGTACCGCATCTATCATAATGACGACAACACGCAGACACAGGGGGCGATCGAGGTCGAGTATCTTCATGTCGGTATGGACATATCGAGTCCGGCCGGCCTGGCCCCCTCGGGCTCCGCCGTCCGTTCAGGCTTGCAGGTCAGCCTTGTCCCCGAGGACTGGGAGTTGCCCGGAACCACACTGGGTGAAATAGCTAAGCCGCTGACTTTTTTTTCGGAGCGGATCCAGACCGCGATTCACAGCGAGGCTCGCTATATGAACAAGCATCGGAATATCATCCCTCTGTCTATAGACGGGACGGATAAACTGTTTTCTGACAACTTATTGGCATTCGAGGTGTTGCCTAGCCCGGAGCGGGCGGACGGGATGAGGGTTGTCTGTCAGCTGTACCCGTACATCACTCGGTATGTTCCCTCGCTTCTCCGGAAGATTGAAACCCTCTCTCCTGTCTGGGAGGAATCCAGGGCCCTCGACTCCAGGAACGCGGTTTCATTCAGTACGGATTCCGTCGAGGCGGGTGTCTACAGGCTTCATGTGTCGCTCTATGACTCCAGCGACCGGAAAATTGCTGAAAGGCGACTCTATGTCGGGGTACAATATGACGATACTCCACCGGACTTTCCGATCACACCGGTTTCTCTCCCCACGGATCGTCCCCTGCTAACGCAGTATTATCCGATGGATGTTGGCGCTAACCATCCGGAGGTGGGAGTCTCGAGTAATCCAGACCATGACTTTCCGATACTCAAGGAGGCGGGGTACGATGGAATTCGGATCATCGTGCACTGGGATGATTTGGAAGTGATCCCAGGGGGGTATAATTTCCAGCGGCTTGACGAGATCGTCAAAAAAGCAGCCGAGCACGGGTTGAGTGTTACTTTTTTCCCACTGTTCCAGGCGCATCGCATTCCAATATGGCTGATGGCTGAAGAGTACATGGTCGACCAGGACGGGGAGGTTTCACGTAGCGAGGGGTTTCGGTTTAAGATGGTCCCGAATCTATTTTCGGAGAAGACGAATCAAGGATACCGTGATTTAATGCGGCAAATCGTCCGGCGATATGATTCCTTTCCACATGTGATTGGATATCATCTATCCTTGAGGGCGGTCGAATGGGGGTTTGCAGGGGCTGCATTCAGGGAGCAAAGCTTCGACTACTCCGAGGCGTCACGGGTTCATTTCCGCCGGTATCTTGAAGACCAGGGGCATACATTGGAATCCCTTTCAGAGCGGCATGGTGAAAAGTACACTTCCTGGGAGTGCATTGATCTCCCCTTGCCTCGCTTCTTTGAGACCGATCCCTCCTGGAAATGGCATGATTTCAACGAGTTTAAAATGTATGGCCTGCGTTACGTGGCGGACGCACTGCTCACATCCGTCCGGGAACAAACCGACAAGTTTTTGACGCTCTACAACTACGGCGGGTTTGGCCCTGTGGAGAACATGTTCGACCTTCTCAAAAAACACGATGCATTCGGAGGGATTTGCTCGGCGCAGACGTTCTACTTCCATGTGGTGAACGATATGTACCGACGCAGTGGTCTGCGAATGTACATTGAACCTGCCGGGCTGGACCCCAATCGTCCGGAGGGTGCCCTGTTCAGCAAGCTGCACGCCGGGAGGATCCTGCATGATGCTGGGGGAATTGTGAATTTTCCGAATTTGTCTCAGACGGTACCGACGAAACAGCACTTTGACAGCATGATTCATGTTCTCGATCATGCACACAACGATCGCCCGGTGCCGAGGATTGGTATCCATGTATCCTATCGCTCCATCATCGATCACGCCAAATCCTTTACCGGAAATTTTTATTGGGACTGGAGGTTCTATAAGTCTTTTATTTTCGGGCTGCAATATACGGGTGCAACTGTGGAATATTTCACGGATTTCACCGACCATGCTCTGGATAAATATGATCTGGTGATTGATGCGGCGTCCCAACTGATCAGTGATCGGGATGTGGAGCGTCTGGGTGCCTATGTGGCCAACGGGGGCAAACTGGTGTTGTTTCCCGAATCAGGGCGATATATCCTTGGCCGGGCAACACCGTCACATTTTGCAGAGCGCATGGGATTGGAAGGCCTTCGGTTCGAAGGAAATAAACGTGACACAACGGCGGACTGGAATGGATATGCCGCACAATTCAATGACGGATATGTTCTGGGGCATACCGGCTCCTGGACCCCGGTCTTGACCTCTAAATTCGGAGAGACGCTTGTGGCACGCCGAGAACTCGGCAAGGGAAGTGTTATGGTTCTGGGTGGATATCCGAGCCTGCAGCGCCGCTGGCGGGGAACAGAGTTTGCGGTAAATAATGTTTCTTTTTTCAAAGCACTTCTTAGCGAAGCCGGTCTTCTGAATTCGGAACCGCTGCTGGCTTTGGAGCCCAGGCCGGTCCGCAGTATGATCTTTCAAAAAAACGGGGATATTTTTGTGGCATTAGTTAACGACAACAAAGAGTGGTTGGATGTCCGGTACCGTGTCAACGGAATTGACCAAGCCACGGGATTGGATTTGGTTTCGGAAAGATCGATAGAAATCTCAAATCATGTGTTAACCACTGAGATTGGACCCCATGCCTTAATGGTAATTCAATTCCAGGGCAGAACCAATGACTGATAGCCTTATGAGGTGTTTTCGATGAATTTACACTGGTTTGACTGGTTGATCCTGTTTGGTATTCTGGGGGGGATCACTCTGATGGCCCTGCGGACCCGGCGGTATACGCGCAGCGTGGCGGATTTTCTTTCCGGGAACCGCTGCGCCGGGCGCTACCTGCTGACGATGGCTGAAGGGGCGGTCGCCGTGGGTGCCATGGGCATTGTGGCCCGGTTTGAACAGTATTATCAGGCCGGCTTTCCGGTGGCCTGGTGGCTCACGATGCTGATGCCGGTGGGTCTGGTCCTTTCGTTGAGCGGCTGGGTGGTCTACCGCTTTCGCGAAACCCGGGCGCTGACCATGGCGCAATTTTTTGAAATGCGCTACAGTCGAAGGTTTCGGGTCTTTGCGGGGATGCTGGCCTTTTTTTCCGGGATCATAAATTACGGGATTTTTCCGGCGGTCACGGCCCGGTTTGTGATTTATTTTTTCGGGTTTCCGGTCATGACCACTGAACTGCTGGGCATGGAACTGGATCTGACGATGGCGGCGGTCATGCTGGTGCTGCTGTCGATTGCGCTGCTGTGCACGCTGGCCGGGGGGCATGTGGCGGTCATGGTGACCGACTTTCTGCAGGCTTCTGTTTTTCATGTGGTCTTCATCAGCGTGAGTCTGTTTATCCTGTTTACGTTCGGCTGGGGGCATATTGTCGAGGTGTTGAAACAGGCTCCGGAAGGGAATTCCATGCTGAATCCGTTTAAACAGGCGAATATTCCCCAGTTCAATGCCGGATTCTTTCTGATGCAGACGTTTATCGCAATTTACGGCTTTCGCGTTTGGCAGGGGGATCAGGGATACCGCAGCGCAGCGAGGACTCCTCATGAAGCCCGGATGGCGGGGGTGCTGGGACAGTGGCGGTTGCAGATAACCTGGCTGATGTACATGACCGGGGCGGTGGGGGCCTATGTGCTGCTCAACAGTCCGCATACCCAGCCTGCGGCGGAATCGGTTCGGGCAGCCCTGGAGGGCATTCCGCATGAACAGGTGCGGGTTCAGATGACGGTTCCGTTGTCACTGGCGGAAATCCTGCCGGTGGGTCTTTTCGGGTTGATGAGCACAGTGATTATTGCCGCTGCGGTGTCAACCGACAACACCTATCTGCATTCATGGGGCAGTATTTTCATTCAGGATGTGGTGCTTCCGCTCCGGAAAGAACGTCTGAGCCCCGAGCAGCATATTCTCTGGCTCCGCCGGGCGGTGATCGGGGTGGCGGTGTTCGCTTTTGTGTTCAGCACCGTTTTCCCGCTGCGGGAATACATTGTGATGTTCACCACCATTACCGGCGCGATTTATATTGGCGGAGCGGGTTCCGTGATTATCGGGGGGCTCTACTGGAAAAACGGAACCACGGCCGGGGCGTGGACGGCAATGTCGGTCGGATCGTTTTTGGCGGTGTCCGGCATTGTACTCAACAACATTCTCTGGCCAAGGCTTCCGGACATGATTGCGGCAAGGCCGCAGTGGACCTGGCTGCAGTCCCTGCCGTCCGAATTTCCGCTGCACGGCGTCCAGATTTCGTTTTATTCGGCCTTGATCGCAATGTCCTCTTATGTGCTGGTTTCATTGCTGACATGCCGCCGTCAGCGGGTGGATATGGACCGCATTCTGCACCGGGGTGAATTTTCAGTTGCGGGGGAACATAAAGATTATGGCGTCAGTTCCTTTTGGCGGAGGCTTGGGGTGGGACGTGAATTTACCCGCGGCGACAAGATTATTTATTTGCTGCGGATCGGATGGACCCTGTTTTTTGTGATCAGCTTCGCGGTGGGGACCGTCTACAATTTGTTCCGCGATGTGAGCGAGGACGCCTGGGCGCGCTGGTGGCTTTTCTACCTGGTTATTATGATTGCCATGGCGGTCAGCACCACGGTCTGGTTTATTATCGGGGGTTCAATGGATCTGAAGGTGTTGTTCCGGACCCTCAGCGAACTGAAGCGGGATGAGGAGGATGATGGGTTTGTGCCGTCAAAAGAGGAGGAATCCGTATGAACGATCACGTGACCCCGGCACCGGATCCGCAGGCGGACCGGCCCCAAATCATTCACGTCCTCAGCAACACGCACTGGGACCGGGAGCACCGGCACGGGTTCCAGGAGACACGGATGATGCTGGTGGAGGCGGTGGACCGGCTTCTGGAGATTATTGAGTCCGAACCGGATTTTAAATCGTTCACCTTCGACGGGCAGACCGTGGTGCTGGAGGACTATCTCGAAATCAGGCCCAGGAACCGGGAGCGCCTGAAACAACATATCTCCTCCGGGAAGATTCTGGTGGGGCCCTGGTATTCTCTGCCTGACTGCAGCGCGGTGCATCCTGAATCCCTGTTCCGGAATTTGCTGACCGGACACCGGGTGGCCGCCGAATTCGGGCCGGTGATGAAAGCGGGGTACTCAATTTTCTCGTTTGGACAGATCGAGCAGTTGCCCCAGCTCTACGGGGAATTCGATATTGACGAGCTTATTTTTTACAAGGGGGCTTCCCCTTCGGTCATGAAAGACTCGGAGTTTATTTGGGAGGCACCGGATGGAACCCGCGCGCTTTGTTCGCGGCTGGGCAAGGACTGCCGCCTCAATTTCTTCGCCTATTTCACCGTTCCCGTTCTTCTGGGAGGACATATGATGCGGCCCGGATGGAATGTGAGGTATGCGGACGGAACCGGACTCTGTCATTATGTAGACCGTGCGAATCACCGGCATCCCGCCACGGAACTCTGTCCGGATCTGCGGATACGGGAGGAGGAAATTCACGACGCGGTGCTTAACGTGATTCAAAGCGTCGAGGGGACTGTCGCCCGGAAAAATCTGCTGGCATTCGACGGGATCGATTTCTCCACCCCGCTCCGGGAAATTCCCGCAGCCCTCGGGGCCGCGAATGAAATCATGAACGGAGACGTGAAGCTGATTCACAGCAACCTGCCGGACTACTTTAAAGCTTTCCGGGCGGAAGTGGATCTCTCCCGGCTGCGGGTCTTCCGGGGGGAGGCGCGGTGCGGCCCAATTTCGAAGGTACATTCCGAAACACTCAGCGGAACCATGCCGATGAAACTGAAACTCTTTGCCGCGGAACTGGAGCTGATTCAGTATGCGGAGATGTTTCAGTCCGCCGCCTATGTGTCCGGCGGATCCTATCCGTCAGACATCCTGGGGTTTGCCTGGAAATATTTGCTCAAGGCGCAGTCACACGACTCGATACACGGAGCGGGCGTGGACAAAATCACACCGGACAATCTATTCCGCATCGCTCAGGTCCAGGAAATTGCCGAGACGCTGACCCGTAAAGCCTTGGAGTTTCTGGTGCGCGAAATCGACACCTCATCCCTTGATGAAGATGACTTGGTGTTCACGGTGTTCAATCCCCTGCCGGTTGAACGTTCCGGGATCCTCAGACTCGAACTGGATCTGCCGCTCGAGGATTATGTCCGCGGCTTTCGGATTCTGGACCTGTCGGAAGGACGGGAATGCGGCTGTCATGTTCTGGAATCCGGGCGGCGGAATATCCCGTCCATCAACCCCGAGAACCGGCCCAAGGCGCTCTATACCCACTCCGTTCTCGTGGACGTGGACCTTCCCGCGATTCCACCTCTTGGCTACCGGACGTTTCGGATCGACCGGGAGAAAGGGCTGGCCACCGACGCGCCGAATCCGTTCGGGGTTCCCCGTTATTTCCGTCAGCTCATTGCACGTGACAGCCGGACCCTGGATAATGGTGTGCTCCGGGTTACGCTGAATCCGGACGCGACGTTGAAGATATTCGACTATGAAACCGGGCGGGAATACTGCAGTGTGCATGTGTTTATCGACTCCGGAGATTGCGGGAATGTCTGGGTGCACAATCCCCCGCCCGGAAACGAAGTGTACGACTCCCGGGGTGCGTCCCACACCTGTGCAATCGTGGAGAATTCCCCGCTTACAGGCGTCTTGGCCCTTTCGCTTGTGATGCAGCTGCCCCGGGGGCTGTCCGAAGACCGTTCCTGCCGCAGTCCGGACAAAGTGGATGTTCCAATCAGGTCCTCCATTTGTCTCCGCGCCGGCAGCCGGCGGATTGATTTCACCACCTGTGTGGAGAATTCGGTTCGGGATCACAAGCTGAGTCTCCGGTTTCAACCGGGTGTCTGTGCGGAGGAAACCCTTTCCGACACCTCCTTTATGTTGAAGCGGCGGGCGGTGGATCCGGTGGGGGAGGCCGACGATCCGCAGTCTGTCATTTACCGTCACCCCATGCAGACCTTTGTGGATCTGTCAGACGACAAAGGCGGGATCACGCTGATCACCCGGGGGCTGCATGAAATCGAAACGGGGAACACGGACAACCCATTTGTAGATCTGACGCTTCTCCGCGGGGTCTCCCAGGATTTTCCGGTGCATATGAATGTGATGATTTCTTCACAAGAGGCGTATGCGCAGTGCCCGGGGCGGCATCGGCTTGACTATGCGCTGTTGGTGCATCCCGGGGGGACCTCCGAAGGGGAACTGGCCACCCGGGCGGCCCGGTATACGGCTCCGATGCGGGCCATGCAACATGCCCGGAAACCGGGAGGAAACGGCGGATTTGAACAGAGCTTTCTGCGGACCGCGCATCCGGCCACCCGGGTTCTCTGTCTGAAAAAAGCGGAAGATTCGGAGGCGCTGATTGTCAGACTGAACAATCCCACGGGAACCTCTCTTATGGAATGCCTCCGGTTTCCCAAGCCGGTCGCCCGTGTCTGGCGGTGCAACGGCAACGAGGAGGAGCGCGAGACCCTGCACCCTTCGGGCTGTGAACTCCGTATCGAACTCCCCGCATACAAAATCGTGACCCTCAAATTTGAACTTGTCTCCGAGCCTGAAACGCCGGAGCGGAACCGGGAGACAACGCATGTATCGTGATCAGGTTATGGGCTGCTGGCTTGGCAAAGCCGTGGGCGGAACACTGGGGATGCCCTACGAGGGGATGTCCGGTCCGTTCGATTTGGCGTTTTACGACCCGGTTCCCCGGGAAATGCTGCCCAATGACGATTTGGATCTTCAGGTGGTCTGGGCCTGCCTTCTGGACCGGGAGACAGACCCCCGGGTTTGCCGGCATGTCCTGAGCCGCGGCTGGCTGGAGCATATCGGGTTTCCCTGGGATGAGTATGCGGTGTGTATCCGGAATCTGCGCGAGGGGATCGCCGCGCCGCAAAGCGGATCGTTTGACAATTGGTTCATGAATGGCATGGGGGCGGCGATCCGCAGTGAACTGTGGGCCTGTCTGGCGCCGGGAAACCCCGCACTCGCCGCGGCCTATGCCTATGAGGACGCCTGTGTTGATCATGACCGGGACGGGCTCTGGGCCGAAGTCTTTCTGGCGGCGATGCAGTCCGCCGCCTTTGAGATGAGGCGTGTAAGCGATGTTGTCGAGGCGGGGCTCAAACAGATCCCGGCAGACTCGATTCTGGCCCGGGCGGTCCGGGACACCTTTCAGTGGTGGGAAGGCTCCGGGGACTGGAGGGAGGTCAGACGGCAGATTCTGGATCGGTATGGCCATGAGGATTTCACCAATGTCACCGAAAACATCGCCTTTATCCTGCTGGCCCTGCTGGACGGAGACGGAGACTTTTCCCGCTCCATCTGCACGGCGGCGAATTGTGGAAAAGACACCGACTGCACGGCGGCGACAGTGGGGGCATTGCTGGGAATTCTGAATCCGGACGGCATCGACCCGAAATGGCTTGATCCGATAGGGCGGGATCTGAAACTCAGCCCCCAGATCCGGGGGATTTCGCCCCCGCCAACCCTGGACGGCTTTACGGATTTGGTGGTGAGCCTTCGGGACCGTTTGCAGGGTCGCACGCCCCCGGAGGCGGAGCCGGTTCCGGTTCCCGCGCAAACCATTCAAGTGGGGATTGGTTTTCAGGAGGTTCCCTGGTTCGGTCAGGGCTGGTCGCGAAATAAACCGATGACGCTGAAGATGCCTCCGTTGTCCCCGAAACGGTTTCCGGGGACTCTGGGTCGGATTCACACAGATGCGTTTCAGGCGGGCATGATGTTTTTACAGCTTGAATGGGAGCTCCGGCGGGAAACCCGCGCGCGCATTTGTTTCAACACCCGCGAAAACTGCCGGGTGTTTGTGGACGGGGCGTATGCGTTTGGACGTGAAGGGGGGCGCATGGCTCCCTCCGCCCACCGCATTCCCATCAATCAGTATGTGGACCGGGTGATGAGTCCCGGCAGGCATGTTTTGACCGCAGTGATTGCCCGTCCCGAAGAGGCGGGGGTGGTGGAATGGGTGGCGGGAATCGCCGATCTGGATGACGGAGGGCAATGGATTCCGGGAGTCTTCACGGTTGAGGGAAAATGAATGCAATGAAATTTATGGTTTATAATACGCCTGAAGACGCCAGCAGAGAGCTTGCAATGCGGATTGACCGGCTGATCCGTGAAAAGCCGGATGCGGTACTCGGTTTGCCCACCGGGAACAGCCCGCGTCTGCTGTACCGGGAATTGATCCGGCTTCACCGTGAGGCCGGTCTGGATTTCAGTCGGGTGACAACCTTTAATCTGGATGAATATGTGGGATTGCCGCCCGGCCATGACGGTTCGTTCCACACGTTCATGCGGCGCAATTTTTTTGATGCGGTGAATGTGCCGCCGGAGCGGATCCATCTGCCGGACGGAATGGCGGCGGATTTGCCTGCCGCCTGTGAGGCGTACGAGGCCGCAATTGCGCAGGCCGGAGGAATCGACCTGCTGGTGCTGGGCGTCGGCAGCAACGGGCATATCGGCTTTAATGAACCCGGGACCTCTTTTCTGTCCCGCACCCGGGTGAGCACACTGACCCCCCGGACCCGTTCCGACAATGCGGGATTCTTTGACGGCAGTCCTGCCGCCGTTCCCCGGCAAAGTATCACCATGGGCATCCGCACGATTCTGGAGGCGCGCAGGTGCGAACTGCTGGCGTTCGGACCATCCAAAGCCCGGGCGGTCGCGGAGGCGGTCCACGGCCCGGTGTCCACGGTTGTGCCCGCCTCCGCCTTGCGCGGTCATTCGGACGCCATGTGGTATCTGGATCCAGAGGCGGGGGCTGCGCTCCGGATGACATCCGGATCCGCGTGTCCGAATCCGGACACGGTTTCCCGGAAAACGTTTACCCTGGAAGTATCTGAAGGAGCACATGTATGAAGCTGAAAACGTATTATGGGGATATTCACAGTCATTGCGGGGCCAGTTATGGTCATGGCTCTCTCCGGGAGGCACTGGCCAACGCGAGGATGCAACTGGATTTTGTTTCCGTGACCGGACACGGACTCTGGCCGGACATGCCCCGCAATCAGCCGGGCATGGAGCGGCGGATCCGTTATCACGAGGACGGGTTCCGAAAACTGGCGTCCGGCTGGGAGGCTTTTTGTGAAGAGAGTGATTCGGCAAACCGCGATGGGGAATTTGTCAGTTTTCTTGGCTACGAAATGCATTCCTGCGCGGACGGGGATCAAACGGTCATGTACCGGGACGGACAGGGGCGGATTCTGGATACGCCTGACGTGACGGCCCTTCGTGAATCTCTGACCGAACTGAACCGCCGGGGCGTGGCGGCGATGTGCTTCCCCCACCATATTGGCTATAAGCAGGGTTACCGGGGGATTAACTGGCGGAACTTTTCCAGTGAAGTCAGCCCTGTGGTTGAAATTTTCTCCATGCATGGTTGCAGCGAAGGGGACCATTCTCCATATCCCTACCTCCACTCCATGGGACCCTGCGATGTGGACAGCACCTACAGCGCCGGATTGAAAATGGGCCATGTTGTGGGCGTGACCGCCTCCACCGACCACCACAGTGCCCATCCCGGCAGTCACGGACACGGGCGGGTCGCGGTGCTGGCGGCGTCGCTTACCCGCCACGCAATCTGGGAGGCGATACAAAACCGCCGAACGGTTGCGCTTACCGGCGACAATGTCGAACTCCTTTTTTCGTTGAATGACGCGCCCACGGGTTCCGTCATCGAAACGTCGTCTGAATCCCGGCAGTTCAATCTGTCGGTCAAAGCCGGCGGGGCGATTCGTGGAATTGAACTGCTGAAAAATGAGAAGGTGTTGGAACGGTACTGGCCGGTTGTCGCGGACGGGGAGGGTCCCCGCTCCGGCATCGTTCGGGCCAAAGTCAATCTGGAGGTGGGCTGGGGCTCCCGGGGACGGCCGGTGGACTGGCGGGTCCGCTTCGGGCTGGGGGAAGGGGAGATATTGGCGGCGGAACCCCGTTTCAAGGGAAGCGAAACCGTTTCCCCGGACGGAACGGAGGAGGAGTTCTCTTATTCCTCCTGGAAACAGGAGGACGGCCGCACCGTGTCTTTCCATACCCGGACCCGGGGGAACAGCACCACCGTGACCAACAGCAACCAGGGGTTTTCTCTCGAAGTGGAGATGCCCGTGCATGCACATATCGAAGTGGAGGTGAATGGACGTTTGACTTCGTTTCCGCTCAGTGAGCTCCTTTCCGGAGCCCGGAGCAGTTATATCGGCGGGTATGGGACACCGGCGTTCCGCCTGACCGCCGCCACGGCGGATCAGTATGAAGTTCAAACGGCGGGAATCGACCGGGCCGGCGGTGAACCGCTTGGCAATGGATACGATGTGTATCGCGTGCGGGTGGAACAGTGGAACCGTCAATGGGCCTGGTCCAGTCCAATCTGGGTTGCCCGATGAACACAAAAACTTCCATGTCTCAAGGCCTAGTATGAATATCCATTCGACTTCTGAAAACATGCCGCCCATTCCGGTTCCCCTCGACCCCGGTTTCCGTCCGGTGGTGTTGGAAAACCGGCGCATCGAGAACGCTGCGCGGCATTCTAAAAATGCTCAAACACTCCATATCGCCCTCGAAAGAGCGGACGGGGTGGTGGTGCGCCGGAGTTTACGTATTCCCGGATCGGAGGGTCGAAAGGATCCGGACATGTTCCGGTACGTGGAGCGGCAGGTGAAGAGTCTGCTTTGGATTCATGGCGGAACCCGGCTCAGTCTGTCTGGTCCAAGCAGACTGTGCGGGGACCTGCAGAGCGTTTTTTCCTGCGGGGGAGAAAGGGCGGCCGATGTCATCCGGATGCAGACGGTGTATGAACAGCCTTTTGAGGTGAACCGTGTTCTGGAATCGGATCTGCCTCCCGCCCGGACCCTGAGTCTGTCACAGGGAGGCCATCTCGACGGCTGCCGCATTGGGTTCGATCTTGGCGCGAGTGACTACAAGCTGGCCGCGGTGAAAGAGGGTGAACCGGTATTCACCACGGAAATTCCCTGGGATCCCGGCCGCGAATCGAATCCGGAGTACCATATCGAGCGAATTCGCGCCGGGCTTAAGCTTGCCGCTCAACATCTTCCACGTGTGGATGCCATTGGGGGCAGTGCTGCCGGGGCCTATGTTGCCAACCGGGTGAAAGTTGCCTCCCTGTTTCGTGCGGTGCCTCCGGATGATTTTCAACGCCGGGTCGAACCCCTGTTTCTCAATCTGCAAAAAGAGTGGGGAGTTCCATTGGAAGTAATGAATGACGGAGAAGTGACAGCTCTGGCGGGCGCAATGTCGCTCGGGTGCGCCCCGTTGCTGGGCATTGCGATGGGATCGAGCGAGGCGGCCGGTTTTGTGAACGGTGAATGCCGGTTTACCGGAAATTATCATGAATTGGCCTATGTTCCGGTCGATCTTTCGGCGGAGGCCGCACAAGAGCCGATTGCCCGGGACCTCGGTTGCGGCGCCCAGTACTTTTCCCAGCAGGCCGTGGCGCGTCTGGCTCCAAGGACGGGTCTTCATTTTCCCGGGGAGATGCCTTTGCCAGAGCGTTTGCGGGCGGTGCAGGTGCTTGCGGACAAGGCGGACCCGGATGCCCTGCGCATTTTTGAAAGCATCGGGGTCTGTCTGGGATACAGCCTGCCTCTTTACCGGGACTATCTCGATTTTGAGCATGTGCTGTTATTGGGAAGGGTCCTGTCCGGAGCGGGGGGAGAAACAATTCTTGAGACCGCCCGCTCTGTTTTAGACAGGGTGTTTGGGGATTCCCGCCATTCCATCACCCTGCATGTGCCGGATGAGAGATTCCGCCGTGTGGGTCAGGCTGTCGCCGCCGCAAGTCTTCCCGCCCTGAAATCGATATGACTCCCCGGAACTCTAACCCGTTGGCAAAAGGTGAACCGCCCGGCAAGGCATTTGAACCGGACGTTTTGCCGCATGAGAACCTGGAGGCCCTGGCGGAAACTGCGGATGGACTTTTCGCGCTGCGGGATCCGGAGGTTGTTTCTGTTCGCCGCACGCCGGACCGGACGATTGAGTTTGTTTCATTTCGCAGCGGGAAGGTTTTGGCGCATGTCCGCTCCAAGCTGGGATACCCTGCTTATTATCCGCTGCATTCCGTCCGGTTGGAAAAGCCTATCAAAGCAGTCCTGATGGATTTGGACGGCACGACCGTTCACAGTGAGGCCTTCTGGATTGGAATTATCCAAAAAACCATGGCGTTGCTGCTTGAAGATCCCGGTTTTGCCCTGAAACCGGAAGACCTGCCCTTTGTATCCGGTCACTCTGTTTCCGAACACCTGCTCTATTGCATACGAACGTATTGCCCTCATAAAACGGTGGAGGAAGCCAGAAGCAGGTACTATCATGTTACCCGTGTTGAAATGGAGGCTGTTCTTCAGGGAAGCGGACTTCGCGGGGCGTTCCGCCCCGCACCCGGCATCAAGGAATTTCTTCTCACCCTGAAAGCGCATACTATCAAAATCGCGCTGGTCACCTCCGGATTACATGAAAAAGCCTGGCCGGAAATACTGGATGCGTTCAGAACCCTCGGACTGGGCGATCCCGCCGAGTTTTATGACACGATCATCACTGCCGGCCATGCGCTCCGGCCGGGGGAACCCGGCACTCTGGGGGAGTTGTGTCCCAAACCGCATCCCTGGCTCTATGCCGAAGCCGCCCGGGTGGGCCTGGGGATTCCTTTTGAAGAGCGGCATCACGTTGTGGGGATAGAAGACAGCGGGGCGGGAGTCATGGCTCTTCGCCTTGCCGGTTTCCCGGTAATCGGTGTCGCCGGCGGGAATCTGTCTACAGGCGGTATGGACGGATTTTGCCATGCGGTTTGCCAAAACTTCGAGGAGGTGCTCCCACTGATTCTTCCCTGATCCTCTGCCGGGTTCAATTCATTTGACTTCTATTTGATGTTTCAATATTCATAAGTCATGAATCAATCAGGGTCTAAGCTAAAAGTGGATGCTATCCGGGAGATGCTTTTGGAGCGCATTGAAAGCGGGATTTATCCCCAGGGGGAGTGTTTGCCCACGGAATCAGAGTTGGCGGAGGAATTGGCGGTCAGCCGCGGAACTGTGAGTAAAGCATTGGCCAGTCTGGTGCATTTGGGCCTTGTGGAGCGCAGACCGCGTGTGGGCACCAAAGTGGTGGAGAGGACGGGAGCTCCGGTACCGGCAAAACACAATCTGAACGCTTTCGCCTTCATCTATCCGGGAGAACATCATCCCGGAATTTGGCAGATTGTCAGCGGGTTTAATGAAGCGGCACAATCGGTTGGACGCCGAACGCTGCTTTTGAGCGTGGGATCGGATTTTGAAAAAGAGGCCCAGATTTTAAACCATCTTACCGACTTTAACGTCCGGGCGGTCGCTGTCTACCCCTTGATCGTGAATGTGGACCAGCGGCATCAAATTGAAAAAGCCCTGCTGAAATGCCCCTGCCCGGTGGTCCTGGCGGAGAACTCGCTTCCGGGCGTGAATATTCCGTCCGTGATCGGGGACGCGTTTGATGCCGCCTATACCATGACGCGTCATTTGGTCGACAAGGGATGCCGCACCATCGGTTTTATCAGCAATGATTCGCTGTCGATTAATATACGGGACCGGTACATGGGCTACAAAAAAGCCATGCAGGATTCAGGGTTGGAGCTCCATCAGGCGCATATTCTTCAGGTGCCTGAGATTAAGCCCGACTTCGATCATCCGCTGGAGGGTGTCCGTCGTTTGGCGGGCCGATGGTTTGACCACATTGATGCATTGCCCGACGGGTGTCTCTGTGCAGATGACTTCATTGGTTTGGGCTGTCTGGATGTTGCAAAACAAAGAGGCATTAAGATTCCTGAAGCGATGAAAATCGCCGGAATCGGAGGTTATTTGCCTGCCACGGGAGCTGATAATTCAATAGAGCTCACTACATATAAACTGCCTTTTTTGGAGATTGGGAAAAGGACGTTCCAATTAGTTCATGACCTTGCAAAAAACAGGCACTCTGATGAAAATATTTTTTATCTGAAAGGCTCTTTACATTTAGGGATGACGACATGACTCGGGCGGCAGGTTGAGCACCTGGGGGATGTGCAGGGTGTCGAACCAGCGTTTGCCCTCCTCGAAATAGGCGGGAAGGGTGCAGGATTGGATGGCGTCAAGGGAAAGGGTTTTCATGCGTCGAGGTCGAGGGGGGCGAGGAGGCGCTGGAGGTCGGTTTGGGTGAGGTTGAAGGCGGAGGTGTCGTCGGATTCGATGAGGCCGGCGAGTTTGCGTTTTTCGGTCTGCATGTCGAGGATGGTGTTTTCGAGGGTGCCTTCGGTGATGAGCTTGTAGACGAAGACGGGCTTGTCCTGGCCGATGCGGTGGGCACGGTCGGTGGCCTGGGCCTCGACGGCGGGATTCCACCAGGGGTCGTAGTGGATGACGGTGTCGGCGGCGGTGAGGTTGAGGCCGGAGCCGCCGGCTTTGAGGCTGATGAGGAAGAGGGGGACTTCGCCGTTCTGAAAACGCTGGACGGGGGTGTCGCGGTCGCGGGTGTCGCCGCGGATTTCGACATGGGGAATTTTTTGTTTGGCGAGTTCGGGTTTGATGAGGTCGAGCATGGAGGTGAACTGGGAGAAGAGGAGGATGCGGCGGCCCTCTTCGATGAGTTCGGGAATCATCTCCATAAGGTGGGCGAGTTTGGCGGAGTCGTCGGGCAGGGTGTAGGGATGTTCGGGCTGCAGGAGGCGCGGGTCGCAGCAGGTCTGTCGCAGCTTGAGCATGGCGTCCAGAATGGTGAACCGGCTTTGGTTGAGGCCTTTGGCGGCCATTTCGGTTTGAATTTTTTCGCTCATGGCAGAGCGGATGGTCTGATATTGATCGGTCTGGACCTCGCTGAGGGGAATGGTGACGATGATTTCGGTTTTGGGCGGCAGATCCCGGGCGACGAGGTCTTTGGTGCGGCGGAGGAGGAGGGGGCGGATGCGGTTCTGCAGGGCGCTGCGGAGGGCGCCCCGGCCTTCCTGCTCGATGGGTTTGCGGTAGTGGGTGCGGAAGTCTTTTTCGCCGCCGAGAAAGCCGGGCTGGACGATGTGGAAGAGAGCCCAGAGGTCGCCGAGGTGGTTTTCGCAGGGGGTGCCGGTGACGGCGAGTTTGAGGCGGGCGTTGAGGGAGGCGGCGACGCGGCTGCCGCGGGATTTGGGGTTTTTGACGGCCTGGGCCTCGTCGAGAATGAGCATGGAGAGGGGAACCTGCTCGTAGAAGGTCTGGTCGCGCCAGAGAAGGGTGTAGGTGGTGAGGAGGATGTCGGCGGATTCGATGCGGGCGCGGTCGTCGTGGCGGTCGGCTCCGTGCATGACCGCGATGTTGAGGTGGGGGGTAAAGCGGCGGCATTCGCGGCGCCAGTTGGGGAGGACGCTGGCGGGACAGACGATGAGGACGGGTTCGTGGTCGGGGTTTTCTTCGGCCTGCAGGGCGAGGAGGGCGAGGAGCTGGACGGTTTTTCCGAGGCCCATGTCGTCGGCGAGAATGCCGCCGAGGCGGGTTTGGCGGAGGAAGTTGAGCCAGGCGAGGCCGCGCTGCTGGTAGGCGCGGAGTTCGCCCTGAAAGGCGGGCGGCGGGGCGAGGGGTTCGAGGGTGAGGGCGCCGCGGAGGTGGTGGAGGGCCTGCCGGAGTTCTTCGGGGGGTGTCCAGTTGCCGGGGGTGCCCTCGGCAACTTCGGCGGCGCGCCAGGGATTGAGGCGGAGGCGGTTGTTTGCGTCGAGGGCACCGGCTCCGAAGAGTTCGTGGAGCTGTTCGACCATGCGCAGGAAGCGGGGGCCGGGAATGAGGACGAGGCCTTCGGGGGTGGCGACGGGGACGTCGTTGGCGCGGAGTTCGGCGCGGATGTCGTCGAGGCTGTGTTTGGCGCGGCTCTGGAGGAAGGCGTGGAGGGCGGGAAGGAGGTTGACGGGCTTGCCATCGATGCGGACGCCCTGTTCGAAGCTCATCCAGCCGCGTTTGGATTCGGTGAACTCGGCGTACCCGTCTTCTTTTGAGGGGAGGTGGGGTTGGGCGTTGTGTTCGAAGGTGATCCGCCAGCCTTTGGACTGGAGGGTGTTTGTGGTTTCGGTGAAAAAGGTGGTCCAGGTGAGGGGCTGCACGGGCTCCCAGCCGCGTTGGGTTTTGGAGGCGGAGAAGAGATCCCCGGCGCTTGGGGCGGCGCAGGGGGTCATTCCGTTTTCTTCCAGGGTGCCGAGGGCGGCCTGTTCCGCGCCGAGCATGCGGGGAGCCTCCACGAGCTGGTCCTCGTAGAGGAAACGGATCCGTTCGGTTTTGGTGGCGGGTGGGAAGGTTTTATCGCCGTAATAGAAGAGGGGCTCGGCAAGGAAGCGGTCTTCGCGGTCGGCCGGCACGAGATGGATGTGCAGGCCGGGAACGGGGTCGAAGTGATTGAGGACGACATGTTCGAGGGAGGGGGGCGGGGGAAGTCCGGCGTGCGGATAGCGGTCGGTCAGGGTTTGAAAAAAGCGGTTGACGGCGGTTTCGGGCATGGGCGGGGTGGTGAGCCAGGCCCAGGCGGCATCGTCGAGTTCGGGCGGGCCGAGCGGTTGGCAAACGCCTGAAGGGCTGTGGAGCAGGAGCATCGGTTTGGCGGGGAGAAGGCTGCAATCCCCGGGGAGCCGGACGGTGGGGGCAAAGCCAATGTCGGCGGTTTTCCAGGCAAGCGGTGCGTTGGCGGGACGGGGTTCGAAGGCGAGAGGGCTTTCGGGGTGATTCCAGGCGTAGGCGCGTCCGGTTTGGATGAGGAGTTCGATCAGGCGGTGGGCGTCGCGGCCGCGGAAAACGGCCCGGGCGCTGCCGGTCTGGCCTTGTATGATCATATTAAGGAGGATTTTGCGGTCCTGCTTACTGAGGGTGAGTCCGGACATGCCTTTATCGAGCAGGCGTTGCGGCTGGGCGGGATAGCGGGTGCCGCGCATGGGCAGTCCTTCCTCAATTTCCATGCCGTAGATTTGCACGGAGAGGGCGTTGTTGCGGGGTTCCAGAAGTTCGTACACCAAAATCATGGCGCGTGCTTATGGATGGAACCGCGGGGACTCAATCTTATATGATCATGGATTTTACAGCCGTTTGAGGGCGGCGGGATCGGGCACCCATTGATCGCGGGCGCGGTGCGCGGGGGCGGGGACGTTCGCGAAGAAGGCGTTGAGTTCGGGGGACTGACGGTGGGCGCGCTCCATATCCGCCCAGACTTCGGGGGAGGGGCCGTGTGTGTCCATCAGCGTGGGGGATTCTCTGAGTGCGTCCGGATCGTGACGGAGTTCGTTGTCGGCGGGGACTCGCGTGCAATGGGGCGTCGGGAGGTTTCGGGCTTTGACGTGCTTGATTTCCCCTTTGCGCACCATGGCCTGCGGTCCGGCTTTGGGATCGACGAGCACGGAGAGCACCGGACGGTCCGCCGGGGGATACGCGCGGGGGAGGGTGAGCGGGTCTTTGAGCGAGAGGCCTTCGGCGTGCGGCGGCGGGGGGGCTTCGGCGAAGCCGCAGAGGGTGGGGGTCAGGTCGAGCAGGCTGACCGGTGCGGAGATTTGTTTGCCGGGCAGGATATTTTTTCCCCGAAAGACAAGGGGAACGCGGACGGAGCCCTCCAGAAAGCAGGATTTCCAGAACATGCCGTGTTCGCCGGCCATGTCTCCGTGATCCGAAAGGTAGGCGAACAGGGTGTTTTCGGCTCCGGGCATTCGGTCGATCGCGTTGAGTACGGTTCCGACGCGTTCGTCGGTTTCCTCGACCATGCCGTAATAGGCGGCGCGGGAGCGATGGAGTTCTTCGGCGGTGAGTTCGGTCATGCCGCGGGTTTCGCGCCAGGCGGAGAGGAGGGGATGGGCGCCGGTCCACCGGGCGTGAATCTCCTCCATGGCGGGGCGGGGGAGGGCCTGGATGTAGTGTTCGTAGAGGTCGGGACGGCAGGTGTAGGGGTTGTGTGGGCCGTAGGTGCCGATGACGAGGAAGAGGGGTTTGCCGGCGGGTTGACGGGCGAGGCGGTCGCAGGCGTGCCGCACCACTTCGTCGTCGTAGAGCTGGCTGGGGCAGGTGCCGGGGCCGCTGACACGGAGGGTGTCGCGGTGTTGTCCGGTGGTGTGGGCGAAGGGGCCGGTTGGGGTTTCATGGAATCCGGGGGTGACCGGGCCGATATCGCCGACGAGGCGTTCCTGAAATCCGTGGAGCTGGTCCGGGCCGATAAAGTGCATGCGGCCGCAGAGGACGGTGTCGTATCCGGCGGCGCTCAGGCTGTGTGCGAGGGTGGGTACATGGGAGGCGAGCGCCTGGCGGTTGGTGAGGACGCCGTTGGCGGCGGGCATTTGACCTGTGAGCAGCGACATGCGGCTGGGGCCGCAGACCGGCGAATTGCAGTATGCGGCCTGAAAGGAGGCGCCTTCCCGGAAAAGCCGGTCCAAATGCGGGGTCAGCACCCGCGGGTCACCGGCGGCGGCGATGCAGTCGGCCCGGTGCTGGTCGGAAATAAAGAGCAGAATATGCGGCGAATCGGGCATGGAGTCAGTCTATTCGAACCGGTTGAAATGGCAACACCGGACTCGGATGTGTTTGCCGTGATATGCGGGTTAATTTCCGCCGGGTTCGTTGATGCGCCGGTAATCGCTGGCGGTTTGACCGGCGTGTTCATGGAACCGGCGGGAAAAGTACAGGGCGTCTTCGAACCCGAGCCGGGAGGCGATTTCACCGATGGTCAGGCTGGATTCCACGAGCAAACGGCGGGCCTCCTGCAGGCGGCGGTCGCCATGGTATTTGCCGGGGGGCTTGCCGAAGAGGATTTTCCAGTCCCGGCGGAAGGTGGAGTAGGCGCAGCCACAGGTGCGGGCGAGCTTTGGGAAATCATAGTCGCGCTCGGGATGCAGATCGATTTCCTCCCGAAGCGCATAGAGGCGGGTGTGCAGCCGGGGAAGGTTGCGGGGCGGGGACATGCGCCGGCTTTCGAGGATGAGCAGTTCGCAGAGGCGGTCAATCACATCCGCCATGCCGTTGCTGTCCCGCTGCTCCAGGGTGAGGAGGAGGGATTGGATCCGGGACTCCACCGCGGCCTTGTTGGAGATGCTCCAAATTTGTTCTGTGGGGTTGAAGAGCTGAAGATCTGTCCAGGGAGCCAGGGTGGTTTCCGGAAAGATGAAAAAGAGTTCCCGCCAAGTTTGCCCCGCTTCCGGACCATAGGAGTAAACGTGCCCGGGCGCCTGCGTGATCACACAAGGGGCTTTAATGTTGACCCGGGGCGCCGCATTCACCTGAGCGGAGCCCGCGCCTCCCAGAATAAAGGAGAAATTCACCGAGGCAAACCGCCGTTCTCGAATAAACCCCGGGGCGGATTTGAGCGTGTGGCCAATGGTTTGCACCGAAAATCCGTTGGAATGATATCGGGGGAGATGACCGAGATGGTATATCATATTGTCCATATTTAAAATCAATTCTTCCATTTCAAGGAGTTTTAGAGTCTGATATAGTGTCAAAAGTTCGAAAACGAGTCAAAACACCGATTGGAAAAAGACCGATGAAAAAAGCACTGATTGTATATGGCGGCTGGGACGGACATGAACCGGACAAGGTTTCGGCCCTGTTTGCGGAGATGCTGGAGCAGGAGGGGTTTTCTGTGACCCGCTCTGATTCGCTGGAGGCGTTCGCGGACCTGGAACGGCTGCGCGACCTGCATCTGATTGTTCCGATCTGGACCATGGGGGAAATCGATCCGGCGTGGTCGAACAATGTGGTGAACGCGGTGGCGGACGGAACAGGGCTGGCGGGCTGCCATGGCGGCATGTGCGACGCGTTCCGCAAGGATGTGACCTGGCAGTTTATGACCGGCGCGAACTGGGTGTCGCATCCCGGCGGCGATCAGGTGGAATACCGGGTCAATCTTCGCAACAGCAGCAGTCCGCTGGTGGAGGGGATTCAGGACTTTTCGATCAAAAGCGAACAGTATTATCTGCACGTGGATCCGGCGATTGAGGTGTTGGCGACAACGCGGTTTCCGTCTGCCACCTGGTTCCACAGTTCGAACCGGGAGGTGGACATGCCGCAGGTTTGGACGAAACGCTGGGGTGTGGGGCGGGTCTATTACAATGCTCTGGGGCATCACGCGGATGTTTTCGACATTCCCGAGGCCCGCGAGCTGATGCGCCGGGGGCTGCTCTGGGCCGCGGAGGGCAAGGATGCCGCGCTCCGCGACGGTGTCAACGGCGATGCCTACCGCAGTAACAAAAAAATGATTTAAGTTTTGGAGACACGTATATGAATATTGGTATTATCGGCTGCGGAAACATCAGCGGCATTTATGTGAAAAATTTCACCTCCGGCCTCTGGCCGCAGGTGACGCTTCGCGCCTGCGCGGACCTGGATCCGGCCAAAGCCAAGGCGGTTGCCGACGCCCATCCCGGCGTTGAAGCGGTGACAGTGGAAGAGCTGCTCGCCGACCCGGAAATCGGGCTGGTGCTGAACCTCACCCTTCCTCAGGCGCACCACCCGGTCGGGCTTGCCTGTGTGCGGGCCGGCAAGCATCATTACTCTGAAAAGCCGATGGCCCTGAACACGGATCAGGCTGCGGAACTCCAGCGGGAGGCGGAGAAGCACGGCGTCCGTGTGGATTGCGCCCCCGACACGTTTTTAGGCGCGGGCATTCAGACTGCGGCGCGGGCGGTGAAGGAGGGCTTGATCGGGATACCGGTCTCGGTGACGGGGCATATGATTTGCCGCGGGCATGAAAGCTGGCATCCGGCCCCGGCCTTTTACTATCAGCAAGGCGGCGGTCCCCTGATGGATATGGGCCCCTATTATCTCACCGCCATGGTGGCCATGCTGGGGAAGGTGCGGTCGGTGCAGGCCGTGAACCGCAAGACGTTTCCGACGCGGATGATCACCAGCAACCCGCTGAAGGGCACGGAAATCTCCGTGGAGGTGGACACGCACATCACCGCGCTTCTTGATTTCGAATGCGGCGCGGCGGGGACGCTGGTCACATCGTTTGACGGGGTCAACCCCGGCCTTCCGCCCATCACCCTGTCCGGAACCGAGGGCGGATTGCGGGTGCCGGACCCCAACATCTTCGGCGGCGACGTGGTGTTGGTGAAGAATAAAGAAGAAACGATTCTGCCGCATGTGAATGCCTATTCGGAGAACAGCCGGGGTCTGGGCGTTGCAGAGATGGCGGAGGCCATTGAAAACGGCGGAACCTATCAGGCCGACGGGGATCTGGCGGCGCATGTCCTGGAGATCATGCAGAAAATTCTGTCCGTCCCGCCGGTGTAAGCGGCGGGCGTGGCCTTAAGAGTCCCGGTACGTTTTCAGAAGCGTTTGTCGAGGGCAAGGACGAGGTTGCGGCCGGGTTCGTTGAGGCCGGAGCCGTGCACGCGGTAATTTTCGTCGAGGAGGTTTTCAACCGCGAGGCTGATGTGGAGACCGGGGCTGACCTCCATGCCGAAGCGGAGGTGGGCGACGGTGTAGCCGGGCGTGCCCCCGGGCGGTATGCGCTGGGTGTCGCGGCGGTCGCCCGCAGACAGTTTGTCCGCCTTCTCGGCGTGGGTCACGACGAGTTCGGTCCAAAGATGTTCCCGCAGCCAGTGGCGGGCGCCGAGATGGACGGTGAGGGGCATGAGGCGGCTGAACGGCTCGCGGGTGATGACGGGTTCGGGGCCGGGAAAGCTGTCGACCGTTCCTGTCTGCCAACTGGCGGCGGTCCAGAAACGCCAGGCGGTGTGGGGCTCCCACTCGAGGGTGGCTTCGACGCCCCGGAGGTGGCCGGAGGCGGCGTTGGTTTTGGTGACGGCGGGTTCGCCGCCCAGGGTTTCGCCGGTGGGCCTGCGGGTAATCAGGTCGCGGGCGTCGGTGTACCAGAAGGTGAGTTCCCCGCGCAGGGTGCCGCGGTGGCGGCGGAGTCCCAGTTCGTAATTGAGAAAGGTTTCGGGATCGAGGGAGGGGGTGGGAAGTTCGACTTCGCCGCTGCGGGCGACGCCGAGGCTGGTGAGGTCGGAGAGGTTGGGGGCGCGGAAGCCCTGGGCGACGCCGCCGTGGAGTTGAAGGGTGTCGGTGAGGTCGCGGCGCAGGTGAAGGCTGGAGACCAGTGAAGTCCAATCGGAGTTGAGGGAATCCGGTTCGCCGGTCTGGGGATTGCGGAAACGGTCCACCCGGGCGCGGCTGTATTCCCCGCGGAGGCCGAGGTCGGCGACGGTGTGGGGGGCGAGAGTGCGGAGGTGCCGCAGGAAGGCTCCGGTGGTGAGGTAGGTGGCCTCATCGCCGACGGGCCCCTGAATCTGGCGCTGCGGGGGGGCGTCTGGATCGGGAAAGACACGGCCGTAGCTGGAGACGCGGTCGTAGTAGGTGTCGGTGCCGAGGATCCAGGTCCGGTCGGGATCGCCCAGAGCGCCCTGAAGGGAGATGCCGGGGGTGTCGACCTGAAAGCCGCTCTCGTCACGGCGTCCGGTTTCGCGGACGCGGATTTGATCTTCGCGCTGCTGATGCCAACTGATCTGGAGGCGAAGGTCGCGGAAGGGCCCGGAGGGTTCCGGTTGTTCCCAGAGGCCGTAGATCAGGCTTCGCCCCTGGTCGAAATCGAGGCGGCGGTCGGTGCCGGTGTCGGTGCCGTTGAAGGGGACGGCGTCCCGGGTGCGGTGGGTGCGGGGGGCGTCGAGAATGCGGTACTCCTGAAAGGCGAAGGTCCAGCGGTCGCCGGCGGGATTGCGGCCTGCGACTTTGGCGTCCGCGCCCCATTCCCGGTAGGCGGTGCCGGGCTGGCGTCCGTCGCCGGAGCGGAGATTGCCGTGGTTTTTGTAGGTGACGCCGGTCTGGGCGGCGGCGTTTTCGCCGAGAGGGGAGACGGATTCAATGCGGGTGAATCCGGCGCGTTCGGCGGTGGCGCCGCGGACATACGCGCGGCCGCGCTCCCCGGCGTCGGCGCGGGCGAGCGGATCGGAGGTGAAGACCTGGACGGTTCCGCCGATGGCGTCGGAGCCGTACAGGACGGAGCCTGGACCGAGGACCAGCTCCAGTTGGCGCAGGCTGAGGGTGTCGATGGTGGACCAGTACTGGTTGGGGCCGTCGCGGAAGGTGCTGTTGTTGAGCCGCACGCCGTCGATCATCATGAGGGTGCGGAATCCGGTCCAGCCCCGCAGGTAGGGAGAGCCCTGGCCGTGACCGGTTTTTTGGATCATGACCGAGGGGGTTTCGCGGAGGGCCTCGGGAAGGGAGCGGGGCATGCGGCCCAGTTGAAGATCCAGCTCATCGCGGATTTCAATGCGGCGGGGACTCCGGTCGCGTTCCTCGGACCGCCGTCCGGCGGTGACGAGAAGGGGTGGAAGCTCGGCGGAATCGGCAAACAAAAACACGGGAGCAAGCATCGCCAGAAAGAGCATGGAATATTTCATGCAAACCGAGATTACCCCGAGGAACGGGATCTGTTAAGCGGAATTTAAAATGTCTTTCTGGCTGTTCTAATTTCTGCCGGAATTTTTGCGGCGGCGGAGAATGCCGATGAAAAGTGCACCGCCGATGAGGAGGCCGATCATTCCCGGCTCAGGAATGATGACACCTTCAAGAGCGAATTGGCCGGGAGAGCCGGATTGGAGAACAAAGTTTGGATTAAACCCGTCGCTGACTGCGACCCATGATGAAGAGCCGGAAAACGGATTGAAGTTGGGGAATGAACCAAGAGAACCGGGGGCGGTGGCGAGAGGGGTGGAGGTGACGGTATGGTACCACCGAGCTCCTGGCGAACCGGTAGCACTGAGAACCAACCAATAAAGTTCTCCACCGGTAAACACTTCGGAAGGATCGGAGGAGGTGAATGAAACCACCGTCTGGGCGGTTGAGGTAATGGCTACGGTATCCAGTTCGAGAAGCAGATTTTGGGGTATGTTGTTGGTCGGGTCGTTCGAAAACAACGATAGGGCGACGTTATAAGGATCTGCTCCGGAATCGAGGGCGATAAGCACACTCCCACCGCTGATGGTGAAGTCATCCGCCGGGGCGACAAAAACGGACCCAATTTGATAAATTGACTGTTGTTTCAGAACAGGTATTTTAAACGTTTCATTTCGCTGATTTTTATGAACAAGGCCCGTGTCCGCCGCCGCCGGGGGTTTCGAGGCGGACCCGGTCGCCGGGATGAAGGGAAACAGTGCCTTTGGCGGGGAGGGGGAGCGTTTTGCCGTCGCGGAGGAGGGTTTGTTTGCCGGGGAGGGCATTGCCGCCGCCCTGGGTGCCCGCGGGCGCGAGGAAGCGGCGTTCGGTGAGGAAGGTGACGTCCATGGGGACGAGGGCCTCCCATTCGCGGATCATGCCGTCGCCTCCGGGGGACTTTCCTTTGCCGCCGCTGTTCGGCCGGACGGCGAGTTCGCGGATCCGGAGGGGATAGGCAAATTCGAGGGCCTCAACGGGGGTGTTGAGGGTGTTGGTCATGTGGCATTGAATGGCGGAGGCACCGGGGCGGCCGGGGCCGGCGCCGCTGCCGCCGGCGAGGGTCTCGTAGTAGGCGAATCCCTGCCCGTCGGCACCGGTTCCGCCGAAGGTGATGTTGTTCATGGTGCCCTGGGACTGGGCGGGAAAGCGGCCGGGCGCGGCCTGCGCGAGGAGGGCGATAACGACATCGACGATCCGCTGGGAGGTTTCGACATTTCCGCCGGCCACGGCGCTCGGGGCCCGGGCGTCGATGAGGGAGCCGGGGCGGGTGTGAATGTTCAGCGGCCTGAGGCATCCGGCATTGACGGGCGGGGGATCGGCGGGGTTGTCTTTGCACATCCAGCAGAGAAACACATAGGCGACGGCGGCTTCGGTGATGGCGCGGACGGCGTTGAGGCTACCGGGAACCGCGTTGTCGGTGGCGGTGAAATCCAGAGAGGCGGTGCCGTTTGTTAAAACAAGTTCGGCGCGGATGCGGGCCTGGACCCCGTCGCCGGCCTGGTTTTCGATGGCGTCTTCGGCGGTCCAGCGGCCTTCGGGGAGTTCCCGCAGGGCGGCGCGCATGCAGGATTCGGCGTAGTCGAAGAGTTCGTCGTGGGCCTGGAGGAGGGCGGGTTGGCCGTATCGACGGATCATTTCATGCCAGCGGGTCTCCCCGAGGTGGTGTGCGTGAAGCTGGGCGCGCATGTCGCCGAGCCGTTCGGCGGGATTGCGGCTGTTGGCGCAGACGATGCGGAGGAGATCGTCGTCGGTTTCCCCGCCGCGGACGAGGCGGACGGGCGGGATGCGAAGCCCCTCCTGATAAATGCTGCGGCTGTTGGGAAGCGAGCCGGGGGTCATGCCGCCGACATCGGCGTGGTGGGCGCGGGTGGCGGTGTGGCCGATGCATTGGTTTTGGTGGAAGACCGGGCTGACGAGGGTGATGTCGGGGAGGTGGGTGCCGCCTTCGAAGGGGTCGTTGAGCATGACCACGTCGCCGGGATTGAGGGCGGGAAAGGCGCGGCGGGCGGCCTCGACGCTGCGGGGCATTGCGCCGAGGTGCACGGGAATGTGCGCGGCCTGGGCGAGGAGCCGGCCTTCGGCGTCGAAGAGGGCACAACTGAAGTCGCGGCGCTCTTTGATGTTGGGGGAATAGGCGGTGCGGGCCAGTCCGGCTCCCATTTCGTCGGCGATGGACTGGTACATGTGGTGATAGACGGCCAGATCGGTTGCGCGGGCGGTCATGCGGGGTCCTCCCGGGTGCCGAGCAGATTGCCGACGGCGTCGGGGGTGACTGTCCAGCCGGCGGGAATCAGGTGGGTGGAGAAATCTTCGGTGAGGATCAGAGGGCCCTTGAGGGTGTCGCCGCGACGAATCTCTTCGCGCCGGACACAGCCGTTTTTGACGGAGAGCGGGGGATCTTCGGGGGCGCGTTCGGGCAGGCCGGGAAGCCGGATTTGCGGGGGAGGCGTTTCGGCGCGGAGGCGGACGGTGACCAGTTCGACCGGCTCGTCCGGGGCGCAGTGTCCGAAGTGTTGACGGTGGGTTTCGTGGAACCGCTCAAGGAGCCCGCCGGGGTCTCCGTCTCCGGGAATGTCGAGTTCGTGCGACTGGCCGGCGTAGCGCATGGCGAGGGTGACGGACACGGTCAGGCTGTCGGTGGCGATGTTGTCATCGGCGCAGCGGGCAAACAGATCGGCCTGGAGCTCGCGGAGGAGGGCGGTCAATTGACCGGGGGTGTTGTCCTCCCAGCGCCACATGACGGTTTGGGCGGTTTCGAAGCTGAGGGGCATGGCCACACATCCGAGGGCGCTGAGGACGCCGGGGTGGGCGGGAATGAGGACGCGGGTCATTCCCAGGGCTTCGGCGAGGCTGAAGCTGTGCAGACCGCCGGCGCCGCCGAAGCCGACGAGGGTGAAGTCTTTGGGGTCGTGGCCGCGCTGCACGGAGATGACGCGAATGGCGGATTCCATATGAAGATTGGCGAGGCGGAGGACATCCCGGGCGGATTCTTCGGCGGGTAGTCCGCCCATGGCCTGGCCCAGGCGGGCGAGGGCTTCGCGGGCTCGTTCTGGATGAAGGGTCATGCGGCCCTGAAGAAAGGCTTCAGGGCGGAGGTGGCCGAGGGCGACGTGGGCATCGGTGACGGTGGGCTGATCGCCCCGGCCGTAGCAGGCGGGGCCGGGAGCTGCGCCGGCGCTTTCGGGGCCAACCCGCAGGGCACCCCCGGCATCGACCGAGGCGATGGAACCGCCGCCGGCACCAACGGTGTGGACATCGACCATGGGCACGCCGACAGGGAAGCCGCCGAGGGTGTGCCGGGTGGTGATCACCGGCTGCTCTTTGATCAGCGCGACATCGGTGGAGGTGCCGCCCATGTCGAAGGTAATGAGATTTAAGTTGTGACGCCCGGCCCGCGCGACGGTCATGGCTCCGACCACGCCGGCGGCGGGACCGGAGAGGAGGGTGTGCACGGCTTCGCGGGCGGCGCGCTCCGGGGTCATGCAGCCCCGGTTGGACTGGACGATATGCAGACGGGAGGCGGGCCCCTGTTTGAGGCGGGAGAGGTAGCGTCCCATGGCGGGGGCGACATAGGCGTTGACGAGGGTGGTGGAGCCGCGTTCGACCTCGCGGAACTCGGGCAGAATTTCGGAGGAGAGCGAGACGGAAAAGCCTTCGGCCTCCAGCGCGGCTCCGAGGGTCCGCTCGTGATCCGGCCTTAAAAAGCTGAACAGAAAAAGAACGGCCACGGATTCGACGCGGTGTTCGCGGAGGGTTTGAATGATGTCCGGAAGGGTGGAGAGGTCTAACGGCGTGAGAACGGAGCCGTCGGCGGCGACGCGTTCGGGGAGTTCGAAGCGGAGGTGACCGGGGACGAGGCCGGGGGCGCGGCGGGGAAAGAGGTCGTAGAGACAGGGGCGGTTTTGGCGGCCGATCTCGAGGACATCGCGGAAGCCGGCGGAGGTGATGAGGGCGGTTTTGGCGCCCTTGCGTTCGAGCAGCGCGTTGGTGGCGACGGTGGTGCTGTGCAGGAGGGTGTGCTGGGCGCTGCGGCTGAGGGTCCTGGCTCCCTCCAGGACGGCCGCTTCGAAATTCGGCGGGGTGGAGCTCAGCTTGAACCCGGTCAGGGTCCCGTTTTCCAATGCGATGACATCGGTGAAGGTTCCACCGGTGTCCACGCCAAGTACGATCGGGTTTCCCATGGCTCAGTCGGTTTCGGGACGGCTGTTGACTTCCAGCCAGCGGGCGTAGAGACCGGCGTCGATTTTTCCGGAGGCGAGATCAACGGTCATGAGAACGGCTTCGGGTTCGGGGGCGGTGAAATGATATCCGTTGGTTTCAAGAAACAAAGCCGCGGCGAGAAATCCCGTCCGCTTGTTGCCATCCAGAAACGGATGATTTTTCACGATGCCGGAGGCGTATGCGGCCGCCATGTCGAAAAGATTTTGACTGCCGTAAGACCAAACGTTTTGAGGTCTTTGAAGCGCGGACTCCAAAAGACCCTGATCGCGCACACCGTCCAAACCACCGAACCGGGCGAGTAGCACCGAATGACAGTTTAGGCATTCTTCGTAGCCGAGCCAGACCAGTTCTGTCATTTCGCCAGTTCCCGCAGGGCGTTTTGATAACGATTCATCAGATCGTCGGCAATCGCCATTTTCCGTTCAAACGCGGGGTCGCCGGTGCTGATGCGGAGGGCGTTGTCGGGAGCCTTGGTGAGGTAGATCGCGTCGCCTTCTTTGACCTGAAGCTGTTGGAGAGCCTCCTTCGGCAGAAGGATTCCCTGGGAATTTCCGATTTTGCGCACTTTGGTTTTGATGTTCATCGTTAGAACATATGTTATAACCATGAAGGAATCAAGTATTTTGCCGTCAGAATTCTTCCGGCGGGAAATGATGGCCGCGCGGAACGGGCAAGCCCGATCCTTGCGGGATTTGTGGTATGCCGGTCGGGCTCTTAAAATAGCAGGTATTTTACTACCAAAAAAATCCCCCGCTGTGAGGCGGGGGAGACGGGTGCGGCCGATATGCTTGTGCCGCTTTAGCGGAGGAAGCGGAATTCGGAGCGGCGGTTGAGGGACCAGACGCCTTCGCCGGTGCCTTGGACGGCGGGCTGCTCCTCACCGAAGCTGAGGGTCTGGATGCGCTCGGAGCCGATGCCGAGGTTGACGAGGGCCTCGCGGACGGCGAGGGCCCGGCGTTCGCCGAGGGCGAGGTTGTATTCGCTGCTTCCGCGTTCGTCGGTGTGGCCTTCGACGACGACGACATCCCGCGGGAAGGTGCGGAGGTGTTCGGCGGCCATTTGAACTTTGACCAGTTCAGAGGCGGCGATGCGGTAGCTGTCGAACGCGAAGTAGACCGGAGAGATGGAGTGGGCGACGGGGGTGCCGGTGGCGAAGATACCGGAACGTTCGTCGTCGAGCGGAATACCGCCGAAGCCGTCGGTGTCGTCCCAGCCGTCCAGGAACTCATCCTGATTGAGGAGGGCGTTGGGGTCCTGACGTCCGCCGCGGCGGCAGGTGGAGGCGGTCAGCGCGAAGGCGGCCAGAATGACAAGCAGAATACGTTTGGAAAAAAAGTTCATGAGAGAAGTAGGAGGGGTTTGGGATGGAGGGTGATTAGAAAATTCGGGTTTACGGAGACCAGGCGGGCATTTGCCAGTTGCCGCGTCCGTGGAGTAAGGGTATCGGGGCGGTTCCCCCTGTGTCAAGCAAGTAAATGGAGGATTGTCCGCCTTCGGTGCGGGTCACGGCGATATGGCGTCCGTTCGGGGCCCAGGAGGGTTCTTCGTAGTTGGCGTTGTCTTCGGGGCTGATGATGCGGATATCGCCGCCGGCGGGATTGAGGACTGCGGTTTGATAGCGCGGTCCCAGGCGCCGGGTGAACACGATGAGGCCGTTGCTGCTCCAGTTTGGGGAGAGATTTTCCGCGCCGCCGGTGGTGATCCGGCGGGGGGAACCGCCGTTGCGGCTGATGGTGTAGAGGTGGGGGCGTCCCTCATGGCCGGAGACGAAGACAATCTGGCTGCCGTCCGGGGACCAGGAGGGGCTGGATTTTCCGGAATTCGGGGTGTTTGTGAGGCGGGTGAGGCGGCCGCTGCGGAGGTCGCGCACGTAGAGTTCGGGGCGGCCGTCGCGGGAGAGGATCAGAGCGACGGAGCGGCCGTCGGGCGACATGGCCCCGCCGGTGTTCATGCCGGAGAAGCTGGAGATTGTTTCGAGGCGTCCGGTTTGCAGATGTTGACGGACGAGATCCTGAAAACCGCGGTGGTAGGTGGTGTAGAGGACGGATTGACCGTCGGGTGCCCAGCGGGGGCCGAGAACAATGCGGCCGAAGCGGGTGACTTGGATAACGTCCTCGCCGTCGGGATACATCAGGTAAAGTTCTTTGGCGGTGGAGCCGGCACGGGTGCCGATCATGGCGATGCGGCTGGTGGCGAAGCCCCGGGAGCGCTTGAGGTCCAGCAAAATTTCATCGGCGGCCTGGCGTCCGAGCATGCGGGCCTGATCGGGGGCGGCCTGATAGCGTTTGCCGAACCGGCGCTGGTTGGCGCGGTCGAGAAGCTCAACGGTGACGTGGAGTTGTCCGCCGCTTTCGCGGGCGTTTCCGGTGACCTGGAAATCGGCGGCGCTGGGCGCGCCCTGGCGGAACTGTCCGGTGAGGTCCAGGTTGCGGCGGAGGGTGTCGTAAAAGACGCGGCCGGATCCGCTGTCGGCGGCAAAGCGGGTATAATCAAGGACCGAGGGTCCGCCGCCGCTGCCGGTGATGACGATTTCGCGCTGAGCCCGGGTGAGGGCGGGCGCGAAACAGATGCAAAGGGCGAGAAGTGAGGCGAGTTTCATGAAGTGGTTTCGGGGGTGTCAGTGTGTGATTTCGAATCGTATGCGAAAGCTGTGGCGTTGTCCACGGAATTCCGGCGGCAGAGGGGCGGCAAATGTGACCGCGTTGAGGGCGGCCCGCACGCTTTGGTCCATTTCACCGTGCCCGGAGGCGCGAAGGACCCGGGTGGCGTGGATGGAGCCGTCGCGGTTGACGTCTACTTCGGCTTGGACAAAGAAACCCGAGGCGGCGCTCAATCCGGCGGGCTGATTCCATGCGGCGTAGAGTCTTTGGCGGAGGGCGTTCTCGACGGAGTCGAAGGAGGGGCCGCCGGCCGCGCCGGTGGGCGCTCCGCCGGGGGTGCCGCCGGAGGACAGGCCCTGTCCCATTTGGCGCTGGAGCTGTTCGGCGGAGAGCGCGGGTTGCGGGGCGGGGCGCTGGGGAATTTGACCCTGTTCGCGCTGAATGCGTTCGCGGATTTCCTCGGGGGTGAGCGGCCGGGGGCGCGGCGTGGGGGTGGGGGCCGGGGGTTTCGGGCCGGGCGGCTGGCCGGGGGGAGCGGGGGTTGGGGATGGCGGGGAACATGGTGCGGTCGGGGTCGCCGAA
>JAFIGD010000003.1 GCA_020831625.1 Verrucomicrobiota bacterium | reverse complement strand
TATTGTTTTTTGCCCCATGCGATCACTCATTTGAAATGTGTATACTCGTCAGGGCAACGCCCCTGGCTTACGGGTTTTATCCCGTTGGGATATATAAAACAGCCGACACATGTCTGAACACGAGTTGAACATCGATTTTCAAGGCCCGGAGGGCCGAAACATATTCAGCCCCGGGCGCAGCCTGGGGTTTCGGTCCGACCAAGCCCGAAAGGCCCGGAGGGCTGAACTATATTCCGAGGGTGAAGCCCGACGGCGTGTCATAAGGCACAGACTCATCTCCGGTTTTTTTCAAACCAGTTCATCAGCAGGCGTTTGCGGGATCCGGGTTCGGTTTGAACACTGAGATCCTGTTTGTCGGTCCCGTGCTCCACACTCCAGCCCTGCCACTCACGAAAAGCGTGATAGGCCCAGTCCCAGCCGAAGGACTCAAACAGGTCGATACAGTCCCTGAGGTAATTGAGGGCGCTGTCGCCGGGCGCCCAGCGGATGGCCGAAAATTCGCCGACATAGATATGAACATGATGTTCCCGTTGCCATTCCGCGACCAGTTGCATGATTCCCCGCAGGGTTTCTTTGTTCCAGACCTGCTCCCGGAGGGTTCCGGGATAGGTTTGGCCGACCGTCCGGGTGTCATACACGCCCTGATGGGTGAATTCATGGGGTTCGTAAAAATGGAAACTGTACACGATGTTGGGCTGCGGCAGGGGCGTGAAGTCCACCAGAGCCTTGGGGCCGCCCCCCGGCGCGGCCTGGACGACGAGGGTCCGCTCCGCGTCAATGGCCCGGATGCGTGCCGCCAGTTCACCCGCCAGGGCCTGCCAGTCCATCAATCCTTCGGCAACGGGCCCCTCCAGGGGTTCGTTCAGCAGATCGTAGCCCCAGATGGCCGGATGCCCCTTGTAACGGCGGGCAATGTGCTCCCACACCCGGATCAGGGTGTCCTGGAAGGCCTGTTCGGAAAACAACCGCATGTGATCCCGGCCCGTAATCCCTCCGGGTGGCGTGTGCACATCGATCAGCACCCGCAGACCCAGTTCCTCACAGAGGGGCAAAAGCGTGTCGATATAATCCAGGATCTCCCCGATCCAGGCCTCATATTCTTTCGGTGTGGCCTGATCCGCCGGACTCCGGGGAAAGGTGTCCCAGGTCAACTGCCAGCGGATATGATTGGCCCCCAGTCCGGCAAGATCCCGTAAATCTCCCGCCGTTGGCCGCGTCGGAATCATGGCTCCCCGCAGCCGGGGCAGGTCATGCCCTTTGTGAACGGGCCCGGTGTGAATGACCTCCCGTCTGGGTTGTGGCGGCTCCTCCACGATGACGTTCACCCGGTCAATCCACACGGTGCCACTGACTTCTTCAAGCCCCAGCAGCAGGCGAACCGTGGTCACATCCGCCGGAATCCGCGCGGTAAAAGAGGCATCGAGCCAGTCAAAACCGCCGGTGCCCAACAACGCCTGGGGATAATCCTCCCGTGACGGCCCGGCGGTGTGCAGCATCACTTTGACGCCGTTCCAGGGATGGGGAGGTCGACTGACATTCTCCGCCCGGAGCCGCGCCTGCACCTGCACCCGGGATCCCCGGAACCGCTCCGCGGGCAATTCCAAAACCGCGAAAGCTCCGCCACCGTCCGATTCGACCTTTAACACCCTGCTCCGGTCTTCCTCCACAATGCGAACCTGCCGTTCGTCGGATCTCGTCCAGCGATTCAGCGCGCCCGCCTGCTCAAACGTTTCCTCGAAAAGCACCTCCCCGGCATCCGGCATCGTCGCTGAAACAAAGCTGCAAAGTATAACGGGCATCAAAAATAAACATCTGATATATATCATGTCCGGCGGTCCAAACTCATTTACATGGAAGGCAATACTCAAATGCGAGGGGTATCTGACACTAAGATTGACAGTGAACCTTAAATATAATAGATGCGCAACAGTTATTATTCAAAAAACTCACCGCCAAACGCCCCCCGGAAAAGATGGTCTTTCCCGGATTGAATTGCTAGGAAACCCGCCATGAACCCACCTTATCTGAATTCGTCTCTCCCGCCCGAAACCCGCGCCAATGACTTGTTGACCCGGATGACTCTTCACGAAAAAGCGGGACAAATGCTTCAGCTTGACGCCCAGGGCGATTTGCCGGATCTGGTGTCCAACAAAGGTGCCGGCTCCCTGCTCCACATCAACGGGGACCGCAGCCGGGAGGCGATGGAACTCGCCGCAAAGACCCGTCTGGGCATCCCCATCCTCATTGGAGACGATTGCATTCACGGACATTCCTTCTGGCCCGGCGCCACCATTTTCCCCACCCAGCTCGCGCAGGCCTGTTCCTGGAACGAGGATCTCATCGAGGCGGCGGCCCGCGTGACCGCCCGCGAAGTCTGCGGAACCGGTGTCCACTGGACCTTTTCCCCGGTGCTCTGCCTCACCCGTGATTTGCGCTGGGGCCGGGTCGGCGAAACCTTCGGCGAAGACCCCTTCCTCATCTCCCGTTTCGGCACCGCGATGATCCGCGGATACCAGGGCCGGGGCCTCGACGATCCCGACGCGATTCTCGCCACCGCCAAACACTTTGCGGGATACTCCGAGACCCTGGGCGGACGCGACGCCTCGGAGGCGGACATCTCCCCCCGCAAACTGCGCTCCTATTTCCTCCCCCCGTTCGAGGCCGCTGCCAAAAACGGCTGCATGAGTTTCATGGTCGGCTATCAATCCATGGAAGGCCGCCCGTCCAGCGCCAATCCCTGGCTGCTCAAATCCGTTCTCAAAGAGGAATGGGGCTTCGAAGGCATCCTCGTCACCGACTGGAATAACGTCGGCAACCTGGTTACGGACCAGAAAATCGCCGCGGACATTACCGAGGCCGCCGTCATCGCGGTCCGAAGCGGCAACGACCTCATCATGGCCACCCCGGCCTTTTTGGAGGGCGCGGTTGACGCAGTGGAACACGGAATGCTGGCCGAAGCGGAGATCGACGAGGTCGTGTACCGCATCCTCCTGCTGAAATTCCGCATGGGACTCTTCGAAAATCCGCGCGCGCCCGATGAAACCCGCAGGAGCCTCATCGGCTGCGAAGCCCATCGGCAGACCAATCTGGAGCTGACCCGCGAATCCATCGTTCTCCTCCAGAACCAAAATCAAACCCTTCCCCTGCCCTCCGACAAACCGCTGAACATCGCCCTCATCGGGCCCAACGCCGACAACGCGCAAATCCATTTGGGCGACTGGGCCGGAGCCAGCGGCCAGATGGATCCCGTCAAACACGCCCAGCCCCGGGCATGCACCGTCACAATTCTGGACGGACTGAAACAGCACGCCCCCGCCTCCTGGACCGTGAACCACGCCCCAGGTTGCCGGGTCACCGACGCCGGTGACGACCTCCTCGCCCCCGCCCTCCAGCTCGCGGCGGAAGCCGATGTGATCGTGGCCGTGGCGGGCGACGAACTGCACCTTGTCGGCGAATACAAATCCACCGGCACCCTGGAACTGCAGGGCGGTCAAATCCGAATGCTCGAAGCCCTCGCCGGCCTCGGAAAACCTCTGGTGCTGATCCTGCTCCACAGCAAACCCAACGTGCTCCCCGCCTGCGTGCACAACGCCGACGCCATCCTCGAACTGTTCAACCCCGGCATGACCGGCGGACAGGCGCTCGCCGAAGTCCTCGCGGGTGCGGTCAATCCTTCCGGGAGGCTTCCGATCTCCGTGCCCTATCATGTGGGCCAGCAGCCGGTCTATTATTCCCAGGTGCGCGGCCAGCACGGCGACCGCTACGCCGATATCACCCAGGCCCCGCACTTCGCCTTCGGGGAAGGCCTCTCCTACACCACGTTCCGACTCTCGGAACTGACAGCCCCACCCTCTTCCGAGGTTCGGAACGGGGAAATCCACTGTGAAGTGACCGTCACCAACACCGGGGAACGGGCCGGAAAATGCGTGGTGCAGCTCTACCTCTCCGATGTGGTCACCTCCGCCACCTGGGTGCAGAAAGAACTCAAGGAGTTTCAAAAGCCCGAGCTTGAAGCGGGCGAATCCAAACGCCTGCGGTTCTCCCTTCCCGTGTCCGCCTGCTCCATCGTCAATGCCGAAGGCGAGCGGGTGGTGGAACCGGGCGAATTCGAAATCGAACTCGCCCAGTCCAGCCGCGACCCCGACGCGCTTCGCGCCCGGTTCCGGGTGGAGGCCCCGTAACAGGGCGTTCCATCGGATCGAATATCCACTCAACCCCCGCCAGAGATCGCGATGCCGGATAGTTTAAAACGTGGTTTTCTACAGACCCGGGGCACGGAGATCGTCGATGAACACGGCGAATCTGTGCTCCTGCGCGGGGTGAACCTCGGCAATTGGTTTCTTCCGGAAGCCTACATGTGGAAATTTCCAAAGGAGCTGGGCACCGCCCGGAAAATGGAGGCGGTGTTTGAGGAACTCCTTGGCCCGGAAAAAGCGGCGGTCTTTTGGGAAACCTTTTACGACCGCTACACCGCAGAGGCCGACATCCGGCAAATCGCCAAGGAAGGATTCAACTCCATTCGGCTGCCGTTGAATTACCGCCTGTTCATGAGCGACGAGGGCGTTTGGTCGGAATCCCGGATGAAACGGATCGACGCGATGCTGGACCTTTGCGAGGACGCGGGCCTGTATGTGATCCTCGATCTGCACGGGGCACCGGGCGGTCAGACCGGCACCAACATTGACGACTCGCCCGGGTATCCCCACCTCTTCACCGATCCGGAAAACGTCGAACGCACCGTCCACTTCTGGCGGACGATCGCGCTGCGGTACCGCGACCGGGCCGTGGTCGGCGGCTACGACCTGCTGAACGAACCCGTCCCCCGCGAGCACCGGCAGTTCAATGACGCCCTGATCGACATCTACAAGCGCCTCATTGCCGCCATACGCGAGGTGGACACCCGCCACATGGTGATTCTCGAATGCGCCCACTGGGCCACCGATTTCAGGATTTTCACGGAAAAATCCGACGACAACATGGTCGTTCAATTCCACAAATACTGGTGCCCAACGGATTACCGCTTTGTCCGGGACTACCTGAACCTCCGCGAAACGCTGAACGTCCCCCTGTGGATGGGGGAGAGCGGGGAAAACTCCCTGGACTGGTATACGGCCTCCTTCCAGATGCTGGAGGATCACAACATCTCATGGTGCTTTTGGCCCTGGAAAAAAATGGACACCCTCAATACCCCCTGCTCGGTCAAGGTTCCGCGGGACTGGGAAAAGCTTTCCCTTCACGCCCGGGGGGAGATGGAACTCACCCCGGCGGAGGCCGAACCCATCCTGTGGGAATTTCTGGAAAACATCCGGTTTGAAAACTGTGAATATCATGCGGAGGTTGTGTGCGCCATGATGCGCCGGGTTCCGTTCCGCATTCCCGCCGAGGCCTACGAAATGAAGGGGGTTGGCCGCTCCTATTTTTTCACCGACAAGGTGTGCGCCTCCGTGAACATCCGCCGCGAGGAGGGAGCGGATATTCAATTTGTGTTCCCCCGGGACGATGAACTGCCCGACTACGGGAACAAGCGCAAAAGCCACACCAAACCCGAACAGGCTCTCAGCCTCGGTCTCCAGTCAGGTGACTGGGTGAAGTATGAACTGCACGGCGGCGAAGACGGTCCGAAAGCCTTTGACCTCACCGCTCATCTCCACAGCGGCGGGACGGGGACGGAATTCGAGCTGTGGCTGGACGACCGAATCCAACTGCCGGTGGCGCTGCCGCCGGAGACGGGCTGGCGGGAACGCACGCTCGCGCGCGGGGTGGTCATTCCTCCCGGACGCCACTGCCTCAAACTGGTGATGAAGCGGGGGAGTCTCCGCCTGGACTGGCTGGAATGGCTTAAACCCTGAAGGCCCGCCGGGGTCCTTATCTCACGTTCTGGGTGCGCAGCAGGTCCCGGAACATGCCGGGCGCGGCGGCGAGTTCCGCGTAGCTTCCGTCCTGGGTGATCCGGCCGTTCTCCAGCACCAGAATCCGGTCGCAGTTTTCCACGGACGCCAGCCGGTGGGCGATAAAAAGCGCGGTGCGTCCTTCGGTGACCCGGGACATGGCGTCGCGGATCCGTTCCTCACTGAGCGTGTCCAGGGCGCTGGTGGCCTCGTCGAACACAAAGAAAGAGGGCTCCATAAGCAGCGCCCGGGCAATGGCCAGCCGTTGACGCTGTCCGCCGGACACCGTGCAGCCGCCCTCCCCCAGCATCGTGTCCAGGCCCTGGGGCAGATCTTCGATAAACTCCCAGGCATTGGCTTGTTCACACACCTCGCGCAGTTTGGCGTCGTCCGCATCGGGGTCGACCAGGGTCAGGTTGTCCCGGATGCTGCAGTTGAACATATAAGGATCCTGAGGAACAACACCAAAGCGCCTGCGGAGCGCGCTGCCGGAAAAAGAGCGGATGTCGATGCCGTTGAAGAGAATCCGGCCCTGCTGCGGGTCGTAAAGGCGAAGGATCAACTGGGCGATGGTGCTTTTCCCGGCGCCGGACGGACCGACAAGAGCCACTTTCTGTCCGAAGGGAATGGTGAGCGACACATCGGAAAGCACCGGTTCCTCTCCGTACCCGAAGGTCACGTGATCAAAAACAATCTCCCCGCGCAGGGGCACATCCGCCACCCCGGTCTCCGGATCGGGGGTGCTGCTTTCGGTTGTGAGCAGCGCCGCCATGCGTTCCAGACTGGCCTGGGAGCTTCCCCGGAGCAGGGCCAGTTGGAAAAAGGTGCGCAGCGGCCCCTGGAGCGCGATATAGGATGTCAGGTAGGCGGTGAGCTGCCCTTCCGTAATGTGACCGCCCAAAAACCGCCAGCCCGCCAGAATGCTGAGCGAGGCATAGCCGATGTACAGCACGCTTTCCTGTTTGATCTGCTGAAGATGACTCCGGATCTCCCGCCAGTAGGATTTGTCGTGAATGATGTCCAGTTCCCGTCCGAAATCCCGGTCGGCGCTTTCCTCCACGGCGTAGAGTTTCATGGCTCTGTGGCCGCGCAGCATATCGGCCACCTTGCCGCTGACCTTCGCTTCGGTTTTCTGAAAATCGTGCTGGATTTCCCGGATCAGCAGTCGGGCGCGGATTTGCACCAGGAAATGGACGCAAATGGAAATGAGGATCACCCCTGTCAGCAACAAATCCCAACTGCCCAGAAACACCAGGGTCAGCGTGAGGGAGACGACCTCGTGGGGAAGCATCAGCGCCAACAGGGAATAATATTGCTGCACATGGGTCAGGGGAGAGCCGAAAAGATAACTGAACAGCTCCCCGCTGTTGTGCCGGTTGTGGAACGAGATGCAGAGCCGGTTTACATGATTGAAAAAACGGGAGCGCAGCCGTGAGACGCAGCGCTCGCGAATGCGTCCGAAAATTCGCAGGGAGCCGTGCCAGACCCCGGCCCGCAGCACGATGCCGACAAACACATAGAGAAGCGCGAACAGAAACAGCCGCTGGCGGCGCTGTTCCAGATCCAGACCCTCCTTCAGCAGGGCGTCATCCATGATGAACTTGGGCAGGAGATTCTGGAACGTGACCGAAATACCCACGACCAGGTTCAGGGCCATCGCGAGCAGCAACCCTTTCCTGTGCGGGGAGACCAAATCGTTCACAAGATCACCGGCCGCTTTTCGCGTGCCGGTGTTCAGATTAAGATTGGCGGGCAGTTTCAGGGGGACGGACTCCAAACCCGGACCCAGTCAACCTCCATGACCTGATTGTCGATCTGGGGACCGGCGTTGTTGTGATCCCATCCCCCGGCCTGCAGGGAAAGGATCATATACGCCGGAACGGACATCACCCGTGAATTTGTCCATTCAAAGGGGGTTTTAACGCCGTCCACATAGAACTCCAGATGACCCGGCTCCCATTTCAGGCTGTACACATGGAACCCGTCCGCCGTGGCCGGATAGCTGACCACACCGGAGCCGAGATACTGATGGCTTCCACCGTATCCGTCCCAATGCATCGCGTGAGAGGTTCTGCTTGGCCCCCAAATGCCGAGGGACTCCATAATGTCGATCTCCATGCCGCCGTTGAAGGTGTCGGCAGTGTTGCCCCACGCGTCCCGCACCATCAGCTCGGCACCGGACCCGAAGTTGCTGTTGGCGTGGCTCCCCCACCGGACAGTGGCATCTTCAGTGGCGGTATACGTGACCCCATTGACGATAAGTTGGGGACGGTCGGCCGGATTTGACGCCGTGCGGCTGTGAAACCGGACAGCCCGGTCCCGCATGAAGGTGTCCGCGAGCACAAAGCTGATCACCTGGTCGCCCGCCATTTCCTCCGCGACATAATCCGTGACATCCACGGTCATCACATTGCCAACCGAAGCCTGGTTCCATTTCTGCTCGATCCAAAGGGGATCAGGCGTGGGGGCGTTGTTCCAGGTGATCGTCCCCTCGCTCCAGCTGTCATCCTCCAGCCGCATGAACAGGACATTGTTGACGCCACCGGAATCCATCGAGGATACGTTCATTCTCAGCTCCGCCGTTTGAATGGTTCCCGGGTTGACGCCGCTCAGGTCGAACTTCATATAACTGCGGGCGTAATTGTCGCGCCAGCCGTATTGCGCCCGGTCCGGCATCAGCCAAAACGCCGGCCATAGACCGGTCACGGCGGGATATCGAATCCGGGCTTCAAACAGACCATATCTCTGGCGGAAATTCTTGAAGGTACTGATTTCCCCGGTGGCGAAATTCCTGGTGACCATTTCGCCGTAATCGGTGGTTCGTTCTTCCATGGTCAAGTGAAGTTTTCCGTTTTCCACTTTTACATTGGCGGGATCGACATTGGCGACGCCGGCGATCCCCGACCAGTGCTGGCCCAGCCTCCATTTGGTGCCATCCAGCGCGTTTCCGGTGAAGTTGTCCTGGAACGTAAGCTGCCAGTCGCCGGGTACGAACGGTTGGGGATCTTCAGTGTCCGGCGAAATCCACACATAATTTCCGCCAGAATCGCTCATCACGTTCAATCCAAACCCCGTCAGGTTCACGATGACACCGTTTGCGATGAGGGCCTCGGCCTGGGAAACGGTGCCGGCGAACAACAACTCTGACCCGGATTGAGTCAGCCAAACGGCCGCGTCGGCGCTGGCCCCCGGGGCAAACAGAGTGCTCTGGTCAATTTGCAGCAGAACATCCCCCACCTGGATCCCGTAGGCACCGCTTGTGAATCCGGAGGGACTTTGTGTCATTCGGACCGTTCCCCCTCCCGTGAGCGCAAGGGTATGATTCCGCAGATACAGGCCGCCGGACAGGAGCAATTCATTTCCCGGATCAACCGTCCAGGTGTGGCTTCCCTGAATCGCCAGCCCGGAGGCGATCATGTTCGTGCCGGAGCCGCCGCTGGAGACGGTGCGCAGGTTGTCAAAGGCGAAACCCGTGAGCGTCCATCCCGCCGTGTCGAAGCGAAGGCTTTTCACATCCCGATCGGCCGACAACGCAACCGTGGAGGGGTTGGCGGGAGGTCCAAACACCGCCGTGTGCTGCCAGTCGTTATTCGCCGGGGGCGCGCCGGTGTTCCAGTTTCCTCCGTTCTGAAAGTTCCCGTTGCCGCCGCCTCCGGTCCAAAACACTTCATCTGTCGCGCCGGAAAGCACCGCGAAATTATCGATGCGGATCGTATTGAGCATGTTCGCGTTGTATAATCCCACGGCCGTGACCTCGCCGCTGCCGGGCAGTGCTGTGACCCCGCCAGGCGTCCCCAGTGTTGAACCACTGCTGAAGGAAAGATTTAAAAAAGCGCTTTCCGACAGAATCAGGCTTTGGGATTCCCAATCGGCTTCCACCGGATTGTTGAAAACCTCCTCCGACACATACCAGTTACCGTCAATCCTGAGTGCGACCCGCAGGTTTTCACCGGGATGGCTGTTACGGAGATCGAACGTAATGCGCCCGATTTGCGTAATGTCGCCGAAGGTCTGAATCTCCGTCCAATACATCCAGCGCTGATTCCGGTTGAAATTGCCCAGCCAGAAAATTCCCGGATCCCCGTCGGGACCCGAAAACGTGGCGATGATGGGTCCGCCGCCGGTGCTGGTGTTGGATTCGTTCGCCACATTTGCCCCCGAACCCCAGTTCGCCTTCCATCCCGCCGACGAGATCCCGGCGTGACCGCCGCCAAGGTTCTCAAACGGCTCCATGTACTCCGCAAGGGGTCCGCCGCCCCCGGGATCGCCTCCCCCGCCCGATTCCCCCGAAATCACCGTGAAATTGTCCATGCGGATTGTCCGCAGTTTGCTTTCAGTGTATAAACCGACGGCGGTCACAGTTCCACTGCCGGGAAGGGCGACGGTCCCGCCCACAGGCCCCAAAGAGGACCCGCTGGTAAAAGAGAAGCCTGAAAACGCACCGGTCTGCACATTCAGCGATTTGGATTCCCAAAGATTCCCATTGGACGAACTGAACGTTTCCTGAGACGCATACCAGTTCCCGCCAATCCGCAGCACGACCCGAAAAACAGACTGATTGTCTTCGAAGTCACTGTTCCGCATGTCGAATTCAATCCGCTCGAGTTGGCCGATGTCACCAAAGTCCTGAGCCTCCGTCCAATAGATCCAGGGTTGGAAATAGTGAAAACCCCGGTCAACAAACGTCCCCGGGCTCCCGTCCAGACCCTCCCAGGGCGCGACCACCGGACCATTGTCATACCCGGTATTCGATTCATTCGCGGCATTCGCACCGGAACCCCAATTCGCTTTCCACGCCACGGTGGAGATTCCGACGGGACTTCCGGTGCCGTTGTCAAACGTTTCCGTGTATGAAGCAGGCTGACCTCCGCCCCCGGGATTCCCTCCCCCGCCGGACCCTCCGGAAATCACGGTGAAATTGTCCATGCGGATTGTTCGTTCTTTACTTTCAGTGTACAACCCGACCGCAGTGACTTCGCCACTGCCGGGCAGAGCCGTGACACCGCCTGGAGGTCCCATTGTGACTCCGCTGACGAACGGAAGATTTAGAAAATCGCTCCCGGACATCTGCAGAATGTGCGCATGATAGTTGTTTACATCGCTGGGGGGCGTGTTGAAAGTTGTCGAGGACACATACCAGTCCCCGCCTATCCTCAAGGCGACCCGGATAACGGTCGGAGTCTCCTGGTACGCGTTGTTTCTCATGTCAAACTCTATGCGTTCGAGTTGGCCAATGTCACCGAAGTTTTGTGATTCTGTCCAATACATCCACGGCTCAAAATAATGAAACCCCCGGTCAACAAACGTCCCGGGGTTACCGTCAGGGCCAATCCAGGGGGCGACCACCGGCCCGTTGTCATACCCGGTGTTCGATTCGTTCGCGGCATTGGCTCCCGAACCCCAATTCGCCTTCCAGCCCACCGTCGAAATGCCAAGGGTGCTTCCGGTGTTGTTGTCAAAGGTTTCCGTGTGAATGACCGTGGCGCCCAGGGACCCGCCCAGACTCAGGAGGGAGAGAGCTGTCAATCCCAATACCCGCGAACGAAGCGTTTTTCCGGAGGCTTTCGGGAAGCCGTTCATCAACGAAATGGCTGATGAATCTGTGTGCAATGACGTGCGTTTCATGTTGTCTCCTGGTCGGTGTTTGTAAATAGGGGCTGGTAAGTCCCCGCGCAATCCACAGCGTTGCAATTGTTGCGTAACAATTAGTGTAATTGACATCCATTAAAATAGTCAAGGGTAAAATTTTGAAAAAAAAGAACTTTAAATCAAATAAATATGGGGTTAATTTTCTATGCTTATCTTAGTGACAATATCGCAACATTTGTTAATATTTTGACATATGCATAAACATAACGCCTCACATTCCGCTCTTCCGGTAAGCATCCTTCTGGACACCGACATGGCCACCGACTGCGATGACGCGGGCGCCATGGCCGTTCTTCATGCCCTTGCCTCGAAAGGCGAGGCGGAGATTCTGGGCGTCGTCACCAACAACCGGGACGGGGCGTCCATCGGCGCGGTGGCGGCCATCAATTCGTATTATGGACGTCCCGACATTCCCCTGGGCGCATGTCAAAGGGATGATGTCGGCATCGAAGCCGCCCGCTTTGTTCAGAAACTGGCGGCGGACACCGCCCGGTACGGCCACACGGTCACCTCCCGTGAACAGGTTCCCGACGCGGTGGACCTGTACCGGCGCGGGCTGGCGGCGGCACCCGACCACAGCGTGGTCATCGTCAGCATCGGCCATCTGAACAATCTCGCGGGTCTGCTCGACTCCGGACCAGATGCCAGCAGTCCTCTGACGGGACTTGAGCTGGTACAACAGAAAGTTCCCCGCCTGGTGGTGATGGGCGGCGATTATCCCGCAGGCAAAGAACACAACTTTTGGGCAAGAGGATCGGCCCCTTACACGGCCCGGGTGCTGGAGACGTGGCCCGGGCCCATCCTGTTCACGGGCTATTCCCTGGGGGAATCGGTCATGACCGGTCCGGCTATGGCCGGTTTGCCGGAGGATCACCCGGTCCGCCGCGCCTACGCGGGTCACAGCTCGCAGCCATTGGAGCGCGGACGGCCCAGTTGGGACCAGACCGCCGTGCTGGCGGCCGTCCGGGGACCCGCCCCGTACTGGACTCTCAGCCCGCCCGGACGGAATGTGCCGGAGGCGGACGGCTCCAACCACTGGGAAAACGACCCGGAAGGAAACCACGTCTATCTTGTCGAATCCATGCCGCCGTCCGGGGTGGCCCGCGTCATCAGCCAATTGATGGTCCACGAAATACAGGCCTCCGAATGAAAGAAAACACTCCGCCTCCCGCCGTCTTCGAACTCTCCACCCGGGGCTCCATCCGTCACTGGCTGGTCTCCGGTATTCAATCGACACCCTACGCCGGACCGCCGGGCACCGACCGGGATCTGCGGACGAATTCCCTGGACGACAGCACCGCCCCGCCTCCCCCGCCCGCCCGGCTTGGAGAACCGGGCCCCTTCGGCACCCCCTGGACCTGTCACGATCCCGGTCGGAACGAGTTTGTGGAATTCAAAAACTTTTTCCGTCAACCCGCCGTGGCGGAATTTTGGGCCTTCACGGAAATCGAGTCCCCGGAAACGGAGGAACGGACCGCCCGGCTCTGGTCCGCGGGAGCCGCCGATCTCTATGTCAACGGAACCCACCTCAAACGGCTGAAGGTCACCCGGTACCGCAATCCCGACTCCGCGGCGGTCACGGTTCCGCTCAAAAAAGGCGTCAACCGCCTTTGGGTGCGGCTGCAGTGTCTCGGCCTGCGCGACACCCGGATGCTGTTCGGGATTTTCGTTGAACGGCCGGAGGATTTGCAGGTGCTGCTGCCCGGCGCGGCGGAATTCGCGACAGCATCCCGGTGGATCGACACAGTTCGGCCGGTTTCGCGCAACGTGCTCAAATCCGCCTCCCCCGCGCCGCGAAACGCCGGGGTGAACCGCCCCGGTTACCCCCGGCGCGAATGGCCCGCAGGTTCCGCTGAACTTTGTTTTGAAACGCCCTGGCCCCGCGACATGGAGGTAACCGTGGGGGCGTGCGGAACCGAACTGATCCGGCTATTTGAGATTCCCGCCAACCACCCGGCGGTCACGCCATGCCAAGGGGACCGCCGTGAAGCGCATCTGCGGTATGTGGCGAAGGCCGGGATTGACGGGGAGGCCGGTCCGGGATGGAATGCCGTGGCCCTGCCCCTGCTGGCCCGACGCCTCCTGGGGCAATCCGTTCCCGAAGATGCCCGGGTCTTTGCGGACGCGCTGGCCATGATCGACTCCCGGGTGGACTGCTCGGACTTTGTCCTCGCCGGATTGCTGAGGATGGAACACCTGAACCTCACCACCCCCGCGGAATCGGAGGCCCTCCGGGCAAGCGCTCTAGGGTATCGGTATTGGAATGATGAACCCGGAAACGACGCGATGTGTTTTCACAGCGAAAACCACAGCCTGCTCTTTCACGGATGCCAGTTGCTGGCGGGACATTTGTACGAACAGGAAACCTTCCAGAACTCGGGCAGAACGGGCATCCAACAGGCGGAACGGGCCCTGCCGCGCATCCGGAGCTGGCTTGACCGGATCGAGGCGCGCGGCTTTGAGGAATTCAACAGTGGCACCTATATGCCCATTACCATCGCCGCCATGCTCAACGTGCTGGACTTCAGCGGGGATGCCGGCTTGAAAGAACGGATGCGGATTCAAATCGACCGGATCTACCGCGATCTGGCCCTGCACGCGTTTAAAGGCGCGGTCATCTCCCCGCAGGGCCGGGTGTACCGCGACGTGCTCTACCCGGAAACGTCCGGCACCCTGATCCTGCTGGCCCACGCGACCTCCGCCGTCGAGGTGGAGTTGGAGGCCCCCCGGCGGCCGGGAGGCCGCACCGGGGATTGGGTGGTGTTTCCCGCCAGCTCCCCCGGCTACCGTCCCCCGGAGGAGTTGGACCGGCTCTGTCACGAGCCGGTGTCGCGCGTCTACCGCCACGCGGACGCGCAAATCGTGCTGCAGAAAACCCCCGCCTATCTGCTCACCTCCCTGGCGGTTCCGGCTCCGCCCCGCGGGGGGCAGCAGCCCCAAAACGACCTGCGTCCCGGCGGGGCCGGATATCAGCAGCATCTCTGGCAGGCTTCTCTGGAAAGGGACTGCCACATCTTTGTGAATCATCCCGGCGGCTTTTTTGACGGCAGTCCCTCCCGCCCCGGCTATTGGCACGGCAACGGCCTGATCCCCCGGATCCGGCAAAAGGACAACGGGCTGCTGGCCATTCATGTCATCTCTGACGGCACCAAGACCCACCCGGAAATCACCCCCGAAATTTGGGAATGGGCCGATGTCTCCACCGTGCGTCCCTTCGACCTCCATCCGATCCCCTTTACCCACGCCCACTGGCCAACCGACGCCTTCGATGAGACCACCGCCCGCGGCGGCTGGCACTTCGGGCGGAGAGGCCGCGGACTGATCGGCCTCTGGTGCAGCGAAACGCTGGTTCCCCACGATGACATTCTGACCGGACGCGAATTGCGGGCGAACGCCTACGCCGCCGCCTGGCTGGTCCTCTGCGGAGATCTGGAGGCGGAAGGCTCCCTGGAGGCCTTCATCACCGGCTGCCTTGCCCGTGAACCCCGTTTCGATCACGACACCTATATCGTTCACATGCGGGGGGAAGACCCCGTCCGCTGGTGGGAACGTTCCGAGCCCATGCCGAGCTGAAGCGCAAGAATTCCGCTCAATCCGAACAACCTCTGCAATCCGAAAACCCACAAAACCCACAAAACCCATAAAGATGAACTCAAAATATAAAACAACGACAATGACCCTGTTCACCGCGCTGCTCCTGATTTTACTCACCGCGCCAGCAGGCGAAAGCCGCACAACGGTTGTGAACTATCCCGCTCCGCCCCACACCGACTTCGCCCCGGAATTTTTTCTGAAAGTGAACGGGGAGGATGTGCACGTGTACACCTCCAGAACCGGAGCCTTCGCCAGTTTCGATTTCAGCGGAGAGGTGGAGGTGAAGGTGACCTTCGCGGGTCCCATCTATAACTACGACATCCGTCCCCTCAGCCGCAATATCGAGTCCGGGTTGGAGAAGAACCGCATCACCTTCACCTTGACCGACCCCGCCTATTTAAGCGTCGAAATCAACAAAAACATCAAACGGCCCCTGTTTATTTTCGCCAATCCCCTGGAGGAGGATATCCCCGACAGGAATGACCGCAATGTGGTGTTTTTTGAAGGCGGCAAGGTTCATACCCCCGGAACCGTTCATATCCGCAGCGGACAAACGGTCTACATCGAGGGCGGGGCGATCGTGCGGGGAAATTTCATGACCCACGGAGGAAAAGACATCACCATCCGGGGACGCGGTATCCTCGACAACTCCCGCCTCGCCCGGCGGGAGGCGCGGGCAATTGAAATTAATCAATGTGAAAACGTGCGGGTGGAAGGCATCATCATCAATGAGGGACGACACTGGATCCTGAGCCTGTTCGCCTCCGAAAACATCGTGGTGCGGAATCTGAAAATCGTTTCCGACAACGGCAACGACGACGGGATCGACGTGGTGGGCAGCCGCAACGTGTTAATCGACAACTGTTTTATCCGCACCCTCGATGACTGCATCGCCATCAAGGCGGGCGTGAACTATTTCACCGATTTCGACAGCGGCGGCAATGTCGACAACGTGGTCGTTCAAAACTCTGTGCTCTGGAACGGCATGTGGGGTAACGCTCTGGAGATCGGTTTCGAAACCCGGGCGGACATCATCGAGAACATCGTGTTCCGAAACATTGATATTCTTCACGTGGAACGCGGCGGCACCTTCACCATTCACAACGGGGACCGGGCGGTGGTGAGAAATGTGCTTTATGAAGACATCCGGGTGGAGGATGCGAGAGACCGTCTCATCAATTTCGCCATCCTCAGGTCCCGCTATTCCAGAGAGGACCGCAGAGGCTTCATTCAAAATATCCGTTTCAAAAACATCTCCGTGCTCGGCGAAACCCTGCCCCCCTCGAACATCCACGGATACAATGAAATCCATCGCATCGAGAACGTCATCCTTGAAAACCTGACGATCAATGGAGAACCGGTGAAAGACCTTTCCGAAGCCAACCTGTCCCTGCGCCATGCGGAAGGCGTCCGGATTCAATAAAAAATCCGCATCGCCACATCCCGCCCCCCCGCCTCTGAAAAAACAAGTTTTCAAGGTTGACAACTCTGTTCCAGGTATGGCAAGATGATAATAACGCAACAGTTTCTTTTTCTTTGATGTATCTGAGATCAATTTTTGTTGCACCGACCCAACCTACCAAAGGAGACTGAAGATGAACAAAACACAAAAAGCATCCATACTTGCTTTCGCGGCGGCACTGCTGCTGAATCCTTCGACCGTATTCGCGGACGACGGCTCATGGAACACCGACGCGAATGGAAACTGGGACAGTAGTTTCGCATCCGGAGCGGGCAACACCGCCACCTTTGCAAATAACATTACCGCGGACCGGACCATTTCTCTGATCGAACCGATCACGATCGGAAACATCATCTTCGGCAACGCGGACACCACCACCCCCGGCGGTTGGACGATCAATAACAATTCCAATCCTTTGAATATATTGACTCTGGCGGGCGGGACACCCACCATCACCGTAAATCCAATGGGCTCTGGAACGTCAGCGGTGATCAGCGCGGTGCTCGCCGGCACCGACGGCTTCACCAAAAACGGTTCGGGAGGCTTGGTGCTCAGCGGTGCCAACACCATCAGCGGACCGATCAATCTTAATGAAGGCCGGATCATCGCCAGAAATTCCTCCGCGCTGGGAACCGGGGTACTGAACATGACCTCCGGCACGAACCTCCATCTCCAAAACGGGCTGAATATCTCCAACACCCTGAACATCATCGGAACGGGAAATGATTCCAGCAGTGCCATTTTTGCTGCGGGTGTTGGGGGTGTTGGGTCGGCCCACACCTTGTCGGGAACTGTAAATCTGTTGGGGAACGCCAGAATCACGGGTGCCAACGTGGGTGGAAATAATCAGATCACCCTCTCGGGAACACTCAACCTCGGAACCCATAACCTGCAAACCACTTCTTCCGGCAGCGCAGGTCAGATATTCATCACTGGCGAGATCACCGGATCGGGTAGACTGGAATTATCCCAAGGGCATCTCACGGTCACCAACGCCAACACCAATTTCACCGGAAACACCCGGATTACCGGAGGCGCTCCGACACTATTCGTGGGGGATGATCAGGCCTTCGGGTCCGGCACGATTGAATTTGCGGTGAACACGGACAATCAAACAATCTTCCGGAGTACGAATTCCACTGACCGCACCATCGCCAACAACCTCTCTTTCACAGGAGGAAATAACAATTCCCGTTATATCTTTGGAGGCGGGAACAGTGGAAATCTCCTTTTCACCGGCGACGCCACCCTGGCCAATCTCCGCGGATTCCGCATTGCCAATGCTCAAACGGAATTCTCCGGGAACATCAGCGGCAATGGCGGGATTCGTCAGGAAACCAATAACGGAACCCTGATTCTTTCCGGCAACAACACCTACACCGGTGCAACCCTGGTCAACGCGGGCACGATGCTGATCAACGGCACCCACACGGGTGGCGGCGCCTTCGAGGTCAACAATGGCGGCACCCTGGGCGGCAGCGGCTCCATCGGCAGCAACGTGGCGGTGAACGACGGGGGCACTCTCTCCGCCGGGAACAGCGCCGGTGTGCTCACCATCAACGGCGATCTGACCCTGAACGCCGGTTCCACAACCCTCGCGGAAATCGGCGGTTTCACCCGCGGAACCGAGTACGACGGCTACGACATCAGCGGCGAGCTGACCTACGGGGGCACCCTGAATATTGTCAGCATCAACAGTTGGGATCTGGACACCCCGGGAACCTTCGAACTGTTCAATGCCTTCAGCAGTTTCACCGGAAACTTCGATGCGGTGAACGTGGGAAGCACCGCGCTCTCTAGCTCCGGAACCCTCTGGACAAGCGGAGAATACAGTTTCGATCTGGGAACGGGAAACCTCACCGTCATTCCCGAGCCCGGCACCCTGGCCCTCGTCGGACTGAGCCTGCTCGCGCTGGCGGTCTTCCGCAAACACGGAAAACACTGATCCTTCAGGTTATCCTCGACAAAAAAAACACCGGGTTCATCCCGGTGTTTTTTTGCCCGCGCTCCGTTCCGCAAATCCCGAAGGGGAAGCGCCGGACCTCCGTTTGAAGGGAATTTGCAGCCTTGACGAGGCGTTGCATCCCGGCCACGGGCGAAACCCTGACGAGAATACACATTTTTCTGAGCCATTTCGGGCCGAAGGTCCGAGCCGATACCAGCCCAGTCCGGACACAGGAGCCGCGCAAGCGGAACCTGCGTCCGGGCTGGGTTTGGGAAGAAACACAGGGGCGCGGGCCGAAGGTCCGCACAGATTCCCGGTGCCTGTGTGCGGCGGTGATTTGCGCGGACTTTCAGCCCGCGTTTCATCGGATCAACCCGATTCCCAGCCCGCAAACGGACCTTCAGTCCGTCTGCGGACTGGGCTGGTATCGGCTCGGACCGTTGGCCCGAACACAGCGGATCGATACATCCTGCTTGTGTATACTCTTCAGGACAAAGCCCCGGGCACGGTGTCCCCAGACAAGGTGAGGTCTGAAACGCAACACCCCCGTGGGCAAAGCGCGTTCACGGCCCGCCCAGGATGCGGCGGGTGATGTGTTCCTCGAAGGCGTCCATGTCTTTCCAGCGGAGAGCAACCTCCATCGGGGTTCCCTCCGGATCGCGAACCGTCATCCCCTTGTCCGTGCAGGAAATCCGCAGGGTTTCCATGTCGAGATGCTCCGTGCTGTAGGCCAGGGTCACCGCGACGTTGTCGAAAAGGGTGGAGGTGCGCTCGGTGTCGAAATCCACGGTCATCCAATGCACCCGTTTCGCCCAAATCCGGTAATTCTCCACACAGGCCTGCACCAGGGGATTCTGACCGGCGAGGATGCGTTGATACCGTTCGCCGCCGAGGGTGATGCGGCCGCAGGTGTCCAGGGGGGTGATGCGGAGGCTTGCCCAGCCGGCCTCCAGCACCTTCCGGAATCCCGGAACGTCCTGCACCACATTGTTTTCAGGCACGGGAGGGGATTCCGGACTGTAACCGGAGTCGATGGAGCCGTGCATGCCGACAAAATGACAGCGGGGGGCAATATCCGGGGCGCGGCGAAGCGCTTCGGCGATGTTGAAGCAGGGCGCGATGGCGATCAGGGTCACGGGTTCGGGACTGGCGCGGATGGTGTCGATCATCGCCCCCACCCCGTCCCGCAGCACCGTGCCGGGATACCGCTCCAGGGGATAGTCCTCAACCCAGGGCCCCTGGTGACGGTGCGCGTCGGTCATGACATGCTGAAACAGTCCGACTCCCACGGGGACATCGCTCCGTCCGGCGAGGTCCAGCAGCTTTGCCGCGATCCGGGCCCGGTACGGGGTGTCGCCACAGGCGGTGGTGAGTAATTTCAGATCCAGTTCGGGCGAGTGCAGCAACTGGGCCAGGGCCCAGGTGTCGTCGATGTCGCTGCCGATATCCGTGTCCAGAATGACCGGTTTAGCGGGCGGACATCCGCCCCGGCGCGGAGGGGGGGCGTTAATTGAACCGTTGAGGGGCGTCATGTGGACAAAACCTTTCGGGGAAAACAAGGGGGGACTGATGCACGGGAAACGTTCTTTTTATCGTGCAGGCGATTTCATAAAATCCGGGGATCGTTTTGCCGCCCCCCCCCTCCCCCGGAACGGGGATCTCACCAGCCGGAAACCACGCCGTCCCGGAGGCCTTCAGCCGGGCCCGCGGGGGCCATGCCGACCATGATGTAGGGGTTGGTGCAGGGGTCGTCGTGTTCACGGGCGAAACGCCAAATCCGGGCGCACAGTTCCCGCACGATCCCCTCGCAGCGTTTCTCGCCGGCCAGGTTGTGCTGCTCGTGGGGATCATTTTTGAGATCATAGAGTTCATCAAAATCGAAGCCGTTGTGGACGTATTTCCACTGGCCGGTGGTGATGGAGCGCTGGATGCCGTACTGTTCATTTCCGTTGGACTGGGTGAACAGGGCGCTGCGCCAGGCGGACGGGGTTTCGCCCCTCAGCCAGGGGACCAGACTGCGGCCGCTGTGGCGGAACTCCGCGCCGGTTCCGGTGAGTTCCAGCAGCGTGGGCGCGATGTCGGCGAGTGACACCATCTCCGGGACGGAGCGCCCTCCCCGCACGCCGGGTCCGGCGATGAGCAGCGGAACATGGTAGGCGCCGCGGAAACAGGGAAGCCCCTTGCACCACAGTCCGTGCTCGCCGGCGTAGTCGCCATGATCCGAGCAATAGATCACCAGGGTGTTTTCGGCATGGCCGCCGGCTTCGAGGGCCTCAAGCAACTGGCCGAAAAGGTGGTCTTCGTAGGTGCAGAAGGCCCGGTAGTGGCGGATGGCCCCGCGGTGCTCTTCGGGAGAAAGCTGATCGAAAAAGCCCCGGGTCCGGCGGTAGAGGGCGGGTTTGTCCTCCATGGTGTCCTCAAAATTCGGGGGCAGAGGAATCTCGATATCCCGGTAAAGGTCCAAAAATGCCCGGGGAACAAAATAGGGATCGTGCGGACCCAGGGTGCCGCAGTAGAGACACCAGGGGGCGCTGTCGGCGGTTTTGGAGGACAGGATGGCCCTGGCCCGGTCGGTCACCCCCTGATCATTGAAGGGATTTTCGTGCTCCCCGTAGTGGACATAATCAGACCAGCCGGGACGGAGGATTTCGCCTTCCGCCCGGGAATTGCTTCGCGGCGGCAGCGCCGCCTGGCGGGCGTAGTCCCGCCAAAGATCCCCGCTGATGTCCCGGTGACTTCGCGGCGCGCCGCCGTGCCCCTGCCCGCGGCGGTCCCGCCATCCGAAGTCCGCCGGACCGCGGTCAAAGCTGACGTGCCACTTGCCGACAAACTCACAGTCGTACCCGGCGGCGGCCAGCTCTTCGCTCCAGAGGCGGACCCCGGGCTTGAGATCGGTGGAAAAGGCGTTCGGCACCTCGACATTGTTCCAGACACCGTGCTCGCTGGGAAGGAGTCCGGTGAAAAAGGTGGCGCGGGAGGGACAGCAGTGGGGGGAGGGACAGAAGGTCCCGCTGAAATCAACCGCCCGGGCGCGGAATCGGTCAAGATTGGGGGTCAGGCAGGGATGGCCGGGACGGACCGTGTCGCCCCGCTGCTGATCGGTCATGAAGATCAGGATATTCGGACGGTTCGTAACGCCTCCTCCCCCACCCCGTTTATTTCCGCAAACGGCGGCGGCCCAACACGCAGGCCGCCAGGGCGAGACCGACAAGCGCGAGCGTGCCGGGTTCGGGGATGACGGTGACTGTATCAAAACGTACCGTGCTTAACAAATTTTCGGTATAAAATCCGATGGCAGTGACGGTGCCGCTGCCGGGAAGAGCGGTGACCGCCCCCGGGTTACCGAGAGTGGAACCACTGGTAAAACTGAGTGTTCGAAAACTGCTGTTTGCCACGTCCAGGGAATGTGTTACCCAATTAGGGTTTCCAGGGGTGTTAAAGACGGAGTCAGACACATACCAATCGGTCCCCACGCTCAATGCGACGCGAATATTTTCCTGATGGTTGTCATTTCTCAGAGCAAACCCCACACTCTCCAGATCACCGACATCCCCGAAGCTTTGGACATCCGTCCACCAGATCCAGGGTTGATCGCGCCCGTAACTTCCATGGAACACAAATCCATTTGTTCCGTCAGAACCAACGTCGCTACTTACCGCAGGCCGCCCACCACCTGTGGTTGAGGAGTCGAATACGAGCGCATTCGCCGCGTGATTCGCCTTCCAATCAACGTTCTCCAATGCAAAACCGGATCCGGTGTTATTATCAAAGGTTTCCGAGTAAATCGGCGAAGCGTTTGCTGTGAGGCTAAAGCCAAGCATTGCCGTGGCAAGGAGGGCGGGAATAGTGTGTGTCTTCATGATGAACGTCCTTTGGTTTGGGTGGTTTTAAAGGGTTACTGTTTCGTTATTGTTCCATAATACTTTCTTTCTTTATTTCTGTCAAAGGAAAACCCTAAATTTTTGATTTGACTCCCCAACCCATCTATGGAACAATATAACTGTATCGCAACAATTGTGTCCACTGAAAGAACTAAGCTCCCGGACGTGAGTCCGGGCTGAAACACGTCCGTCCCGACGGATGTCAACCCCACCACAACCCCATAAGGAATCCGATTATGAAAGACCCTCTGAAAAACAAGCTGCTGCCCGTTCTGGGCTCCGCGCTGCTGGCCCTGGCCCCTTCGCTTCACGCCCAGACGGCGGCATCCCCCTCCGGGGAACTGGACGAAAACGCCCTGGCACTGACGCGTTTCATCGAAAACGATATCGACGATGACCTGCGCCAGGAGCTGTTCAACCGCGGAAGACGCTATCCACGCGCCGCCCGCGTCAGCCTGGAAGAAGTCGATGTCCCGGTCGGCGCCACGGTGGTGCATGTGCCGGTGCGGCTGGACAGACCCAGCCCGAACACGGTGGTCGCCTATGTGCGGGTGCTGAACGGCCAGGGCGGACGGGCGAACCCCGACCGGACCCGCGCGGTGATTTTCCGTCCCGGCGATCCGCTGGTCCAGTCGGTGGAGTTCGCGATACGGGACATGCGGGAGGGGCACAACGTTCTGGCCGTGCAGCCCCACGTCCCCGCGGGCGGCAGCCGGGCGGGGAGCCGGGTGGTCATCACCGCAAAACCCGGCGCGGTGAACAACCCCGTGGAAACCGTCGGCCGGGAACCCATGACCTTCCAGCCTCTGGGAGAACTGGCCTATTCCGCAACCGGTGAAACCCTGAAATTCGATGACCGGGGCGGTCCGGATTCGTTTTCAACCGCCCTTTCCCACGGCCGCACCCAGGACGGCAACCAGGAAACAGGCTTTTACGGCACGGTCGACATGGGCGGATTTGTGCGGACGGAGGAGGGTCTGAATCTGTCCACGCGCCGGCTGGACGCGCCCGTGCGCCACGGCAGTCCCGCCAAAGAATATCCTTTTCTCGCGGCGATGCTTTCGGGGCACCGCACCACAGACACGCATTTCAAATACGGCAGCGTGGAGTGGGTGGTGAGAATGCCCAACCGGCGGTTCTCCTGGCCGGCCCTCTGGCTCCTGCCCACCCGCGGCTGGCCGCCGGAAATTGATGTGTATGAGGGGTTCGGATACAACAACGACTGGAATTTCTCCGCCCACCTCGCCACCAACCTCCACGGCGGCGAACACCTGAGGCGGGCGTTCACCCGCTCCGCAATGAGCATGCGCATGAGCGATTTCGAACAGCCCAACACCCTGGACAGCGAATTCCACACCCATCAGGTCACCGTGGATCCAAACTGGATCACCATGTTTGTCAACGGCGTGGAAACCATGCGGTACGCGAATCCGTTCAGCGACGAAACCTGGTATCCCCTCACCAACGTTGCGGTCAAAGCGCCAATGGACAATGCCTACGACCAGGGCTCCGGCGCCATGACCATCCGTTCAATCCGGGTCTGGCGCGCCGAGTAACACGGCAACAGAAAACGCGGACGGAGGATCTATGGAATCCACGGATCCTCCGGCGCTGATGCGGGACCGAAACCCGTTTCCGGCAACGAAGTCAACATTGCGAAAAAGCAAGGTTTCCAGATTGACAACCCTAATCAAGATATGACAAGAGAATAATAACGCAACTGTTGCTGTAATGAATAAATCAACAGGGGCTTGCATCAACCCGACCTAACAAAACATTGGCCCTGATCACGCTTGCCGTTTTCCGCCGTCGCGTCTTCTGACACCCGCAACGTTTACTTCACACGTTACGCTATACGGCACTTGGTTTCCAGGTGCCGTTTTTTATAACCTCTCCACCTTGACGACTATGCTTCATTCCTTCGTTTCCCGCTTTGTGTTCACCCTCATGCTGATGTGGCTGCTTGTCGCCGCCGCCGAGCAACCCAACATCATTTTTATCCTCACCGACGACCTTGGATACGGGGATGTGGGGGTTTACTACCAGAATTTCCGCCGCGCCCGGGGGCTGCCGGCCTTCCATACGCCGAATTTGGACCGCATGGCCGCCGAGGGTGTGCGCATGGTACGTCATTACACGGCCGCTCCGGTCTGTGCCCCCGCCCGGGGCTCCGTGCTCACCGGGATGCACCAGGGTCATGCCAATATTCGGGACAACGAATTCAACAAGGAGTTGGAAAACAACCATACCCTCGCAACCGTATTGAGGGATGCCGGCTACGCCACCGCCGCCGTGGGCAAATGGGGCATAGGGGGAGCGGAGGCCGACTCGTTTCCCGCGCATCCCCTGCACCGCGGCTTTGATTTCTATTTCGGGGTCATTCATCACACCGAGGCGCACTATCATTACCCCAAAGAATTCAACAAATCCGTCTACCACAACTTCGAACGGGTGACGGACCAGTTGGACAAGGCCTATTCCACCGACCTGTACACCGCCCGGACCAAACGATGGATTCAGGACCACCACAACGCCTCGCCCGAACAGCCCTTTTTTCTGTATTTAGCCTATACCGCGCCCCACGCCAAGTTGGAAGTGCCCACCCGGGCCTATCCCGAGGAGGGGGTACAATGGACAGGAGTCCCCGATGAAATCATCAACACCGCCTCCGGTGTCATTGACAGTTGGATCCACCCCGACTACGACAACCCCGACTGGCCCGAACACGCCCGGCGGCATGCCACCATGGTCCGCCGGCTCGACGACGCCATCGGGGATTTGCTCGATTTCCTCGACACCCTTGGCCTCGGCGACAACACCCTGATCGTGTTCACCTCCGACAACGGTCCGCACCACGAGCCGGGCAATGGCGGCACCATTCGGCAGGATCCCCGTTTTTTCCGAACATACGGACCGCTCGACGGAACCAAACGGGACATCTGGGAGGGTGGCATCCGCGTCCCCACCCTCGTCCGCTGGCCGGCGGGATTCCCGGCGGAACGTGTCAGCACCCATCCCTCCCAATTTCACGACTGGCTTCCAACCTTCGCAGAGCTGGCCGGGCATCCGCTCCCCTTCCGCTCCGATGGAGTGTCCCTTGTGAACGACCTGAGCGGTGAAGCCCCACCCCGCCCCGGCACCGTGTATGTCGAGTTCACCACCAACAATTGGAGCCTCAACACCAATGATTATGAGGATTTTCATCCAAGCCGCCGCAACGCGGTCCGCGGTCACATGCAGGTCCTCTATCGCGATGGATTCAAAGGCATCCGTTACAATGTGCAAACCCCCTCCGACGCGTTTCAGGTGTATGAGACGCTGGCGGATCCTCAGGAAACCGAAAATCTTGCCGGACAAACCGGGGTCCCCTCCCAAACTGAATTTTCCGAAAACGTGCTTCGCATGAGACGGGTGCACCCGCCGATTCCCGGGGTCACCCCGGCCCGCGCCTATGACACCTCCCCGGTGCCGTCCCTCACCCTGCCGGGCTCCCGGCCGGGTGTGCAGGCTTCGGTCTTTGAGGGGGATTTCCCCTATGTCACCACCTTCGAGGGCCTCACCCCCTCCGCCGCTGCGGAGGTGCAGGGACTGGATCTCAGCCTCCGCACCCGGGACCATCACCTCGGCTTCCGCTTCAGCGGCTGGCTGTCCGTTCCCGTTACCGGGGAATACGAGTTTTTTCTGACCACTGACACCGGTGCGGTGATGCGGCTGCATGATATTCTGCTTCTGGATGCGGATTTTGGGTATGAACCGAATACAGAACGAAGCTCAGGCAAAATTCTGCTCGAGGCGGGATTACATCCATACCGTCTCCACACCCGCCACTCCGGACCCGAACCGTTCCTTTCTCTGGCCTGGTCAGGCCCTGGCTTTGCCAAACAGGCGCTTCCCGCCGAAGTCCTGTTGGTGGAAGCCCCTCCCGCCCCCCCGGAAGCCATCGATCTGAACAGCTCAACCCTTGGCGGGCAACCCGTCCTCATTTCCGTTCTGCCAGTCCCCGCGCCGGAAGGATGGGAAATTTCCGGGGTGGACAAACCCTTTCAGGGTTCGGCAATTGTGCAGGAAAGTCACATTCTCTACACGCCGGGGGAAGGGTTTTATGGCGAAGATGTGTTCGGGTATACGCTTTCCAATGGAACACGGTCATCCGATGCGACGGTCACCGTGGAGGTCTATTATAAAGATCATAATCTGCTCTGGCTTCCCTTTGATGAAGGAGAGGACCGGACCGTCCGGGATGCGGGAGGGCGGCCCGTCGGCAGTCTGGAAGCATCCCCGGCCTGGATTCCGGGTCCCTCCGGATTTGCGCTGGATTTTGACGGCGTACAGGACCACGTGCGCCTCAATCCGGATTACGTCCCCCCTTCAGGGACAGAACCCCGAACCGTCAGTGCCTGGATTCGGGCGGAGGGAAACGGCTCCATTGTTGCATGGGGTCTCAGGGAACATTCCCGGAAATGGCATTTCCGGCTGGATGACGGGGCGGGTGTCGCCGGACGGCTGCGGATTGAAGTCGAGGGTGGATTCCGCCGGGGCGCCCGTACACTGACCGACGGCCGCTGGCATCACGTGGCGGTGGTGCTGCCCGAGGGCGCGGATAATGTGGATCAGGTGCGTTTGTATGTCAACGGAGCGGAGGATGTTCCATATGAGACCACCCCACAGGCCATCAACACCGCGGCCACCCTGGTGGAGATCGGCAAAGACAATCACAGCACGCCACGCTTTTTCCCCGGCGGTATCGATGAGGTGCGGATTGTGCGCCGCGCTCTCTCCTCATCCGAGATTGCCGACTTGGCGAACCGTCCGGATCAAAGGGCGGACCGTTGGCATTATCGGCATTTCGGACCGGCTCCACAGGATTGGCAGGCGGACGATCTGGGCGACGGAACCACCCGTCTGGAACGTCTGGCCATGGGCTGGAATCCCTGGTCTCCCCTCCAACCCGGGCGTCTGCGTCTCCAGCTCGGCGCGGACGGAGCTGAATTGAGATACCAACGGCTTATTCCGGGACTCTTTCCTGTCGACTGCCTCATCGAGTGGTCCCCGGACCTGTCCAGCTGGTACAATCTTCCAAGCGAATTCCCACATCGGGAAAGCCTCGAATCAGAACGGGAAGAAGTCACCATCGGGCTCAGTCCCGAATCACTTTCCTCCTTTTTCAGACTTCTTATCCGATTGCCCGACTGATTGCGCCTCAGCCCTCAGTCAAGAGGATGCTTTCAGGAATCACCTCCCGGATTCAAAGCCGGGTGCTGACCTGGCCCGCTGCGGCGGGTTGAGCAATGACGGTGACATTGTCCAACCGCAGGGTGGATACTTTATTTTGATCATAAAAACCGATGGCCGTAACCTGACCCCTGGCGGGAAGTGCCGTGGGCCTGCCCGGACGGCCGAGAGTCACGCCGCTGATGAAATCCAGGCTTAAAAACGTGCTCGTCGCCACCTTTAGCATTTTCGAGTCCCACACCAGATCTCTGGGATTATTAAAAACCTGCTGGCTGACAAACCATTTTTCCTTGAGTCCGACGTTGATTCTTATCGCGACGTGAATGTTTTCATCCGGAGTCGCGTTTGCCAGATCAAAGGTTATGCGGTCAATTCCGGCAACAGGACCAAAATTTATAACGTCCGTCCAATAAATCCACGATACGCCATTGTGGAAATTCCGGTTAAACAAGGCCCCTCGTTTACCATCCGGACCCGGTATATTCGCTAAAATCGGCCCGAGATCAAAATGACCCTGGTACGCGGAACTGGCGCTGGAGGCATTGGCGCCATAATGGGCTTGCCACAGGACACTTCCAATTCCGGTGTGCCCGGCGGCACCCGTGTCAAAGGTTTCTTCGTAAACGGGCCCGGTGGCATAAAGGTCGGAAACACAAAGCACCGCAAGGATAAGAGAGAGAGGATAGATCGGTTTCATAAGGGATTAAGGCATACGTTCTTCAAGCTGCCAAACGCGGATCCAATCCACGTTGAAGAAGTCGGGAAGGCTGTCCACATCCACGTCGCTTGTGGCCCATCCGCCCATCTGGGTGTTGAGTTTAATGTAGCCGGCCACGTTGGAGATGCGTTCGTTTTCCCATTCAACCACCTTTTTCCCGTCAATAAACCAGGTGAGTTTGCCGGGCTCCCAGAGAAGGCCGAAGGTGTGCCAGCCGTCGGGGGTGGGTCCGTAAAACACATGGGTGGTCCCCCAGTGCTTATGGCTGGCCCCATAGCCGTCCCAGTGCGCGGCGGCGTTCATGCGGCCGGGACCCCACTCGGTCAAGTGCTCCATAATATCGATTTCCATGGCGCCGACGCCGGTGTCGCGGCGCCGCCAGATGTTGAGCCCGGATTCCGCGCCGCGGTCGGGCATCAGCCAGAACGCCGGCCAGAGTCCGCGGGCGGTCGGCAGTTTCATGCGGGCTTCAAAATAGCCGTAGCGCTGGGCAAATTTGTCGTAACTTTGAATCAGTCCGGAAGTGAATTCCCGGGTGCCGAGGGCGGGGTTGTTGTTCTCGTGCCCGTGGCGTTTCTCGGTCTTGATGCGCAGGATGCCGTCTTCGACAATCACGTTTTCGGGGGCGTAGCGCTGAAGCTGCCCCGGCATGGGGCCGTTCCAGGGGAACCGGGTGGTCCACAGCTCCCCGTTGAGGGTGTCACCGTCGAAGTTCTCATCAAGAGTCAGCACCCAGTTGCCCTCCACCGGGGGACGCTGCCCCAGCCATTCGGGCGGGGTGACGGGGATGTCCCGGTCCGCAGGGGAGGTCAGGGTGGCACTGTCCGCCGCCGCGCCCGGCGTGCCCCAGGCTTTGAGGCCGGAAAAGATCAGTTCGGTGTCCTGGCGCGGACGGATCAAAAAAACCTGAATGGCCGAAACGCGGGCCGGATTCAGGGGGAAGCCGGGGGCGTCGTTGCTTTCCCCAAACACCATGCGCAATGTTTCGGTCTCTCCCGCGCCGACGCGGATCCGGTTCGTGTTCCAGGGTTCATCCTCCCACCGGCCGGGGTTGTCCACCCGCATGTGGGCAGTCACAGCGCGGTCACCGGGGTTGGTGACCGTCACTTCCACTCCGCCGAACGCGGTCAAATCCCACCCCCCGGGCGGCACGGGAAACTGCACATTGGGGTACGGGGAGCCGCTCTGAAAGGTGACATGCAGTTTTTCGTCCTCCACCCTTCCCCGGGAGTCATGATACCGCATCCGCTGAATGGCATCATGATCGCCGAGATCCAGGAGGATGCCGTCAATGGCGGGAGAGTAAACCGCGTCCTGGCCTTCCCGCGCCGGGGCGGCTGGCGCGGCGGAGGCGTTCCCGATGCCCACAGCACGGATGGATTTAATGAAGAACACGCCTTCCTGTGCCGGTTTATCCACCAGAACCTTGATGTTGTTCACTCTGGAGGGATCCAGTTTGAACCCGGAGCCGAAGGTGACCCGCACCGTGCCGCTTTGACCCGCGTCCAGCCACAGGTTTCCCGTGTTCCAGGGCTGATCCTGCCAGCGCCCGGGATTGTCCGCCCGCACACTGATGTTGAGGCGAGCCGGTCCCTGGTTGACGATCTCCACCTCGATGCCAGTATATCCGGAAAGGTCCCACATCCCGCCGGCGGGCCGGGGCAGGTCAAACCCGGGATAGCTGTCGCTTTGCGGAACCTCCACTTTCAGCACCGGACGGCCTTCCAGCTCCGCCTTCGACAACACCGCGCCGTGTTCGAGTCCAAACGAGGAAACGTCGGCAGTTTGAGGGTCCAACAGGTCGGTTTGCGCCCCGACCGCGGCGGCGGTCGCGGCCAGGAGCAGCGCGGCCGCCCGGGTAAAGGCCTGTCGGTTTTTCTGAAGGATCTGTATCATATTGAATAGCCTATTCTGAGGGGTTCGGGGTGTTTGCCGTTTTCACAAAGTTGTTAATTGCGGAACTGTTTCAATAAAGAGCGGGTTTAGGGAGTCAACTGAAAAAAGAAAATCCGGATCAGGGCGAAAGGTTCATAAACATCGAAAAACCCAGGGCATGCTGCCCGTTTTCGAGGCGGACCAGCACATCATTCCGGCCTTCCCGGAACACCACTTTGCGGAATCCCTCGTCCGGACGCCAGTTTTTATGTTCGTCCGAACTGTGCCAGACCGGCATGCCGTTGATCCAGACATCCGAGCGGTCGTCGCTGCCGATCGCCAGCCACACTTCGGTTTCCTCCTCGAACCTGAGTTCGGTGTAAAAGTAATAGATTTTCCAGGATTCCCATCCATATGGAACGATCATGGGAGGAAGAAAACTTTCATACTCCCACCGCATGGGTTTGCCGTCCTCGCTCCGATACCGGGCGTCGAGGTCCAGAATCGATTCCGGGGGGTACACTTTTTGGAGGTTGGCCCGGTGAGGATTGTCATAGCGGCTGAGCACATACCAGTCGCCCACGAAAAGCCATCCGCTTTCGCGCGGACTCCCGGCACGGATGATCCGGACGGAGGGTGCCTCTTCAAGCGCCTGCCAATCCTGCCACAGGGCCGGACGCTGACCGGGGGGAACCTCCACCGGCGGGATCGTCAAATCCCGCCCCCGCATTTGCGCGGTGAGATCAATCCATTTCCCGGAGCGGGCATGCGCGTGCTCCTCCAGGGTTTGCCTTTGAAGAATAGCCTCATCAGCGGCCCGTTGGGTTTCAGAGCCGGGCGCGGCGGGCATTCCGGCCGTTTCACGAATGTCCGCCAGGACCTCCGCCACCGCCGTAGCGGCCTCCTGCGCCGCCAGCATCTTTTTGACCGCCTGACCGGTATGGTCCTTGGCGGCCTGGTGCTCTGGCGCTTCGGGCGCCGCGTGGTCTGCCTCCATCACCGCCGCGAGCGCCTCGCGGATTTCCGCCACCAGGGCCTCCGCTTTTTCGATGTGCGCCTCCGACACCTCCTCTTCCTGTTTTTGTTTCTCGACGATTTCCACAACCATCTCCATCGCAACATCGATCTTCGCATCGAGTTCCGCCAGCTCGGCCAATTCCGCCGGCTCCGGCTCTCCGGCCTCCAACGCTTCAGCGGAGGCCTCCATGGCTTCACGCACCTGCTCTTTGGCGGCCCCGAGTTCCTCCTGCACGGCCTCCAGTGTCTGGTCCACTTCGGCGAGCGCGCGTTCAAGGATCTCCTGAAGCGCGGATCCCTGATGTGCGTGCTGTTCCGGGTCCGGCATCTCAACGTCCACCACTTCCGCGTCGGTCTCCTCCGGCATTTCCCGAAGCAGACTGTTCAGCAGTTCCTCGGCGTTGGCGACAATCGCACCGGTCTCCCGCATCACCACGCCAAGCTCCCGCTGAAATTCCGTTACCGCCTCTGCATCTCCGGCCCTGTCGGTCAGGAGTGCCCGGTCGACTTCCCGGCGCTCACTGAGCGGGATCAGGGTGGATTCGAGCGAGCGCGCCAGGGTTTGACGCTGGACAAGCGACAGCTCGGCCGCGCGGATTTCCCGGTACATCTCGACGATTTCCGCTTCAAGCTCCTGCGCCTGCCGGTACGCGTCATACACCCCTAAATCCCCGGCGGGAGCATTCTCCCGCACTTCGTGCAGCCGGAGGCCCGAAAGAAGCATGCGGGCCTGCGCGTCATCCGCGGACTGCGCGGACTGCGCGGCCGCCGTCCCCGCCAGAAGCAGAAACGCCAATAAAATCCTTTTAAAAACCATGCTGTTCATTCCGTTCCTCCCAATGAGGGTTGATCGCCGGCACCGGCGATCATCTCCAGCAAATCCGACACGTGGCGGGTGACCTCCTCCTGCGCCTGAACCGCATCCGGAATCAGGCCGTATTGCGGCGAGGTGTCCAGAATCCGGCCCAGACGGTTTTTCACCACGTTCGCGTCGTTCACCAACCAATCCGGAGGACTGGAGGTCAGGGGTCCCTGTTCAGCCTCCCGTTCCAACCGTTCACGCATGTGTTCGTCATACCGCTTGAGGCGGTTGACAAACATATTGGCGTTCCGGAGCACTTCCGTCAAAGCCCATCCCGCGTCATAGGCGGCGTTCACGGATCCCGAGAGTTGCTCCATCAACGCCACCGCCCGCTCCATGGCCAAATTCAGTTCGGACCGTTTGCCGGCGACCTCCGGACGTGTCATCCATTCCAGTTGGGTTTCCCCGGTGTTCAACAACGCAAGCGCCTGAGACATTTCCCGGGCCAGCGTTCGCTGAATGCTCAGCACGTTTCCACGCAATCCCCCGAGTTCACGCAGGGCGGGCATGGCGGCCTCCAGACCTTCCCCGGTGCGCGCCGTCTCCGCGTCGGGCGTTTCCGCCTCCGCCACTAAAATGGCGTCTTTCAACTCCTGATACAATCCTATGATTGTCGGCTGCAGAGCGAGAAATCGGTTGAACGTGTCCATGGCCTCCAGGGGGGCCTCCCGCACCCGCACCGTCTCAAAGTCACGCAGCCGCTCCATGCGGCTGTCGCGGATCGAGGCCATGGCGGTTTTGATGGCCTGCAACTCGGAGACGTTCTGACGCAGGAGCACCACATTCGCGTCCTCCACGTGCTGTTGAAGACTTTCAGCCTGCTCGCGGGTGACGGTCAGTCTCCGCGGCGCGGGATCGCGCGGGGGCTTTTCGGGTTGCATCAGCCACACTCCGAGAATCAGGACGTGCAGGAGCACCGAGGGGACAATCCAAATCCATCGGCGGCTTTCGGGTTCCGCAAACGGGGTATCGCCGGGTTTTAAATTTTTCATGGACGGTGCGCCTGCGTTTCATTTGCGTGGGGGGCGTTGCGGTCCTGGGTGTGAAGAGCATAATTTGTCAGGCCTTCATAGGCACATAAATCCAGGACCTGCACCAGAAAGCGGGAGGGCGCGTTCCGGTCCACCCGGATGCGGAGATGCCGGTCCGGATCGGTTTCCCCCCACTCTTTAAGATGCTGGTGCAGTTGTTTCTGACTGATCGGGGTCGCGCCCCAGTAAAAGTTCCCCCCGGCATCCACCACGAGAAGCTGCACGTTCAACGCACTGCCGGCCACGGAGGAGATTGCGGGTTCCGGAAGTTCCACGGGAATAATCTGTTCCGGTTTTTTCATGGTGGTGGACACCAGAAAGAATATCAACAACAGAAACACGCAGTCAAGCAGCGGGCCCATGTCGACCATAATGTCGTCGCCGTCTTCAAGATCCAGCCGCATCTTATGCTCCCGGTTCGATGGTGGTGGCGCCTGCGGGCGGAAGGGCGAACCACCGGCTGATCAAATGGCTCAACTGCCCTTCCAGACCCAGGGCGAGCATGTGGGTGCGAACCCGGAAAAAGTGATAACAGGCCAGCGCGGGCACTGCGATCACCAGACCGAGCGCGGTGGTGATCAGCGCGAAGGAAATATCACCGGCCATAATGGAGGGATCCCCCATTTCCCCGGCCAGGGCGACGGATTCAAAGGCGCCGATCATTCCGTATACGGTTCCGAACAGCCCGAGCAAAGGACTGATCGTGGCCACCACCGCCAGCGGATACGCCCACTGCAGATGATACCGGATCTCCCGGCTGGCGGTGTCTCCGGCCATGGTCGTCACATCCGCCCGTGGAGAATCCCGGTGATCCGCAATGACGAGGATGGCCCGGCCCAGCGTGGAGTTACTTTGGGAGGCAAGGGTCTTCAATCCGTCTATATCCCCGGCGTTCCAGCACTTGTCCGCCTCGGCGGCCAGGCCCGCAGGAGTGATTTTTGATTTCCGCAAATGGTACAGGCGGTCAAACGCGAACGAAAAGCCGACAATGGAAATGACGAAAAGCGCCATTCCGGTCTTGCCGCTGCCCCGGAGTTTTTCAGTCAAAGCGTCAATGCCGGTGATGGTGTCGGCCGGAACGCTGTCCGACACCTCGGTGGGCGGGGACGGTTCCTGTGCAAAACTGTGAAAGGAGGCCGGCGGAATCAAGGCCAGCAAGACAAAAATAGGGACAAATCTGATGTTTTTCATAAGCATAGGTCAAGTCATGTTCGGGATGGAGGAAGAATACGGGTTGTATTGATGAGATTATTATGGACGGACGGCTGGGCGGATCCGCTCGGTGATGCGGCGCAAAAGAATGGTGTTATTCCCCATAGTGAAGAGTACCAGGACTTTCCGGTCGTCATAGACGGGCCAATAGGTGGAGTGAAACAATTGAGCCTCGCCTTCAATGCGGGCGGCGGCGGTCACAGCCGCGCCGGCGGTTCCGACATTTCCGACATTCAAATAACGAAGGGAAACGGGCTGAATCAACACCGGGTCATTGCCCTCTCCGATTTGCAGAAGAATGGGCGAGGATGTCGTGTTCATCAAACGCCATACCGCCGGATCGCCGCGGGCGGGATCCTCATCGGGAACCGCGACATACCGCCGCTCCCCGGATTCGGAAGCATCGAACACCAGGACGAGGATGTGATCCGTATCGGGCGGGAGAGCGATGGTCGCGGCGGGAGGGGGGGCTTGCCCGGTATGCGGGTCGGGCGGGCTGTCGTACACCGGCAGGGGATCCCGGCGGGGAATCTCCACCCAGGGAGAAGGCTGCACATGCGAAACCCGGTTCCGGATGAATGCCTCTTCACCTCTCCAATAAAGGTGCTCCGGCTCTGCGCGCTCCACCAGCAGCGTCCGCAGCCGCAGGGGAACGGGCTCCTCCTCCGCGGCGAGCGTGAAAACGTACATCCACAGAAACAAAACCCAAAAAGCCCGGGACGGAAAAAACAGACGTTTAAATTTCATTTTCATGCAGCCACCGAAAGGAAAGGATACGGAATTGGCGGCCGAAGGGGCCGGGCGGATGGCTCAAGTCGGCCAGGGTGGAGACACCGCCGTCGGGCGGGCGAACCGGGTCGGGAACCCGCTGCACCAGAACCTCGCACCAGGCGCGGGCGTGGGCCCCTCCCCCGGTCCCGTCCCGCACCTCCCCGTAGGAGCGGATCACGAACGTGTCCGAACGGACAGACATCATCGGCGACAGCGCCTGCAGCAAATCCCCCTGCAAAAGCTGTCCCGGAAAACCCGCGCCCTGGGTGCCCGACCCGCCCGCGCCGCCGGCCGGGAGTTCATACGCCGTGCTTAACCCCTGGTTCACCGTGGAGTCCAAAGCCGCCTGCAGCACCCCCGCGTCCCCCAGCTCATTGTTCACCAACATCCGGTTCACAAACTGGCCCATGTTCAGAAACGGACCGCGGCGGCGAACCTGGTTCACGATTTCCTCCGCGAGAGCGCGCACCTCCGCCTGCCGCAGGGACCGGAATCCCGTCCAATAATTCTCATCCGGCGCATTCCGGTCCATATCCGAACCGAAAACGGATTTCACCCGCGGAAACCGCACCCGCTCCTCACGCGTGGATCGGAACCCGGTGATCTCGCCCTGTTCGTTCACCTCCTGAACAGGCAGTTCCAGCGTCCCGGTCAAAAAGGCCTCCCAGGCCTCCACCGAAGTGGAGTTCACATTGAAAGGGCCGTCGACCAGAAGATGTCCCGCATTATGAAAAAATGAGCCCTCTGTCCCGTCCTCATCGCCGGTGTCCCGCAAAACCGATTCTGAGAATTCAGACCCCCCGGGCACGTAGGGGATGAACCGGGGGTTGGGCAAAACCTGTTCGCCGCTGAGAAGCAGGGGGAATTCGTACTCCGGCTCTCCGGGCGTATAATTGCTCCGCACCTGAGGAAGCGTTGTGAACACATGCCGATCCCACAGCATCTCATTCACCAGATAGGAGGCATCATACAGATTGAAGCTTCCCGAAATCCTTGAATTGAGATTGTGGCGCGGACTGAAGGAGTCCGTGATGGATGCCCGCCAGTTATTTCTGGGAATGCGCGGATTGGCATAGGAATTCCCGGCGATATAACTGGGCTCGTAGCTGAAGCGCCCCGCGGAGGCATGTTGCAGTTGCCCCAGCGAGACCAGATCCTCCCGCGGGATATCGAACAACACCATCCGGGCATGCCCACCCGGGAGCGTGGTGTCCGCGCCCATAAACGAGAATCCAGTTCCGCCGCCCCCGGGTTCCATCTGCGGAAATTCCTGGTCGGGTTCGCCCTGGTTGGCGCCGGAATAGACGGCGGGCGCCGAAAGCAGGACCGGCAGAGAGGAATCCCAGCGCGGATTCACCCAGGGTGCCCGGATGTTGGCGTCGATGAGCGGACGCAGCGCGTCGTTCGGGGACTCGCGGGTGGTGCGGAGGTTCATCTGCACGCTGAATTTCAGGTTTTCGTTCAATTCCTCCCAGGGGACCTCTTCATGATAGGTTTTTGCGGAAAATCTTTGGTCGGGATCCCAAACAAAGGGGGAATAAATCACTTGGCTAATCTCCGTGTCGCCGAGCACGGGATGGGGAGGATGCCAATCCGCACCATGCATTAGGGTTTCAGACTGAGAATCCCGAAGCACCCTGAACATAACCCTGAGATTCACCAGCCCAGACTCCTCAAACGGCACGATGGAATAAGATTCCCTTGCATTCGCTTGAATATTTTCCCGAACGTTGGGACCGAAGAGTTGGGAGTTCCCCATTTGGATGCTCTCTCCCGTTTGCTCCACCCCATAAACCTGACTGCGGCCGGGGCCAAGTAACGCGGGTGACTGGGCGTGGGATTCCCGGCTGGCCCCGCCGGAGGCCCAGGGCCTGAAACCCTGTGCGCCCGGCTCGCTCGCGAAGCGGTTGGGACCACTGGTCATGACCACTTCGGGAATGTGAAAATACACTTGCGGAAAATTATGGATCCGCGGACCTCTGGACGCGGTTCCCTGTATGACCATGCCGATGTTGTAGGGGTTGTAAAGCGAGGTCCAAATTTGAACATGGGTGCTCAGCCTCCCGGGGCCGGGATCTCCGCCGTCTTCAACCGGTTCCGGGTGGACGTATTCCACCCAGGCGGTTTGCTGCATAAACGAAAAAATGGACGCGAAATGGTTGTGCTTGTACGCCCCGGAGGTATTCGTGCCTGTCGAGACACGAAGGTCACCGTAGGGTTGCTCCCGTTGCGAAGAAGGATTCCGGGCGGGGCCCATTTCATGAGGAGCCAGTCGGCCTCTCGCGATGGCGTGGGTGCCTTGGAAAAGGTCCGTCTTATCAAAGGTGTGCACATCCAGGGCATCCATGCCGTTGAACCGGACAATGTGATCCTTCATGTTGTAGTAATCACGGAAAATATCCCAGTGAATATACCCGTTGTTCCGCAAATCGGCGGTCAACAGGCGTTTTGCCGGATCCAGTAAAAGATACCGGGTCTGATCATCATTCGGAAATACGCGGGAAAAAACGGTTTCATTTTCAAACGCAATCGTCAAATCCCGCTTCAGCCCGCCGTTCCGGTTGTCCGAAAGCACCCCCAGTGACACCGTGGTAAAGTCGTAAAACCGTTGGCCGACCACCTCTCCCTCCGCGCCCAGAAGAACCAAATCCCGAAGGGAGTTCACCTTTTCGAGTCCTTCCGGGTCCATCCATTCCGTTTCAGAAAAAGCGTTCAACCGGTCCAAAGGGTACGCGCCGGGAATGACACCCCCGCCCTCCGGGTTCCCTTCGGTCACGTTCCGATGCCGGGGCGTGAGTTTCGCCTTCAACCCGTGATCGTCCACCATCCAGGCATACCCTTGCCGGCCGCTGTCCCAGGTAACCCGAATCGCGTTCACATGGTCCTCCGGCTCCTCTCCCGCCGACCCCGGTCCCACCAGTTGAATCCCGCCCAAGGGTGGCATAAGACTTGTCAGGTGATCCGCACCGTCCATTCCGGAAATCAGCCAGCCCATGAACCCCTCCTCCGCATGAACGGCGGGGTCGAACTCCCGGTACGCATCGCTCCGCCACACCCCCACCCGGCGTTTGGCCTCTGCGGAAAGCGCCAGCCCGGAAAGATTATCCCCCCCGTGTGTCAACAGCTCGCCCCGTGCGGTCACGCGTTCATCAGGACCCATCCATTCCTGCAGCCGCGCCAGGGCCAAATCCGCGCCCAGCCGGGCATTGGCTTTTGCCTGCAGATGATGATGGTGATTTGTTACCTTGCGCAATTCAAGCCGCACAACGGCCGACAAAGCCAGAACCATCACCAACAGCAGGCTCACCACCAGAATTGTGACCAACAGAGCGGAACCGGTCCGGTCCTGATGGATTGTTCTTGAAACAAGGCGGGTCTTTGCTTGCATAATGGTCGTAATCTGATGTCTCGTCGAAGGGTTAATTTAAAGCAGTAAAGTTATTAATGCGTAACTGTTTCTCTTTCAACCTACACACAAGCCATACTAGATGTCAAATGAAAGCTTTTAAAATATACAGGGAGCAGGGAATGGGGCGGTGATGGTGTCATAGAAATCCCCAACCTGCTTCACCTGATAACCAATCTCCCCCCTTCCTGCATCAACGCCCAGTGTCCACCAGCCGCCCCCCTTGCCTTCAAACCACCACCATCCGTGGTCTCCTCTTTCTCCCCCCCTGCCCCAAAGATCAGTGATCATCCGTGGTTTACCCCTCTTCCACATTGCCTCCAAGCATCCGTGTCAATCCGTGTTCATCCGTGGTTCCTCCCCCTTCTTTTTTCACCCTGCCCCAAAGATCAGTGATCATCAGTGTCATCAGTGGTATACCTCCTCTGCCTCCAAGCCTCCCCAATCCGTGTCCATCCGTGTTCATCCGTGGTTTATCCCCTCTTACCCTTCCTTTCCTTCTATTCAAAATCCACCCCGCCCCAAAGCCCCTTTCGCAAACCGGGCGTACAATCCGCGGACATCGCGGGCATAGTTTTCCAGAACCGCGCGCGCAGGCGGGGCCTCCGGGTTCAAACGGAACGCCGCCGCCGCCACGTGCAGCTCAATCAGGCTCGCATTGCGGAACGAGGTCTCGTTGCTGTCCCCGGTCACCGTGCTCAAGCGCATCGCCCGGTCGGTAAGATGATGGCCGGAAAGCCCCGGTCGATTCAGCAGATCGGCCAGCACCGCCGCCGCCGCCGGATCACCGATACACTCAAACGCCTCCGCCAGTGCCCGGTAATGCGAAAACGCGGCAAGGCCCGGCAGCGTTTCCGCCTTCTGTTTCAACACCGGAATATCCTGTTTGCGTTTACAGCGTCCCAGGGCGATGATCCGCGCGTCCAGCGGACTCATGCTCGCGCCGAACTGTCCCATCCCGGTGTAGTTCCACCCCTCGTCCCACTCCCCCCCCGCAACCGACTCCGCTAAAACCTCCGCGCCCGCCGCATCGCCGAGAATCCCCAGCACAAATGCGAAAAACGCTTTGCCTTCAGAGGTTTCCGCTTCAACAAAGGCCTGCCTCAATCGCGCATTCCGCTCCGCGTCCGGCAGCGTGAACACCCGGTCGATCTGATTCGGATCTTCCACTGACGCCGCCAACGCGCGCTCAATTTCATCGTCCGACAGCGGGAACATGTCCCCCGATTCAGCGATCTCCGGATCCAGAATGCCCTTGTCCACCAATCGACGCTGCAGCGACGGCAGATCCACCTCCCGCAACGCCCCGTCCTGAACCAGCCCCGCGACCATGCCGGCGGCGTACCCCTGGTTCTGCACATCCGCCTGCATCCGGATCACCGGCATCGCATCCCGGTGCGCACTGATCCCCAGCCCCGTCACCAACACCCCCTCCAGCCCCTTCGGCAGCAGCGCCCGCAGCGGCACATACGCCTCCAGCGGATCGTGATCCGGCGGCACAACCATAAACAAGGGATGCACCGTGAAGCCGTGCGTGTCAAAATTGCTCCGCGCCTTCACAATCGTGTCCGGAAACACCCGCGCCAGACGGATATCCATCGGCGACACCTCGACATCCCCCACCACCCGCCGACGTTCACGCGTGTCCACCAGCTGCCCCGCGTCAAACGCCGTTTGAAATTTTTTGCGGGCGGTCATGTGGGCCGAATTCACATCCTCCTGACTCGAATCATCCACAAACTCATAATCGGTGTTGGTGTAGTTTTTTCCAGGGTCACGTCCCGGCAATCCCGTGCCCTGCATGGCCAAATGACCCTGACCCACCGCCACTGTTTCCGCGCCCGCCGCCGCCGCGACCTCCGCCGAACCCGTGGCGTCGACCACACAGGCCGCCCGCACCGCGATCCGCCCCTGCGGCGTTCCCAGAACCGCGCCCACCACCCGGCTCCCTTCGCGCAACGCCCCGCAGATCATGGTTTTGTACCAAATCCTCCCCCCGGCCTCGGTAATTTCCTGATGCAGCCACTGCATTTTCGCCTCCACATCCCAGTCGCCATCCTTCATCACCTTCGGGGTCAGCGCCGCCGAACCCCGGTCCACCTCCGCCGTGAACCCCACCCGGTTTCCATACCAATACCGTCCGATCATCCCCAGCGTACCCACCCCGCCCAGGCCCGACAAAAACTCCGCCACCAGCGTTGACGCGCCCTCCCGCGCCGCCGCAATGCCCGCCGGCGCGCCGCCGGTGCCGCCGCCGACCACCAGAACATCCACCTCCTCCACCGCCGCGAATCCCCCGTCCGCAAGCGCCGCGACCTCCGCGTCACAACGCACATCCCGCGCCGAAACCGCCGCCGGCATCCCTGCGGAGGAACAACACAACAAATCACCGCTCCCCGCCTTGACCGCGCTCGCTTCCGCCAAAACCGCCGCCGCAATTTCGAGCCCCCGCGCCAGTGCCCCGTCATGGCGCAACAGGTGCGCACGCTCCTCGTCGCTCACCTCCGCCACCGGACCCGTCACCCAAAGCGACCCGTTCAACGCCGAGGGCCCACCCGGCATCGTTTCCCCCGTCAACGCGAATACCCCGTCCGCCGAAAACGTCTGCCCCCGCCGAAACGCCGTCATCCGCACCTGTTGCTCCACCGCCATCCAAGCCGTCCATGAACCGTCTTTCAGCGTGCAGGGCACATGACACGCCCACAGCGGATGCAACACCGCGCGGTCGCCCTCTCCAAAAGCCACCTCCCCCTCCTTGACCCAGTTCCCGTTTCCCGTGTCTTCGCCTCCGAGCACCCGGCGAACCACATCGAGTTCCGCCGCGGGAGCCGACAGCGGAACCCCCGCAAGCCGCGCCAGTTCCGCCCGCAAGGTACCGTCCACAGCAACATCGCATCCCATCCAGTGCCGACCGGACCGGTTGCACAGCGTCACCCCGCGCATCCGCCCGTCCCTGTCCGTATACACCTCTCCGGGAGCGGTGCCCAGCATCACCGGAATGTCCGCCTCCGCCATCACCTCGTCCAGCGTCTGCTTCACCTGCATCGGACGCAGCACCCCGCCCGACCGGAACGCCTCACCAAACAAGCGCTCCGCCAGCGGATCGCTCAAATCCAAATCCCTCGGCAACACCAGACGCAGGCTGTCACACACATCCTCCCCCAGATAGGTGCGGTGGGTGAACAACACCACCTCTTTCCCCTCAGCTTTGAAACACAGGGCCGCGCGGATGGCGGACAAGGTGCCGCCGTAGACAAGAATTTCAGTTTTCATGCCCGAATCCTACCCTCCATCGGTCCCCGTCACCAGAAACAAGACTTGCAAAAGTTTATAAAATACTTACAGAATCTGATCATGCGCACTTCACTCCCGCATCCGCCCCTCAACCTCTACGCCTGCCAGGCCCGTCTGGTCTGGGCCAATGAACGAACGGTGGAACCCGTGCATCTCCGCCCCAAAACCGGGGAAGAGCCCATTCAGATCGCCTGGTATCTCCTGAACGGACAGCTCACCCTGCACGACCGGAGCACCCGGCGCACCGTCTCCCCCGGGCACTGGATCTTTCCCTCCGCTCAACTGGAAACTCAGGAATTCTCGCCGGAATCCCGCATTCTCTCCCTTCGCTACCAGCTTCACCACCGTCTGGGCGGCGCGCTCATCGCCCACAAGCACGCGCATGTGTTCTGCGACACGGAGTGTCCCGATCTCGAAACCGCCGCCCGCGCGCTCATCCGCCTGCTCCAGCCCTGGCGGTCCTCCCAAACCCTTCTCATCGGACGCGAACGCATTCCCCTGCCCGAAAATTTCGCCATCGAATCCGCCTTCTACGCCTGGCTTGCGGGCGCAGTCGCCCTCCTCCTGAACGCGGGCGAACCCCTGCACGTCCCCGGCGAAAAAGATCCCCGCATCGCCCGCGCCGTCGATGAAATCCTCACCCATCCCATGCAAACGCCCTTCTCCGAAGCGCGGCTCGCCCGGCACTGCGGAATCGCGGTCAGTCACCTCAACCGGCTCTACAAAGCCGCCCGCGGCAAGACCCCGTATCAGGAATACGAGGAGCGCCGCCTCTATCTCGCCCGGCACGCCCTGCGCGAATCCGCCCTGCCCATGAAAGAAATTGCCTACGAACTCGGCTTCAGCAGTCCCGCCCACTTCAGCAACTGGGTCCGAAGCAAAACCGGCACCTCCCCCCGCGCCCTCCGGCACGCTGTCGGCCCACCGAACACAGTTTAACGGGTCTTCCGGAAGGTTCTTGCTCTCAATCACTGGACAAAAAGCGGGAACACCCTATAATCAGCATCATATCGTCATAAAGGCGACCTGTTGCAACACTTAAACTATTGAGAGAAGGAGATTCTTTAATGTCTTACACACTTCCCGACCTGCCGTATGCCAAAAACGCCCTGGAGCCGCATATCGATGCCAAAACCATGGAAATTCATCATGACAAGCATCATGCCGCCTATGTCAGTAAAGCCAACGCCGCCCTCGAAGGACACGCCGATCTGGCCGCCAAACCGGCGGAAGAGCTGATTTCCGATCTGGCCTCGGTTCCGGCCGACGTTCGCGGAGCGTTGCGCAACAACGCCGGCGGCCATGTGAACCACAGCCTCTTCTGGAAAATTCTCGGAACCGGCTCCACCGGACCCTCCGGCGAACTGGCCTCGGCGATTGACGCCGCCTTCGGTTCTTTGGACGCGTTTAAAGAAAAGTTCGCCAACGCCGCCGCCACCCGCTTCGGCTCCGGCTGGGCCTGGCTCGGCGTGACCGCCGAAGGCTCCCTCGTCGTCACCTCCACCCCCAATCAGGACAATCCCCTGATGAAAGGCTTCGTGGATGTGGAATGCACCCCGATTCTGGGACTGGACGTGTGGGAACACGCCTACTACCTAAACTACCAGAACCGCCGCCCGGATTATATCAGCGCCTTCTGGAACGTCGTCAACTGGGACGAAGTCGCGAAAAATTTCGCCGCCGCCAAAGCCTGACATTCGGCCTGACCTTCAGCTGAATTAACGGTTAACAGAAAAACAAATTCGAACATGACCCTTGTGTCATGCGTGGATAGGCCCGCTTCGGCGGGCTTTTTTGCGTTTAAACCCGAAAAGCGTTACCGAAAACATTCTTTTCGAAAAATGGATGCTTGCCTTTCCCGGTTCCTTTCGTTTATAACGGCTAACCGATATAGACCCCGGAAATAACTGCTATGGCAATCCCACACACTTTCAATCGATTTCAGCTCCCATTTCTGCCTCGCGCACTCCTGATCGCCGCATTCCTGGCCACCGCCGCCGGTTGCCGTCAAAGCGCGGAACGCCTTGAGCCTGAAGCCCTCCTGGAGCAAGCCAGGGACGAGATGCTGGTGTTTAATTTCGACAACGCCAAAAGGCTCTTAAATCATAATCAGAACTATTTTCCGAAAGATCACTCCGATTATCCTGAGTTCCTCTACCTCCAGGCGCTGGCCAACTGGCATGTCGTTCCGCCCGTTCCTCAGGATGTCGTACGCGCCGGCATCCTTTTTGAACAACTGATTCGTGAATTTCCGGACCACCCCCTGATTCCCTCCGCCCTCCTGCTCAAAGGCCGTCTGCACGACATTCGAAACTTCGCCGGCGATGAGCCCGATTACGAGAAAGCCCGCGCAGCGTATCAGGCGCTTCTGAACCGGTTTCCCGATCACGATCTCGCCGGAGACGCCCTCGTTCGTCTGGCGATGACCCATGTAAAGCAGGTGGACCGGCCGGAGGAGATTCAAAAAGGCATCGACATGGTTGCGACCTGGCTCGACGAAAACCCCGACTCCCGTCATACATCATTGCTGGCTCTGTTTCTCGGAACCATGAACGACCAGTTTATCGGTGACCGCGCCCTGGGACTCCGCTATTATAAACAAGCCTATGAAATCGGTTTCGTCAACCCCGGCCGCGCCGGGGTGAACACCTGGCGGCTGGTCGAACTGGCGATTGAGGCCGGAATGGAGGCCGCCGGCCATGAGGTGCCCGCCGCGGGCCGCCCCGAATGGGATTTGACCCGGGTGGAGGACGAGCATCTTCATATCGCGATTGAAGCCGCTCAAACCATTATCCGTGATTTTCCCCGAAGCGGACGCGGCTATGAAGCCGTCCTGCTCCTCAGAGACATTCAGACCGCCCGCCCCGATTTGGACTTCGACATCCCCACCCTCCAACTCTTCGACCTCAGCCTCGGGGAGGACAACGTATGAAAAAATTCAACCCCAACTGGATCGGCCTGGCGCTGATTATCGGAACCTTCGGATACAGCGCCGTCCGTTTCACCCGTATTTCCGTGGGCCTGGCCCGGGAAGAGGACCCCGAGGGCGGAAACCGGGTTATCCGCGTGCTTCACTGGCAGCTTGAGCCCGGATACCGGGAGGGAATGGAACTTGCGATTCAAGCCTACAACCAACTTCCACATGTCAGGGCGAATAATGTTGAGGTCCGACAGTTGGCGGTCACCGAGCGGGTCTATGCGCAGTTTATCAACGTCCATCTCATCAGTGGCACCGCGCCGGACATCGTCGCCCGCGGCATGAGTTCTTTAGTGGGCAGCGGGGCATCCACCGCCCGCTTTTTCATGCCCATTTCCGAATTTGTCGATCAACCCAACCCTTACAACGCTCCGGAATATCTGCCGGAGGAACTTGATCCGGAATTGGCCCATTTCCTCACCAACGCCCCCTGGAATGAAACCTTCACCGACGGGATGCAGGGCGGCTGGGACGATGTGCTGCAGGACTACTATTCCGTCCCGGTCAGTTCCTGGGGAGCCATGCGGACCTTTTACAACATTGAACTCGTGGCCGAAATCAAAGAGTTTCTCGCCAACGCTTTCACACAGTCCGAGTGGCCGGGATGGCTTTCTGATGTCATTCGCACGGAAAAGATGGTCACGGTGGACGATGCTTTCACGGCCTGGGTCCACAGTCCCGATTCACCCGATACCCTGGGCCGGTTTATGGTCTTTAATGAAGCCGTCCTCGCCTACGCCGCCGCCACCCCCGGGCACGGCCGTCTGGTGCCGATTTCCGCCAGCAGCTATCCCGCCGGCACCATGGTTGACCGCTATATTCTTCCCTTCACCTATCATATCGGCGACCGGATCGACTTCAACCGTGACTCAAATGTAAGCGGTCTTGAAGTGGCCGGAGCTTTTCAAGCCGGAATATGGGACTTCGATGAGCCGGCCCTCCGTGACGGATTTTATGATGTCGTCCGATGGTTGTCCCGCTATTACCCCACCGGGTACCTTGGTCTGGACCGCGAGCAGGCCATGCGCCGTTTCTTGAACCGGCAGGCGGTTTTCATCACCACCGGCGGCTGGGACGCCTCCTCCCTCTTTACGGGAGCCGAAGGCCTCTTTTCTGTCGGAGTGAAAGAGGCCCCCATGCCCATTGAGGGCGAACGCTGGTTTGATCACTTTGCGGGAGCCCCCAGCGAAGCCGAACACCGGCTGGGTGTGCCGCTGGCCATTTTCAACCGCACCCGCAACCCCGACTGGGCTCTGGATTTTCTGCATTACCTCTCCAGCTTTACCGCCAATCAAAAAATGAACGTGCGTGCTGGCTGGGTCCCATCGGTTGTCGGCGCCCGCCCGGATCCCGCCATGATGCCTTTCCTTCCGCGCACTGAGGGGCTTAAAGGCTCTCTCGGTATGAATAAACACTGGCTCCCCACCGTCGGACACGTGTTCCGCGGGCAGTTTCCTCTCTTCCAAAACGGGGACATCGATTACGATACCTTCGTGGCGAACCTCAAAGACGGATTCGCAAACGAGCGCAACGGTCTTAACCGCATGTGGTTCGAATCATTTGTGGGTGCCCGCGACCGCGCACGTTCCAACGAACGGTCGATCGCTCTGGTTCAGCTTGAGGCACTTCGGGACGGAGAGATGACCGACCGTCTCTGGACGAAACATCTGAACCTCCTGGAAACCAATCTCCGCGATTTGGACGGTTTTTCACCGCCGGCCGTTTTCCACACCTTGTTTGAAGACAGAACCTTCCCGGAATTTTGATCCCATGACCGATGCAGCACTCCCCGTTTCTCCCGCGCCGGGCAAACAGACGTTTGCCAGGCTCCTCAACCGCCTGAAAGAACTTTCCAAGCTGTATATGCTGGTGCTGCCCTCCAGCATCATTATTCTGGTTTTAGGCTATTATCCCAAAATCGACGTGGTCGTCAAATCCATGTACCGCTGGGTTCCCGGCGAAGTCGAGGAGTTTATCGGCTTCAAAAACTTTATCGACGCGTTCAGCGACCCTCTCTTCTGGAACTCCTTCCAGCTTATTTTCATTCTGCTCATCGCCAATCTCTTTAAAATGTGGCCGGGAATTTTCGCCGCCGTCGCCCTGCACCGGCTGATGAATGAAAAGGCACGGTATATTTTCCAGGTCTGCTTTGTGATCCCCATGGTCATTCCCGGGATGGTCTGGCTGCTGATTTGGAAAAGCTTCTATGATCCGGATTTCGGGGTCTTCAACCGAATCCTCAATGCCTCCGGTCTCATGAATTTTCTACACTGGCTGGACGGCAGCCGGGACGTTCCCGGGGTGATGCCCCGCCTTGCCTCGGCATTGGAGCCTCTGATCGACGGCCCAATCACCCTTCTCTTCGCCAGCACCTGGGGCCTGATTCTTTCCGGGAGCTTTCTGCTGACACTTTCCGGTCACGGAGCCGACAAATCCACACGCCACAAAGCCTCGGGCATCATTCTTGCCACCAGCCTGATTCCCCTTCTGGTCTCGAACGCCCCCTCAAACGGAGTGGTGTTTATCCTCGCCATCGCCGTATTCGCCTCCCTGATGTTCGCACTCGCGAAAACCCTCGGCCCCCGCTGGGTCATCTGGATGTTTCTCTTTTTCGGAAGCCTTTACGGCTTCGCGAATAATTTTCCCCTCCTCTTTCTGAATGTCGCCGCCGGAATCCTGATCAGCGAAATTCTGCGTCAAACCCGGGAACGATTCAACGCCGAGGCCAAAATTAAATTCATCGCCACCGCGCTGTTCCTTTTCGGCACCTTTCTGGTCCTCTTCGCGCAAACGTGGACCGACCCCACCGGCCAATTCGAACTCGGGACCCCCGCCTGGCTCGGCAACCGCGATCTGGTGATCCCCGCCCTGCTCTTCTGGGGCTTCCCCTGGGTGGGAACCATGGGCGTGCTGATTTATCTCGCGGGCCTTCAGCAAATCCCCACCGACGTCTACGAAGCCGCTGAAATCGACGGCATCGGCCCCATCGGCATGCTCTTCCGCATTGAACTCCCGCTCATCCTCACCCAGGTCCGGATCAATCTTATCTTTATGACCATCGCCACCCTCACCAGCTACGAGATGTTTCTGATTCTCCTCGGGCCCAGCGGCGGGCCCGGAAACCGGGGAATGGTCCCCGGCCTTTACATGTTCTCCAAAGCCTTTATCGACGGACAGTTCGGTTACGCCTGCGCTCTGGGGATGGTCCTCTTTGTCATCATCCTCGGCCTCACCGTTATCTATAATAAATACGTCAAAGTCGATAAGTGATCCACCCCTTTCCGGATAACCTCCCATGCCAAAGCAACTGAACAAAGCAACTGAATCCATCAAAATCGGCTACCTGCTGTTTGTCCTCGGGTTTGCCTTTCTCCCCCTGTTCATCATGATTGTGGTGAGCTTTAAAACCAACCAGCAATACCAGGCCAACCCCTTCTTTTTCGATCCGGTTTCCGAATGGAACTGGGGCAACTGGTCCTTTGCGTGGCACACCGTAAGCGGCTATATCTGGAACTCCATTTTTGTTTCAGTTCTGAGCACCCTCTCCACCATCAGCATGGTTCTCCTCAGTGCCTATGCCCTCGCCCGATACCGCTTTCCGGGCCGTAATATTGTGTTCTACGGGATCATCGCCTCTATGTTCCTCCCCGGCACCGCCGCAACCCTGGTCACCCTTTTCGACCTGCTGAAACAGCTGAATCTCATCAATTCGCTTTGGGCACTGGTGTTGATGGGCACCAACTCCGGTCAGATCGCCGGTATTTTCCTCATCAAGCAGTTTATCGAGGATATCCCCGGCTCTCTCTTCGAAGCCGCGCAAATGGACGGTGCCGGACACCTCCACCAAATCCGCCACATTGTCCTGCCCATGTCCATCCCGGTTATTTCCATCTGTATGATTATGGACTTCCTCGGCACCTGGAACAACGTGATCCTGCCGCTCATCGTCCTCCGCGACGAGGAACTGCTCACCATTCCCGTCGGCCTCATGCGCCTCGAGGGCGAATACGTGAAGGAATACGGTCAAATGATGGCCGGATTCGCCATCAGTTCCGTGCCCCTGGTCATCATGTTCCTGTTCACGATGAAGACCTTCGTCAAGGGCCTCGCCGCCGGCGCGGTAAAAGGATAAGACTCTACCGGAGCTGAAGCCCGTTCAACTGCAGGTTCGGCGAAACCGCCGGAACCGCGTCCGCGTGCGGCAAATCCCGCAACAGGGCCACCGCCGCGATCATCGCCGCATTGTCCGTGCAGTACTTCAGCGGAACCGTGTGCAGCTTTACCCCGAATCGGGTGGTCACCGCCTTCAGTCCGGCCCTCAGAAATTCGTTTTTGGCCACCCCGCCCACACAGGCCACGCCCTTGATGCCGGGTTCGTTCGCCAGCGCCTGTCCCACACGGGTCGACAGCGCGCCCATGACCGTGGTCTGATACGCCGCCGCGACATCCGCCTTCGGCGTCTCCGGATGCCCCGCCACATAATACCGCAATGCGGTTTTCAGTCCGCTGAAACTGAACGCATAGTCCCCTCCCCGCTGCCGGGCGGAATCACTGTCGGGAAGGCCTTTGGGGAACGGCACCGCCCAAGAATCTCCCTCCAGTGCCAACCGCTCGATTTCAGGCCCGCCCGGATACGGAAGCCCCAACAACCGGGCACCCTTGTCCAGGGCCTCCCCCGCCGCGTCGTCAATCGACCGTCCGAGCACCTGATAATCGCCCGGGGCGTTCATGCGAATGAGCGCCGTGTGCCCGCCGGTCACCAGCAGCACCAACAGCGGGCAAACCACCTCAGGAGACGGCGCGTCGGGTGACAGAAAGAAACTCAGCAGGTGACCCTCCATGTGATGCACCGGAATCAGCGGAACCCCCAGCCGTTGAGAGACCGCCCGTGCGGCCCCCATGCCCATCAGCAGCGAGCTCGACAAGCCCGGCCCCTGCGTCACCGCCACCGCGTCAATGTCGGCCCATACCAAACCCGCCTCCGCCACCGCCGCCGACAGAACCGGCTGCAGAGCCTCTAAATGAGAACGGGCCGCCAGTTCCGGCACCACGCCCCCGTGCGCGCGATGGGCGTCGATCTGAGAGGCCACCACCGAACTGCGGACCCGCAACGGAGCCGAAACCACCGCGGCGGCGGTCTCATCGCACGAGCTTTCAATCCCCAGAACGTTCATCACCCTCCGCCGCGTCGCGCCTTTCCGTCAATACCTCCAGCGCCCTGCGGACCTGGGGATCCTCCCGCCAGGCCCAATCCCCCCGTGAGGCCTGACGCTGCGCGGCCGCCCACTCCCGCAACGGAAACGAAACCCTTTCGTCCGGTTCCAGCCCCTGCTCGTGGATCTGATGCCCGTCCGGGGTGAAATAAATCGCCGTGGTCAGCCGTATCGCGCTTCCATCCCGCAGCGGCACCACACTCTGCACAGATCCCTTCCCGAAACTTTGCTGCCCGACCAGCGTGGCCCGGCCGTGATCCCTCAACGCCCCCGCCACAATCTCCGAACCACTGGCACTGCCGGCGTTGATCAGCACCACCATCGGCACATCCAGAGCCTGACGCCGCCCCCGCGACACATATTCCCGTCGACGGGTTTCCTCATCCCCCCGTCCCTCGGTATAGACCACCAGCGTGCCCTGCGGAAGGAACAGACCGGCCACCTCCACCGCCGCATTCAGCAGTCCCCCCGGGTTTCCGCGTAAATCCAAAATCAACCCCTCGGGACGGTTCCGCCGCAGCCGGTTCAACTCCTCCCGAAGCATCCGGGGCGTGGGCTCCGCAAACGAGGTCACCCGGATATATCCAATCCCGTCGTCCAACATCCGGTACGCCTGCACCGTCCTCGGCTCGATAACCGCCCGGACCAGCGTCACATCCAGGGTTTTGCCCTCCGAAGGTCTGCCCACTTTCAGCGACACCGGCGTGCCGGGTTCGCCGCGAAGCAACTCGACCGCGCCCCGGAGCGAAATTCCCCGGGTGGACTCCCCGTCAATCTCAAGAATCCGGTCGTCTGTCAGCAACCCCGCGTCCCATCCCGGCGTGCCCTCCATGGGGGACACCACCGTGAGCCAGCCGTCCTCCAGACTAATGACAATGCCCACGCCACCGAATTGCCCGCGGGTTTCCGACTGCAGCGCCTCGTTCTCGCGGTCCCCCAAAAAACCGCTGTACCGGTCCAATTGATTCATCATGCCCTCAATCGCGCCGTCAATCAACACCTCATACGAAATCGGTTCATCGGATTCCACATAGAACTGCCGCACCTGCTCCAGAGCCAGCGTGAACCGCGCCATCTGCTCAAACGCCTCTGAATCGCGAACCCGCATCGGGGAAGACTCCGACAACACTTCCGCCGCCCGAAGCAGTCCGAGAAAAACCAGGCAGGCGATAAACAAACGGTTCAGAAAATAAAGCGGGCGTTTTGTGATCATACCCCATTCTAACCTGTAAACCCGCATTTGTAAAAGCCGGGACTCATAACATTTCCGCCAGAAACTGACCGGTATAGGAGCGTTTGACCTGCGCGACCTCCTCCGGCGTGCCTGCCGCGATCAGTTCACCCCCACCTTCACCCCCTTCCGGCCCCAGGTCAATAATCCAGTCCGCTGTCTTGATCACATCCAGATTGTGCTCGATCACCAGCAGTGAATTCCCCGCGTCCCGCAGACGCAACAGAACCTCCAGCAGTTTGTCCACATCCGCGAAATGCAGTCCCGTTGTCGGTTCATCGAGGATATATAAGGTATTGCCGGTGTCCCGCTTGCTCAACTCCGTCGCCAGTTTCACCCGCTGCGCCTCCCCGCCCGAAAGCGTGGTCGCGGGCTGACCCACCTGCAAATAACCCAGGCCCACATCCACCAGCGTCTGCAGCTTGCGCTGCAGACCAGGAACCTTCTCAAAAAAGCCCAGCGCGTCCTCAACGGTCATGTCCAACACATCCGAGATATTTTTACCCTTGTAGCGCACCTCCAGCGTTTCCCGGTTGTACCGCCGCCCTTCACACACCTCGCAGGTCACATACACGTCCGGCAGAAAATGCATCTCAATCCGCCTCAACCCGTCCCCTTTGCAGCTTTCACACCGCCCGCCTTTCACATTGAAACTGAACCGACCCGGACCATATCCCCGAACCTGACTTGCCGGCAGCTTCGCAAACAGATCCCGAATCAAATTAAACGCCCCCGTGTACGTCGCCGGATTCGATCGCGGCGTGCGCCCGATCGGGCTCTGGTCGATCACAATCACCTTGTCAATATGCTGTAAACCGTTGATCTTCTTGTGCTTTCCGGGCACGTCTTTTGATCCGAAAAATTTCTGAAACAACGCCCGTTTCAGGATCTGATCCACCAGGGTCGACTTTCCGCTTCCGCTCACCCCGGTCACACAGGTAAAGACCCCCAGCGGAATTTTCACGTCCACGTTCTTGAGGTTGTTTTCCAAGGCCCCCTGAATTGTCACCGCTTTTCGCGAAGGCTTTTTACGGGTTTCCGGCACCGGAATTTTTCGCTTTCCGTTCAGGTAGTCCGCCGTCAAAGACCCCTTCGCCTTCAGCAAATCTTTAGGCAGCCCGGAAAACACCACTTCACCGCCGTGCCGGCCGGCCAGCGGCCCCATATCAATCACATAGTCGGCCTCGCGGATCGTTTCCTCGTCGTGTTCCACCACCAAAACCGTGTTGCCGCTGTCCCGCAAGCCCTTCATCGTGTGGATCAGCTTCAGATTGTCCCGCTGATGCAGCCCGATACTGGGCTCGTCCAACACATACAGAACCCCCATCAGTCCCGACCCCACCTGCGAGGCCAAACGGATCCGCTGCGCCTCACCGCCGGAAAGGCTGCCACTTTCCCGGTCCAGGGTCAAATAATCCAGTCCCACATCATTCAAAAATCTGAGCCGGTGCTGAATCTCTTTCAGCACCTCCTTCACAATCCGCGCCTCGGTCTCCCCCAGGGTCAGCCCCTCAAAAAACGCCAGGGCGTTTTTCACCGACAATGTGCAGACCTGATGAATATTTTTGTCCGCGACCGTGCATGCCAGCGAAGCCTCCTTCAAGCGGGCGCCTCCGCAGGCCGGACAGGGCTTTTTCGCCATGTATTCCCGCAAACGCTGCCGCGTGTAATCACTTTCCGTCTCCCGCATCCGGCGCTCCAGATTGGGAATCACCCCCTCGAACGGCTTGTCGTATTTCAGCTTCCGTCCGCCGCGGTACAGGCTCATTTCCACAATCTCATCCCCGGAGCCCTCCATCAGCACCCGCCGGAATTTCGCGGGCAGTTTATGATAGGGGGTGTCCATCGACACCCCGTACGCCTCCGCCACTCCGCGCAACAGCTTCTTATACCACAAAATCACCCGTCGGCCGCCCCGCTTCCACACATCCACCGCCCCCTCCTCCAGCGACAGCTCCGGATTCGGCACCAGCAGCGCCTCATCAAAAATCTCCAAACTCCCCAGCCCCGCGCAGCGCGGACAGGCGCCATACGGACTGTTGAACGAAAAGTGACGGTTCTCCAGTTTCTCGAAACTCAACCCGCAGGGAATGCAGGCGAACTCCTCGCTGAAAAACTGATCCGTGAACCCGCCGTTGCCGTCCTCCACCATGGCCGTCATCCGCCCTTTGCCCAACCGCAGCGCCAGCTCCACACTGTCCGCCAGACGGGAACGGACCTTCCCGTCAATCATCAACCGATCCACCACCGCGTCAATACTGTGTTTAGTTTTCTTGTTCAACGCCGGCACATCATCCAGCTCCAGAACTTTGCCGTCCACCCGCGCCCGCACAAAACCCTGATTGCGAATATCCTGAAAAACCTCCAAATGCTCGCCTTTGCGGCCGTCCACATAGGGCGTCAGAATCATCACCCGCGTTTTGGCGGGAAGATCCATCAGCAGATTGATGATATCCTCCGCCGACTGACGCGTCAGCGGTTTGCCGCACTTCGGACAATGCTGGATGCCGATGCTCGCATACAGCAGGCGCAGATAATCATAAATCTCCGTGGTGGTGGCCACAATCGAACGGGGATTCGAACCCGCCGTCCGCTGCTCAATCGAAATCGCCGGCGAAAGGCCCTCGATGTGATCCACATCCGGCTTTTGCATCTGATCCAGAAACTGCCGCGCGTACGCCGACAAACTCTCAACATATTTCCGCTGACCTTCGGCGAAAATCGTGTCGAAAGCCAGTGACGATTTGCCCGACCCGCTCAACCCCGTGATCACCACCACCGCGTCACGCGGAAAGGTCACATCCACATTTTTGAGGTTGTGCTCGCGTGCGCCCTGAACAATTAAATGCGTTTGCTGCATGCCTTACTTCCGGCTCAGGGCTGCCACAAATAGAGAAACCGGGCCGATCCGTCACCCGGCAAACCCAACGCCGCCGGAAGCGACGGCCCGCGCGCGCCGAACAGCCCCGAAAAGCCGGCGGAGTATCGGAAGGTGTAAAACCCCAACTCCTCCGCGCCCAGACGCTCCGCCACCCGCGCGCGGACATCCGCGCCATAGCCGATTCCGTCCACCAGCTGATGCCTCAACGCGTCCCGCGCCGTGAAAATCCGCCCGTCCAGCAGCCCGTCACGCGAAGCCGTCGCCAGATCAAACGGACGGTGCTCAACCACCAGATCCCGGAAACGGGCATACAAATCATTCACCACGTCTTGAAAAATCGCGACATGTTCTGTGTCCAGAGGACGGAAGGGCGACAGCATCGCTTTGTTCCCCCCGGAGGTCAGGGTCACATCCTCCACCCCGAGCCGCTGCGCCAATTGGTGAAAATTGATTGTGGAAACCATTACCCCCACCGAACCCACAACCGAGGTCGGCTGCGCCCAGATTTCATGAGCTGCCAGCAGAAAATAGTATGCCCCGGAAGCCGCCGTGTCCTGCACCATGCCCACAATCACGCGGTCCGGATCCGAGGCGCGAAAGCGCATCAGCGCGTCGTAAATCTCGTCGCTGGCGGTGACGCCGCCTCCGGGCGAATTCACCTCCAACAGGATCGCACGAACGGTGGGATCCATGGTCGCCGCCTGAATTTCCCGCAACAGCGCGGTCACCGGATCCGGCAGCGTGCCCCAGAAACCCTGTGCCTGCCTCAGAATAACGCCCTCAAACCTCAGGAGCGCGACTTTCGTTTCGGCATGGGGAGAACCGAACGCCAGGGTTTCGGACACCGGAGGAAACTCCTCCTCACCCAGTTGCGCCCGCATCATCATCCGCGAACAGGTCGCCGCATTCAACAGCAGACTCACCCCGAGGACCCCGCGGAACAATTTGCGCCGCCAGCGTCCCGGTTTGCGCGGACGATCCCCCGGTTCAATGGAGCGGGGCAAAGGCGGAGGCTGCGATTCGGGCGGCGGCAAATTAAAGGAGTCTGACATGACGGGATCATACGCGCCGCCCCTGAAAAAACAACCGGGATCACGCATTGATTTTCGAAGTGGGTTATCGTACGATTTACAAATGTCCCGTGTGCCCTCCCCTCCTGACAAACTCTCGCCCTGGCGCACATTTCACCTTGCCGTGAAGTATACCCGATGGGTGCTGTTGCTCGCCATGATGGCCGGGGCCTCCCGGCTGGTGTACTGGAACCGAAATGACGACCCCCGGTTTTATCACTTTCTGACCACGTCTCCGGGACGGGCCCTGGCCCGGGCCATGAACTGGCCCTCCTTTTACAACCTCCCGCCGGAGGATAAACCCGAAAGTGAATTCACTCCCGAGGAACTCGACGGAAAACGCGGTCTGGAAGCGGCATTGAGGAACCGCTGGCCAACCCACCGTTTGATAACCACCGCCGGAGAAGAACATCTCATCCGGATTTTATTTGAATCTCCCGAAAGCATCTCCGTGCAGTTTTCATTTGGAGGGAAAAGCCGGGTGACCCGTGAAATAAACCGAAGCGACATCCTTTCTCTTGAGTCCTACACAGAACCGATTCCCCGTATCACCTGGCGCGATGTCCGTTTCCAAATGGATTTCCCGACCTTTGAGCTTCTCCACCACGGGCCCTACACAATCCTAACGGATGCGCCTTATTTTCAAGTCATTGAAACCGCCCGGGTTCTGGACCGTCTATATCAACAATATATGGAAATTTTCTCCCCTCTGGTTCAAGCCCGGCGCAGTCAACAAAGTCTTCAAGTCCTGTTTTTCAGCAACGAGGAGGATTTCGCCCGGTCCGTGGCCCGGTCCTCGCCCGAAATGGAGGGTTCCGCGGGTTTTTATTCTCCGCTGGAGGACCGGATGGTGGTTTTTAATCAGTATCATTCCGCCTTTGCCCGTCAAATGCGCTCGGAAATTAATGCTGAACTCGCGAACCTGATCGAAAACAGCCGCTCCTCCGAGGAACGCAGATCGCTTGAGCAAACCCGCTTTCGTGTCGAGGAGCAAATCCGCCGGCGTGGCCAACAGGAAACCCTGGCAACCCTCCGGCATGAAGCCGCACATCATTTGAGCTACACCTACGGCGTTCACTCCTGGTTTCACGCGGAAAACGGCTGGCTGATTGAAGGGCTGGCCGTGTATTTTGAGTCCGATCCCCCAGGCGAAATCACCCCCACGCACCTGAACACTTTGATCAACCTCCGCGAATCCGGACGCATACCCCCGCTGGCCCAACTCATCAATATTCGTAAACCCTCGGGATTCGAAGCCGAACTTCCCGGCTTAAAATCATACGAGGCCTATGCGCTGTCCTGGGTGCTTTTCCGCTATCTCATGCAGGAAAGCCGCCGGGACGCGTTTTTCACCTACCTTCAGTATATCCGGGATCCCGCCCATCTGCGCCAGTTGGTGAACATTTCCCGCGAAAAATTGCTTGCCCGCCACATGGGGACCACACCCGAGGCGCTGGAGCAGGCCTGGCTTCAGGCCATCAATTCGTTTTGATCTGCATATCGCTGCGGAATCACCCGCCACTCAGCGCACGCAAGAAAACCGTCTTTCGGCAGCGGGCGGGGCTCCACCAAATCCTCCGCAAACACCCGGCCCGTATCCAGGCCCGATACCGTACCCCCGGTCTCAGAGGCCAGTCTTGCCAAGTGCCAAAGCCCCACACCGCTCTCAAAACAGGAACTCCAGACCAGCGATTTGCCGGTTTCAGCGGCCAAACGCACCCAGGGTTCGCGGTCCTCTGCGTCCCCCATCAGCGTCGGCTTGATCACCAGAGCCTTGACCTGCGGATGTTCCGCCAGCCCGCCGGGCACTGAAGCCAATAACGATTCATCCAACGCGACAGGCACCGGGCAACGCCCCCAAATTGCTGCATACGACTCAAACTCTCCGAACGGCTCCTCGATATACTCAAGCGACTCTTCCGGCAATGCGCGGAAAATCTTCAGAGCGGTTTCCACATCCCATCGCCGATTGGGATCCAACCTGAGTCGGGCGCCTTTAACATCGGCCAGTAAATTCAAAACGCCCCGGAAATCAGGATTCGGGCCCAATTTCACTTTTACGCAGGGATGAGCGACTCCCTCAAGCCGGGCCATCAACCTGTCCAGCGGTTCCACTTCCGGAATCCATAAAAAATTCACCCCCACCGGCGGAACCGGCCCCGTATCCGAATGACCGGCGCACTCCAATGCGAACCTTCCGCTCGGAAACTTTTGAAGCCAATCCGCAGTCAGAGCCTCTCCGGAAAGGATCTCCCCGAGGGTCTCGTACGAGAACCCCGGCAAAGGCGCCGCATCCCCCCATCCCCCCGTTACGCGGTTGTGTATTAAAAGTCCCCTCCGCTCATGCAGGAGAACTCCTCCCGCCAAACGAAGAGGCGGGCGCGGTTCAAGAGAATAAGGGTGATAAACAATCACCCGGAAAGACTCACACGTTCAGGAAAGGAGTCAAGCCCTCAAAAACTGATTTTAGCTTCAAAGGCTTTTTAATGAAACCATTCACATGAACAGCATCCGTAAATTTCGGTTCTGTTCGGCTCAGCGCGATCAACTTCACTGCGGGACGGAGTCCTTTCGCCTGCACAAACGTCTGCTCGCCGGACATTCCAGGCATATCCGTATCCACAAGAACGATTTGAATATCATCCCGCACCGTCAACAAGTGCAACCCTTCAAACCCTGTGGATGCGGTCAACACTTCGGCTTTACCTTTCAGAGCCCGCTCACAGACAGAACGTTCTTTCGGATCATCGTCCATGCATAATACCACCGGTAACTTATCGCCCGCATTCAATTCGGATTTCGGAACAAATCCCACATTTTTGCTGTCCTCGTTGGCAATTTCGATAAGTCGGTTTGGAATGAACATTCCATTCTTTTGCATAAACAGCAAAAGATCACCCGGACGAATGAGGTTTGTTCGTCCCGGAGTCTGATAGGCATCCAAAACGCCTTTTTTAACCCAATTATAGACGGTATTGCGGGAAACACCGCAAATCACGCCAACTTCGGGGACAGTTAAAAAACGAGGGACAGGGATATTTGATGCTTTCATGAGTCTCGTGTAGGGATAAGAGTAATAGACATAACGTCCGTTAATATAGCCGCTTGATCGAAACTTGCAAGGCGTATTGACTGCAATCATTTAATTCTTTTCCATTTCCCCTCAAAATGTCTTGGACGTATCATCCCGTCAAAAGAGTACTCGACGCCGCCAGCGCCGCAATTCTGCTGAACTTCCTCCTTCCGCTGATGATCGGTCTGGCCCTCCTCATCCGGTTACGGATGGGTTCCCCGGTTTTCTTTTGTCAAGCCCGTCCAGGAAAAGACGGTAAACTCTTCACCCTGTACAAGTTCCGAAGTATGCGGACGGGGGAGGAACCCGAGGCCGACCGCGTCACGCCCCTCGGCCGATTTCTCCGCGCCTCCTCCCTCGATGAACTCCCGGAACTATGGAACATCCTGAAAGGCGACATGAGCTTTGTCGGTCCCCGCCCGCTGCTTCCGGAATACCTTTCTTTATACACACCGGAGCAGGCCCGGCGTCACGAATGTCGGCCCGGGCTCACAGGATGGGCGCAAATTCAAGGTCGAAATCACTTGTCATGGGACCAAAAATTTTCGCAGGATGTCTGGTACGTCGATCATGCGACCCCGCTTCTGGATCTTAAAATTCTAATCCTCACCCCTTTACGCCTCGCCTCCGGCGGCACCGAACCCGCCCCGCCCTTCACCGGGTCACCCTCACCCCCGTCCTGATCCGACATATGCGTATCTTCCTCTCACCCCCACATCTCGCCGGCACCGAAAGCGTTTACCTTCAACGCGCGATGGAAAGTAACTATATCGCGCCGACCGGCCCCCTGCTCGACGAGCTCGAGCAGGCGGTTGCCGAACGAACCGGCTTCAATCATGCGCTCGCGCTGCAATCCGGAACCGCAGCACTGCACCTCGGGATTCGCCATCTCATCGACACCCGCCACCCCGCCAACTTCCCTTTCCCGCCTCTCATCCTCGCGTCTTCACTCAGTTTCATCGCCAGCATCTCCCCGGCGCTCCAGATGGGATGCGAAGTCCGGCTAATCGATGCCGAGGAGGACAGTTGGACCCTCGACCCGGTGCTGCTCTCCCACGCGCTCGCGGAGGCCCGCGCCGAGGAGCGTCCCGTCCTGGCCGTGCTCCCGACAGACTTGTATGGTCAACGATGTGATATGCAGGCCATTCAGGGTTTGTGCGCCCCGCAAGGGATTCCCGTGCTCTGCGATGCCGCCGAAGCCCTCGGCGCGGTCCGCACCCTCCCGGAAACTCCCGCCCCCTGGGCCGAAGTTTACTCCCTAAACGGCAACAAAATCATCACCGCCTCCGCCGGAGGGCTTCTGGTTTCCGACGATAAGGATTTCATTGAGCACGCCCGAAAACTCTCACAGCAGGCCCGCGAACCTGTCGCCCACTACGAGCACCGTGAACTCGGGTATAATTATCGCATGAGCCATCTCCTCGCCGCAGTGGCCCTGGCCCAGTTTGATGTGCTCGACGACCGCATCACCAAACGCCGCGCACTCTTCGAAGGCTACCGCGAACGCCTCGCCGGCCTCCCCGGAATCCGCTTCATGCCCGAGGCCCCCTGGAACACAGCCACCCGCTGGCTCAGCATTCTCCGGCTCGATGCCCTCGAATGCCCCTGCACCCCCGAGGAGTTGCGGCTGCACCTCGAAAGCCATAACATTGAAAGCCGGCTCGTCTGGAAACCCCTCCATCAGCAGCCCGTGCTTCGTCACCTCCGCATGTACACTCAGGGGGTGTCCGACCGCCTTTACGCCGAGGGGCTCTGCCTTCCCTCCGGTTCCGCGCTGACACCGGCCGACCTCGACCGGATTTGCGGTCTCATTCGGGAGATGACAGCCGTATAAGCGAAATGCCGTCAAGCGGCAACGCGCGGAAACGGCCCGGCTCTCCATCCACAGGCATATAAATCCGCTCCAGACGCCCCGTCACCTGATCCGCGTCCTGAAACCGAATCACCATCGCTTCACCGTCCTCCCGCATCTCCGCCACTTCATGCAAACGAACCGGCAGCCGCCCCGCGCGCGTGGACAGCATCAGCGTTTGATTCGGAACCTCCAGACGGACCGAACGCCCGTCACGGCGGATCAGCTCTATCATAAGTTCAGCCGGTCCCGCCTTGAAATCCTGACGCGACAGCGCCTCATCCTCTTCCGCCAGGCGTTCTGTCCGGGCGGTGTGCGGCCGCCGCACCTGCATAGCCTGCATCATCTGACGCATCTGTTGATCCATCTGTGAAGCCTCATCCGATGTTTCATCCGATGTTTCACCGCGGGAATGGGGCCCGTCCACCGCCGGGGGCGACGGTTCCGGAGCGTCCCCCTCCTCCTCGTCCACATAAAAATCAGGCAGGACCAACTGCGCCGTCCCGACGGAGGCGACAAACCAAATAATGCACATCCACCCGAAGAATTTCATACCCGGACTCTACCCGCTCCCCGTCCAAAGGCAAACGGTTTCCGGTTGAGCCGATAAAAAAACCCTCCGCCCGAAGGCGGAGGGTTTGATGGTTTGGAATCCGCTCTGAATTACAGAGAGAAGCCAAGGGTGAAGAACAGGTCTTCGTCCACCGGAGCGACATCCTCATCGATTTCGATCACGTAGCTGATGCCAACGCTGATCGGGAATTCGACTTCGGGAATGACGAGGTCAAGCACGGCGCTCAGGGTCGCGGCGTTGAAGCCGGATTCGCCGCCGTCAATGTCCCAGTAGTGCAGAACCGCACTCAGACCGAGGTCAATGTTTTCGGCAAGCGCCATTCCGTATTCAGCGGAAAGCTCGACGTACAGGGAGCTGTCAGCTTCGCCGCCCACACCGTAGAACAGGCCGAGGCCCAGTCCGACTTCACCGACATCCGTGCCGAAGACCAGACCGATTTCACGGTCGGCATCGCCAGGAAAACCCGGGTAGGTGTATTCGGTGTAAACGACATCGGCCGTTACCGGGCTGTCTTCACCGAGGGGAAGCGGAATTTCCAGGTAGTAATCGATTTCGATGAACTGAGATTCATCCAGATCGAAACTGCCCCAGGTGCCGAAGGTGGCCAGTCCGCCAAAGATCTCAGTTTCAAAGCCGGGCTGAACCTGGGCTTCTTCACTGAGGGTGACACCACGCCAGACGTATGCGCTGACGATATCGACATCCACCCCGGCCGAAGCGGTAAGGGCGGTCGCAGCCAAAGCTGCACTGATTGTTCCAATGAATTTCTTCATGGTCATGTTGTTCTCTCTCTCGTTTGGGTTTGTCTTTTGGCGGGTACAAACACGGTGTTTGCCCCGCACGTTCGGGAAAGGTTAGCAGAGTGTTTGAGTTTTGTAAATACCTTGTATCGCATGAAATATAAAGTTGTCAACAGGTTTATCCGATGGCCTCATCCCCGACTTCTCCGGTCCGGATACGGATGCAATCCACCAGGTCCATCACCAGAATTTTGCCGTCACCGATCTTGCCGGTCCGGGCCCCCTGGATGATCGCGTCAATCGTGGTCTGAACAAACGGATCCGTCACCGCGATTTCAATCCGCATCTTTTTCAACAGGTTCACTTCAATGTCCGCGCCGCGGTAGGTTTCGTGATATCCCATCTGTTGCCCGCACCCCAGCGCGGTGGTCACCGACATCTTTACGACTTCTTTTTCGTAAAGAGCCTGTTTCACAGCGTTAAGCCGATAGGGTTGAATATATGCGACGATGAGTTTCATAAAATTATTGGGTCGTGAAAATCTGAAATCCGGTGTAGGCCTCCATGCCGTGCTCGCCGAGATCCAGTCCCGCAAGCTCCTCCTCTTCCGACACCCGGAGACCGGAGGTGCTTCTCAGGATCAAAAACAACACCGATGCCGAGGCGAAGGCCGCCGCCCCGTAAGTGAAGACGCCTAAAAACTGAACCCCCAGGGAATGCGCGGATGAAAACACCCCGACCGCCAGCGTTCCCCATACACCGCAAACCAAATGCACCGAGAGCGCGCCCACCGGATCATCCACCCTCAATTTATCGAACAGCGGGATAAAGGTCACCACCAGCGCGCCACTGATGATCCCCACCCAAAGTGAAGTTGACACGCCATACAGATTCGCCCCGGCGGTGACCCCGACCAGGCCGCCTAACGCTCCGTTCAACATCATGGTCAAATCCGGTTTACCCTGAATAAGCCAGGTTAGCAAAATTGTCGTGAACAACCCCGCCGAGGCCGACAAGGTGGTGACCACAAACACTTGGGACAACAGTTCCGGACTCCGGCTGAACACCGATCCCCCGTTGAACCCGTACCATCCGAACCACAACATAAACACCCCGAGCGTCGCCAGCGGAAGGCTGTGACCGATCATCGGCTTGGTGGTGCTGTTAACATATTTTCCCAGCCGGGGCCCCAGAAAAATCGCTCCGGCCAGCGCCGCCCATCCACCGACCGAATGCACAACCGTGGAACCGGCGAAATCCGTGAACCCCCGCTGATGCAGCCATCCCTGCCCCCACGTCCAGGATCCCAGAACCGGATACACCACGGACACGTACACAAAAGAAAAAATCAAAAATGCAGACAGCTTAATGCGTTCCGCCACCGCCCCGGACACAATTGTCGCGCAGGTCGCGGCAAACATTGCCTGAAACAGGAGAAAACTCCAACGGGTCACCTCATAGTTTCCGGAAGCGTTCAACGTCAGCGCCCCCGACATATCTCCCGCACCCCATCCTGCAAATCCAAACCAGGAGGACACCGGAACCAACGGATCCCCCTGAAACATGAAACTGTACCCGCAAAGCGTGAACCCTAAAATGCCCAGTGCCAACACCGTGAGATTCTTAAACAGAATATTCACCGTGTTTTTCGCGCGCGTCAAACCGGACTCCAGCGTGGCGAAGCCAAGATGCATCAGGAAAATTTTCACGGAAGCAATCAAAAGCCACAGCGTGTTCAACCGATAATCCAGCGAAGCCAGCGACAACGCGTCCTCTGCATACAGGGGCGCGGCACTGATCGCAAATAGCATCATTAACGCTCGGGTTCGATATGGAATCATTCGTGTTGCTTGGGTGGGAAGGAAATTCAATGCGCGAAACGCTCACGCATCGGCTTCAATCCTAGCAATGGCAATGCCAAAACTGATAAGCGCATAAAAAACTAATCTTAAATGCGAAAAACAAGCTAAAAAATCCATAAAGGTATCCTTTTCGACATTATCACGACGGATTTCAAACCAACAAAATCACTACAATTTTGTCAATAGATTGTATTTAAGCAACAGTATTGTCATTGTGAGATCTGGATCAACGAGGCGGGGAGCGACAATTCATGCTCCAGTTGCTCTCCCACATAAACCCGAATAACCACCCCGTAGTAGGTCCCGGAGCCGGCGCCCCGCGCGCCCCGGGGGACCTGATAGATGACCCGAATATCGCGCATGCTTTCTCCGCGGCTCATTTCTCGGTTGATCCGCACCGTCACCTCGGGAGTGGGAATATTCGCCGGAAACACGCGTTGACCGTCGGACTCATAAAACCGGGCCACCACCCGCGCCCGCCCCTCCGGAACCGGACGCGCCCCGAAAACATGCTGCAGGGTAAACCGTATCTCCCGCATATCCGTCACGCTCTGGTCCGCGAAACGCTGCATGGTGATATTCTGAATCAGGAGCGAAGGATTCCGCACGACATCGCCTCTCGGGGCCGCCGGTGTCCGATCAGCCGGAGGAGGCGGAACCGCACGGGGGGGGGCGGGCGGAGTCGGACGCGGTGCGGGTGGGTCTCTGGGCGGCGGCGGCTCCGGCAACGGCCGTTGCAACTGGCGCAGCCTGCGCTCCATCAACGGCAGCTCAATTGCCGCCTCCCTCGCCTCCGGAGAACCCGGCTCCGCCAATTCCCGCACCACGTTCCACGCATCGATACTCTCTTGAAAGCGGGACTGCCGCCCCATGAGCCGGGCATATTCCAGCTGGGCCCCCAATAAAGAGGGGTGTTGATCCCGAATCTGAAGGAGCAAACGGTCCGCTTCCAGCATGCGCCGTTCCCGGATCAGTTCCCGCGCCCGCTCCAACTGCTCCTCCGCAGTAAGCGATTCGGTCAGCGGCATCGGCGTGGGCGTGGGAACCGGCGGAGGCGTCGGAGTCGGTTCAGGGGACGGAGCTTCCTCTGAAGGCGGTTGAGGGTCATCCGGGCCGGGGGCTATCGGGGTCGCCGCCTCCAAATCAGGATCCGGATGCACCGGCTCCTCGGGCGGTTCCACCGGAACCGGAGTCGGTGTCGGGCGCAACACCTCCATATCCACGTTCGACCGCCAGGTTGGCGCATAAAACACCAAAAAAACCGCCTGCGACAAAAGAATGGCCCCCGCCGCCGCCATCGCGATCCATTCCAAAGCCGAACGGCGGCGGATTTGTACCGGCCGGGGCGGGTCAATCCAGCGGAACGAAACCTCCGTGCCCCCCAGCGTCAACACATCCCCCGACTCCAGCATCGCCTCCCCGCGAAGCGGATGACCGTTCACCAGAATCGGATTGCTCGCGCCTGAATCCTCCAAAACCACCTGCCCCGACTCCGCGCGAAGCCGCGCATGGTTCCGCGAAACCAGCGTGTCATGCTCCAGGATCAAATCACAGCCAGACTCACGCCCGATGCGAACGGGCGTGTGACGAAAGAGCCGGTGTTCACCGCTCAGGGGTCCGTTTAAAAATTCGAGTTTGATCATGTTCAGCACTCCGGCAGCGTCTAGGGCTTGACCGTGCGCCCTCTATATTGCATTAGACATGAATATGCAAAACAACTCTGACCATCCCCTTCCCCTTGAAACCCTTACCGCGCTCTGCAAACGGCGGGGCTTTATTTTCCAGACCTCCGAAATTTACGGCGGTCTCAACGGCTTCTGGGACTACGGCCCCCTCGGCACCGCGCTCAAAAATAATTTGCGCGACGCCTGGTGGCAGGACTTGGTGCGCACACCGCCCATCGGTCCCGACGGCGAAATCCTCGATATCGTGGGGCTCGACAGCGCCATCATTCAAAATCCCCGCGTGTGGGAAGCCTCAGGCCACGTCGGCGGCTTCAACGACCCCATGTGCGACTGTCGCGAAAGCAAGTCCCGCTACCGCGCCGACCACCTGATGGTCTACGTGCCGGCCGATAAAGATGGAACCCTCTTCGCCTGCCTCGTCGGCGACGAGGCCCGCGCCGAAAAGCGCATCCGAAAAGAGGCCAAAGCCGACCCGGCCGCCTACACCGTCAAACCTGTCACTGAAATCCCCGTCGCCGACCTCCCCCGCGTCTGGGGGCCCGACGCCGCCAAACCCGGCACCCTCACCGAGCCCCGTCAGTTCAACCTGATGTTCAAAACCTACATCGGAGCCGCGTCCGGCGAAGACAACCTCGCCTATCTCCGCCCCGAAACCGCGCAGGGCATTTTCACCAACTACAAAAACGTCCTCGACACCATGCGGGTCAAACTCCCCTTCGGCATCGCCCAGGTCGGAAAATCCTTCCGCAACGAGGTCACCCCCCGCAATTTCATTTTCCGCTCCCGCGAATTTGAACAGATGGAACTCGAATGGTTCTGCCATCCCGATGAATCCCAAAAATGGTATGACTTCTGGACCGAGGCCCGCCTCAAATGGTGGGAATCCATCGGCGTCTCCTCCGCCAACCTCCGCCGCCGCGATCACGACCCCGACGAACTCGCCCACTATTCCACCGCCTGCGCCGATGTGGAATACCGCTACGGATTCACCGCTCCGGATTTCGGCGAACTCGAGGGCATCGCCCACCGCGGCGCCTTCGACCTCACGCAGCACCAGGAATTCTCCGGCACAAAAATGGAGTACTTCGACCAGGAAACCAACACCCGTGTCCTGCCGCACGTCATCGAACCCTCCTCCGGTCTCACCCGCGGCGTGCTCGTGGTGCTCAACGAGGCCTACGCCGAAGAATTCGTGCCCAAAGGCGATCAGGAAGGCGGACCGATTCAGGCCGCGCCCGGACAGCAGCCCCCCGAAGGCTACGAAAAACGGGTGGTCATGCGCTTCTCTCCCCGCCTGGCTCCCGTGAAAGCCGCCATCTTCCCGCTCCTCAAAAACCGCCCCGAAATCGTGGCCAAGGCCAAAGAGCTTTACATGGACCTCCGCACCACCTGGGCGGTGGACTACGACCAGACCGGCGCCATCGGCCGACGCTACCGCCGCCAGGACGAAATCGGCACCCCCTTCTGCATCACCGTGGATTTCGATTCACTGGAAAACAACACCGTCACCATCCGGGAGCGGGACTCCATGAAACAAACCACCCTTCCCATCACCGAAGTCCGCGCCTGGCTCGCAACCCACGGGCTCTAAACGGAATATTGTTATGACGGACATCACAGAAATCCCCGGCACCAATGTCCGAAAGGAGTCCTATCGACTCTGCGGAGCCTGCGGCATCCTCGTTCGCCGCGCCGAGGCCGTCTGCCCGGAATGCGGGGCCCCGCCCGGAGATGAACTTCCCGGAGAACCGTCTAATCACATTGAAAAAACCGCGTTTGGTTTCCTGACCGTTTTGGCGCTGCTGGGGGCGCTGGTTCTACTGAGTCAGAACCGCAATACCGCGATCGAAACCGAAACCGCACGCCTCCGGCTTCTGGCGCCGATCGATCCGAGCGACCTTGTCCGCGCCACTGAGCCCGAACAAACATCCCTGCCTGCAGAGACGGTCCGCCACCCTGTCCAGCCGCCTCCCCCGGTTCAGGATCCGGATCCGGAGCCCGAACCCGCCGCACAGCCCGTGGCCCACACGGAGCCCGATCCGGATCCCTTCGGCGATGACGATCCGTTTGGTGGTTCAGGCCCCTTCGGCCAACCCGATCCGCCGGAAACCCTCGAACCAACGGAACCTGAGCCTTCGGAACCCGCCGCGCCCTCCCGTGCCGAACGCATCCAACAGCGCCGCGCCGAACTCATCGAGGAATACACCCGTGTCCTCAATGAAAACCACCCCATGCACGAACCCGGAGAACGCATCACGCTGCGCCTCAACGACGGCACCACCCAAACCGGTGTCCTTCAACAACTTGCCGGCGGACAAGTGCAGTTGCGCCTGCCCACCGGCGAAACCCGCTGGTTCTTCAGCCGCCAACTCACGCCCGAGACCCGCGTGCGTGTGGACCCCTCCGAGCGGCAGGCCCTCGTTCAGGAACGGGCCTGGGAAGAGGCCCTGCGCGAAATGCAGGACACACCCTAACCCCCTCCCGTCTCCCCCTCACGCTTCATGGAACCCGCCGCCCTCATCGAAAAACTCACCAAGGAACAGAAATCGCTCCGCAAAGAGCTGTTTCTCAACGCGTCGGAACAGCCGACCGCCTGGAAAGAGATCGAACCCGGCCCCTGCGATCCCGCCGGGGGAGAGGCGCTGAGGCAGGTCTTCTCCCGCACCCCCGCCGGCAAGCTCGAGGCCCTCCGCCTCGAAACCGACGTGCTCCGCCGCGCCCGCGGCCGCCGCCCGGAACTCTTTCAACGCCCCTTCGGCACCGCCCGCTGGATCACCCCCGTGCTCCGCGACCACCGGGTCGTCCATGTCCTCGACTCCGGCCCGGTCAAAGTGAACCCCTGGACCCCTGCGGAAAAGGAAACCCTCGCCAAAACCTGCGGTGTCTCGGTCAAAAACCTCCCCGCCGCGCTGGACAACATGGTGGTCTTCACCCCCGAACAGCTCCCGATTCTGCATCAGCAGCAAATCCGCCTCGCGCTGGCCATGGGCCGCCTGCTTCAACAACCCGAACCCGCCGCCTCCGGAACCGATACCCCCACAGGCGTCAGCCTGGACGTCCTCCAGCCCGGATTCGCCGACCACCTCGCCCACCTCTTTCAGGCTCTCCAGGCCGAACTCCCGTCCCTGCCGGGCTCCGGCGCCGCCGACCGCATGCTCCTCGCCGTTCAGCGCGGCCGCCATCTCGTCGAACAACTGCAGCGCCTCAACCGTCAGCAAACGCAACGTCAGGAAAACGTCGCCGTTCATTCGCTTCTCCAAAAATGGACCGCGCATTTGCAACAGGAAACCGGAGCCCGCTTCGAACTCAAACTTCAGGCGGTTCAGGACCGCCTCATTGCCAACCCCCATGCCGTCAATCACCTGCTCTACACCCTGCTGGCCGGGGTGGCCGACGGTCTGCGCGCCCAGGGCGGCCTCATCGGGGTCGGCACCCGCAACGACACCCTCGACAACCAAACCGTCCTCCACCTCGAGATCCGCGACAGCGACGGACTCGCCACCTTCGCCGGGGTCAGCCTCGCCTGGGACGAGGATGTCATCTCCGAACAAAACGAAGCCAGCCGGGAATACGCCGACTGGGTCGGCCTCGCCCAGCGCATGGACGCCCGCCTGCGCATCCTCCGCGAAAACGACGTCATCACCCGCATCGAACTCCTGCTCCCCCTCAACGCCACCGCCGCATTCGAGGAGACCGGAGCCGACCCGGACGCGGCTCAAATTTGGATGGTTCTCGAAAACGAGCCCGAAGCCAAACAGCTCCAGCACATGTTCAAAGAATACGGCGCCCGCGTGCACTGGCTCCGCAGCGGCAAAGAACTCCGCGAGCACTACCTCACCGCCTCCGCGCCGCCCGACCTCATCCTCCTCGAATACCTCCTCTCCGACACCCGCGGCATCGCCCTGCGCTCCTGGCTCTACGAACAGGACACCGACCTCCCCGTCATCCTCATGTCCGGCTTCTCCGCCACCCACCCCGGCATCGCCACCGCCAGCAACCTCCCCTCCACCCTCTACCTCCAAAAACCCTTCGACACCCAAACCCTCTTCGACATGCTTCACATGACCCTCGACAGGAAGGCATAATGATACACTCTATGGGCCTGCCCGTGAAGTAAGGTATCGCTTTCCACGAACACTGAGCGAAATGGCTGAAATAAACGATCTACGGGCTTGCCCGAGAAAAAAGGGAACCTCTTTCCACGAACACTGAGCGAAATGGCTGAAATAAACGCTCTACGGGCTTGCCCGTGGAGCACGAACATCTCATTCCACAAATAGCTCCCCCAAAAAAACAGCAAGGAACGGGCTCGCCCCGTTCCGCGCAGCCATCTTATTTCCTGTTATCCCGTCACAAAAAACTCCCGCCTTGCAAAACCGCCCGAAGCGGATATGGAAACGGCTCACCTTTAACGAAGAGTATTTTATGGAAAACGTCATCATCATCGGCACCGGCGCCGCCGGCCTCACCGCCGCCATCTACACCGCCCGCGCCAACCTCAACCCCCTTGTCATTGAGGGCCGCGAGCCCGGCGGTCAGTTGACCACCACCACTGAAGTCGAAAACTTCCCCGGCTTCGAAAACGGCATCATGGGTCCCGAACTCATGGACATCATGCGCAAGCAGGCCGCCCGCTTCGGCACCCGCTATCAGTACGGCACCGTCGAATCCTGCTCCCTCGAAGGCCCGGTCAAAACCCTCACCCTAGACTCCGGCGAAACCCTCGAGGCCAAAGCCGTCATCATCTGCACCGGGGCCTCCGCCAAATACCTTGGTCTCCCCTCCGAACAGGCCCTCATCGGCTACGGGGTCACCTCCTGCGCCACCTGCGACGGCGCCTTCTACCGCGATGTCCCCGTGGCCGTCGTCGGCGGCGGCGACTCCGCCATGGAGGAGGCCACCTTCCTCACCCGCTTCGCCAGCAAGGTCTATCTCATCCACCGCCGCGGGGAATTCCGCGCCTCGCAGATCATGATCGACCGTATGAACGCCAACGAGAAAATCGAGGTCCTCTACAACACGGTCGTGGAGGAGGTGCTCGGGGTTGAGGAAAAATCCGTCAAAGGCCTGAAACTCAAAAACGTCAAAAGCGGCGAGTCCTCCGAACTGGCCGTCGACGGCTTTTTCCTCGCCATTGGCCACAAGCCCAACACAGACCCCTTCAAAGGTCAGTTGGAGATGGACGAAACCGGCTACCTCATCACCGACTCCACCAAAACCACCCTCGACGGCGTTTTCGCCGCCGGCGATGTGCAGGACAGCGTCTACCGCCAGGCCATCTCCGCCGCCGGCACCGGCTGCATGGCCGCCCTTGAAGCCGAGCGCTATCTGGAGCGCACGGATCACGCATGAGTGAAGGTCCTCCCATCGAGGACCGCCCCCTGCGGCGGCTCTACCGCTATGGTTTGGCCTACAAGGGGCGGTTAGCCTTAGGCTACCTTCTTGGATTAATCGGAGGAGGTGCTTTTTTCGGCATGCTCTCCAGCCTCTCTAAAACCACCAACCAGGCGTTTACTGAACAGGAAGCTCCCGATCCACTCGCCGATATACTGCATTTGGAATCTGGATTCGCGGCAGCATCAATCCTTTTGATTTTATTTTTTATTGTCAGAGGAATCAGTAAATATTTTTCAACATATTTAATAAATTGGGTTGGATTCAAAGTGGTTGAGCAACTGCGGCGTGAAAGCTTTCACAAGCTGCAGCGTCTGCAACTGGGGTTTTATAGCCGCCACAGCTCTGGCGAACTCATCTCCCGGGTCACCAACGACACCATGCAGGTCCAACATGCCGTTTCTGGGGTCGTAAACGACATTGTCCAACAGCCCATCACGTTAATGTTCGCCTTGGGGTTTATGATCAAAACAGACCCCGTTTTAGCATTGCTCAGCCTGGTCGTTTTCCCCGTCTGCGTCGCACCAGTTATCATTTTTGGTCGCAAGGTTCGAAAGTACTCCCGGCAAAGCCAGGAATTCCTCGCGGAATTGTCTTCTGTGGTCCAGGAAAACGTTAGCGGCGTCCGCGTGGTTAAAGCCTTCGGCATGGAGCCATATGAGGAAAAAAAATTCGACCATGAAAATCAAAGTGTTTTTGGGAGGCTCATCAAAACAGTCCTTGCCCGCAATGTAAACGAACCAATGATGGAGTTTGTGGCGGGTCTCGGCGTGGTGGCCATGATGGTGTATGTCCGGGCCCGCCACCTTGAAGTGGGTGATTTTCTGGCATTCGCCGCCGCGCTTGGTATGATGTATCAACCCGCCAAAATGCTGGGCAAGGTGCACATGGAGATTCAAAAAGCCATGGGGGCCGCCGAACGCATTTTTTCCCTGCTCGACGAACCCATCGATGTGGTCGAATCCCCCGAAGCCGTTCCGTTTAACGAACCCGTCCGCGAAATCCGGCTCGAGAACGTTTCCTTCGCCTACGACGACGCTACCGTCCTGCGGGACATCTCCCTCACCGTTCCCGCCGGACAAACCGTCGCCCTCGTCGGCGCCTCCGGCAGCGGCAAATCCTCCCTCGTCAGCCTCATCCCCCGCTTTTACGATCCCACCACAGGCGATGTTTTCCTTAACGGACACAACCTCCGCGACCTCACCTTCGCCTCGCTCCGCAGCCACATCGCCCTCGTCACCCAGGACACCTTCCTCTTCAACGACACCATCGCCAACAACATCGCCTACGGACAGGCCAACGCGGACATGGACGCGGTCATCACCGCCGCCAAACGCGCCAACGCCCACGACTTCATCCTCGAAATGACCGAAGGCTACAACACCAAAGTCGGCGAACGCGGCGGACGCCTCAGCGGCGGCCAGCGCCAGCGCCTCGCCATCGCCCGCGCCATTTACCGCGACGCCCCCCTCCTCATTCTCGACGAGGCCACCAGCGCCCTCGACAACGAAAGCGAACGCCTCGTGCAGGACGCCATCAACGAGATGATGCGCGGACGCACCAGCCTCGTCATCGCCCACCGCCTCAGCACCATCCAGCACGCCGACCGCATCCTCGTCCTCCAGGAGGGCCGCATCGTCGAGGAAGGCACCCACAACGAACTCCTCCAAAAAGGCGGCGTCTACCGCCGCCTTAACGATCTGACGACTCAGCCCAAGGATTGATCAGCTCAACACCAAGCCCCTCAAAATCTTTTGATCCGGAGACCATTCCTCCGCCCACCGTTGAACCTGTGGATGCGCTTTCCGCCCTTTCCGCAGCTCCGACAGCACATTACTGTCAAGCAGGATACCGGGTTTCACCACTCAATCTCCCGCGGCAACTCACGGGAAGGTTCGATCTCCAATGGAATGTCAGCCAGAGTTTCATCGCCCAGTTGCGTAAGAATGTCGGCCGCAGGCACATCGGAGCCGGCCCCGACCTCGCGCTCAATCAATTTCGCCATCCAGGCGGACAACGACAAGCCCTGATCCACCGCGCGGTGCCGGGCGGATTTCAAAAGAGGATCGTTAATTTTTAACGTAACATTCATAGTTAGCACGATAGTACGAAAACACAAACCAGTCAACAAACCATCGAACGAATCAAAATTGTACCCCGCCCCGTTAGAATCCCATTTGAGGGGTAAAAGAAAGTTGACCTCTCCCCGCTTTGAATGCACATTGCGTAAAAATCCGCGTTCACGGTGCCCCGTTGAACGGCGGCAACTCATCCCGGAGAATCCCATGGCCGTATCCGTTCAACTTCAAAACCTCGTCAAAGTCTTCGGCGCCACCCGCGCCGTCGACCACATCACCCTCACCATTGAGCCGGGCGAACTCTTTTTCCTTCTCGGCCCCTCCGGCTGCGGCAAGACCACCCTCCTCCGCTGCATCGCCGGTTTCAACGAACCCGACGACGGCACCATTCTCATTGGCGACCGCAATGTCACCCGCCTCCCCCCCCACCAGCGTGACACCGGGATGGTCTTCCAAAGCTACGCCCTCTGGCCCCACATGACCGTCGCGCAAAACGTCGCCTTTGGCCTCGAAATGCGCAAGCTCTCCAAATCCGAGACCGCCCGCCGCGTGGAGGACGCCCTCGCCATGGTCAAAATGTCCGACCGCGCCGCCCACAAGCCCAACCAGCTCTCCGGCGGACAGCAACAGCGCGTCGCCCTGGCCCGCGCCCTCGTCATCCACCCGCAGTGCCTCCTCCTCGACGAACCCCTCTCCAACCTCGACGCCAAACTCCGTCTCGAAATGCGCACCGAAATCCGCCGCATTTGCAAAGAGGCCGGCCTCACCGCCATCTACGTCACCCACGATCAAAAAGAGGCCCTCTCCGTGGCCGACCGCCTTGCCGTTCTCAACGGCGGAGTCGTCGAACAGTGCGGACCGCCCCGCGAAGTCTATCAGCGCCCCGTCTCCATGTTCGCGGCAAGTTTTATTGGTGAAACAAATTTCATCTATGGAATTCTGGAGCGAACCGGCGATCAAACCGGCACCGTCAAAACCGACTTCGGCTCCTTCTCCTCCGCCGCCGTGGCCAAAGGCTTGAACTCCGGCGACCGCGTGGTGCTCTCCCTGCGTCCCGAAACCCTGAAACTCGGCGACGCCCCCGCCGACGCCCCCAACAAACTGCAGGGTGCCGTTCACGACACCATCTACCTCGGCGAAGTCGCCCAGCACCAGGTCCGCGTCGGCGGCGAGAACGGACCCAACCTCAAAGTCTTTGACCTCAATCCCCGCATCATTGCCCGCGACGGCGTCGAACAAGCCTCCGTCTGGGTCGATCCACAGGATGCCGTGGTCCTCCCCGCGGACGGAAAGGCGGCCCCCGAATGAAAAACGTTCTGGTGATCCTCACCGCCGCCATTGTCATTGCGCTTCCTTTCATGTTCCGCCGCGAAACGCCGCAGGATCAGTGGCGCCCCGGCGACCCCGAACTCGTCATCATCTCCCCCCACAACGAGGCCATCCGCTACGAATTCGCCCGCGCCTTCAACCGCTGGCACATCGAACACCACGGCAGCCCCGTCCGCGTCGACTGGCGCGTCATCGGCGGCACCTCCGAAATCGCCCGCTTTCTCGAAGGCGAAACCCAGTCCGTCTTCCGCGCCTGGTGGACCCGCGGCCTCGACCGCCCCTGGCCCGCAGGCGGCACCTCCGCCCTCACCGCACACCGCTTCGACACCGACCGCGCCGACCTCATCGAACTCCGCGAAACCCTCCGCGCCACCGATGACCCCGCACTCTTCAACATCGGCATCGATCTCTTCTTCGGCGGCGGCGAATTCGACCACGCCCGCACCTTCGCCCGCGGCCTCACCGCCCCCGCCTGGCCCGACGGCATTCCCGATCACCTCATTTATCTCCCCGACGGCACCGAACTCATCCCCGAAGGCCTCAGCGGCGAGGTCTGGCGCACCCGGGGCTTCATCGGCACCGCCGTCAGCGCCTTCGGCATTGTCTACAATGTGGACCGCCTCGCGGACCTCGGCGTGGAGGAATCCCCGCAGTCCTGGAGCGACCTCACCGACATCCGCTTCCACCGCCAGCTCGGCATTGCCGACCCCACCAAAAGCGGCTCCGTCGCCAAAGCCTTCGAAATGATGATCCATCAGCAGATCAACCAGGCCGTCGGGGCCGCAGGCTTCTCCTGGCAAACCGCCTTCGACGGCGATACCGAGGATCCCGCCTACCTCGCCGCCATTCAACAGGGCTGGCTCAGCGGCATCAACCTCGTCCGCCTCATCGGTGCCAACGCCCGCTTCTTCACCGACAGCGCCGGCAAGGTGCCCATCGATGTCAGCACCGGTAACGCCGCTGTCGGCATCTCCATCGACTTCTTCGGCCGCTATCAGGCCGAAACCAGCCGGGATCCCCGCACCGGCAACGAACGCATGCGCTACGTCACCCCCGTCGGCGGCTCCAGCGTCAGTTGCGACCCCATCAGCCTCCTCCGCGGCGCGCCCAACCGCGAAATCGCCGTCCGCTTCATGGAATTCACCGTCAGCGAAGCCGGACAACGCCTCTGGAACCAGCGCGTCGGCACCCCCGGCGGTCCCGAACGCTTCGCCCTCCGCCGCCTCCCCATCCGCCGCGATTTCTATCCCTCCGAAGACAACCCCGTCCTTCAGGCCGCCTTCGAGGCCCGCGCCCCGTACAACGCCGACGACCTCTTCGACCCCTCCGTGAACCCCTACGCCCTCGCCGAACAGTTCGTCTACGTCCCCGCCTGGACCGGACGCCACTTCGGCATCCACCGCGACCTCATCCGCGCCATGGCCATGGACGCCGGGGACGAACTCAGCGCCGCCTGGGCCGCCATTGCCAATGCCGGCGGTCCCGACGCCGTTCCCGAAGCCATGGAGGCGCTCCTCGCCCTCCCCGAAGGCGTCACCTGGGAGGGCCTGCTCGCCCCGGACCGCTTCACCCCCGCCAACCGCATGGACTACATGCGCGAATGGGTCATTTTCTTCCGTCAACAATACAACCTCGCCCGCCGCCTGGCGCAACAGGGAGCACGCGATGCGTAAACAAAGCGCCTGGATCATGTTCACCCTCAGCATGGCCGTCTTCCTCATCGGCCTCATCTTCCCGCTGATCCTCGTCATCCGCAACGGCTTTGTCACCCCCGACGGCCAGCTCACCTTCCGCTACCTCATCGGCGTCTTCGAAAACCCCATCTACCTCGAAGGCCTCCGCAACAGCCTCCGCCTCGCCATCGGCACCACCCTCACCGCCACCCTCTTCTCCCTCCCCCTCGCCTGGCTGTCCAACCGATACAACTTTTTTGGCAAAGGCTTTGTCAACGCCCTCGTGCTCGTGCCCATGATCCTCCCGCCCTTCGTCGGCGCCATCGGCTTTCAGCAGATCCTCGGACAATACGGTGTCCTCAACGCCCTGCTCGGACTCGATGTCGACTGGCTCGGACGCGGCCGCTGGGTCGGCGTCATTCTCCTCCAGTCCCTGGCGCTCTACCCCATCATGTATCTCAACATCTCCGCCGCGCTGGCCAACATCGACCACGCCATGGACGAGGCTGCGGAAAACCTCGGAGCCACCGGCTTCACCAAATTCCGCCGCATCACCCTCCCGCTCATGACCCCCGGGATCTTCGCCGGTGGCACCATCGTCTTCATTTGGTCCTTCACCGAACTCGGCACCCCGCTCATCATGAACTACACCCGCGTCGCCTCCGTGCAGGTGTTCGACGCCCTCAAAGAGATCGGCGGCAATCCCTTCCCCTTCGCGCTCGTCGTGGTCATGCTCACCGTCAGCGTCTCCCTCTACGCCCTCAGCAAATACTTTTTTGGCGGCAAAGCCTACGCCATGCAGAGCAAAGCCGCCACCACCTTCAAGGAAACCCGCCTCACCGGCATCAAAGGCCTGCTCGCGCTGCTGCCCTTCGTCCTCGTCATCACCCTCGCCCTCCTCCCCCATCTCGGCGTGATTCTCACCAGCTTCACCGCCCCCGGCGGCTGGTATCAGAGCGTCCTGCCCGACGTCTTCACCACCGACAACTATATCGAGGCCCTCGGACACTCCATGACCGTCCGCAGTATCCGCAACAGCCTCATCTTCTCGCTGCTCGCTGTCTTCTTCAACCTCATCCTCGGCATCGGCATCGCCTTCGTCGTCGTCCGCTCCACCATTAAAGTCCGCGGCCTTCTCGACGCCCTCGCGATGATGCCCCTTGCCGTGCCCGGCCTCGTCATGGCCACCGGCTACCTGGCCTTCAGCAGCTACCTCGCCAACGAAGTCTTCCGCGACAACCCCGCACTGCAGGGCATCTTCGACGTCCGCACCAATCCCACCGTGTTCCTCGTCATGGCCTACGGCATCCGCCGCCTGCCCTACATGGTCCGCTCCGCCGTCGCCGGCCTCCAGCAGACAAGCGCCGGACTCGAGGAGGCCGCAGCAAACCTTGGCGCGCCCCCGCTCGTCAGCCTCCGCCGCGTCACCCTGCCCCTCATCACCGCCAACCTCATTGCCGGCGCCCTCCTCGCCTTTGCCTTCAGCATGCTCGAAGTGTCCGACAGCCTCATGCTCGCCCAGCGGGAAGACTTCTACCCCATCACCAAAACCATCTACGAACTCTTCCAGCTCATCGGCACCGGCAAATACATCGCCAGCGCCCTCGGCGTCTGGGCCATGGTCTTCCTCGCCGTCACCATCGTCGGCAGCAGCCTCCTCCTCGGCAAAAAAATGGGCGCCCTCTTCCGCGTCTGACCCCAATCTTAATCTTAATCTTAATCTTAATCGTAATCGTAATCCTAAGGTTTTCTGTAACCCCGGAGGGGTTTAATCGGATAGCCCGGGGTCAGCGACGAAGGAGCGCAGCCCCGGGAAAAAGAGACAAAAGATTTTAGGGCCCCGGAGGGGTCCAATCGAACCGTTCGGTCTCACATTTACCCTGAACCATTCGCTTGCACCCCATCCGGGGGCGTGAGGAGACAAACGAATTCCTTTTGGGACCATAAGTTCGTGCCATTCCCCCCTGCACCTATTTTCCGGGCATCGGAAAAACACATGCCTAATTTTCCGCTCTCGGAAAAACATGCACTCCATTTTCCGAACCTCGGAAAACCGTTACGTTCTTTTTCCGATGTTCGGAAAACGCTGCATCCCCCGCAACGCCAGACTTGTCCCGTCCCCCCGCACCTCCGGGCTTGCCCTGCCCTTTACACACAAATCGTTCTGGACTTGAGTTCTTCAGGTTGCGGGCTGGTTTGCGGAGCTTGTATTGCCCCAAAGGGGCTTCGCATATCAGCCCAGCGCAACGCGCTGGGTAGAAGGCGGTGTACCACAGCGGTCTGTAGGACCGCAGCATACCCGTTGGCAGGGGCTCTGTCTTGGGTTGCGACGATGCGGCGTTCCTTCAGAACGCACTGAACAGGATGGCACACAGACCCGGGGCTTCGCCCGCGGGCTGGTATGCGATGCCCCTTTGGGGCAAATTTTATGCAGGGATAGCACATTGAAATTGATCCTCGAGTCAAATGAGACGATGTCCAACTGGTGTCCAGAAGACTTTGTGTCTAATCACATCATCACAAAAAAGTCTTTTCATTTTTTCGGAATAGATATTAAAAAGCAGAGGCCTGATGCGATTTTTCGTTTTATGCATCATGGTTCGGAGTGCTCTGCCAAGCTTTGCAACCGAGGAAGAAAAAAGAAATCAAAAAGATCGATTTCAGAAAAGGTATGACCGCCTCGAAAACAAACTTGGTAAAAAAACGATGAAACGCATCGAAATCACGGTCATCATTCTCTTCTTTTTCAGCCTCCTTGGTCTTTTCCTGGCTCTGGCCACTGGCGATGGATTTTATCAAGTTCTTTTTCTCATGATCCTTTTGATTTTGGCTGGAGGAGGCGCTTTTATCATTCATCCAGATCGGGACCTTAAAATAGGCAAAAAACAATGTTCTGGCCAATCGAACTCCCCTTCAAAATCACTTTTTTCCTGCTGACAGGCATCTCGTTGTGCCTCATTTTGATTGCTTCAGGATTGAAATGGAAACGGGTCAAGACATTCGAAGCGAAATGCAAACCCGTCTATTTCTCAAACACAATCCCCGCACCTCCGGGCTTGCCCCGGGGCTGCGGAACATATCATTCCTCGACGGCCCAATACAGCGGGAGCAACAAGTCACTCACTTCGATGACCAGGCGCTCGCCTTCCAGCTCGGGGACGGAATCATATTCACGGATTCTCAGCCTCGACACCGCGCCCGCCTCATCCGGAGCGCCTTGAACCTCCACCCGGTCCCGAATCACCCAGTGGGCGATTAAAATCTGTTCGCCGATATAGGCTTCCGGTCCCTCAAGCACTTCGTACATGTGCGCAGCCAGCGCCTGGGTGTAGGGCGCAATATCCGCCAGCGAGGGCGTCGGTGTGATTTCCAGCAGACGCGCCCGCACCTCGTGTATCTCCGCCGCGGCCGTATCCGCGCCGCTGTCCGCCGCCCCGGTCTCCACCCCCCGAACCGCCCGGTCCGCGCCGGCGACCCACACATCCGGGAAAAAATTCGCGTGCGCGTTTTCGGTCACCTGAACCCAGGCCTCCACCGACCGCCAATCCTCCGAAAACCGCCCCACATGAATTTCCACGGTATTGCCGCCCCCGCGGATATTGTTGCTGCCTTTTCGGATCGTATACGGACCGGTGAGGGCGAAGAAACGCGGATGCGAACTCCAGCGGGGATGATAAATCTCATGTCCGCCAAAGGTGTGATACCGGGCCAGCGGCACCTGCCATCGCTCTCCCGAAGGACCATGCACCATCATCAAATTCCGGTGCGCCCCGTCCAGAATCCACATCAGCGGCTCCTCCAGCGGGGCCATGCCCGTCCAGCATCCCCGCCCGGTTTCCCGCCAGGTTCCGTTTTCCAAATCCGCGATTCCCGCATTCGGCCAGGGAAACAATGCTCCCGCCCGGCGGCCGTCCGCCGAAACCTGAAAATTATCCCGCCCCACCGGAGCCGCGTCCCAGACGGCTTCCTCCCGTCCTCCGTCCGCCGCATCGACCCGCACCACCCGCTCATAGGCGACATTCACCCCCGGATTCACCGGATCCCGCCCTGCGTACACCCACAGCGTCCCCTCCACGTCCGCCAGCGCCAGCGCCACCCCGTCCGTCAAACGGGTCGGCTCATCCGAATCCCAGTCCAGAACCCAAACGCCCCCGTCGTCATCCCGGCTGTACACAATCCGGCTTCCGCAGGGACTGATCAGGGGCTTGCGCAAGGGCGCGGGGCCTTCGATCCGCATCCGCTCCCCCCGTCCGTCCCGACTGTCCAGTGTCACCAGCCGCACCCGCCCCTGATCCGAAAACACATCCTCATGCTCCCAGGCGTCCTGCAGCCAGACCACCCGCGTATGCGCACCGGTCATATCCTCCAGCGCGTTGTGGCCCGCTGTCACCGAAACCTCATCCGAGGTTGAGCCGCAGGCCGACACCAAAACCAACAATAAAACCAGCGAATAGTTGAAGTATGTCATCATGACTAACTCATAAGCCCCTCCCCTCAAAAGTAAAGCGCTCCCCGTCATCCCATCCGGTGCTTCCGCCGGAATTCACCCGGACTCTCCCCGCCGCCGTATTCCTTGAAGGCGCGATAAAACGCGGAAAGGGTCTCAAAGCCGCAGGCCAGGGCGATGGTAATGATCTTGTCGCCCCCGGCGATCAACTGCTGCTGGGCATGGGCAATCCGCAGGCGCAACAGATATTCCCACACCGTCATGCCCGTGCAATCCTTGAACAACCGCATCATATACCGCGGGTTCAGCCCGACCGCCCCGGCGATGTCCTCCATGCGCAGCGGCTCCGTGTACCGCTCCGCGAGACATGCGGTGATCTCCTGCAAACGCGCCTCGCCGGGATTCCCCGCACGGACCGAAACCGTTGGCGGCTGATCCGGGCGGTTCAACACCATCCGGTGAACCCGGGCTTCAATCTCCAGCCGCATCACCCGCAGCCGGTGCGGATCCCCCGAGGCAAAATCATCCACCCAGCGCCGGGTCAACTCCGGATCATCCGCGCCCTCCGACTCAACCCACACCTCCCCCGCCAACAGCCGGTGCACCGGATCTCCCGGCAATTCCCACTGCAGCGCCCAGGGCAGCGGCAGGGTCAGCCACACCCCGTCCACCGCCGTGTCCGGCGACAGCAACTGATGGGGAATTCCGCCCCAGAACAGGGCCATGCGTCCCGCGGGAATCTCCACGATCCTTCCCCGCTGCAGATAGCGCAGCGGTCCGCCCTCCAGGGCCAGATTCAACTCCAGGTCCGCATGCAAATGCGCCCCCGACATCACCGGAGGCTCCCGGTTCCGCCACACCTGCAACCCCCTGGCCGCCTCTGTTGCTAAAGATTTATCACGCATAAAGTGACTATTCAGGAAATCTTAACGCAAATCAAGGAAGATATTCCCAAATATAGATGCTAACGTATGCGAATTAACCCCAACCCAGGCATCCGTTATGATCCCGTCCGACATACTTTTCCAAACCCGCCCCGTGATTGCCATCGTCGGTGCCGGCTCCCTGAACTGGGGACGGAGCATCGTCGTGGACCTGATGAGCCATCCGGACCTGTCAAACGCGGAAATCCGCCTCATTGATGTCCTCGAAGACCGTCTCGCCCTCGTGCACGAATGGTGCGAATTCGCGCGGCGGCGCATGGGCGGCGCCCAGACCCTCAGCGCCCACACCGATCTTCGGGAAGGTCTCACCGGAGCCACCGCCTGTCTCTCCGCCATCTCCGTCGGCGGCGACCGTCTGTGGCGGTATGATGCCACCCACCCCCAGCTCGACGGCATCTTCCAGCCCGTGGGTGACAGCACCGGACCCGGCGGCGCCATCCGCGCCCTTCGCCACGCGCCCGCCATCCGCACCATTGGATTGACCCTCGCCGAAGTTGGCCGGCCCGGAGCCCTGCTGCTGCAGCTCACCAATCCGCTCAACGCCCTGACTGCCTGTCTCGACACGATTCCCGGCATCCGCGTGGTCGGATTCTGTCACGGCTACGAGGACACCGAGCGCATCATCGCCCACGCCCTCTTCAGCGGAACCTGCGCCCCGGAGCTCTTTCAGGGACAGGCCTGGCGGAAAGAACTCCCCGCCGTGCGGGTGGAACTCGCGGGCAACAATCATTTCGTGTTTGCCGACAAGATTCAAATCGGCGACCGGATATATCCGCAGTCGGAGATTCATGAATTGACTCCTCATCTCTTCGACGGCCCCTTCCGCGAAGCGGTCTGGTCCCGCTTCGGAGCCTATGTCGGCAACTATCCCCGGCACCCCATCGAATTCCTGCCGGGCTTTATTACCCCCCGCTCGCGCCACGGCATGGACTGGGGCGTGGAACCCGTCGCCGGAGAGATCAACCCCCTCAACGGCGAGCGCCACGACAACAGCCGCGCCTGGCTGGAGTCCGCCCTCGCCGCCGCCCGCAGGGACTTTGGCAGCACCGCCGCCTGGCCGCTGGCCCACAGCCGGGAGCCCCTGGACGACATCGTCGCGGCCTTCCACACCGGTAAACGCGTGGACGTTCACCTCAACCTCCGCAACCGCGGGGCGTTGCAGGGACTGTCCGATGATTTACACCTGGAAATGTACTGCCGCATCGAAAACGGCGGGGTCATCCGTCCCCGGGTTCAGCTTCCCGAAGCCGTGATCCGCGAAGTCGAGCGGGTGGGCCAATGCCAGCTCCACCTTGCCGCCTGCTGCGAGGCCTACGATGAGGACCGCCTGACCGAAGCCCTGCGCCACGACGCCATGATGCCGGACAACGAATCTGTCTGCCGCCGCCTCATCCGGGAAATGACCGAATTCCAGCGGGAATGGATCTTTCCGGAAAACACTCCCGGGTAACCTCGGGATATGGAGCGGCGTTCAGTCGCGGCGGCATTGTCTGATTTGTCCTGATTTGTCTGATTTGTCCGACCGTATTCGCACCGTCTCACGGGCAACACTTCAACCGTTCCCCGCGGAACACTAACGTGAACGGCAGATTGGTGGCGGTGGTGAGTTTTCCATTTTTATAAAGCAGATCCGCACAAACCCCGCCGAAGCGCAGATTGCGGATGCCGATGGAACCGGGCTCGTCGGGGCAGTCCCACACCACGGTGCGGGTGAGTCCGCTGATCTCCCGGAAGCCGAGCACATTTTCTAGAAAGAGGGACACGGGGCCGAGGGCGGACCAGCCGCAGAAGTCCGGCCGCACACGTCCGCCGCCCTCTTTATCGGTGGCGGGTCGCGGGGCCTCGGGCGCGTACGCCTCCCAAATGGTGTGGGGGTACACCTCCCGCCAGGTTCGGCACATGTGGTCGATCAGCGCGCGGGCATGGGCGTCCGCGAGGGCCGCGTGTCCGTTGCGCTCCAGCGCCTTGGTGGCCATGTAGGCCAGCGGCAGCCAAACGCCGCCGCGCCAGTAGCCGCCCGAGGGATCATAGGCGGGATCATCGCGGGAGACCGAGGGCCAGGGCGCGCCGCCGCCGAACACGCGCGGATCGGCGGCCAGCTTGGCCAGCGCCTCCGCTTGCACCGGCGTGCAGACACCCGCCAGCAGCGGCCAATACGCGGCCGGCGTTTTCACCCGCACGAATTCCCCGGGGCTTTCCGCGAGAACATCGTGATAGATTCCCTCCTCCGCGCACCAGTGCAGATCGTTGAGGCGGGCGGCGCGTTCGGCAAAAATCCGCCGCCACTCCGCGGCGGAGGGATCGCCGACCAGGTCCGCGATTTCCGCCAGACAGCGGGCCGAGAGCGCCTGCTGCGCGAGGGCGTCGAACCAAAGGATGCGCTCATGTCCCTCGATGCCGTGGGGATCTCCGCCCCGTCCGCGCGGGGTGTTGTCCATGCCGCTGGCCACCCCGGACCATAAAAAACCCGTGCCAGTCCAATGGAGATCGTTATGATAGCGCGCCGCCGGATGGGTCTGCGTGCGCGGCGGGGGTTGATGTTGAAAAAAGGCGTCGTGTTTTTGCAGAACCCCGCGCGACCACACGGACCGCAGCCGTTCAAGATTTCCGGTGAAGCGGGCATGCTCCAGTTCCAGCCAGGCGAAGAGCGGAGGATTGTCGGGATGCTGGATCACCAGCGTACTGGATTTACCCTCGTGCAGCGGTCCGTAAAAATTTTCAAAGCTCTCCACCCCCGGAAAGCGTTCCGGCGCGTACTTGCAATACGCGGCCATAAAGCAGGTGTCCCAAATCCACACCGTGTTGCGGTCAAAACCCTCGTCCATATAGGGCGATTGGGGCACCCCTTCCCGCTCCGCCACGTGCCCGGCCGCCAGCCGCCAGGCGCTCCAGTACAATTGCACCCACGCCGGCCGGCGAGCGTAGACCGGTTCGGGAATGTTTTCAGAGGACCATGCCTTCACGCCCGTCCTCCCGCAAGCAGCGCCCAACGGGTGGGCCGAAGCTCCTCCTCCGGCGTCCAGGGAAAATCACCAGTGCCGTCCAGCGCCTCGTCCACAACCCGGTCGAACCAGCTCGAATCATCAGGCGGTGAAATAAGAGGTTCGGGACGGCATCCGTTTCGGGCCAGCGTGGTGATCCGGCCGCCGTCAACGGCCTCCACAAAGCCTTCGGTTCCGAACACGCGCACAATATCGTACCCCCATCCGGACCAGCCCGGCGGAGCCGGACAGGCGTAATTGGCGATGGCGGAGCCCACCGCCCCGTTTTCAAATGTCATGATAAACGAAACCGCCCGCACAGGATGCGCCGAAGGTTCCATCCGCGCGGAACGGATACGCATCCCCGCGACATGCTCCGCGAAACGCATATTGTAAACACCCACCTGCAGCGCCAGACCGCCGTCCACGCCCTCATCTTCGGGCCTCCAATCCCCCCAGGGATATGATTTTTGCGAAAAAACCTGCAAAACCTCCCCGATCGCCCCGCTGCGGATGCAGTCCCTCATCCCGCGCCAGGGCGACTCCAGCGCGGTGCCGGCCATCTCATGAAACCGGGCCGGTCCGCGCCGGGCGCACTCCAGAATCCGATCCAGCGTGTCCACATCCATACAACAGGGTTTCTCCGCCAGGGCATGTTTACCGGATTGCAGACAGCGCAGGATGTGCCCCCCCTGCTCGTCGCGCCGGGGAGAGCAAAACACCACCAGCGCCACTTCGGGATCCCCCAGCAGACCGTCCAAATCCACGTGCATCCGGGCCCCCTCCGGACAAGCCTCATCCCAGGCGGCCACCGCCGTGCAGCGGGCGCGGGGATGATCCCGCAACAGCCCGTGCACCTGGTGCCCGTTGCGACCGTACAAGCCTATACCGAGTTTTTTCATGGGAAAGAGCGGATCAGAGGTTCAACCATTGGCTAAACAATAATGATCCAGGCACGGGTTTCAACATCCCGTCCATCCCAATCCAGTACACTGTTAACCGGAAGAACCCCCCTGAAGGATTGCGCGGATTCGGCGCGGAGGATAAGCTTCTCTCCAACCTCTAACCCCGCCCTGATATGCCGACTTCACGAAAAATTCTTCATCTTATCTCCCAGGCCCACCTGGATCCCGTATGGCTCTGGCCCCTGCGGGACGGAATCGCGGAAGTGCTCACCACCCTGCAAAGCGCGGCGGACCGCTGCGACGAATTTCCGCAATTCAAATTCACCCGCTCCTCCTCCCGCACCTACGAATGGGCGAAACAATACGATCCCCGTCTCTTTGACCGCATCAGCGCCCTGATCGAGGCGGGCCGCTGGGAAGTCGTCGGCGGCTGGGTCGAACAGCCGGACTGCAACCTGCCCTCCGCCGAAAGCTTTCTGCGGCAGGCCCGGCACGGCAAAGCCCGCTTCCGCGAATGGTTCGGCTCCGCGGGCGACACCGACATCGGCTACAACGTGGATTCCTTCGGGCACGCCGCCGGCCTCCCGCAACTGCTGCGCCTCTCCGGATTCAGCCGCTACGTCTTTATGCGTCCCCAGCCCCATGACGACGCGGAGGTGCCGCTGCTGTTTCAGTGGGAAAGTCCCGACGGCTCCCGCGTCCTCGCCCAGCGCATTCCCGGACTCTACGCCCAGTCCTACGCCGCCACCTGCGACGAAGTCGAAGCCACTGTCCGCCGCGCCGCCGGGGAATTTTTCGCCCCCGGCTTTCAGAACGGAGTCATGTGGTTCGGCGTGGGCAACCACGGCGGCGGCCCCACCCGCGCCCATATCGAGCGCGTGCTCAGCCTTCAGTCCGACGACAGTCTGCCCGAACTCCGCTTCAGCACCCTGCGCGAATACTTCGCCGCCGCCGAGGCGGAAGCCGCGGTTGCCGGTCTTCCCGTGCTCCGCAGAGAACTCAACGGGGTTTTCCGGGGATGCTACAGCTCCCACGGCGAAACCAAAGCCATGAACCGTCGCGGCGAGACCCTGTTTTTCAGCGCCGAGGCCTGTCAATACCTCGCCAACCGTCCCGCGCCCCGGGAACTGGACACCGCCTGGGAGGAACTGCTCTTCAACCAGTTCCACGATATTCTCGCCGGCACCTGCACCGCGCCCAACGACGGCGAAACCCGTGAGCGCTACGGCCACAGCCTCACCCCCGCCCGCAAAAGCATCCGGCAGTCCGTCTTCTCCCTGGCCCGCCGCGTGGACACCGCCGGTGAAACCGGCTCCGTCCTGTTCGCCGCCAACCCGCTCCCCTGGTCCCGCACCTGCGTGGTGGCGTTCGACACCTTCAAAATCCCCCACGGCATCTTCGAAATCACCCACCTCGAAGCCCCCGACGGCTCCCGCGTGCCCGTCCAGTGGCAGCACGCCGACGCCAACCTCGGCCCCTGGGGACTGCCCTGGGGCAAACTGACCGCCGCCGTGGAACTGCCGCCCTGCGGGTACCGCGTTTTCCGGATCGCCGGTCACCCCGTCGTCCCCAAAGCCGACAACTCCTTCGAGGCCCAGCAGGCCGCAGACCAACAGTTTTTCCGGGACCCGGAAACCGATGACCCTCAAGGTCCCGGTTCCCGGAAAACACCCGAATCCCCGGTGCCTTTCCGCCTGCGGGTGATCGACGACCCCAGCGGCGCCTGGGGGCACGGTGTGAGCCGTTATCAGGACGATCTTGGCGCCCCCGAATCCTTCGACACCCGCGTAATCGAGGACGGCGGCCTGCTCAGCGTGGTCCGCCGCGGGTTCAAATGGGGGCACTCGGAAATCCGCGTGGACACCGTCACCTTCGCCCACACCCGCGATGTGGAGCTTCGCGTGCGGGTCAACTGGCAGGAACAGCGCCGGATGCTGAAAATCAGTTTCGACACCGGCCTGACCGAAGGACGTGTTCACACCCGCGGCGCGGGCGCATGGGTGGAGCGGACCGCCGACGGCAACGAGGAGCCCTGCGGCGAATGGGCGGGACTCGAAGACGGTTCCGGAGCTTTTGTGGTGGTCAGCGATTCCCTCTATTCCTGCGCGGCCGAAGCCGGACGGCTGGACCTGGTGCTCGCACGCTCCGCGCCGTACGCCGAACATCCCCCCTTCAATTATACCGACGACACCTATGTTGATTTTCTCGATCAGGGCTGGCGTGAAATCCGGCTCTGGATTCGGCGCGGTGCGGAGGCGATTCGCACATTGCATCCCGACCGCTTCGCGCGGGAGTGTCTGACGCCCGCCGAAATCATGCCCGACTCCGCACACTCCGGGGACCTTCCCCGCGAGCGGTCCGGACTTGAAATCGACCCCGACCGCGTCAATGTCCTCGCCCTCGAGGCGGCCGAGACCGGAGACGCCTGGCACCTCCGTCTCCAGGAGTGCAACGGACAGTCCGCCGCCATCCGGGTGGACGGACGGGAGCTTTCATTCCGTCCCCACGAAATCCGCTCCCTGGAGCTGCCCGCCGTCTTGTAACGAAACCCGGACAGCCGGAGCCGGAACCCACAGGCTGTCGAGCATCACCCGCAGCGGGAAGTCGGGAATCCCGGTTTCATTGCGGGAAATCATGCGGGCGAGGAGATCGACGGCGGCGGAGCCGATGCGGCGGTTGTTGTGGTACATGCCGGGCCCGGGGCCATCCGGGGAGGAGAGCGCGTAGTTGTAGACGGGCAAAGGCCGACACGCCTGCCGCAGCCAGGCAGCGGCGCGCTCCTCGCGGGTGATGAGCGCGTCCAGTCCCGGATGTCGGCGCAGCCAGTCCAGAAACGCTTTGCGGGACGGGGTCTCGTATCGCAGCACCGGCAGACGGCGGTCCCGGCTGTAACTCTCCAGCGCCCCGCGCGCCCGCCGGCCCATGCGGTGATTGTCCACTTCGCTGAGATACGCGCCGGGACGGACATGCCCCAGCGCCCGCACCCGCTCCACCATCGTCAGCATGGTGCCGAAATGATCGTTGGTCACCAGATGAACCCGCGGCGCGGTCAGGGTGAATCCGATCGTGACCACGGAAAAATCCGCGAAATCATGCGCGATGTCCACCCCCGGACAGGCCTGGGGCGCAAGGACCATTCCCCGGATGCCGCGGGCGCGGAGGGTGCGGAACACCGGGGCGGGGTTCCGGGGATCTCCGGGATTGTGAAACACATCCAGCCGATAGCCCAAACGGTCCGCCTCCTCCCGCGCCCCCGCCAGATAATCGTCATATCCGGCGTGTACCCGCATGTCCGAGCCCTCCGGATAATTGCAAAACCAGGCCAGGGTCGCCCGGTAGACGGGAGACGCGTTCCGCTGTCGGTACGCCACCAGAGACTGCAAAACAGGGTCCGGCCGATACCCCATCTTCTCCGCGGCCTCCATCACCCGCAAACGCGTGGCCTCCGCCACGCCGGGATGATTTTTCAGTGCCTTTGACACCGTGGTGACATGCACCCCAAGCGCATCGGCGATATCTTTTTGTTTGATTCGAGGCATGAATTTCTAATGTTGGAAAGTATTGGACATTGCAAGTCGGAACGCTTTCGGGGAGAATAGTCGGCATGATCAGACCGCTCGATACACAGATTGCCCTCATCACCGGCGCCGCCGACGGCATCGGCGCCGCGATCGCCGCCCGCTTCGCCGAAGCGGGTGCGGACCTGGTCCTGCTGGATGTGCAGGCGGAGGCAAACGCCGCACTGGCGCAAACCCTCGCCGCCAGGCACGGAGTCCGCACCCTGCCCCTGACCGCGGATGTATCCTCCAGTGACGCGGTGAACGCGGCCGTCGAGGAAGCGTTTCGCGCGTTTGACCGCGTGGACATCCTCGTGAACAATGCGGCGGTGGCCATTTCCGGGGATCCGGCCTCCATGCCCGACGCGGACTGGGACCGGGTGATCTCCACCAACCTGAGCAGCGCCTTCCGCCTGATCCGCGCGGTGCTTCCGGGCATGAAAGAACGCCAGGCGGGCTGTATCCTCAACATCGCCTCCACCCAGGCGCACCGGAGCTGGGAAAACTGGACCGCCTACGCCGCCGCCAAAGGAGGACTGCTGGCCATGACCACCCAGCTGGCGGGTCAGTTGGGCCCCTTCAATATCCGCGTGAACGCCATCAGCCCCGGAGCCATCGACACCCCCATGAATGAGCGCCGCGTCGCCGCCGAGGGCGAACAGCTCCGCGAGGAGTGGGCCCGCATGCACGCCCTCGGACGCACCGGCACCCCGCGGGAAGTCGCCGACGCCGCCCTTTTCCTCTGCTCGCCCTCCGCCAGCTTCATCACCGGCCACGACCTCAAGGTCGAAGGCGGGCTTTGCTGTCTGCCGAGAGTATAACTACGTACCGAACTGCTTCCACTCGACACTCGTCACTCAACACTCGTCACTTTTCCATGCACGCCCTAGACAACATCACAATCCTCGACTTCACCCAGCTCCTGCAGGGGCCCTACGCCACCCAAATGCTGGGGGATCTCGGCGCGGAGGTGATCAAAATCGAAAAACCCGGCACCGGGGATCTCTACCGGTCCATGACCTTTTTTAATGAATGGATCGGAGACGGGGAAAGCCCCTGTTTTCTTCCCTGGAACCGCAACAAGCGTTCGCTGGCCATCGATCTGAAAGCGCCGGCGGCGAAGGAGATTCTGTACAAGCTGGCAGAGACCGCGGATGTGGTGGTGGAGAATTTTCGTCCGGGGGTGATGGACAAGCTGGGCTTCGGCTATGAGGATTTCCGCAGAATCAATCCGCGGATCATCTACGCCTCCGCCACCGGGTGGGGACCCGACGGGCCCTACGCCAAGCGCCCCGGCCAGGATCTGCTGGTGCAGGGCCTCAGCGGCGCGGTCTTCGCCAGCGGCAAAAAGTCGGACGGCCCCGTGGCCATCGGCACCGCCTTGAGTGATCAGTTGGGGGCCATGCATCTCTCCCAGGGCATTCTTGCGGCCCTCTTCGCCCGGGAACGCATGGGCAAAGGACAGCGCATCGAGGTGAATCTCCTCCAAAGCGTCCTCGCCTTTGAAATGCAGGATTTTTTCACGGTGCACAATCTCGGCCGCGGGTTTGAACGTCCCGAATCCGGCATCGCCCACCCCGGCAACGGCGCGCCCTTCGGCATTTACCAGACCGCCGACGGCTGGCTCTCCATTGCCATGAACCCCTGGGCCAAGATCAAAGCGGCGCTGAACGATTCCGCGCTGGATGCCTACGATGATCCGCAGGTGCTCTTTGACCGCCGCGATGAAATCTACGGGGAGTTGCAGACGCGGATCCGCGTGAAAACCACCGCCGAATGGCTCGACATCATGCTGGCGCTGGACATCTGGTGCGCTCCGGCGCTGGAACTCAACGATGTGGCCGACGATCCGCAGGTCCGCCACTTGCAGGCCTTCACCGAGATCGATCACCCCCGCGCCGGCCGCGTGAAAATCACCAACATTCCCTTCAAAATGAGCGAAACCCCCGGCAGCATCCGGCGGCCCGCGCCGCTGGTGGGGCAGCACGGCCGCGAAATTCTGCGGGATCTGGGCTGGAACGCAGAGGCGATTGCCGAACTCGAACGCGCCGGAACCCTCACCGTGCAGGAGCCCGGCGCGTGAATCCGCTGTTGGATCTCCACCAACACGCCTCCGTCTTTTGCGGAGGAATTCTACACGCCCAGCGCCTCAACCATCCCGAAGGCCTCTGCGTGGATCCGCGCGACGGCTCGCTCTGGTGTGGCGGCGAGGCGGGCGAACTGTACCACATCTCCGCCGACGGGCTGCACATCGAAACCGTCGCCTGCACCGGCGGGTTCCTCCTCGGCATTGCCATGGACTCCCAACACCGCCTCTATCTCTGCGATCTGCACCATCAGGCGGTGTTTGTAGTCGATGACCAGGGAGATCACCTCGCCAGACTCAACTGTGAAGGCCTGACACTCCCCAACTATGCAGTGCTCTCCAGGGATGAACGGTTTCTCTACGTGTCCAACACCTGCCGCGCCGGCGGTCCGGGCATTTTCCGCTTTGATCTGCAAACCGCCCATGGCGAATTATGGATGGCGGAGGACTGTCTTTCCGCCAACGGACTCGCCCTCAGTCCGTCCGGCGACATGCTGTATCTCGTGGAAAGTCATCTGCCCGGCGTGACCCGCGTGCCGATCCTCGCGGACGGACGCGCCGGCCCCAAGGAAGCCTTTCTCTCCCTGCCCGGCGATGAACCCGACGGACTCGCCTTTCATCCGAACGGGGACCTCTACATTTCCATCTACAATCCCACCCGCATCCTCCGCTGGTCCTTCGCGCGGCAGACACTGGAACTGCTCATCGAAGACCCCGCCACCGACCTCCTGCACCACAGCACCAACCTCGCCTTCCGCGGCCCACACGAACTCTTCTCCGCCAACCTCGGCGGCTGGCATCTCACAAAAATCGAGTTGAGTGCAGAATAACCACTCGTCATTCTTCACTCACACATTCCTCATTCGTCACTCGTCACTCCACATACTCGTCACTCATCATTCGTCACTCGTCACTCCACACACTCGTCATTCGTCACTCGTCACTCGTCACTCCCTCTCCCCCCTTCGCCCCGCCAATGCGGAGATTGGCGCTCCCGTCATTCGTCACTCGTCATTCGTCACTCGTCACTCCACACACTCGTCACTCCCCTCATGATATCATTCACCACCACCGACCATATCGCCACCCTCACCTTCAACCGTCCCGCGCAGCTCAACGCCATGAACCGGGAAATGATGGAGGGGATCATCGCCACGCTGGACCGGGTCAATCAGGACGCGGAGATCCGCGTGCTGGTCATCACCGGAAACGGCCGAGCCTTCATGGCCGGAGCGGACATCAAAGAATATGCCCGCCAGACCCGGGAGGAATTTGAATCCTTCCAGGTGCTGGGACGGCGCGTGTACGACGCCATTGAAGGCCTCTCCAAGCCCGTCATCGCCGCCATCAACGGACACGCCTTCGGCGGCGGCTTGGAAATTGCCCTTGCCTGCGACATGCTGGTGGCGGTGGAGGGCGCGAAGATGGGCCTGCCGGAGATTCTATTGCACCTCATTCCCGGCGGCGGCGGCACCCAGCGCCTGCCCAAGAAACTCGGACACAGTTTCGCCAACGAACTGCTGATGAGCGGACGCACCGCCACCGCCGGGGAGTTTTTTGCCCGGGGACTGCTCAACCGCATCTTCCCCGCCGAAGGGTTCGCGGAATCGGTCATGGAATTCGCCGGGCAATTCGCCGACAAGGATCCCGAAGCCCTGCGGGTGCTCAAGCAGCTCAGCCGCATCGCCTGCGGACCCGTCAACAGCGCCGCCCAGTGTCTGGAAAACGAAACCCTGGCCCGCCTCTACCGCGCCGAACCCGCACAGGCGAAACTGAAGGAGTTTTTACAGAAAAGCCTGGACCGGGAGCGGGAGAAAAAGCGGGAAAACTTGATCTCAAGCCTCTGACAGTATATAAATAACTCATGGAACGTATCGTCAATAAAGCCAGTTCATTCGCGGAAGCGGATGCGTGGGATCAGGCGCAACAGATTGCGATGACCCCGGAACAACGCCGCCGCATTGCCAAGTCCTTGAAGGACCGTTTTTATCCTCTTCCCAGAAAGGATTTGCGCGAATGGGTTCAAAAGAAATAGGACCGGGTTATTTTTCCAACGATGTCGAGGAGTTCCTTTCGATTCTTTCAAAGCATCAGGTTGAATTCTTGATTGTCGGCGGTGAGGCCGTGATCTTTCATGGCCATGCGAGACTAACTGGCGACATTGATGTTTTTTACAACATCGACCCAAAAAATTTGAATCGACTTTACACTGCTTTAGGTGATTTTTGGGGCGGAGATATTCCTGGGGTCATGTCTCCAAATGATTTCAAATCGGGTGAAATTATTCAGTTTGGCATGCCCCCAAATCGAATTGACCTTTTGAATCAAATCGACGGGGTTTCGTTTTCTGAGGCATGGGAAAACCGTATTGAACTTTCTATGATGCTATCCACAACTACGTTTCCTCTCTGTTATATTGGAAAAGCGGAACTCCGAAAAAACAAGTTGGCAAGTGGGAGGCCAAAGGATCTACAGGACCTCCTGTTTTTAGAACTATGAATTTAGAACCCCCAGTCTTTCAGGGCATCACCTGGGATCATCCGCGCGGGTATGCCCCGCTTGAGGCCCTGTCACCGCAAATTGAGTTGCGTTTCGGTTGCCGGATTGAATGGACCCGCCGATCGCTGCGCGAATTCGGCGACACGTCGGTCACCGAACTGGCGGAGCGCTTCGATCTGCTCATCATCGATCACCCGCACTGCGGTCAGGCGGCGCGCGACGGGGCGCTGCTGCCGCTGGACACCCTGCTCACCCCGGAGGAATGGCAGGAGATTACCGCGAATCCCGTCGGCCCTTCATTGGATTCGTATCAGCTTGACGGTCACCTCTGGGCCCTGCCGATCGACGCCGCCATGCAAAGCGCCTGCCTCCGGCCCGATCTGACCGACCGTTTTCCGGAAAGCTGGGAGGCGCTTCTGTCCTCCGGTCTCTCCTTCGCGATACCGCTTTGCCCCACCGATGTCTTCTGCTGCTTTCTCACTCTCTGCGCCCAGGCCGGAATGCCCGCCGACGGGGAGGGACGCTTTCTTCAGGATCCCCGGGTGGCGGAGGTGCTTCACCTGTTGCAACGACTGAAGAAACAAGCCCATCCCGGATCACTGGAGATGAATCCCGTTCAGCTCTACGAGCACATGTGCGCGCACGACGACATCGCATATTGCCCGCTGGCCTTCTGCTACATTCATTATGCCGACACCCTTCGCTTCGGGCCCGTTCCCGGCCGCCGCCACGCCCTGCTCGGCGGAGCGGGTCTGGCGGTTTCATCCCGCTGTACCGAACCCGCCGCGATCCGCGCCGCGGCCTGGCTGTGCTCGGGAGCCTGTCAAAGCGGCCCCTACCTGCAGCACCAGGGTCAGCCCGCCCACGGCAACGCCTGGCACTCCGGCATCCCGTTCTTCCGCGATCTGCGCGACACGCTTGAACAGGCTTTCCTCCGCCCCCGCGTCCCCGGCTGGAACGCCTTTCAGGAAACCGCCGGCGAACACCTGCACGCGTTTCTGGCCGGGAAAAGTTCCGAAACGGTTTTGCTGGCCGAATTGCGCGGAATCTGGGATAAGAACACCCGACCCGATTTGCGCTAACCACACCCGCATCATCAAATCCGCCCCCGTCACGGTTCCCGTCCCCGAAAACCTCTTAAAACGACTGGCTTAACCCCACCATCCCTCATGAATATATCTCTGGATAAGAGTCGATGAATTTTCGGGACCCTTTGGGGTTAAACAAGCGGATTTCGCGTTTTCAATCCTGCAAAACGGGAGAAATCCCGGTCACAGGTCCACAATTCCGCGACACCGTGATGAATGCAAAGCGCGGCGATTCGGGCATCATGAATCATACCCCCGTGCGCATTTCCCTTCTGAGCCAACTCTTTCAATTTCCCCCAATATCCGGGCCCCTCATGAAGCAATTCACACAGTGGAGAGCCCATCCAGATGTCCATGGATTTCAGAACCAGGTGCAGGGGCGTGGGAGGGGAATAGATTTTCGGGTGGGTACAGATGGAAATAAACTCATGCACGCAGGGCCACGGAATCCCCCAACGCTTGCCGGATTCAGCCAAATCCACCAGAACGGCTTTCGCCTGTCCGTGAAAGGGCGAATCTTCCCGGTGAGCATACACCAACACGTTCGTGTCCACCGCAATCATCCGCGTTCCATTCCATACGCGGCATCGCGAATCTCAGACCAGGCCGCCTGCTCAAATTCAGGCGTCAGACCGTTTCCTTTAAAGGTGACAGGCTTAAGCTTCACAGAACCGCGCGATTCCCGCTCCGCGAGAACCCTGGAAAGCCCCTCTTCCGTCAGATTGCGAAGGGTGGTCCGCTCCGTTTTTGCCAACGCCTTGGCGCGAAGCAACAGAGCATCGGAAAGATCAAGGGTTGTTTTCATCCCATAATGATAAAACCATCCACCCATTTTGTCAAACCCATATACCCATATCAAAATGAACATCCTCTACCTGCACAGCCACGACACCGGACGCTGCATTCAACCCCACGGCGTTCCGGTGCGGACTCCCGCGCTTCAACACCTCGCGGAACAGGGCTGCTTCTTTCGGGACGCCCACTGCGCGGCCCCCACCTGCTCCCCCAGCCGCGCGGCCCTGCTTACCGGACAAAGCGCCCACGGCGCCGGCATGGTCGGCCTCTGCCACCGGGGCAGCTCCCTGAAATACCCGGAACGGCATCTGGCCAACTTCCTGAAAGGTCACGGATTTCTCACGCATAAATCGGGCCTGTCCCATGTGGGCGGTCCCGACGAAGCGCACGGCTATCTGGAGTCCGCCCGGCACGACCACCAGGACGGCAATCTGGTGGTGGAGGACGCGGTCGCTTTTCTCAAACGCCAAAACGGCTCCGTCCCCTTCTTTCTGGACGCCGGTTTTCTCGAAACCCACCGCACCGAATGGGTCTGCCAAGGCTTCAACATGCCGCACCATTCCCCCAAAGACGGCGAAGGCAATCCCGACTACGTCCAGGTTCCCGCCATTCTGCCCGACAGTCCGGAAACCCGCCGGGACTGGCTCGATTTCCGTCACAGCGTCGAACGGCTCGACAGCTTTTACGGCCGGATTCTCGAGGCCCTCGACGCCTCCGGACTCGCCGATGACACCCTGGTGCTCGCCACTACCGACCACGGCATCGCCTTTCCGGAGCACAAATGTAGCCTTACCCACCACGGCAGCGGCGTGCTCCTGATTCTGCGGCTGCCCGGCGGGGCCGGCAAAGGCAGGGTCTTCGATTCACTCGTGAGCCATCTGGATGTGTATCCCACCCTTTGCGACCTGCTGAAGGTGGATCCGCCCGCCTGGCTGGAGGGCCGGTCCCTGCTTCCGCTCATCGAAGGAAAAACCGACACCGTTCGCGATGAACTGTTCACCGAAGTGACCTTTCACGCGGCCTTCGAACCCAAACGCTGTGTCCGCACCCAGCGCTGGAGTTACATCCGGAATTACGCGCTCCCCCGTAACACCGTCATGCCCAACTGCGACGACGGTCACAGCAAACGCCTCCTCATGGACCACGGCATGACGGACCGTCCGGTGCCGCCGGAGGAGCTTTACGACCTGCTCTTCGACCCCATGGAGCGCCGCAACCTTTTGGGAAGTGCGGAGTGCGAAGTGCGGAATGCGGAGTGTGGAGTGTGGAGTGCGGAAGGTGACGTGGGGAGTGAAATCCGGAATGCCCTGCAGGATCTGCGGACCAAACTCGACACCTGGATGCGTGACACGCGGGACCCGCTTCTCGAACCCGAACCTATCGGCATTCCCCTCCCCCAACGGGTAAATACCTGGGATCAACTTCACCCCGGCGCGGGAAGCCGCGACTGGGATGTGAGCGAATGGCCAAGGCCCTGAGAACCCCCGCCCGATCCGAAAACATCCTCCTATGAAACATCCTCCTTCGATCTACCTTGTGGGTGACAGCATCTCCATCCAGTACCATCCGTTCCTGGAAGTCCTGTTGCGGGAGGGCTATGTGTACCGGCGCAAAGGCGGCCTGGATGTGGCGAACCGGAATCTCGATGCGGCACAGGGCGCGAACGGCGGAGATTCCGAAAAGGTGCTTGAGCATCTTCGCGAAGAACTGCAGGCCGGACTTCCAGAATCCGCAGTAGCGGTCAATTGCGGATTGCATGACATCAAACGCAACCCCGACACCGGGGAGATTCAGGTGCCGCCCGACCGGTACCGCGCCAACCTTCTGGAAATCGCGGCCTTGCTTCGATACGCCGGCAAACGCCTGATCTGGATCACCACCACACCCCTGGATGAAACGAGGCATCTTCGTTGTAATTCCGCCTTTCACCGGCGGGAAGCCGATCTTGCCGAGTACAATCGAATTTCCAAAGAGGTCATGAGGGATTCGGGCGTGTCCATCATCGATCTGTATGATTTCACCGCCACCCTCCCGGGCGAACTCTACAAGGATCATGTGCATTTCCACCCTGCGATCAGCCGCGCCCAGGCCGGGTTTCTGCGCCGCGAATTCGACCGTATCCTCCGAACCGGCACCCCGCCGCTGCATACATTCCCCGGTGACAGCATCACCGACGCCTCCCGTGACCGCGGCGACCCGGCCTGATTGGGATCGGGGTATGTCAGTTCCGATGGCGTGCATCCGAATGCGGCGGGGCATTGATTGATTGCCGGACACATCAGCGGGCTGTACGCGTAAGTCAATCTACCGGAGCTCCGTCCCGGCGGGGCCAGACGGCCAGAGTGCTCTGCAGGTGGTCCAGCAGCGCTTCCTGCAGTTCGCCGCGGATGCCGGCACAGGCAGGGTCGGCATAACGGTTGATCCGCTCCCCGGGATCCGTGGCCAGATGATACAGCTCGCGCACGGGCGGATGCCGCTGTTCGCGCTGGTCGCGCCAGCTTCCGCGGCCGCCGGTCACCAGTTTCCATTCCGGGGTCCGCCACATCCAAAGCGGCGCGGGCTGGGGACTCATCCCGTTCCCGTGCATTTCCGCAAATGCGCCTTTCCGGACCGGAGGCCGCAGCAGAGATTCACCGGGTAATTCCGCTGGACAGTCGCCCCCGCAGACCTGCAGCAGCGTGGGAACCAGATCAATCAGATTGGCGGGACGGACATCCACCTGCCCCTCCGGCACACCGGGACCGGCCAAAATCAAAGGCACGCGCACACTCTCTTCATAGAGCGAATACTTGCTGAAACGCCCCCGGTCCCCAAGACTTTCCCCGTGATCGGACAGAAACACCACAACGGTGTTTTCCCGCTGTCCACTCTGATCCAGCCAGTCGAGCACGCGTCCGAACTGGTGATCGGAATACGCGCACAGGGCGGCATAGCGGGCGAGGCTGAGACGCTGCTCCCGTTCCGGCATCGCCGCCCAGGCCCGGGCGGCCTCCAGGGTGTGGCGGAGCGGAGGGAAATGATCCTCGTCGGCAAGCGCGGAGAGATCGGGAAGCGGAAGCGCTCCGGGATCGATTTTCTCCATCCAGGCCCCGGGCGCGAAGAGTGGCGCGTGCGGCGCGTCAAACGACAGATAGCCCAGCCAGGGGCGGTCCGCGGGCGCTTCGTCCAGCGCCTGCAACATTTTATCGGTCAGCCAGGCCTCGCGCAAATCCGAGCCGTCGCCGGGCAGGGTGCGGCCGCGATAGCCCTCAACCCCCTCCCCGCCCCATCCGCATTCGACATTCCATTCTCGAATCTCCAGCATTCTTTGAGGATATTCCGCCGCATCCCCGTAATGCAGGGCACCGGGTTCACTGTCATGACCGCCAGGCATGCGGCCGATGAACCGCCGCTCAAAACCGCGGGTGGACGGTGCCGGAGCCTGCAGCCCCGAAAACTCGCCGCCGGGCAATGTCCAATGCGTTTTCCCCGCCCCGATCGTGTGATAGCCCGCCCCTTGTAGACGCTCAAACAGCGTGGGCACCGGACTCTCCGACGGATTTTGGATGGTCTGACTGTTATTGCGAACACCCAACTGGGAGGGATACAGTCCTGTAAAGGCGCTGTAACGGCTGGGAATACACATCGGGCAACTGCACACCGCTTCGGAAAACCGCGCGCCGCGCGCGGCCAGACGGTCCAGATTCGGGGTCGGCACGCCCGGGATCACGCAACTCAGGTAATCCCATCGGTGCTGATCCGTCATGAGGATCAGGACATTCGGCGAGGACTTCATGGATTATTTTTCCGTGATGGACACACCGCGAAGATGGAAATTCGTCACCCGGCCCACCCGGAATTGAAGTAGGGTTTCCCGTGCGTCCCCGGGCAGTGTCAGCGAGTGGTCCGCATTGTAGACAAAGGGAATTTCGACCGGAGTCCAGTCCGGGGTCAGTTCGAGTACCCGGACGGGGATCCCCCCGGACAAATTGCCGCGGTGTTCACCGTAGGTCACCGGCTTCCCCAACCCCGCCAGGATGGATTCATTCCGATTACCCCGGAGTTCAAAGCGAAGCACATACGCCCCTCCCGGCTGGAGCGTTTGAACCCGCTGATTCAACACCACTGCGGCGGGCTGATCTTTGTCACCCGGAATTTCATCCACCAGCATGTTAAGTCCCTCGCCCGAAGTCCGCATGAAGGGGGCCATCACCCCGCTGTCCCGAAACCCGCCGTTGACCAACACAAACCAAAAGCGGGCCTCTTCCGAGAAATCGCCGTTCCGGACTTCATTGGCGGAGACGCCGGTCAGAGAGCACACCATCAGTAAAATGAGAAAACGAAAGGATAAGGTCATGTCGGCACCCGGGGTTAACAGATAAGGTTTTTACGATACCCATTCACTGTATCACACCACCCCGTCCTCCCGCCAGCAAGAGCCGTCCGGGAAGTCTGCATCGTTGCACCTGCAATACAGAAGATAAGGAAAGAAACGAAGGCTTTGGGCCGGGAGATGCCGTGAAGGTGCTTTGTTTTTCTTAGCGTCCTTCTGTTCAAAATACCACAGCCTCCGTGGTCTTCCATCCGTGGTCTCCCCCTATCCATGCCCCGCAGCACTCTGTCTCTCCTTGAGGTCAACGGTATCAAGCTTAGATTACGATTACGATTACGATTACGATTAAGATTAAGATTAAGATTAAGATTATGAGATGGGGAAACCATCACAGCACCAAAACAGAACCCCGTTACCCCGCATCCCTTACAAGCGCGTCACGCCGGATCCAGCGTAAACAGCCTGCAACCGGGCAGGGCCAAAACCGGCAGGGGTTTCGCCGCGTCCTCCGCCGTCTCGATCCACACCTTGACCCGGGCGGGATACGGGGTGGGATTGCGGAGCCGCAGGGTGTCGCCCTCCCATTCCGCCTCGACATTGTCCAGACACCAAATCTTGCGCGAATCGCTCCGGGCATACACGCCGGGCAGTTCGGCATAACTGAGCAACAGCGACACCTCGCACCAACACGATCCGTAAAACACGCCCCCCACATTGTGATCCCAGTCGCTGGTGTTCACCCGTTCATTGATCCATCCCGACGGCATGGCGTTTCCCTGCGCATCATGAACCGGACGGTCGGGCCGCGACACCGTCTGCGGCATAAAGCGCACAATATCCCGCAACAGATCCATCAGCCGCTCGTCGCCGGTGGCGCGGAAAAGCGTCAGCAGACCCAGACCGGAATGCGTGCAAATCCCCGGCGCGGCATGTTTGTTCTGGGTGTTGGCGAAGACCGATCCCCGACTGTGGATCCGGTGCCGCCCGAATTCAGTCTCCGCGGGAAACGGAAAATTATAGGGCATCACCCAGGTCGCGGCCAGCGCGGCGGCGGCGCGGCCGTGCGTCAGCCATTCCGGCGCGCCGGTCGCCTGATACAGCGCGGCGCAGGACTCCACATAGGCGGAAATCGATTCGCTGTCGGGATTCTGCATCGCGTCCCCCGGTCCGCCGGTAAACACGCCCCGGCTCAGAAACTCCCCGGCGAACATCCGCGCGGATGCCTCGGCGGTCTCCAGATAGCGTTCATCCCCGAAACGCGCGTGCGCGGCGACCAGCGCGGCAGGCACAACCGCCCCGGATGCCGAACCGCCGACAAAAATTTCGCCGGTCTCCTGATGCAGGAAATGACCGAACTGCCCCTCGCGCCGCCAAAGGTCCACCCAGAAATCCGCCGCCCGGCGCACAGCCCCCCACCAGGCGTCCGGAACCTCTTCCCCCAACGCCTGAAGCTGACGGATCAGATACAACAGCGCGTCACCCTGACGCCGCGTGAGCGTCCACTGATGCGTATACGGCTTATCCGGCTGATGCGCGAAATCGGGCGTCCATTCACCGTCCAGACTCGCCCGCCCGTAAAACAGACCGCAGGGACGCGGCGCGCGGAGAAGAAATGTCTCCAGATTTTTCAGAAGCCGCGTCCGGGTGAGCGGATCCCGGCCCGCGAGCAGCCCCTGCGTGGCGATCATCCCCCCGCACCAGCCGGTTTGAAACGGATAGCGCGACTGCGGGTTACAGTCGGTTGTGAACACACCGACGGCCTCGTTCCAACTGTCGCGGTTGTAATGTTCCTCAATCAGATCAAACGCGTGAGACATCGGCACCGTGGCGGGCACGGTCTGGCCGTCGCACAGACCGGCCCGCAGAGAGAACACCGCGTCCAGCCAGTCCGTCAGCGTCGCATAATCCCCCTCCACAATCCGCACAGACGGCGTGACGCCCGGTTGATCCGGCGGCACATCGAGAGATTCCCGCTGCATTTTCGGCATCAAATACACCGGAGAGCGGCGCACGGCCGGATTCGACACCCGAAAGCAAATCCGCCGGCGGTCGCCGGACTCCTCGATTTCCCAGAGCCAGTCCGCCGCCGCCGCCGGATCCTCCGCCACCGCCAGCCAGCCGCGGCCGGACCGCGGATCATAAAAACCGAAGGCCGGAAACGCCAGGTCTCCGGATTTCAGCTGCACAGAGGAGAAGCCCTCCTCCAGCCGCAAACGCGGCACATCGGTGATATACGGCGGGGTCTCTTTCCCGCGCAGCCGGTCCTCCGGCACCCGCGGGGAATAATCCACACACAGAGAGGGAAATCGGTTTCCGGCGTACAGACCCGCCGGCATAAACACAAAAAGATCCGGAGTCACATCGTCAAAAATCCAGGTGCGGTCCGCAATCAGCGTCGAGGGAAGGGGTGTGGGAAACATGCGGGATCTTTACCCGATTTTAAAACCGATTAAAAACCCAAAATGCCCGTCAGGACTTAAAAGAGCGTATCCGGGAATGGGTGGGGTGAAATGGAAAAAGCGATTTACGGGCTTGCCCGTGGAGCGCAGACATCTCATTACCCGATACGTGAAGAAGAAGAATCAGGCGGAAAAGCCTGAGCTCCAGCACCCCGGAATCAGCATATGTTTTGTGATCCGCGGCCAGCCTTTCTCGTTCCGCTGCATGTGGGCGGTCAGCATATCCACCGCCGCCCGGCCGATTTCCTCCGGCTGCTGATCCACGCCCGGCAGATCCTCCCCGTAAAGCGCCGAGGCGAAACAGGCCGGCACCGACTCCCCCATGGCCTGCAAAATCCTGCATACCGCCTTGTGAATCACCGGATTGGGCAACACCAGCGCGTCGGGCTTGTTTTTCCGGAACCAGCGCAGGAACGCGGCTTCGATTTCCTCATCGCCGCCCTGCCAGATCATCGTCGGCAGCGGCGTTTTCTTTAAGGTCTCATACGCATACTGATACATCATGCGGGGGCCGGCCTGACGCTGCCGCCGGTCCAGATCCGGCCATGAAATCAGACCCGGCCTTTTTGCCCCCTGCCGCTCCAGGGCCTGCCGCACCAGCTCCATGTTCTGCACGTGATCCGGCAGCACTTCATGCACCGCGAACGGTTCGGTGTACGAGGTCACACTCACCACCGTCACCGCGTCCATCTCCAATTCCGGGGGCGGGGTGTTGCTCACCCGCGGCAGCAACAGCAGCCCTTCGATTCCCCGGGCCTTCACCACCCGGTTCACCGTGCGGAGACTCTCCGGCGACATATCGGACGGAAAGCGGTTCACCACATAGCCCAGCTCTTTCGCGCGGGCCTCCGACCCCTTCAGCAACTCCCGGGCAAACACATCCGGATACGGCTTCTCCGGCAGCAAAAAGCCCACCACCGACTCAAAACTCTTTTCCCGCATCGCCCGCATATGCGCCATCAGTTTCCCCAACTGCGGATCCGGAACATACCCCAGCTCCCCGGCCGCTTTCCGCACCTTTTCCACGGTGGCCGCCGAAATCCTCGGATCGTTTTTCAACACCCGGCTCACCGTGGATTGATGCACGCCGGATTTTTCCGCGATGTCGCGCAGGGAGGGTTGCCTGTTCTTCATAATGCAACTATGCATGATCAAGAGGTTGTCTGTCAAGGCGCATTCATGCGATAGTCATTCAGAACGCACAACCCATCCCCAAGGAAAGGATACCTCATCATGAACAAACCACTGACCTTATTCTGCGCCGCAACCCTCTTTGCGGTCTCCGCCTCCGCCACCGTCATTTTTCTCCTGATTTCCGCGCTGGCCTTTAAGCGCCGCAACGCGTAAACTCGTCCCGTCCTTCAACGTCAATCGCCCGGCGGGACATCGGTTTCTCCGGGCGTTTTCACACCGGTCTCCGCTTATGAAAACCTCCCTGTTGTTGCTTCCCGCACTTATCCTGTCCGCCTGCGCCCCGGCGCCCCGCGAAACCTCCCCGACGGTCCCCTCCCCGGACTCCGCGCGGACGGACCCCGCGCGGACGGAAACCGCCCCGGCCACCCTCCCGCGGGCGAACTTCGACAGCGGTTTTTCGCCGGTCACCGCCCTGGCGGAGCTGGATGAATCCAGGGTGCAAACCGTGATTCACGTCCGGGCCGGTGTCCGGGGCGGCAGCGGAACCGCAGAGGCACCCTTCGGCAGTGTGACCGCCGCCGCCCCGCGCCTGCTGGCGCTTTTGGGAGCGGGCACGCCGGTGAAACTGCAAATCGGTCCCGGCGTGTACCGTGAGGATCTCTCCGGCTTTCTTCGCCTGAAAGAATCCACCGAAACCGTGCAAAACACCCCCCTGATCCTCGAGGGCGATCCCGAGGGCGGCACCGTGTTTTCCGGTTCCGTTCCGTTCGAGGCGGAATGGCGTCCGGCGCAGAACGATGAAACCCTCTGGAGCGCCGAGTGGCCCCATGCATGGGAACCCGACCCCGGCCCCTGGGTCGCAACCTTCGGTCATCCCGAAATCCGCGACGAAACCGCCCGCCGCGAGGCGCTGTCGGTGAACGGGGAAATGATGCGCCTGCGGGCCATCGAGAAATGGGCCTGGCACCAGCCCGGCGGCGCGCCGGGAGCCGATGCGGGCGGACGCCCGCTGGGACGCGTCAACCCCGGTTATATGCGTTTCGAGGGATTCGTCACCGACTCCGTCTCCGACTTCCTCCGCGAGCCCGGCGACTTTACGGTCATCACCCATCCCGACGCGCCGGAAGCCCTGCGCGGTCGCATTTTTGTCCGCCGCGCCCCCGGTGAGGGCCCGCCCGAAAACGTGGAAATTCCGCTGATGCGCCACCGGGACGCCCCGCTCATGCGCATCGCCTTCAAAAACAATCTGGTCCTGCGCAATCTCACCTTTACCCACGCCAACAGCGGCTACCTCAGCGCCGCCCTGCTCATCGCCGACTCCGCCAATGTGCTCATCGAAGATGTCCGCTTCATCGAAAACGTCAACACCGGCCTCAGCATGCAGCGTTCCGAACAGGTGATTCTGCGGCGCGTGTCCGCCCTGCGGAACGGTCAAAAGGGAATCGGCATCGGCAGCACCCGCGACCTGTTGCTGGAGGATTCAGAAACCTCTTACAACAATGTGCGCGGACACTGGACCGACTTCCGCCGCTGGGATCCGGCCGGCATCAAACTCGGCAATGTGCACCGGGTGGAATTCCGCCGCCACACCGCCATCGGCAACTACGGCGGCGGCGTCTGGTGGGATGTCTACTGCACCGACATGCTGGTGGACCGCTCCCTGCTCTACGGCAACGGCCGTCTGGGCGTGGAAATGGAACTCGCCGCGCCCAACGGCGGCAACTGGGAAATCCGAAACTCCATTGTCGCCCGGAACACCGGAGCCGGCGTCTTCATTTCCATGGCCGCCAACACCCGGGTGCTCAACAATGTCATCGCCCACAACGGCGGCGGCGAACTCGAGGCGGAAATCTCCCGGGGGCAAATCGTGTTCAAAGTGCGCAAACACCAGGTGAAAGGCCCCCGCTCCGCCGCGGAATGGGAATTGGTCACCCTCCGCGACAACCTGATGTACGCGGAGGAGGGTCAACACTTTATCACCTTCCTGCGGCGCAACATCGAACCCGCGGAACAAATTCCCTTTGTGCTCGATGTGCTCGACGCCGATCACAACCGCTACGTCTCCGATATCCCCGAAGCCGGTTTCCATCTCATCGACTTGTCCCGCGGCGATTTGAACCAATGGCGCGCCACCATCGCCGTCCGCCGGCCCGACACCCCGCAGGAGATGAATTCCGTCCGCGAATCCGGCCCCGCGCCCGACCTCGCCGCCTTGGCGGAAATCCTGGGCACCCCCTGGGACGCGGAAAAAATCAATGCCTGGCATACCCTCAGAGATTCCGGTCACTTCGCGCTCGATCAGTTCGGATTGTAAGCGGACAAACGCAGCGTCTCTCCCTCCTGCCAGTGCCCCGGAAACACCGTCCCGGCGGCGCGGTCGGGAATGCCGCGCTCGGCCACCAGCAGCTTCATGTGCAAAAACGACACCGCCCGCTCCCCGATGTCCGTCATCGCGGGTCGGATGCCGCTGATCGTGTGATCGTCACCAAAAATCCGCGTCGAGGCGAATCCCAGATCCTCCGGAATGCGGAGCCCGGCGGCGCGAAGTGAGACCAGCCCGGCGGGATCATCGGACACCACCGCGTCCGGCCGGTGTTTTTCCACAAAGCGCGCGAGAACCACGGGATCCGACTCTCCGATCAGAAAGGGAGGCGTCCACCCGCGTTCCCCGTCCAGCGCCGCCGCGCGGATCGAGGCGTAAAAACGGTGCTGCACCCGGTCATCGGTGCGGCTGGGCGAGAGAAACGCGATCCGCCTGTATCCGCGTTCCTTCAGCGTGGCGCAAATACGGTACCCTGCCTCAAAATGATCGGCGGTCACATGATCCAAACGCGGCTGACGCAGGGAGCGACCAATGGCCACCGCCGAAATCCTTTCCCAGGTCATACCCTCCAAAACCCTTTGCTCGTTCAATGGCGCGACCAGCGCCCCCTGAATGCCCCGGCTATGAAAAAGCCTTTCGAGTTGAGCGGCTTTGTACTCCCCCGGTCCCAGCCGGAAGATTTCCAACGCGTATCCCAGGGACTTCGACCGCGCCGCCGCCGCGCGGAACACCGGCTCCTCGAAATACGCGTGGATTCGGCGGGATTCCGGTGTGTCCGTGATCCAGGCCAAACTGCCGTGCGACGAGGGGAGGCGGTTCCCGGTCCGATACGCCACCAGCGCCGACAACGCCGGATCCGGCGCATAGCCCATCGCCTCCGCCACCTCCCGCACCCGCCGCCCCGTCTCCGCGTTCACCGCCGGATGATTCCGCAGCGCATACGACACCGTCATCGGGCTCACTCCCGCCGCCGCCGCGATTTCTTTTAACGTGATTCGTCTGTTTGAACTCGCCATACAGCACCTGTATCCGATTTCTTGTATAGTTACAAATAAATTCCGGTTGTGCATTCACCGACGCTGAGGCATACTCCCGAAAATTAACCCCGCCTTAACTTCACAGGAGACACCATGATGAATGCATTCAAACTGAAAACCCTTTGGATTCTTGCTCTGGGTTGCATGCTTGCCACCGGTCCCGTTTCCGCCGCTTTGCTTGTCGGCGACACCGTGGTCATCAATTTCACAGAGTCCGCAAATACAGTTGGTGGGAACTGGAATGATTATGTTGCAACGTTGGATTCATCGATTACGGACCCGGCACCCCTGACCTTGATTTCGGATCTGATCCGGCTTTCTGATGGTGATAATACAGGTGTAGGTCTTCAAATTGACAACTTCACCGGAGAAAATTTTGGCTTGGGAGGAAGAAATGAGGCTCCGGACGCTTCACGCGCCTTTCCAGTATCGGGGGCGATTCCAGACGCGGCGCAAAGGCGACTGACATTTCATACCGAAGCGGGGCAGCAATACATTTTCACCGGGTTGGACGACAACCTGATCTACAACCTTTCGATCCTCTCCGCCAATACCGCAGGCCGAAACGCCCATGCCTGGGTCGCCAATCCGGGGGTGAACCAAACTTCAATATTAGTAGATCCTGACGACGGCCTGGTTCATACCTTTTTCAATCTCTCCACCAACGGATCCGGAAGCATCATTCTTCAAAGCACCACGACGGGTTCCGGCGTAAACGCCCAGCACATCAACGCCATGGAACTCACCGCCATTCCCGAGCCCGGCACCCTGGTTCTGATCGGAATCGCCCTGGGTTCCATGCTGTTGTTCCGCCGCAGGGACTGAAGCCCCGCCTGTCAACGCCCGAGATACAAATCACGCCCCTGAACCAGGGCCTCCAGCTTGCGGTCGACCACCGAGCGTTTCAGCATCCAGAACCCGCAGTCGGGATGCACCCAGCCGATGCGCTCCGCGCCGAGAACCGCCGCGGCGGTTTCAATACGGCGGGCCACCTCTTCCGGGGATTCGACATGGTTGACCTTGATGTCGATGACCCCCAGTCCCAGGGTGATGCGTTTGTCGATGTCTTTGAGCGCCTGCAAATCCGCGTCCGGACGGTGGGCAAGCTCCAGCACCAGGTGGTCGGTGTGGAGGCCGTTCAGAAAATCGACAAGCGCCTTCCATTCACCGCCCTGAATCGTTTGTCCCCCGTAGTTCCCGAAACAAAAGTGGACGGCCTTCTCCACGGTGACCCGGTCTAAAATCCGGTTGATCCCCGCAAGCGCCACCGGAGCGTTTTCCGGACTGCCGGGAACATTCGCCTCGTCCACCTGCACACAGGCGCAGGGCAGATCCGCCACCTGTTCGGCAAGGACATCCGCCAGGGCCAGCGTCAGGTCGGCAAGCGAGCCGTAATGCGTGTCAAGCAGTGTGCGGGCCAGCATGTAGGGGCTGGTGAGGGTGAATTTAAACGGACCGGGCGCGACGGAGGCGGAGCGGGCGCAGGCCTCCTCCAGATCCAGGGCGCCTTCGGTGAGCGGGCCGCGGACCACCCCGGCGGGCTTGCGGCGGAAACTCATTTCCTGCTTGGCGCGGAAGGCTCGGGTGTCGGAGATCCCGATCCGCGTGTCAATGCCCCCGATACGTGAAATAAAGTACTCGATCATGCCGTTGGTGTCGGGATGGTTGGGATCAAAACGATACAGTTCGCCGTCGGTCGGCAAGTCAATGCCCGCGCGCTGCTGGGTGGCGAACACAACTGCGGTCGCGTCAAGGACCGCCTGCTCGCTGGGCAGAGCTGCCAGCCAGTCAATGGGGGAATAGGAACCGACGGTGGTGGTGCGGATGGATGGCGTCATGATGTCTCCGGGGTTGCGCCGGGGCCGCGTTCATGGCGGATTTCCGGCTGTTGAGTGCGGGCAAAAAGCGGTTTTGTATCGCCTACTCCAAAAGATGTAAGCCACAAGAAGAATTCTGTTTATCCGTAAACGGGGGTCATTTCAAAGACGGCGAACGCGACCGTGCCGGGCGGCAGGGTCAGAGATGTGACCTCCCAGTCTGACACGGTTTCAGGCACAGAGGCGGCCTGCAGGGCCTGCTGTTGCTCCGGACTAAGGTTCAGAGGACGCCCCATCGCGGTCCAGGTCTCATAGGCGCTGCCGCAGCCGGGAAGAATTCTTTCCAGCGCCACAGGATGATAGGAGTCGGGCACCTCGAAGGTAACCCGCCATTCCCCCGGGGCGCAGGTGTTCCACAGTATCAGCGACAGCCGGCCGCCGTCTTCCGACACGCTGCCGATCACCCCGCGCTCCGCGGTCTCCGGTGCGCCTTCGACCGGCAGCGCATCACGTTCCAGCCGGTGGAAAAATTCAAACGCGCGGAACGCGGCCTTGGGCAGGTGGTCCACGGTGAGCAGTCCATATCCGCCATGGAAGGGACTGAAATGAAACTGACACTCCTCGTAGATATCGGAAAGATTCCAGAAGAGGCTGCCGTCGGCCCAGCGTTCCATGCCCGCCAGGGCGGAGGCGATGACGGCCGCGTTTTCGCAGGTGTCATGATTTTCCGCCAGCGGTCCGGCGGAGGAGTTCCATTCGCCCCAGTAAACAGGCATCCCCGGGAAGCGCACGTCCACCTCTTTCCTTACCCGGGCGAAGTGCTGATGCAGAAAATCCATCCCGAGCAAATCGACCTCTCCCTCGGCGGCGTCCAGAAAAGCCAGGTCGCTGGGATAGATGTGGGTGGAAACAAAGTCCACCGGCACATCATGGGCCGTGCAGAAATCCAGAAATTCCCCGACCCACTCGGCGCGGGCGGTGGCGGGTCCCCCTACCCGCAAACCGCTGTGCACGGATTTCACCGCGCGGGCGGCATGTTCGTAGAGCGTGAAATATTCCTCCCGGGTTCCGCGCCAAAAGGGAATGTTGGGTTCGTTCCAAACCTCGAAGATCCAGGTCTTCAGCTCCTCACCGCCGTACGTCCGCAGCAGAAAGGCCGTCACCTCCCGCACCAGCGCCTCCCATCGCGTAAAATCGTTTGGCGGAGAGGTGATACCGCGGTAGTGCGTGATGGTTTGCGCCGGATCCCGGGCCAGTGCAGCGGGCATAAAGGACAGTTCAAGAAAGGGCTTTAAGCCGGTTTTCAGCACCGCGTCCAGAATCCGCTTCAAGCCCGAAAAGGTATACTGCGGCGTTCCCTGGGCGGACAGGGAATAGACCGCCACATCATCACTCAGCGTTCCGTGCGCCCGCCAATACCGAAATCCCAGTTCCTCCCGGGAACGGCGCATGTGAGCCTGAAGATCCGACCGCATCACCATCGGGGCGTGGCAGGTGTTCGCCCCAAGGGCCCAGCCCCGTTTCAAGGGCTTCGGATTCGGGACGGGACAGACGACGAGGGTGGATGTGGGGGATGGGGGCATTTGAATTGATCCGGGTCGAAGTGAATATGAAAGGCATCCGCCTGTTACCAAAAGCCCCCCGCTTTGTCTCTCCCCGGAACGCTTAACCCGTTAACATTCCGGAACTCGCCGAAAACACCGCATACGAGGCGGATGAGAGGTGAAGGCGTCCTTCACACGCCGACACGCTCACTCCGCTGGAAAACGACGGGTTCGGGTACTTCCCGGCCAGAGATTGGGGCAGGTCGATGCTCCGCTCTCTTGTGCAGGGATGCACCAGCACGTGGAGGGCATTCTCTCCGTCTCCGCGCCGGTACAGCAGGGTGGGACCGTCCTCCAGGAGGGGCACCCAGGGCGCGTCGGGATCGAGAGCGGGATGGATTTTCCGCAGCGCGATCAGGCGTTGCACCTGCGTGCGCAGGCTGTCGTCCCGGCCGGTCTGGGCGGCGACGGTGCGCTCCCCGGGGTTGGCGTGCGGCGGCAGATACCAGGTTTCGTGCGGGGCGGTGGAAAAGCCGTCCGCCGCGTCCCATTGCATGGGCGTGCGGCAGCCGGTGCGGCGGTAGCCGCCCTCCTTGCTTTTCAGACCCGTCACGTTCGGCATCCCCACCTCGTCGCCGTAGTACATCATCGGCAGCGCGGGCATGGTGAGCAGAAAGGTGAACAGGCCTTTGAGCTGATCGATGGAGCGGCCCGTTCCGCAGCGCATGTAATCGTGGTTGCCGCTCATCATGCAGATGAGGCCGCCGTGGCGCTGACGGTGATGCGGCAGATACTGCTGATAAAAGCGCGCGACATCGCCCCCCTGATCGCTGAACACCGGTTCCGGCACGCCGTTTTCCCAGTCGGGCATTGAAAAGAGTTCGTTGAAGGCGGGATGATTGTGCAGCAGGAAATCCGCGTGCACTCCGGTGGCCAGCGCGTCGCAGGGCCAGCCCCATTCGGTGAGCAGGGCCGCGTTGGGATATTCGCGGTCGAAAATCTCCCGCAGTTCCCGGTAAAAGCGTCCTTCGCCGCGCGGGGGATGGTCGGGGCAAATGGACTTGGCGCTGTCGATGCGGAATCCGTCCACCCCGCGGTCCAGCCAGAAGCGGATGATGTCGAACATTTCCCGCCAGAGGGCCTGCACATCGGGATGGTCAAAGGGCAGTTCCCAGGGTTTGGCCGGATCGGGGTTCAGCACGCCAAAGTTGAGCTTGGGCTGCGACCAGAAGAAATTCACGGCCACCGCGCCCTCGCGTTCGCCGTAGCCCTGCAAAAAGCCCGCCCCCGACCCGGCCGGCACCTGGTACATGCTGTCGGTCCAGACGTAGCGGTTGGTGTAAGGATTGGGATCGTGTTTGCAGGATTCCAGAAACCAGGGGTGGTCGATGCTGGTGTGTCCCGGCACCAAATCGAGCATCAGCCGCATGCCGCGTTCATGCAGCGCATCGATCAGCCGGTCCACATCCTCCAGGGTGCCGTAGCGGGGGGCGACGGCCTTGAAGTCGCGCACGTCGTAGCCGGCATCGAGAAAGGGGGAGTCGTAAATCGGGCTCAGCCAGATCAGGTTGACGCCGAGACCGGCGAGATCATCGACCCGCGAGAGGATGCCCGGAAGGTCCCCGATGCCGTCGCCATTGCTGTCCTGAAAACTCTGGGGGTAAATTTGATATCCGACGGCCCGGTCCAGCCAGGCGGGATGGGTGCTGGGTTTGTTCATGGAATGTCCTGATGATCGAGGTGGGAGAGAAATCCAAACAGGCTGGCGTTCCAGCCCTGCAGGGGGAAGCCGCGGTTTTCGCCGGTGTCGGCGTGAAGATATTCGTGGGGGACACCGTCGCCGCCCGCCAGCAGATCCGCGCGGGCGACATCCCGGACGATGGCCAGCGCCTCTTCGCGGTGTCCCGCGTGGTCTCGGGCCCAGGCATCCACAAAACTCAGCCAGGGCCAAATGCCGCCATTGTGGTAACAGCCCGGCTCATAGCCGAATTCGGCGGGAAAATAGGGCCAGGTCTCGCGAACGCCGAAGGGGGTGCGGTTGTCCGCGAGCGCCTTCACAATCGCCTGGGCCCGGTCCGGCGGCACCACGTCGAAGAGCAGGCCCACGCACTGGTCCTGGAGAACGTGGTCGTCCCCGCGTCCGTCGTGCCACACCTGCACATAACAGCGGCCGTTCCAAAGGCCGCCTTCTTGCACCGGCCGGTTCAGACGCGCCTCCGCGGCCGCGCGGGCGGCCTCCAATTCATCAAGCTCCGGCATGTTCAGCCGGCGGCCCCAGACGAGGGCCCGGGTCAGCGCGGCGAGGTACAGCAGGCAGGCGTGGGGACTGAACTTGCGGCCCTCGACGCCGCGCACGTCCTTCCAGTCGCCCCAGAAGGAGCCCTGCACCGGCAGGCCGTCCTCGCAGCGCCGCATCAGCCATCGCAGCGCGCAGACCACATGCGGCCAGAGCCGGTACATGAATTCGCGGTCCGAGAAGGTGTTCGCATAACGCAGCACCCGCAGGACAAAGTAGGCGTTAATGTCGAGATCGTCTTCGCGCTCGTATTTCTGAGAGAGGATGCAGGTGGGGATTTTGCCGTCGGTCTTCATGGCGCTGGCGGAGGCCTCGATCATGCGCCGCTCCAGTCCCGGCCACAGATGCAGGTGGGCCCAACTGGTCCAGTAGCTGTCCCGCTGGTTGAGGTCGGTGTAGCCCATGGTCAGGACTTCGCCCCGCCGGGTCACACGGGTGAGATACACCGCCGCGCCCATGTAGGCCCGCAGGGTGTCCCCCAGGCCGAAGGCATCCGGCAGGCGGCGGGAAAGCGCCCCGGTCGCCTCCCGCAGAAACGTCCAGTCATGAAAGACCCGCCGCGCGAGCGCCTGCGGGTCGTCGAAGCGGCTTGCGGCCAGGTCGTCGGCATCCAGGGCCAGCAGCACCATGCGGCGGACGGGCTGTTCGGCGGACAGGGTGACCGAATCCGCGGGGCCGTCTTCGGTCATGATTTGAACCTCAAAATCGCCGCGCTCAATGATTTGGAAGGCGATCTCCAGCGGGGGACCGGCGGTGGCGCGGAACTCCAGGCACAAAACGGGGAGAGAGGAGGTGTCCGCGTCATCAAAGCCCAGCGGCGCGAAAGCGGTCAGTTCCACCTCGCGCGGCGGAGAGGACGGCACCCGCACGCGCAGGACCGGCAGCGGCCAGGCGGCGGGGGGCGAGAGCAGCTCCAGGTCCTCCCAGGCGTGGGTGACACCATCCGCGCGCACGGTCCATTGCCCCCTGCACAGCGGTTGCAGCCACTTGCCGAGCCAGCCGGGGTTTTTGAGGATGGTCCGGGGAGGGACATTCGCGCAGAGGGCGAAGTTTCCCAGGGGGAGTCCCCCGGATTCACGAACCCAGGTTTGGGCGTTGGGTTTTTCGGCAGGCATGGTGTTTTCTAAAGGATGAGGAAATGCGGAGTACGATTAGAGCAGGCTATCGAGCAGGGTGAGGAAGACCCAGGGGACGGTGCCGGTGCCGAGGGTGCCGCTGGTGCGGCCGAAGTGGGGCGAGTTTTAAGCGGTTCCACCAGTCTTTGCCCAAGGAGGGGTCGGTGATGACCAGGTTGCCTTCGGCATCCCAGTGATAGGGTTTGGCGGCGGGAGAGGCGGATTCCGAAAGTGAATTCATGGGCTTGGTTTAGCGAAATGACAGGGGGCTGAAAAGGAGATAACGGTAGAAGCGGCTTCGCCGCAAATAAAAACCCGCCCCCGGCTTGCGCCAGAGACGGGCCCCACAAAGAAGAGGGTAGAGGGTAGAGGGTAGAGGTCAGAGTTGTCCGAAGCGTCCGGATTTGTCTGATCTCTCTCCTTACTTGCGCCGGCGGAAGAGCAGCAGCGATCCCAACGCAATCCCCACCAGCGCCAGCGTCCCCGGCTCGGGAATCGCCACTCCGGTGAGTTCCACCGAGTTGAGCTGGGTGCGGTTAAAGAGATTGTTTCCGGTCTGGGTCGGGGTATTCGTCCGGGTGTAAATCCGGAAAGTGACCGATTCTTGGGTTCCAAGAAGTACATTTAAACTAGAAAGATCTATCGTCGTGGTGACCCAATCATTATTGGTGTTGCTAAAAGCGGGGGTCACTTCACTGCCGATATTCGCGGCAAAATTGTCGAGACTGGACCGGAGGGTGATGGAGGATCCGCGACCGCTGTTGTAGGTGCCCAAGACCCCGGTATTCGTCCACTCAACCGCAGTGCGGCCGTTAAGCACTAAACTTCCCAAAGCAAGGTCAATCTCGCTGGCGGTTTTGCCATCAAAATCCAGCGTGAATTGAAAATAATTCAGACCTGCAGTTTCCCATGCATAGGTGTTGTTTGTTTGCCCGGAAATCTGGGCCGCACCGACATTGCTGGAGCCTGCCACATTGGCGATGCCGGATTGAGATTGGTTGGTCGTGCTATCTCGCACCACGCTAAAGGTGGCGGCACTGATTCCCGGCCCGACCGTTTCGGCCGTGGAGGTCAAGACCACTCCTTCATTCATCGCTGTCGTGGTATTTGTCTCGATTACAGGCGCATCCGAAAACCCAAAGCTCGCCAGCGACATCGGCGCGGCGTGGAGAGAGGCGGCGGTGAAGCCCAGGGTGAGGGCGGTGAGAAGAGATGTTTTGGTGCAATGCATAGGGTGGCTCCTGTTTGTGGGGATTTCAGATTTTCTGATTCTGATCATTCTACTCCCTCCACCCGGTTTCCGATAGACCGTCACGGGCAAAATATTCGACGAAATGCGACAAACGTGTGGATATTTGAATCTGGAACGGTTAAAAGGGTTGGATGAAGACCAACCATCCATCTGCGGAGGCGCACCGTTTTCTGAGCGTGCATTACGATTTGAACCAGCCGGTGGGGGTGGAGTTGTGGCGGGGACTGAAGGAGGAGGCGCGGAAGCACCGTCCGGTGCTGGAACTCAAACTGGCGGACCCGCGGCATGTGGACATTCCCGAAAACAAACGCTGTGCGGGCATGGTGGTTCCCCTACATTTGCCTGAAATGTCGAGGGATCTGGCCGGTAGGCCGTACCCGGTGTTTGTGGTCAGTCACACCCTTGAACCCACACCGGGGCTGTTGCATTTTATGAACGACGACGCGACGGTGGGGCGGCTCGCGGCCGTTCACCTCTGGGAGGCGGGATACCGGAGTTTCTGGGGGATGGGCTATCCGGCAAGGTGTTTTTCGCAGGAGCGCCTGCAGGGCTTTGCGCGGGAGGTGGAGCGCAGAGGCGGGACGGTGCGGACAGAGGTGCTTCCGTCCGTCCCCATGGAGAAGGATTGGAGTCCGGGACTCTATGCGGAAAAGGTGGCGGAAGCCCTGGCACCTGTCATCCGCGACCTGCCGCCCGACACCGGTTTTTTCGGGGCAAACGACTGGCTGGCGGGCATGATCCTGGATATCCTGCGGGATGATTTTCCGGAGCGCCTGCACACCAGCGGGGTGATCGGGGTGGATAACGGCGGCGATACCCGCTACACCTGGGTGGACGCTCGCCCGGAGCTGAGTTCGGTGATTCCGGGATTTTACGCGATCGGCCAGGCGATTGTGCGCTGGATGACGGATTTCGGCCGCAAGGAGGACGTGCCCGCGGAGGGGCTGGTGCGCCGGTTTGCACCGGTGGGCACCGTGGGCCGGTCCTCCACGGCGGGCTACGCCTGCGCGCATCCGGTGGCGGGCCGGGCCGCGCGCTGGATCTGGGAACAGGTGCAGGCGGGCGAGCCGGTGCAGGTTCAGGATGTCGCCGCGTATGTGAACATCTCCCGGCGCAGTCTGGAACGGATTTTCGCGGAGCATTATCCCTGCGGGGTCAAAGAAATGATCCTGAGGATGCGCATGGATCTGGCCCGGCAGCTCATGCGGGACACCAGGGATTCCGTCGGTGATATCGCCTTCCGCTGCGGTTTTTCCAGTCAAAGCGTTTTCGGCCGCGTGTTCCGCGAGCGCGAGGGTGCCACACCCCGGGACTGGCGGCGGGAATTCAACTGAGCGGCGGCACCCCAAAAACAACGGAGCGGCGGGGCCCCGCCGCCGGAATGAATACAGGCGACGGGGGCTTCGCCTCTCCTGTGCGGGGGCGTCGCGCGAAACGGAGGGCCAGGGCACATGGCCGCCGAAAACGCGGGGGATTGTCGGGATGTTGTATCACCAGCGGGCTGAATGCGCCCCCGTGCAGCGGTCCGTAAAAGTTCTCAAAACTCTCCCCCCCCCGGAAAACGCTCCGGAGCGTACTTGCAATACGCGGCCATAAAGCAGGTGTCCCAGATCCAGACCGTGTTGCGGTCAAACAATCCATTTACTCGGGCCGCGCGCTCTAGACCTGCTCGGGGATGCCGTGTTTATTCCACGCCATACACCTCCACCTCCACCCGGCGGGGCGGATCGAAGGCGGGACAAACCTCGATGCGCCCGCCGGGAATTGGCGGGAACACACAGGCCACCCAGGAAATGCCGGACCAGACAGGCACATCCGGCACCCGCGCCAGCGGCATCACCGCCCTCCCCTCCGCGTCGAAGGCACGGACCGGCAGCAGCGCATGCGCCCGCGCCTCGCGGGTCGCGCCTTCGGGCGTGGGCTGCTCCCCGAACACAAACGGGAGCACATGACCGGGTTCCTCCGGCTTTCCATCCCAGGCGCGGGCGGTGACAAGGATTTTCCGAGTCTCGGAAAACCCGGAGATCCCTTTTCCGAAGTTCGGAAAATCGCGCACGGCGGCGTTGAGCGGCGAAATCGTTCGGTAAAGGGGCGCTTCGGGGTCCGCGAACGCTTCCGGGGCTTCACCGGCATACGCTCCGAGGCCGATGAGCACCATCTGTTCGGGTCCGAGGGTGACGCGGAGCCGGTCGGGCGCGGTTTGCAGTGCCGGGGCTTCCGCGCCGTCGTGAAAGAGCAGTCCGGCCCGGAAAAGATCGGTGAGGGGCAGGTCTACGGTGACGGGGTTGAAGCCGGGGTTGACGAGGGTGAGCAGTCCGCGCGCCGCGCCGCCGGTGAGGGTGCCGTGCCAGGGGGCGGTGCCGGGTTCGCCGTCACCGAGAAGCCGGGTGGTGAGGCGCCGGGTCCAGGCGTCGAAATACTGGGCGCGGAAACGGGCCATGGACTCGAGATCGGCGTCGGTCGGCAGCGAGGGATCGCCGTAATAGAGATCGCGCCGCGCGCCGCGGGCGAGTTGACCGATGTGGGAGCGGCGCAGGCCGGCGCGGCCGCGGAAGCAGGCGGTGTTGGTGTTGGCCATGACCACGCCATGATCCTCAATGCGGTGCAGCGGGAAGCCGGCCTGATGCAGTTTCCACACCGCCCGGTCCTGATAGAGATCGAGATTGCGGGTAAGATGGGTCTGCGGAATGTCCATGCACTGCGGATCGCCGCTGAACACCGCGTCGATGCCTTCGAGCAGCGCGGGATCGACCGCAACCGGATGGGGCCAGCCCTGCCGCTGGTGATGCTGATTGCGGGCGTAGCCGACGTGGCTGATGACGTGGATGCCGGGGAAGGCGGCGCGGAGTCCGTTGAGAATGCCGGTGAGGCGCTCGACCGCGAGGGCGCGGGTTTCCTGCGGAGCCCGGTCCGGGGTGCGGGATGCGGTGAAGTTGGCGAAGTCGAATTTGAACAGGCGCACGCCCCAGGCCTCGGCGGCGTGGTGCAGATCGCCCTCGAGGATGTCGGCGTAGGGACCGTCGACAAGGCTGTAATGCCCGTCGGGACAGCGGCTCTCCGCCCAGGCGGGCGGCTCCAGAGTCAGTCCGGTGGTGCTGAACCAGAGGCCGGGGATATAGTTCCGTTTGCGCAGCGCGTCCAGAAACGGTTCAAAACCCCGCGGCCAGTATTGCGGATGAAAATGACGGTAGCCCCGGGCCGGGTCATACCAGAAGGCGTCCAAATGGAAGACGTCCGGTTTCAGCCCGTGATCCGCCCAGCGGTCAAGGGCGTTCAGGGCGGAAAAGGCGAGGTCTTCCGATAAGCGGACGGTGTCGCCCAGCTCGTCGTGAAGGCCCCAGGTGCTGTAGATGGAAAAAGGCGCTTTGTGCATTCCTAAAAGCGTATCACAGGAGCAGAGGAAGAGAAGTCCGGGCATGGTTGACGTTTAACTGAGGCGGAAGTCCCCAAGCACGGGACGGGGTTGATGGTTCACCACCCTGAAATGACATGCGGATATTCGAGAATCTTCTGATCCGTGGTCAAGAGCAACAGCCGCTCCAAACGCGCGGTTGCGGTGAGGACACGATCCGCGGGATCTGAATGGAAGGTACCCGGCAACGAATACGCTTCTTCCATGATGTCCAGGCTAATGGGGGAAATTTCCCAGCCGTTTTCCGCAATCGCGGCCCGCAGCCAGGGCTTCCAATGCATGGGAAGTTGAATGCGCCCCCTTTCCTGGAGGCAGGCGAGCTCAGCAGTTGAAATCGGTGAGAGAAAAACACTTTCCGCATCCGCAAGAATTTTGTGGGTGGCGGCGGTGACGCAGGGAGCGGCAATGCTGAGATGCAGAATTGCGCAGGTGTCCAAAAGCACATTCATTTGAGCATATCCCACTCCGATTCCGGCAATACGGGCTCGGTGAGATCGCCAAGAATGGCAACTCCGGACTGTTTTGCCCACCCCACCCGTGTGTGATGCCGTTTTCGAGAACTCTCCATGGAAAGCGGGATAATCTGCGCCACCGGCACGTTCCGTTTGCTGATGCAAACGTTCTCCCCTGAGATCACCTGCTCCACCACGGATGAGAAATGTGCTTTCGCTTCGCTTACGTTCATCATCTTCATGGTCAAAGAGTAGACCATCTTTTGGGTCAAGTCAAGGTCAAGACACCGTTAACTGTCAAACCAGAGGGCGGTGTATTCACCTTGTATTCCGGGTTTGAGACCGTAGTTCACATAAAAACCCATGAACCTCAAACCCGTCCCCGCCGAACTCCATATCCCCGAAAACGGTCTGCTGCGGCTGCGGATTACCTCCCGCCGTCCGCTGAAACTGTGGCTGGGCCGGCATTTGCTGGCGGATGAGGATCTGCTGTACAGCCTCTCCCAGCGGGAGATGCGGCTGGAGGTGCTGGTGCCGGTGACGGCGGGGAGCTATCCGCTGACAGTGGAGCTGGGACGGCGGCCGCACCACATGCGCTGGGTGGACGACCATTGTCCTTCCCGCAACCGGGCGGCCACCCTGGAGGCACTGGCGCGCCGCTTTCCGGACACGCTGGAGATCTCCGACACCCTGGAGCCGGGCGGGTCCGGTCCGGCGGTCTGCCTGCGCTGGGGTCCGGCGCAGATGCGCAAAAACGGTCTGCTCTGGCAGGAGGTGCTGGTGCGCGAACTGGATGGGTTCCGTCCCTTGAACCGGGAACTGGAGACGTGGGACAATCAGATGCTGCCGCCGCGCCTGCACCTCAGCAGCGCGGCCGCCCCGAACCTGCTCATCGAGGCGGAGCCCTCCCCGGTGCAGGGTCGGGGCGGACGCCGGGTGTACGTCCCGGTGACCGGATATGGCGGCGAACCGCCGGCCGCGCGCGCCGCGGGCAACGAATCCCGCGCGGAACCCTACCTGGAGGAGGTGGGCCGGGTTGCGCTCACGGTGGAGGACCAGCTGGGGGCCGCGACCGTTTCGATGCCGGTGTATGAATCCACCGGCAAAGGCGCCCCGCGCCGCGAACACGTCGACATTCCCGCGCCGGACCCGGAAGAGGTGCTCGCCGCCGCGCCGCGGGTGGTTCTCCCCGAAGCGTGGGCGGGCCTGGCTCAGATGTACGAAGGGGCCTGGCGCATGCTCTGCCGGCTCTGGAGCCCGGTGTCCCCCCTCAGCGGCATGCCCTGCGGTTATGTGCGCACCGCAGAGGAGGGGTTCACGGACAGTCAGTTTGTGTGGGACACCGGCTTCACGATGCTGTCCACCCGCTACGCCTGGCGCGCGTTTCCGCATCTGGCGTCGTTTGACGGACTGTATTCGCGTCAGCAGGACGGCGGGTATCTGCACCGCCACTGCGATGTGCGCTACAATATTCCCGTGCTGTTTGAGCCCGATTTCAGTCCGAATCCGCCGATGATGGCGGTGACCGAACTGGAGACGGCCCGCATTTCCGGCGACACCGCCCGCCTGGCCGCGGTCTATCCGCTGCTGGCCGATCAGTTCGCCTGGCTCAAACACAACCGCCGGCTGCCGGACGGCACCTACTGGACCACCGGTCTGGCCAACGGCCTCGACAACAGTCCGTCTCTCGGGCTCGGCTATCCCTGTCTCACCTCGCAAATGGCGCAGGTCGCCGGAAGCCTCGCCGTCATCGCCGCGCTGCTGGACAAGCCGGAGGATGCCGAAACCTGGTCCGCCGAAAAAGCGGAGATTGCCGCCGCCCTGAACGCGCGGCTGTGGAATGCGGAGCAGGAGATCTACTGCACCTCGCTGGAGGGAGGCGGACACAATCCCAACAAGGTGGTGACCGCGTTCTGGCCGCTGTGGGCCGATTGCGTTCCGGCGGACCGTGTGGCCGCCCTGGAGCGGCACGCGCTGGACCCCGCCAGCTTCAACCGGCATCATCCCATGCCCAGCCTGGCGGCCGATTCGCCGCAGTACGAGCCCGGCGGCAATTACTGGCGCGGGTCGGTGTGGACGCCCACCAGCTATGCGGCGCTGAAGGGACTCTGGCGGGCGGGCGCGCGGCAGACCGCGCGGGAACTGACCCTGCGCCACCTTCAGTGCATGGCGGAGGTCTTCGCGGAAACCGGGGTGCTGTGGGAGAATTACTGCCCCGAAAAAAGCGCACGCGGCAGTGTCAGCCACCGAAATTATTCCTGGACCTCGGTCAGCCCGGTGGCGCTGCTGCTGGAGGTGGTGCTGGGCCTCGAACCCGATGCCGTGCAGCGCCGCCTCGTGTGGCGTCCCTGGCCCGGAAAGGCGTACGGCGTGAATCACTATCCGCTCGGCCCCTGCACGGTGTCGCTCCACATCGCGCCCGTCGACGAAACCCGCGCCGCGCTTCACATCAACACCGATCTCTCCTTCACGCTCGCGGTGGAGATCGACGGATTTCCCGCCCGCGAAATCACCCTGCCTGCGGGTTATACCAAACTGGACATCGCCAAATCACCGCCCCTGCCCTCCTGAACGTGAACCCTCCATCCTCACCCCTCCAAACGCTATGAACAAAAACACATCCTCCATCGCCCCCTGGTTTTCCGACGCCAAACTCGGAATTTTTATTCACTGGGGCATTTATGCCGTGAAGGGGGTCAGTGAGTCCTGGTCTTTTTACAACGGGGAGATCTCCCATGAGGACTACATGGCGCAGTGCGGGGGCTTTACCGCGTCCAAGTACGATCCGGACGCCTGGGCGGATCTGTTCAAACGGGCCGGGGCTCAGTACGCGGTGCTGACCACCAAGCATCACGACGGGGTGGCCCTGTGGGATACGGCCGCGAGCGACCTGAACGTGGTCAAACAAACCCCGGCCGGGCGGGATGTGGTCGCTCCGTGGGTGAAGGCCCTCCGCAAAAAGGGAATGCACGTGGGGCTGTACTTTTCGCACCTCGATTGGAATCATCCCGATTATCCCACCATGCTCCCATGGGATTATGATCCCGCCAGGCACAACAACCCCTTCGGACATCCGATGGACGGGGTCGAGAAACCGGAGCGTTGGAAGCGTTTTCTAAAATTCCACCGCGCCCAGCTCAAGGAACTCTGCGACCGCTTCAAACCGGATCTGTTCTGGTTTGACGGCTCCTGGGAGCCGGCGCCGGAACACTGGAAATTCAAGCAGTTGGGGCAACAGTTGCAGACCTGGTGTCCGGGCGTGGTCCTGAACTCGCGCATGGGCGGCTATGGCGACTACGAAACCCCCGAGCAGGGCATTCCCACCGTCGCGCCCGAGGGCCCCTGGGAATTCTGCATGACCATCAACGACTCCTGGGGCTATCAGCCCAGGGATAAAAACTACAAAACCCCGCGGCAGATTATCCGCACCTTCGCCGAAGTCATCAGCATGGGCGGCAAACTGCTCCTGGACATCGGGCCCAAAGCCGACGGCACCGTGCCCGCCCCGCAAGTCCGGACTCTGGAAACACTGGGGGCCTGGATCGCCAAACACAAACCCGCCGTGTACGGCACCGTCGCCGGCCTCCCGCCCGGACTCTTTTACGGGGCGAGCACCCTGTCCAAGGACCGGAAGAGTCTGTTTCTCTTTGTCTTCGACCGCCCCTGGAAAGACATCGCCGTGAAGGGACTGAGTGCCAGGGTCAAACGCGTGCGCTGTGTGGGAACCGGGCATGACCTGACCCACCGCGTGCTCGGCGGCGCGCCCTGGGCCAATATTCCGGGCATTCTCTGGATCGACCTCCCCGCCGCCGAATTCGACAAATACGCCACCGTCGTGCGGGTTGATTTCGAAACCCCGCTCGAGATCTGGATGCAGGCCGGCCACATGATCACCGCAAACACCTGAATCCGGAAATAAACCTCAACGCACCGAGAATTTTTCGTAGGCCTCCTGATACCAGAGGGCAGCATCGATCGGGGTGTTTTGCGGAATGTGATTGCCCACGCCCATGAAGAAGCCGGGGCAGTCGCGGTAGCGGTTCATCAGGCGCTCCACTTCGTCGAAAATCCGCTGTTTGTTGTTGCTCAGCAGCACCCGGGTGTCCATGACGCCGAAGAAGGCGGTGGTTTGGCCGTGTTTTTTGGCAAACAAATCAAAATCGGACATGGGTTCGGTGATGATCATGTCCGCACCGCAGTCGACGATGTCGTCAAAAAAGGCGGTCATATCGCCGTCACAGGTGAAGAGAACCTTTTTTCCGGCCGACTTGAGGCGGCCGAATATCTCACGGTAGCGGGGGAAGATGTGCTCGCGGAACCAGGCGGGATGCGACACCGGTCCCGAGGTCCAGCAGAGGTCGTCGTGAACATTAATGACGGGGATGTTGCTGCGGGCGTAGGCTTCGAACAACTGCGAGGACCACTCGGCGTAACCCTCCACCACCTTGCCGAAATCCGGCTCCAGCATCAGCACCAGCAGCATCTCCCATCCGAAGATTTCAATCAGCCCGGAAAAGAGGGAGACATACACCCCGCCCATCTGCACAGTGTCGGGGCACCAGGCGGTGAGTTCCGCATAGGCGGTCTCGAACTCCCGGGTCAGGGCGTCCAGATCAAAGGTGCCGTAAGCCTTCACCGGATCGAGGGCCAGAGCCTCGTCCTCATCGCGGAATGCGAGAGAGACCTGGGAACTGAAATCGCTCTGTCCGTCGGCCTTTTTTTCGTATTCGGCGTGCCCCATGCGGCTGCGGGGGGCCTGCGGATTTAACCGGGTGAGAAATTCCGGGCCGCCGTGGTCGGGCAGATTGGACATGCGTCCGCCCGGAGGCAGATTGTTGATACAGGGATAAACATACCAGAAGTAGTCCCAATCCCAGGCCTTGATGAATGCCGCGGAAGCCAGCTCCCGTTCTCTGGGCGTGTCCACGGGAAGCCCGACCACCCGCGTGATAAGATCCCAGTGTTTCTGGGCGGAAAGTTCAGAGCGGGGAATCCGGTCTGTGGGGTTCAGGTTCAAGGCATCCCAACCGTTTTGTGCAGACATTTCATTTTCCTTGGCTATGATTTATGATGTTGAAAACTATAGTATAACAGACGCGGATTGCCGTGTCTGTTCCGTTCAAGGATTTTTTTGAAATAAAGAAAAGTCCAGTTTGCTCAGGCTTGACCCCGGGCGGGTTTTCACACAAGGTCCCGCCATGAGTCGAACCAAAGATGCCGCCCACAGCGGGTTTGGAATAGGAATTTCCCTCCTGGAGTTTTTGATCCGCAGCCACCGGTCTCTTGGGGTTTCCCAGATCGCGGAACACCTCGGCATGGCGCTGTCCACCACCCACGACATGCTCAAAACCCTGATCGAGCTGGGTTTGGTGGAGCAGAACGTGAAAAACCGCACCTACCACGTCACTCCCCAGGTCCTGGGGCTGGCGCACAATGTGGCCTGCAACTACGGGGTGAACTCCAAAGTCTCCCACGCCTTGCTGACCTTCAGTCAGGAGGAGGAGGTCACCGCCTGCATCGCGGTGTTGTCGGGACAGCGGACGTACATCAGCTATGCGGCGGGGGCGCTGGGCGGATCGCAGACGATCGGCGCGGAAGGTCCGGTCTGGGCCACGGCGGCGGGCAAAGCCATTGTTTCCGCAATGCCCCGCGAGGAATGGGACGCCTACATGCCAGGGCCCGGCGAGGTGAAAACAACATCCCGCTGCAACGCGGATCCGGATGCCTTCGTGGAGGCCCTGCTCCAGGCCCGCGAGAACGGCTGCGCCTGGAACATCGGCGAGTCGGAAAGCTCGATTGTCGCCGTGGCCGCTCCCCTGTGGGACGGCGAACAGCGGGTGCGCCACGCGGCGGCTCTCATGTTCCCGCGCCAGGCCTGGCGTTTGTTGGGCGAGGAGAATCTCGTGGCTCAGTTGCATCGCCTCGTCAAGCGTCTCCAGCCTCTGCTTGCTCCAGGGGCACGCCCCGGAGCGGATTTCGGAGCGTGACCCGCTTGGGACGCTCCGGAAATCCCCGCTGGTTTAGACGCAGCAACTGATCGAGCAGCAGCAGGGCTTCCTCCGCGCACCACGCCGGAGCCTCCGGGATCAATTCCACGGTGTGCAGACCCTCCGTATGCCCACCCAGTGAACAGACGCTGAACGGAGAAAGATCCATCCCCGCCACATAATCCGGTTTGCGCACCAGACTGAGCAATACGCCATTCGTGCCGCGGGTGTTGAGGATTCCCGCCAGGCGGGCGGGAAGAATCGGGGGCGAATCCACACGGATCGCATCCAACCGGTATCCCAGCCGTCCGGAGGCGGCGTAAAGCGCCTCACACAATTTCGGACAGGGACTGTGGTCGGTGACCCAGACCAGCGTCTGCGGAGCACGGCCGCCCCGCCGCAGGGAACTCATCACCCGCGACACCTCGGCGTCGGGCTGATACCCCGCCTCGTGCGCCAGGGTTTGTATTCGTTCCCGGGTGGCTTTGGAGATTCGGGGATTGCCGCGCAGCGCCAGGGATACGGTCGTGCGGGTCACACCCGCCAGGCGGGCGAGTTCGGTCATACTAACAGAGGATTCGGTGTGCATAATCGTCTCCGGGTTCAGGTCAAAATTGCTCCATTGGCTTCCAGCAGGCGGCGGACCTCCGCGTAGGGCACCGCGCCGATTTCCACGCCATCCCGCGCCGCCACGGCGGCGGTGACCCCGGCCGCCTCGCCGATGGCCATCACACCCGGCGAGACCCGGAAGCTGCTCATGGCCTCCTGGGTCGCCGAAATGCAGCGGCCGCCAACGAGCACCCTGCCGGAACCGGCGGCGGGAATCAGACAGTCCAGCGGAATGTCGTAGTGCTCTCCCAGAGGCAACGCATGCATGGTGGTTCCACTTCCGTCGGGATGATGCACGTCGATGGGATACCAGCACTGGGCGATCACGGTGTCGAACTGCCGCAGGCCGAGGACATCCTCGCGGGTGAGGGTGGTTTTCCCCACCAACTGACGTGTCTCGCGCACCCCGATCTGACGGGCGAGCTGCACCAGTTTCACATCTTTCATGCCGGGCCAGTATTTGGCGAACCAGGCGAGGGCCAGATGCACCTGCTCCTCGCCCTCCCGGCTGGCGGCGGCGAGCAGTTCGGGATCGGTCGGATCCTCGCAAAACACCCGTCCGATGTTGACGGTGGCGTATTCGGGACGGCCCGGCACGCTGGCGAGAATGGGGAGATTCCGGCGGGGAATGGTGAAGTCGCCGGCCTCGCGCGCGGCGCGGAACAGCTCACCCAGTTTGCCGGTTTCCTCGGAGCTGAAATAGATGTGGCGCTCGCCGCTGACGGGGTCAGTGCGCAGGGTCTCCGGCATCTCCGCGCCGAGCGCATCGAGGTCAATGGGGCCGAAGAGAAAACAGTAGGTCAGGGGCATCAGGCGGCCGCGTTCGATGCGCGTTTCGCAGCCGAGGGCGCGGGCGAACCCCGCGTCACCGCTGCAGTCCACCAGCGTCCGTGCGCGGAAAGCTTGACCGTTGATGCTCCCGCAGACGAATCCCTCCTCTTCCCGCAAATCCGTGAGGGTGGAGGACAAATGCAGATCCACGCCCGCATCGCGGCACAGCCGCTCCGTCAGCCGCTCCATGGCCTGCGGATCATAAATCTCCATCGCCGGATGGCAGCCGGGAGTCTGTTCCGCATAAATGGCATGGGATTCGATCAAAGCTCGGCGGATTTCGCCGAACACCCCGCCGATGATGAGGCGGTGGCCGTCCCAGTGCGCCGGACAGAAGTTGTTCACCAGGCCGCTGGTTCCCATTCCGCCCAGGGCCGGATGCCGCTCCACCAGCGCGACCCGAGCCCCCGCCCGCGCCGCCCCGACCGCCGCCCCGATCCCCGAGGGACCGCCGCCGATCACGAGAACGTCGGGGGAATGACGAGTGTCGGGGGAATGACGAGTGTCGAGTGCCGAATGACGAGTGGAATTCATGATGTGTACAACAGGGCAAAAATCGACCACGGACCCGCCTGCAGCGCTGTGCATAGCACTGCGGGCAGGTGGACTCAGATGAACACGGATACGCCCGGGTGGAGGCGGGGAAAAATTGTCCGTGTTTGTCCGTGATTATCCGTGTTTGTCCGTGGTCGAACAGGCGACTTCAGCCGGCTTCAGGATTTGCGGCGGCGGAAGAGAAGCAGGCTGCCCAGGGCAATCCCCACCAGCGCCAGGGTGCCGGGCTCGGGGATGGCGACCACGCTGAAGTTGTCAAAGGCCACGACATTGGACCCGGAGTTGTTGCCCCCGCCGAAGCCGGCCCAGAGGTTGCCGCTGAAGCCGCTGTTTGCGAGCGAGACATCCGTTGCACTGACACTGGCCAGGGCCGTGCCCAGAGGTCCGGTTCCGTCCGCGCCCACATCAAAAATGGACACCGACATGAAGGAGGCCGTGGCGTTGGCTGACAGCGCGATGGAGGTTTGCAGGGCATACCAGTTCTCGGTCTCCAGACTGAAGGTGCTGCTGTTGTTCCCGATCTGCCCCCCGGTGTTCAGCAGGCGAAGATAGGTTCCGCCTCCATCATTCCGCATCCCGCCCCAAAAGGCGTATCCGCCGGCAAATTCATTAAACGCGGAACCGGTGCTGCGCAAAAATCCGGCGGTTGCATGGGCGATATCCCCGGTGATGGACGAGCCGGTTTGGAACAGGATCGTCGCGGTGAAGATCTCGGTGAAGTTTTTGGTGATTTCCGATCCTGTGCCGCTGTAATAGACCGCGTTGGTGTGGTTGGCGCTGCCCGAGGTGTTGATTCTCCCGGAAACGTCGCCCACACCGTCTGCACTGCTCCAGGCCAGTCCGTCCGCACTTAATGTATTCTGTGCGGAGAAATTATTAAAATCGGTGTTGAATGTATCTGAAATCAGCGTCGCCGCATGGGCGCTTGCCAGAAAGCTGGCCAACAGCAGGGGGATTGTGTTTGTAATTCTCATGAGATCTCCTGTAGAGGTTTGTTTACGGAACGGCTCAACGTTTGAGTTGCGGGCATTGTTCACTGAAAACATCCCCGGGACAAAGCCAAAGACGTCCCCTGGAAGAATCTGTTTCGCGGTTGCGAAAGTTCCGCCGATCTCGAATGGCGCGGACTGCGTGCGAAGCGGGTCATGCCCTGGTATTTTTTCCAGCACACTCCGGACGGGCGCACCCGCGGATACGGGGTCAGGGTTCGCCCTGCGGCGATGTGCTTCTGGCGGATCACCGCGGAGATTCTCATCCGCCATTACCAAACCATCGCCCGCTTGGACCGCGCCGTCCTCCTCGCCTGCAACTGCCCAGGCCACCTCACGGCGGGCCTGTGCCACATCAACCGCACCGGCGGCGACACCAGCGGCCTGAACTGGGAGCGCACCCGCATCCAGGGGGTCAACACCCTCGCCTTCCGCATGCCCCAGCACCGCGCGTTCTATGACATCGACGGCGACTGCGTGGGCCTGACCACGAAAATCCCCTGGGAGATGAACCGCGAGTGGCTTTTCCTCCTGGCCCACAGTGGCACGCCCCTCTTTGTTTCCCTTGAGCCCGAAGCGCTGGGTCCCGAACAGGAGGCCGCCCTGCGCGGGGCGCTCGATCTCGCCAGCCGTCCCCTGGCCGCCGCCGAGCCGCTGGACTGGCTCACCAATGTCACCCCGAACCATTGGCGGTGCCACGACGGAGAGTGCCGTTTCCGCTGGAACGGGTTCGCGGGCGAAGACTTCGCCACCGATGTGATCCTGTACCAATAACCCCGTGCCCTCTCCCACCCCTGCCCGCGGCATTCATTTCACGGAAACAACCCTCTAAAAAGAGTTCACCATCCGATGCGCCTAAGAAGGGGGACCGAATCAAAATGCTTGTCGTTCGAAAGAACCGGCAGTGAAAAATTTCTTGCCTGTGCGGCAATCCAGATGTCATGCCAGGGGATAGGCGTCCCATTCTTTTTGAGCACTCTGCGGATGTCCGCATAGTTCTTTGCCACCCGGTCATCCAAAGGTAAAACCTCTATGTCCCTGAGAAGTTCCGTCAGTACATTTTCATACTGGACACGGTATCTCGATGCCGCAATTCCAAATCGATACTCCCCAAGCACGATTGGAGACAGATAAAGCTTCTCAATATCTTTCAGCATGGGTTTAAAACACGGGTCGCCATCCAGCCAGGCGGAGAGGGCGTTGGTATCGAGAATTACTTCCATTCTGAAACATCCACATTTCCAAATTCCGACTCGATCTCTTTGAGAATCAATTGATTTTCTTCATGGTAATCAGACATTGCCCCAAAATAATTGAATGCGGTTTGGTTTTTCGGCCTTTCGGGTGTACGAAGTTTTTCTTCCAGCGCCTCCGTAAAAAACGTTTTCAATGTGACCCCCCGTTTGGCCGCCGTGGCTTTGGCGTTCCGAAACAAATTCTCAGGTATTTCGAGTGTGGTTTTCATAGACCCATAAAACCATATTTTGCCAAAAAGTCAAGGAGCGGAAGGATTCACCTCCAAACAAACAGGATCGGGAAAATAACCGTAAACTGAAACCCGGCTTTTTTTTGTACCTGTTTCTTTTACCGTAAAAAAATGAACACAGATTCCATTCATCCCGCCCTTCGTCAGATGTATTCGCATAGTTTTGAGGTGCTCGCCCAGGGGCTGAACGCCGGCGACCGGTATCCGGAGGTCTGGATCCGCGACCTGGCCACCTTTATCGAGATCCAGACCCGGGTGGTGGAGCCTTCCGTCCTGCGCGAGGCCCTGCTGCGCTTTTTTGCCTTCCAGCAGCCCGACGGATCGATTCTGGACGGCTTCACCCCCAAAGGCAGCAGCCGCGACGCCTACAATTTTTACACCTCCGATCTCCTGCCGGACTGGCTCGGGCATAAGAATTCGGTCGAGACCGATCAGGAAAGTTCCCTCGTCATCGCGGTGAAACACTATGTCCATGCCACAGGCGATGCCGATTTCCTGAACGAAACCGTAGACGGGATGACCGTGATGAAACGGATGGAACGGGCCCTGAACTGGGTGCGCACCCGCAGATGGAGCGAAGAGCACGGTCTGGTGTGGAACGCCACCACCATTGACTGGGGGGACGGACAGGCGATCCGGAACTGGGAGGAGGACGCCCGGGGCCATCCCCTCACCCCGGAGCGGCTGCCGGAACTCACCGAACTCAACGAGCAATCCCACCCGGCCCTCTGCATCTACACCAACGCCCTCTTCAGCCTCGCACTCACCGATTTCGCCTGGCTGTCCGAACAAATCGGCCGCGATTCCGCCGAAATCCGCCGCGAAAACGCAGCCCTCCGCCAGTCCATCCGCGACGTGCTCTGGGATGCGGAACACCTGAAATTCCGTCCGCATGTCTATCTCGAAAAGGGCTCTCCCTTTCCGGCTGATTTCGACGAGAACGCCATTCACTATCACGGCGGCACCGCCGTGGCCATGCAGGCCGGAATTCTTTCCGTGGAGGAGATGCGTCAGGTTTTCGCCATTCTTCAGGCCAATGTCGCCGCCGCCGGGGCCCGCAGCGTCGGCCTCACCATCTGGCCGCTCTACAACGTGCCCTCCCTCAACAATTCCCTGTTCATCAAACCCTTCAACTATCAGAATGGCGGTGACTGGCCCTGGTGGGGGGGGCGCGTGCCCCAGGCTTTGTCTCAGCACGGGCTCTATGCCGAAGCCGCCGAGGCACTGCTGCCCATCGCCCGCATGATGGAGGAGGCCGGAGGATTCCACGAATGGTATCTTCCCGACGGCACCCCAAGAGGCGCCGCCGGTTTCCGCGGCGCCGCCGGTGTCTTCGCCAAGGCCGCCGAACTGCTCGGACGAAACGCGGGTTGATCCTCTTTTTTCATTCCTCCCTTTCCAATCCGCCGAATTTTTTACAGAAGGAAAGGAAAGAAACGAAGGCTTTGGATTAGAGGGATTCGGAGGAGATGCTTTGTTCTCTTTGTTCCCTTCTGTAAAATCCATCGCACATGTGTTTTACCCCAACCTTTCGCCGTTGCGAAACAGCCAAGTTGCCAACGGAAAATGAAGTTTGGTCTTTCTCTCCGACATCTGGTAGCCATACTTCCCACCTATGAAAACATACTCCTTCCCCCTTCAAGACGGCATCCTTAAACTCACCTTTTTCGCCGAAAACGGCGTGCGGGTCACCCACAGTCCGGACGGTCAAGAGCCGCAGACCCTCTCGGTCCCGCAACTACCGGACCTCTGCGATTCTGTTCACAGGGACGAAAACGAAACCCGGACCCGCCTTGCAGCGCGGGGGATCGCGGTGGAGATCGAGCACGACACCGGCCGTCTGAGCTTTTTCGACGCACAGGGGAGCCGCATCCTGGCCGAAGCCGCAGAAAATGCCCGCCAGTCCTGGCCGGAAACCGTGGCCGGACACGCACTCACCGCGCGCCGTCAGACTTTTCTGTTCAGCGGCGAAGCGGACACCCTGCACGGGCTCGGGCATCAGTTGGACGCGGGCTGGAACTTCCGCGGCCGCAGTCTCGACCTCCTGCAGGAAAACACCACCATCGTCGTGCCCTTCCTCTACAACAGCACCGGCTACGGCCTCCTCTGGGACAACGCCAGCCACTGTGCCCTCGGCAATCCCATCCGACCGATTCCCTCCGAATGCTGGCTCACGCCCGAGGGCGAAACCGGCGGAGTCTGCGGCGAATATTTCCGTGACGCGGAGTTTACCGATCTGAAGGAACGCCGCACCGACGCCACCATCAACCGACTCTGGTGGTCCATTGTCGAAGGCTGGCATGACTTTGCCGACGCCCCCGAAGAACCCTTTTACACCCGCTGGTCCGGCTTCCTGCGGCCGGCGACCACCGGCAGACACCGTCTTTATCTCGATCTGCCCGTGGGCGGCAAACTCTGGTTGAACGAAAAATGCATCCTTTCCTACAGCGGATCCCACAAGCGGCATCAGGTGGACGTGGATCTGGTGGCCGGTGAACAATATCCGTTCCGTCTCGAAGCGGCGCTGGGAACCTCCTGGCTCGGGGCCTACGCGAATCTGCAATGGCAGGAACCGGTGCCGTCCGACCGCTTCAGCTTCTGGTCCCAGCATGCCCCGGCAGCCAATTATTATGTGATGAGCGGCAGCCCCTCCGACATCATTGCCACCTACAACAAACTCACCGGACCCGCCCCGCTGATGCCGCGCTACCTCTTCGGCTACTGGCAGTCGCGCGAACATTACAAAAACAAAGAGGAGCTGGTCGGCGTGGTCGAGGAACACCGCAAGCGCGATATCCCCATCGATGTCGTCGTGCAGGACTGGCGCTACTGGGCCCCGCGCACCTGGGGCGAACCCTGGTTCGATCCGGAGCGCTTCCCCAATCATCCGGAGATCTTCCGCGACCTGCACGAGCGCCTCCACTGCAACCTGATGCTGTCGAGCTACGCCCAGATCGCCAAAGGCTCCCACCTGTATCCGGAATTCCACGAAAAATCCCTCCTGTTGCCCAACGCGGTGCGGGATGGCGGGTATTGGATCGACCCCTACAATCCCGAGGCCGTGCACACCTACTGGCAGCGGATTAAAGAGGTCTTTTTCGAAGCCGGGGTGGATATTTTCTGGCTCGACACCACCGAGCCCAAGCTCACGCACCCGCTCACCGCCGAGTCGCTCCTGAAGGGGCTCACGCCGAACCATTACGGCAATGCCGCCGAGGTGCTCAACGCCTTCTCGCTGTACCTCTGCAAGGGCTACTACGAGGCCCAGCGCGAGGCGTGCCGGGACCGCCGTGTCTGCCTGCACCCGCGCTCGGGTTTTGCCGGACAGCAGCGCTACGCCGCCGCCGTCTGGACCGGCGACACCGAGGGCAAATGGGAGGCGCTGACCGAACAGATCCAAATGGCGCTCAACATGTCCCTCTGCGGCATCCCCTATTGGAACACCGACATCGGCGGATTTGTCGGCAAAAATCCGAAGGATCCCGACTACCGCGAACTCTTCATCCGCTGGTTCCAGTTCGGGGCCTTCTGTCCCATCATGCGCAACCACGGCACCAACGATCCCAAAGAGATTTGGCGCTTCGATGCCGAAGCCGAGGTCATTCTCCGCGACGGAATTACCCTCCACTACCAACTGCTGCCGTATTTTTACAGTCTCGCCTGGGAGAACCATAACACTGGCAAGCCCTTTATCCGGCCCCTGCTGATCGAGTTTCCGGACGACGCCCGGGCCCGAGGCGTGGCGGATCAGTTCCTGCTCGGTTCCGGGCTCATGGTCTGTCCGGTGACCCAACCCGGAGTCACGCGCCGCAAGGTGTACCTCCCTGCGGGCCAGGCCTGGTACGATTTCTGGACCGGCGAACGCCATGAAGGCGGACAAACCATTGAAGCCGGGGCCCCGATCGAGCGACTCCCCCTCTTCGTGCCCGCGGGCACGATCCTGCCCATCGAGCCCAACCAACTGCAGCACACCAAAGCCTACACCGGCGAGCGCCTGGAACTCCGCGTCTATCCCGGAAAAGACGCGGCCTTCACGCTCTACGAAGACAGCGGCGACGGATATCACTACGAAGACGGCGAATACCTCGAACTTCCCCTGCGCTGGGACGACGCCACCGCCACCCTGCATCTGGATCCCACCCGCGGCACCTTCCCCGGCGCGCCAGATGAACGGACCTTCCTCGTCAAACTCCCTGACCACACGGAGACCGCAACGCTGACGTATCAAGCTGGAGAAACGCTGAGTTCCTCCTTTTAATCCCATGAAATTTAACAAATGTCCCTGGCTTTTCCATGAAGGTGTGGTTCCAACAACCCCCGCGAGAACCCACGAAATCGAATCGGATAAAGAGGGCGTAACCGTCTTTCTGTCCACTTCGCGGGATGGCGAGCGCGGCACTATGATCGGCGGCAGCCTGTTCACGGTGCGGTATACGTCCCCGATGCCCGGGATCATCCGCGTCCAGGTGGAACATTTCAAAGGCCGGAAGGCGCGCATGCCGGAGTTTGATCTCACCCCTCATCCAAACGTCAGGGGGACTGTCGTTCAGACGGAGGAGACCGTGAGCTTCACCTCAGGGCCTCTGTCAGTCAGAGCGGGCGCCGCCAAGCCCTGGTTCTGCGACTTCCTCGGCGACGGCAGGGTCCTCACCTCCAGCAAGCCGGCCTCCCTGAGTCTCATGAAAACAAACGACACCGTTTACCTGCGGGAGAAACTTTCGCTGGGGGTCGGTGAGCTGATTTACGGACTGGGCGAGCGTTTCGGGCCTCTGGTGAAAAACGGACAGTCCATCGACATCTGGAACGAGGATGTTGGCACCTCCACCGAACTGGCCTACAAAAACATCCCCTTTTATCTCAGCAGCAACGGTTACGGAATCCTGGTCAACCATCCCGACCGCGTCTCGTTCGAGGTCGCCTCACAGGACATCAACAGTGTCCAGTTCAGCGTGGAAGGGCATTCGCTGGACTATTTTGTGATCTATGGCCCCACACCCGGCGAAGTCCTGGAGCGCTACACCGCCCTGACCGGACGCCCGGCGCTGCCGCCGGCGTGGTCCTTCGGTCTCTGGCTGACGACGTCTTTCGTTACCGAGTACGATGAGAAAACGACCGGCGTACATATTCAGGGGATGGCCGACAGGGATATCCCTCTCCATGTCTTCCACTTCGACTGTTTCTGGATGCGCGGCTACCGGTGGTGCGATTTCGAATGGGATCCCCAATGCTTTCCGGATCCGGCCGGCATGCTGCGCCGCCTCAAAGCAAAGGGATTGAGGATATGCCTCTGGATCAATCCGTATATCGGGGAGCGATCCTCCATGTTCGAGGAGGGGATGCGGCACGGATTCCTCCTCAAGCGGCCCAACGGCGATGTCTACCAGACCGACGCGTGGCAGCCGGGAATGGCTCTGGTCGATTTCACGAATCCCGGCGCGGTCACGTGGTATGCCGATAAACTCCGCCAGCTGTTGGACGATGGCGTGGATGCCTTCAAAACGGATTTCGGAGAGAATATTCCGCTGGATGTGGCCTACCACGACGGTTCGGACCCGAAACGGATGCACAACTACTACACCTATCTCTACAACAAGACCGTGTATGAGGTTCTGGCGGAACGGTTCGGAGAAAACGGGGCGGTTCTGTATGCCCGCTCGGCAACGGTGGGCGGCCAGAAGTTCCCGGTGCACTGGGGCGGGGACTGCTACGCCACGTTCGAATCCATGGCGGAGACCCTGCGCGGCGGGCTCTCGCTGGGCATGTGCGGATTTGGATTCTGGAGCCACGATATGGGCGGATTCGATCAGACCGCGACCCCGGACATCTACAAACGGTGGTGTGCCTTCGGCCTGCTCTCCTCGCACAGCCGCCTGCACGGCAACGCGACATCCCGGGTTCCCTGGCTCTTCGACGAGGAGTCCGTGGATGTGCTGCGGTTCTTCACCAAACAGAAATGCCGCCTCATGCCCTATCTCTATGGTGCGGCGGTCGAGGCGCATGAGAAAGGACGGCCTGTGCTCCGGTCGATGTTCTACCAGTATCCGAACGATCCCGCCTGCAGGCACCTCGACCAACAATACATGCTCGGGCCGGGTCTGCTCGTGGCGCCGGTGTTCTCTGAAAGCGGCGACGTGGAATACTATCTGCCCGCGGGACGCTGGACACATTTCCTCACGGAGGAGACCACCGATGGCAGTACCTGGCGCAAGGAGAAGCTCGGGTTCATGGAGATCCCCATGTGGGTTCCCGAAAATACGGTCATTCCCGTCGGGGCGGACGAGGACAAACCGGATTACGAGTATGCCAACGGGGTGACGCTCCACATCTTCCCGATGAGCGACGGCGCGGAGATCAGTGTGACGATCCCCGATCTCCAGGGGGTTGTCTCCGCAATCTTCCGCTGCACCCGCGCCGGCAAGACCCTGCGCGTTGTTCGGGAGAGGGGTTCCGCACCTTGGAATGTCCTCCTGAGAGGCTTGCCCGGCCAAAAACCGCACCCGGTCGAACATTCGGAAATTCATCTCGAACTTGGCATGTAGACGCGTATCCCTTATAGTCCAGACCATCGGGAAAATCACCCGCCTGTCCGAAAATTAAAAAAAGAAAACGAATACCCAATGCGATCCATTCAAAACCCCATCCTTCCCGGGTTTAACCCGGACCCGTCAATTCTTCGCGTGGGGGACGACTACTACATCGCGACCTCAACCTTCGAATGGTTTCCGGGCGTGCAGATTCACCACTCGAAAGACCTGGCGCATTGGCGCCTGCTGACGCGGCCGCTGGACCGCGTCAGCCAACTGGACATGCGCGGCGTCGCCGCGTCTGACGGTGTCTGGGCACCCTGCCTGAGCTGCAAGGACGGCACCTTTTATCTGGTCTACACCATCGTCCGCGCCATTATCAAGGACCAGCACAACTACGTGGTGACGGCCAAGAACATCGAGGGTCCCTGGAGCGAGCCGGTGTATCTGAACGCCCTCGGCTTCGATCCGTCCCTCTTTCACGATGACGACGGACGCAGTTATCTGGTGCAAATGGCCGTTGATCCTCATCGTCCCCATCACTTCTTCAAAGGCATTTACCTCACGGAGTATGACACCGAAACGCGCGAACTGATCGGGGAAACCAAGCGGATCTTCACCCGGCATATCGGCGCGACCGAAGGGCCGCACCTCTACAGGCGCAACGGGTTCTACTATCTGATGGTCGCGGAGGGCGGCACCGCCTACGATCATGCGATCACGGTGGCGCGTTCGCGCGATCTGTGGGGCGGGTACGAGCCGGACCCGGCCTCGCCCATGCTGACCGCCCGGGACAATCCGGACTGGCCGCTGCAGCGGGCCGGGCACGGCTGTCTGGTGGAAACCCCCGCAGGCGAAGCCTATGTAACCTACCTCTGCAGCCGCCCGGTGCGGGTCGAGGCCGACGGCAGGACCAAGCGCTATTCCATCCTCGGCCGCGAAACCGCCATCATCCCCGTGGATTGGACCGATGAGGACTGGCTGCGCGTCAAAGGAGGCGGCACACTGCCGCTGGAGACGGTGCCCGCACCCGCGCTGCCGCCGCATCCGTTTCCGGCCGAGGACCCCACGGAGACCTTCGACAAAGCCTTGCTTTCCATCGCCTGGCAAACGCTGCGCCAGCCGCACGATTCATCGTGGCTGACGCTTCAGGAGCGTCCCGGCTGGCTGCGGCTCTACGGGCGCGAATCGCTCATGAGTCACTTCGACCCCAGCCTGATCGCCCGCCGCATCGAATCCGTGGAGACCTATGTGGAGACCCGGATTGATTTCACGCCGGATTCTCCCTGGCAGATGGCCGGACTGACAGCCTTTTACGCCAGCCGCAATCATTACCTGCTGGCCGTCTCCCGGACGGACGACGGCGCGCGCTGTCTCCTCCTCTTCAAACGGCACAGCGGTGGAGATCAGCAAATCCTGCCCGGCGACGGCATCCGGCTTCCGGAATGCGGAGACATCCGGCTCGCCTTCCGCCTGCGGGGGCCGGGTATCCAATTCCTCTATGCCACCGGGTCCGGGGGGCCCCTGCTCCCCGCCGGTGACGAACAGGATGCCACCCTTCTTTCCGACGAGCATCACGCCGCATTCGGAGGCACCTTCACCGGTGCCTTTGCCGGACTGACCGCTATCGATCTCAGCGGAAAACGCAAGCCCGCCGATTTCCGCTGCTTCACCTGCCGGACTGAATGATTGTGCGGAAGCGGATCGTTCGCGCAATTTAGGATTCCGCCACGGACATCCAGTAAACAAGGCTGACCTACCAAGCTGGAAAAGCGCTGAGTTCCTCCTTTTAACCTCCAGGGGGCGGGTTTCAAATCCGGGAGTGCGCAAGCAGGAACTCCCTGGGGAGCATTACCGGCAGGGAGGATGACTTAAAGTCGCGGATGTTCCGGGTCACAATCACATGCGCGCCATTGTTTAGCGCGGTGAAATATTGAATTCCGTCTTCAAGATCTTTAAATTTTGAAACGAGCGCTTCGCCGAGTTCCCGGTCTCCCACCGGACAAACGCCCAACAAAGCCCGCAAGCGGGCGATAACCTGGCGGGATTTCGCGGCACTTTCCTGTCTGGAAAACACATAATGGCAGTTTGCCAGCACCAAGGTGGAGGTGATCCCCTCCACTCCTCCGATTTCGCACAGATTCAAAACTTTGGTGGCTTCTTCGGCGAATTCGGGTCGGTCCAACACACAGTCCAGAATAACATCTGTATCCAAAAAGATTTTCATGAACCGAAACGTTCCGCTTTGGCCCTGGCAACCAGTTCTTTTGCCGTGAAGTTTTTCTCCTCGCCATTCAGAGCCTGAATCGAACCCGCCAAAGCGGAGGTCAACGACCCGCGTTTCGAAAGGCGGGGCGTTGGGGCGGCATCGCCGGCAGACACCATGCCAATATATTGCTCAACCAATTGGGAGACGGATGTTCCGTGCCGTTCGGCATATACTTTGGCAGAACGGATGATGTCCGATTCCATTACAAGGGTGAGCTTTGTGTTCATCTGATTATACTTTCGTATTCACGTTTTAATTATTCAAGATAGCACGTGTGAATTCACTGTCAATCCCGAACCGCATTCAGGACATTCCAAACCCTCGACCCTGTCATGCCCGGGTTAATTGTAAACTCTGATTTCTCTGTCTTACGCTGTTTTCCGGCTTTAATCATACTCAAACACTTTGCATAATCATAGTTCGTTCGCCTTTACATCCATTGAAAATAATATCTATCCCGAACCAGAATCCCATGCGCCCCACCCTCACCCTCCTTCTCCTTGGTTTTATGATAACTCCCCTCGCCGCCCAGCCTGTGCCCGCCGTCTTGTTTACCGCCCGCAACGGGCTCCCCAACACCCGCGCCATCCTGGAGCGCGGCGGGGAACTCACCGTGGTCTTTATTGGCGGTTCCGTCACCCAGGGCGGAGGCGCGGCGGGCTACGTCGCCTCCACCGGAGCCTGGCTGAGCGAAAACTGGCCGGACGCAGAGATCCGGGCGGTCAATGCCGGCATCAGCGGCACCGGCTCCGATTTCGGCGCCAAACGCTATGACCGCGATGTCCTGGTGCACAAGCCCGATCTCGTGTTCATCGAGTTCGCCGTGAATGACGGACAAAGTGACAGCCGTGCCCACATGGAGCGCATGGTGCACAAAACCTGGCTGCAAAATCCGGAAGCCGATCTCGTCTTTTTTTACAATCTCTCCCGCGCCCATCTGGAAAACTACCGCAACGGCGAACTCCCCCGCGCCGCCGGGTTTCACGAACAGGTCGCCATCCACTACGGCATTCCCACCATCAGCCTGGGACATGGGGTGGCTGCAAAACTGGAGGCGGGCGACATCGAATGGAGCCAGTTCGCCCACGATGCGGTTCATCCCCATGCGGGCGGCTACGGCCTCTACAACGAAATCTTCCGTGAGGTGCTTCCCGAACTCCTGCAACGCGGCGAACCCGGCCCTCACACGCTCCGTGAGCCTCTGACCCCCAACCTGGTGGTGTACCCGCCGCCCGTGGAGGCGGTTCCCCAGCACGTGCCCGTCTTTCAGGACGCGAACGGACAACCCGCAATCAAAAGCTTTGCCGCGCCCAGCCCCGGGGTGCACTGGATCGAGGAGCCCGTCTTTGCCGCCGCCGAAGGGAAAACCCTCTGGCGTCTGCACTGGATGGACAAAGTCCGTTCCGCCGCCATGGATGAGACCCTCGGCCGCAACAAGGCCGACTGGGCTCCGAATCCCATGCAGTGGTTTGCCGAGGAGCGTGCCTTCACCGGCCCGGAGGGCAACCCGCTCTACAGCCGCGCCCCCGATGGGGACATGCTCGGGTTTTCCGGACGGGAGGTCACGGTGCTCGTGTTCGTCGCCCCCGAAACCGGACGCTATGCGTTTCGCGTCGGTTCCGACCGGCTGCAAGCCTGGCAAAACGAGGACACCGACTTCGCGCTGCACGTGCTTTCGTTTCCGTGGGGCGAAGAGGAGGGCACCTCTCACATCCTGTACCGGGCCAGGCGCCGCGAGGTCGTCCCCTTCACCCGCGAAGGCGATGTCCATCTCACCGCCGGAGAAGAACTCATTTTCGTCGCCGGCTCCAACACCCCCGGCCACATTCGCGGCGGCTGGGCGAATTTTCAGGTTCACATCGGCCTGATGGCCCGGGACTGAAACATCATACTGATGCGCTCCCGTGTTTTCTTCGTGCTCATCCCCGCCTGCACGCGGCAACAATGCCGGGGTCGGCATCGTAGGGAATGAGCGCACCGCAGCGGAGCTGCAGATCGGGACGGGAAGCACAGAGGGTTTCTACACGGGCGAGTTCCGCCCGGGCCTCTTCGCCGCATCCGGGGAGGAAAACACCGGGGCGGAGATTGACGCGCAAGGTGCCGGAATTCCCGCGCGGTACGGCTTGGAGGAAGGCGGACTGGTCGGTCTCCACCGGGCAGATGCGGTAGGCGGCGGAAAGATGAAACAGCTCCGGAAGGATGGGCAGGGTATTGCCGCCGATGATGAGTTGCGCTTCCCCCTCGGCGGCGCACAGTACGGAGTCAAGAGCCGGTGCCACCACCTTGCGAAACAAGTCCGGCGACAGCAGCGGCGGGGCCACGGCGGACTCATAGACGGCAATGCTGAAGCCCGCCCCGCGGATATGCCGGATCAGGGCTTTCTCCTGGTTGGCAAGGTGTTGCAACCCTGCCGCCGCCGCCTCCGGCTCAGCAAAGGCCTCGCAAATCATGTTCTCCAGGCCCAGAAGCTGGGCGGCAATCGTGAAGGGGCCCGAAATCGCCACCGAAACACGTAGACCGGGCTCTGCGGAGGCAACACGTCCCGCCGCGTCCAGCAACAGGGGAATGCGCCCCGCGTTCAAGTCCAGTGTTTGTGCCGATAACTCGGAAAGTTCCTCAAACCTCTCCTCCGCCAGGGTGGGGATTCCATTTCCGTCGGGACGCAGGACCTCGGCACCATAGGCCTCCGGCTCCAGGTTGTAAATATCCATACCCACCACGCAGGCATCGAGGCGGTAGCGGCGCGCGGCGGCGAGATGCGCCTCCGCAAGCAGCACGGCATCACCCGAAACCTCCCACGGGGTTTTGTGAATGAGCGCGGCGGCGTGGTCAAAGCAAACGGGTTCGAAAATAAAATTCATCAAGTCGCCAGCATACCGGATTGAAGAAGATATGCCAAGCGTGCGTGTAACAACTTGCGTCTGTCCCGGCTTGTGCCTCAACCGTGGCAGGCATGTTGAAACTCTCCGGTGCCGTCATCGATTTCTCTAAAGAAAATCTTGCAAAAACATCTAAAATAGCTAAATTAGTTAATATGAAGTACCCAATCAACACATCCTATCCCTGCCCGCAAGTGCGTGAAATGCCGCCTGTCACTGCGACGGACCTGAAAAACCACACTGCGGATGTCCTGGACAGGGTTGCCATCCAGGGGCCGCTCGCGATCACCCGTCACGACAAACCCCGGGCGGTGCTGATTCCCATCGAACTGTACGAACAATTCATGGGCGGTCAGCCAGCCTGGCTGGCGGAGCTGCGCAGAGAATGTCAGGGTATGCTGGAAGACATGCAGAGTCCGGAACAAAAAGAGGGGGCAAAACGTCTCATGGAGGCGACACCTGAGGAACTTGGCGAGGCCGCAGTTCGGGGCGCTCAACGAAAAAACAAGGGTCAGTTCGCATGAAACCGCCTCCTGTCATCACCGTGTTGGCGGGTGTCAACGGAGCGGGTAAAAGCAGCATCGGCGGTGAATTTATCGAGACGGCAACCGATTTTTTCTTCAACCCCGACACCATTGCCGCGAAAATCCGCGCCCTGCACCCGGACATTTCGCCGGCCTTGGCCAACGGTCACGCCTGGCAGATCGGCAAGTCTTTGCTTGAACAGGCGATCGAGGACGGCAGGGACTACCGCTTTGAAACCACGCTGGGCGGACGGAGTATCACGGAGCTGTTGCAAAAGGCGGCGCGGAGCGGACACCGGCTGCATATCTGGTTTTGCGGGCTGGAAAGCCCGGAACTCCATCTCCGCCGGGTGCGGGCCCGGGTGAAACAGGGCGGCCACGACATTCCCGGGGATAAAATCCGCGAGCGCTGGAACGGCAGCCGCGAAAACCTTATTCGCCTGCTTCCCGATATTCATCACCTCCGCGTGTTTGACAACTCGGCGGAAGGCGATCCGGCCATGGGACAAGCGCCCCGGCCCGTCCTGGTTCTGGAAATAAAAAACCGGCGCATCACCGCCCCCGCCGATCTCACCGGAACTCCTGACTGGGCAAAACCCGTCCTGGCCGCCGCGATTCACCTGCATCGGGCTGGTCTTTAAAACTGGAAAAATACAGTTTCCCATTGTGAAGAACGGGGTCAAAGCTCAATGATCCTGTTGCCCCGGCAAAAATCATGCGGGACCCAGGAAAGATGCACCCTGATTCGTTACGGGGTTTTCTGTAAACTCACTCCGGAACTGACATCTTTTCAAAACCCGGTAATCACCCTCACCCTATGCAAAATCTCGCCTCCTTTGATCTGTCCTGGTTCTCGCAATGGCCCCTAAACCACACCGCGCTCGATGAGTTTTCCCGGCCCGGTCTGACCAACGGCCTCGGTTCGCTTCAAACCGGCGGCGACCCCTCCTCCATTCGACACCTGATCTTTCCCCCCGTTTCCGGCGCGGAGGAGTCCACCGCCTACCTCACGCTGAACGGAACCTTTCTGGCCGCAACCCTGCTGGAAACCGAACTGCGCTGGTGCCCCTGGTCCATCGACCGCGAAGCGCTTCATGAGGCATGGCGAATCAACACCCGCCTGACCCTGCCCCCAAACGAACACGCGGCGCTGCTCACCCTGCGCTTCACCAACACGGCGGAAAGCCCGCGCGATCTGGACATCGGTCTGCGCCTCTCCGGCCGCTGCGTCAACCGGGGAATTGACTCCTGGTACTGGGGCGTGCCCGGCGTGGCCACCACTCTCGCGGGACTGCTGGAAAGCACCGGACTCGATCCGGTCACCGAAACCCTCCCCGACGGACTCCTGACCCGGGAGCGCGCCCCGGCCAACGCGGATTCAGACGCCGGCCGCGCCTTCAATGCCCAGGTCCTTTCCCCCGCACCGCAAAGCCGGGGACGGAACGGAGATGCCTGCTGGCGCTTTGAAAACGTGCCCCCGGGTGAGTCCATCCATATCACCCTCGCTCTGGGCCTGGGCGAAACCGCGGAGGCGGCGCTTGAACCCGCCAGAAGACTGCTGAAAAATCCGGACCAGGCCTTCGCGGACGCGGAGGCGCACTGGCGCGCGCTCTGGAAAAGCGCCTTTTCAGACGGCGGACCGCTCAGTGGCCGGGTGGCGGATCTTAAGATTCCTGAAGAGCTGACCCCGGTGGCGGTCAGTGCAATCCTGTCCATGCTTCAGTCCCGCCGCACCCACCGGGTCACCGGAGGCAAAGCCTTTTACAACATTTCCACCCCCCGGCGGGTGGAGGCCTGCTTTTATCCAAACGACTGGAGCATGGCCACCCCGGCACTGGCAAAACTCGACCCCGACGCCACCTGGCGCCAGTTTGAAATGGCGCTCACAGCCGATGTCCGCAAATACAATCAAATCAATTTCCTCACCGGCCGCGGCGGGGACGCGGTGGGCCCCGGCTGGCCCTACACCGTGGATATCTACAACATGTTCAATGCCGCATGGCAGTTGTGGAGTGACGAGTGTCGAGTGACGAGTGACGAGTGTCGCGTGACAGGTCTAAATCGGCATTTAGGCACCGCATCCGGTGAAATGACGCTGCTGGAGGTGTTCGAGGATCTGGCCTTTGACTGGCGGAAGCATCGGGTGCCGGACTTGAATTTGGCCGACTACGGCTCCAAGCATGAACTGCTGGAGTGTGTGAGCACCTATGAGCATGTGGTTGCCGGGCTCAACGCCTGCGCGGCCTGGATGCTCCGGCGGCTGGCGGAGCTGTACCGGCTGCTGGAGCGCGGGGAGGACGCGGCGAAGGCCGATGCGGAGGCGGACGGCATCCGGGATGCGATTCTGAAGCATCTCTACGTGGAGGGCTGCGGCTGGTTCCGCTGTGTGCTCCCCGACGGACGGTCCCGCGAAGTGCGACACTGCTGGGATATCGCGCTGGTGCTTAAAGGCATCGGCCACGAACTGCCCCCGGGGGTTCAGGAGGAGATTGTCACGTTTTTCCAAACCGAACTGCAAACCCCCTCCTGGATCCGGGCCCTCTCGCCCCACGACGGCGACGCGGCGGTCAGCGGCCTCCGCGCCGATCACCAATACAACGGGGCCTTCGGCTCCTGGCCGGCGGAAACCGCTCTGGGCCTGCTCAACATCGGCCGACGCGACATCGTCGAGGACTGGATGCGCGGCATCGCCCGCACCGCCCGTCAGGGTCCCTTCGCTCAGGCCTATTTTGAGGAGGGCGTGTTCCCCGCAACCCACGGAGGCGCCACCAAGGTCACCGACGAAACCCCGCAATGCTGTCACTGGTCCAACATCTCCGGCGGACTCTTTTACACGGTGATGGAAAAACTGTTTTCTTAAAGAATGCCTGAAATAGAACGATCTCCATCTCATCACCTCGCTATGACCACTCCACAAAACCCCTGGAACGGCTGCCTGCGGCAGATTCACCTCGATTTTCACAATTCGCCCTTTATCGACGACCTGCTCTGCGATTTCGACGCTACCGCCCTGGCCCGGCGGTTTAAGGAGGCGCATGTCAACAGCGTCATCGTCTTTGCCAAATGCGTGCACGGCATGGGGTATTATCCCTCCAACATCGTCGAAGCCCACCCCGCCCTCAACGGCCGCGATTTCACGGGGGAAATGATCGAGGCGCTGCACCGTGAGGGCATCCGCGCCCCCCTTTACACCATTATGGGCTGGGAGGAAAACCTCGCGCAGCTTCACCCCGACTGGCTCCAGCTCTGCGAGGACGGCAGTTTCGCGCAAAACTCCCACGGCTCCGATGGAACCTCCGTGCAGCCGGGACGCTTCCGCTGGCTCAACTTCCTCCATCCCGACTACCAGGACTATTTCGAGGCCCATCTGCATGAACTGCTCGACCGCTATCCCTGTGACGGCTTTTTCCTGGATATGCTGGTCATGCACCCCCGGGCCGACTGGAGCGAGCACGCCATCCGCTTCCGCGAAAAACACGGACTTATGGGCCGCGACACCCTGACCCACGCCCGCTACGAAGCCATGGCCCAGGCGGCCTTCGCCGAAAAATTCACACCCATCATTCAGGGAAAGGCCCCCGAAGCCTCCATTTTCTACAACGCCGAAAACCGGCTGTTTGTGGACGGCAGTCTCGGGGCCCTGGCCCGCGCCGGACAACAGACGCATTTTGAAATCGAATCGCTGCCGTCCGGTTTCTGGAGTTATCATCATTTCCCCCGCGTGGCCCGGAATCTGCGCACGCGCAAACCCTGGCTGGGCATGACCGGCCGCTTTCAGAAAATGTGGGGGGATTTTGGAGCGATCAAACCGGACGCCGCATTGGAGTATGAATGCTTCCGCTCCCAGGCCATGGGCGGCGCGAATTCCGTGGGCGATCAGCTCGGGCCCCGCGGCACCCTCGACGAAGGGGCATACGAACTCATTGGCCGGGTGTTCGCCCAATGCGCCGAAGCGGAACCGTTTTATGAAGGATGCGCCCCCTGCCCGCAGGCGGCCGTGGTCTGCCCCCACCATCCGGATCGGAACGAACATGAAAGCACCCTGGTCGAAGAGGCCATGGTCCGCCTCTGTGAGGAACTGCATTACGATGCCGTGCTCGTCAACGATCAGGATTCCCTTGACGGATATGATCTGCTCATCCTCGGCGAAGGCATTCCCCTCTCACCCGCATTCCGGGATGCAATCACCGCCTTCGCGGAACGCGGCGGCAAACTCCTCGCCGCGGGCGACACCGTTTTCCAGGACGCGGAGCAGGGCTGGGGGCCGTTCTCCCCGCTGACCCGAAACGGGGAATGCGCTTTCGCTCCCGCCTACTGGCGCGCACGAGCCCCCTGGAAGAACGCCCTCGGCACCGACGACCGCGTTGTGTATCCGCGCGGTCTGCGGGTGAACGCCGCCGGTTCCGTCGAGACCCTGGTCGACCGCGTCGCGCCCTACTTCCAGCGCAGCGACCTGAAATTCTGCTCCCATTTTCAGGCCCCGCCCCGCAAAGAAATTCTCGAAGAACCCGCTATTCTGCGTTCCGGCAACTGGATCTATTTCGCCGATCCGGTTTTCACCGATTACCGCCGCTCCGCTAACCTCGCGGTCTTCAAGGCCTTCGCCGCGGCGGCAGAGGACTTGATCGGTCTGCCCGCAACCGGATGGGGGCTTCCCTCCACCGTCCGCGTCTATCCACTGCGGCGCGGAAACGACCTCCACCTCACCCTGCTCCATTACATCCCCGAACGCAAAGCGGAAGGCTCCGATATCGTGTCTGATCGCCTCGGCTTTGACGGGCAGCGGCTCAGCCTGCCGGCCCGCGTCCGGAGCGTCATCCTGGAACCGCAGGGCCTTCCGCTGGAGATCCATCAGGGGCAGGTGGCACTGCCCCGCGCGGAAGGCCGGCTGCTGCTGCGGATTCCGGGCTTTTTCCAGGACACATGAAGGCATGGTAATCAATGGAAATACTGTCGCCGACCAGATAAAGAGAGGGTTTTGCACGCATAAACCGGTGACGCGGCATAAAGGACCCCTGGAATCAAGTATATGACAACTCCGCCAGGCCGTATTCCTCCAGAATCCCCGCCACCCGGACCGGCACACCCCGCTCCATTGAGCGTTCGAGGGCCTTCATGACCGCGACAGTGCGCAGTCCGTCCCCGAGGTCAGGCTGCGGGGATTCGCCGCGGGCGAGGGCTTGGGAGAAGTGGCGCAGATAATTTTCGAACTCCCCGGCGTGATGCATGTAGCCGCCGAAGCGGTAATAGTAGTCGTTCAATTCTGGAAAGGCAATCCACTCGGGCTCCTGACCGTCGAGATTCCGGCTGTAACGAAGTTGCGGATAATCGGAGGTGGAGGTTCCCGCCGTGCCGCGCAGGGTGCAGGTCTTCAGCGCGTCGCGGTCGGGATGATGCTCCGGCACGCCGTAGATGCCGGTCACCCGGGCGATCACCCCGTCGGCGGATTTCAGGACGGCGTGGATACTGTCGGGTTTTTGCAAACCAACGTTTTCGGCAAAGGGGGAGAGATTCCCGTAGGCAAAAACCTCCTCGATGTCGGGCAGATACCAGCGCACCAGATCCACGGGATGGCTGAGACCGAGATAGACCCAGTTCATCGTTTTAGCAAGCCCTGGCCCCCACGCGCCGCGCATGTAGTTCCGGTGATCGTGAATGTAGCTGGCTTCCACGCTCACGAGCTTTCCGAAGCGGCCCGCCTCGAAATCGGCCCGCTGCCGCATCATACTTTCCACGAAGCGGGTGCTTTGACCCACCATGAGCTGTTTGCCGGCGGCGCATTGGGCTTTGAGCAGTTCCGGTCCGGCCGTGAGATCGTCGAGCAGGGGTTTGGTACAGATCACATGTTTGCCCGCCTCCAGGGCCTGCAGCATGTGAGGCGCGTGCAGCGGATCGGGGGTGTAGATGGCGATGACATCGATGTCGTCGCGCGCCAGCATCTCCGCGTAACGGGTTGTCCAGGGCATCTCCCCGAATTCGCGGCACCGCTCCCGACACAGCGCCTCGCTCAGATCACAGATCATCCCAATCTCCCACTCCGGCGCGGAGAGAGCGGCGGAGAGCACACTGCGGCCCTCGCCCAGACCCAGGACACCGAGACGAAGTATGGTTGTGGCGGACATGACGGTTTTGATGGATGAAAAAAATTACCCGGAAACCCGCCGCGCCGACTGCGGAGCGGAGGATTTCGGGAGAAACGGTACCGGTGAATCAGCGGCGGCGGCGGGCGAACAAACCCGCGCACAGCCCGGCAATGCCGAGCAGCGCCAGCGTGGACGGCTCGGGAATGGCGACGCTGGTAAAATCCGTGCCAAGGCGGACTTCATCCAGTCCCACACCACTCCAGTTGGTGAACAGGCCTGCAACCTGGATATCGTTGGCAAAATCGGCCCCGGTGCGGGTGAAAGACACATTATCCGCAATGAGAGTTCCTCCGGCGGGAGAACTTCCGTCCAAATCAGGATTAGCCCACATACTGAACAATCCATTGGTCACATCGAATTTGGCAACCAGAAATACTGTGCCCACCGGGGCGCCAGCAACAGAGCCGTTAACCGGAGCGCCGGTTCGCCCATCCAGGGTGTAAACATAATCTGAACCGTTGATACCGAATCCAAACCGGGCGCGATTATCGAAATCCGCAGCGTTAAGATTCAAGTTGCTGGTATTGGCACTGAAGGTAAGCCCCCCGCCGTTCCAGGATAAGCTGTCCACCAGGATACTGGCCCAGAATTCTCCGGAATCGGATTGGACACCTGTGGACCGTGCGGCGATGTTTGTCCCGCTCGTTTGGGCGACCACCTTATTACCGGTGGTTTCCAATGTGGAGTATGATAAAGAATCAGCCGCGACGTTCCAACTTCCTGTTGTAACAGACCAGTTTCCGGTAAAACCAATGCCCCCGCCGTTTCCGGCAAGGTCTCCGGTTTCATAATCAAACCCCTCATAAGAGAGGGACGCGGCGAACACCGCGCTGTTCATCAAGAACACGGTTATGAAATTTGTTGCTCTGCTCATATTCTTCTCCGTTTTATGCAGACGGGAATTCGCCTGACAGGACAAAGAATACAACAGAGAAGGTCCGCCCGTAAAACGTTTCAAAGGTGTAACGTACAACAAAGAGTAAAACCGTGTTTATCCGTGTTCATCCGTGTTCATCCGTGGTTCAAATTCTTCATTTCCAATAAATCAAAATAGACTCCGGCACCCCTCCCGCCCGTCACGATCGAATGGAACAACCGTCGCGGAAACGCCCTTCGATGAGCGTGAGCTTGGGGAGCGCCGGCAGGCCGGATTCGTTGCGGAAAATCTGGGCGACGAGGTTGTCGATGGCGGCGTGTCCGAGGTCTTCCGGGCGGGCGTCCACGGCGGCGAGCGCGGGGTGCTGCAGGGCGTCGAGACAGAGAAATCCGCAGTCCTCTGGAAAACGCACCCCGCGCTCAGCCAGCAGATCGTGGGGACGTTTCAGCGAGCCGATGAAGGCGTCGGGTTTGTGGCGGTCAAACCAGTCAAACAACGATGTCGTGTCCCCGGGGGTGAACACCATCGTGGGGATGCGGCGGCGCGGGGACTGCGCGGCGGCATAGTAGTGATAGGCTCCGGAGGCCATGCTCTCTTCGCGGAGATGAAAGTCGGCCGTCTCCACAAAGCCGATGCGCTTGTACCCCCGCTCGGTGAGAATCCGAAGCGCCAGTTCCATGTTGTGATGGAAATGATTGGCCACGCGGTTGAGTTTGGGTTCGTGAATGGAAAGCGTGGTGGTGACGGCCGCGAAGTGTTCCCAAACGAACGCCGGGGCAAGGTCGGGTTTATGCCAGGGAGGCAGCAGCAGTCCGGGAACCCCCCGGTGATGCAGCACGGCGGAGAGTTTTTCCTCGCTTTCCCGATAGTCCCCCAGCCAAAACGGCTCCAAATGAAACCCCAGCGCCTCGGCGCGCGCTTTCGCGCCCTTGTAAATCCCGCCGACGTATCCTTTTTGGTATTCCTCTTTGTCCGGCCAGGAATTCACGAAGGCGAGGCTGTGCGAGAAGGCGGTGCGGCGGGTGTCCCGCAAATGCCGCATCAGTTTGCTGATCTCCGGGTCCGGCCGATACCCCAGCCGCTCGGCAACCTCCTGAATCCGCACGCGGGTTTTCTCACTGATTTTGGGGTGATTCCTCAAGGCATAGGATACTGTCATCGACGAGAATCCGGACTCACGGGCAATATCGCGAATAGTCACACGTTTCATTTGCCGATCCGTACCCCTTTCACGCAACCCGGTCAAGCCGGAGTTGTACGATACACTTTTTATATCGTTCTTTGCCATTGTGTCCGGGGCGGCCCGTGGGCTAGGATCTGTACATCCCCTCAAACCCGAACCGGAGACGATGATGAGACGAAGCCTTGGAATGTTGTCGATCCTGATGACCTGTGTGGGCCTCAGCTTTGCAGAGGCCGTGCTCACCTTCGGCGGTGCCGACCTGGTCGAGGCGCGCACACCGTTGACCTTCCACGAGGGCCGCGGCGACCTGCACTTTGATCAGCCTCTCTCGCCTTCGGAAGGCTATACCGGCCCCCGCTTTTTCGGCGGCTACGGACGATCCGCCCACGGAAGCGTGGACCGCGCGGAAATTGACAACAACACCGGGCCCTACGGATTGGACATGCTGGGCTTCACCGAGGGTGCTATGGGCCTGGTGGACGTGATCTACGGCGCGGTGATCTTCACCCGCGAATCCTTCAAACCGCCCTACACACACCAGCCCATCCGACTGGCCCGCGAAAAGGCGATGGTCCTGCGGACCTACACCGGCTTTGTGCCGGATCAGGAGGGCTGGGTTTATTTTTATGTCATGGCCGATGATCAGCGCTTTGTGGGTCCGCCCATGTCCTACACACGCGATACCGAGGGCGACTGGGGCGAGAAAACCCTCATCATTGAGGATCCCCGCACGGTCGCCTGGACCCGGCTGAAAACCGAGGGGGAAACCGCCCGCATCGCCGGGAACCGCGAGCCCGCTCAACCGAACTTCGATCATGTGACCGAGGTGGGCTTCTTTTTTGTCACCAACGCCACCACCGACGTGAAACAGGCCACCCGCTTTATGACTGACTTTTTTATGGTGTCGGCCCATGACTAAAACATCCGCAACCCTCCTGATCCTTCTGGGCCTCAGCGCCTGCGTGAGACAGCCCCGGGAAGAGACCGACATGACGCCTTCCGAGGTCATGCCCGCCCCGCCAACCGCAGCGCCACCCGCGCCGACTCCGGCCCCCGTCCCGCACACCCCGGCTCCGCCGGTGCGGGCAACCCTCACCGCTCCGCTGCCGGGTCTGGCTTTTTACCAGTCCCTGGATTTGCAGCGTACCGATTTGGCCGCAGTGGCCAAGGCGGTGGCCGCGGAAGATCCCCAAGCCGCCCTAACAGCCTACGCGGCCTTCCTCCGCGCCAAGGACTGGGGCGGTGCCCTGCAACCCGCCGCCGCGCTTCCGGCGGGCGAAGCCACGACGCCCGCGGGCGAGGCGGCGCGGCTCGGTCAGGTGCGCCTGCTGGGGCACACCCACAGCTACGGAGACAGCATCCAGTGGCTGGAGAATCCCACAGCCTTCGCCGACTGGCCGCTGCTGTTGAACCGGCACGGTCACTGGGTTGATCTGGCCCGGGCCTACCGTGAGACCGGCAACCCCGCCTACGTTGCCGCCTTCGAATCCCAACTCGTCTCCTGGCTGGAGCAGGCCCGGATTCCGGACGCACTGGTCCGCACCCAGGCGGCCCTCATTCCGCGCGAGCGGGGACACCGCCGTCCCTTCGCCCCGGCCTGGCGCACCATCGAAGCCGGCGAACGCCTCCGCGCCGCCTGGCCCCGGTTGCTTGCTGATCTGCTGAAAAGCCCCCATTTGAGCGATACGGTCCTGGTCCGCATGGTGGCCGCCATGGCGCGTCAGGCGGATTTCCTTGTCGAATTCTCCGGTCCCGACAACTGGATGTACATCGAATCCGAGGGACTGCTCACCACGGCGGCGCTCTTCCCGGAGTTCCCCCGCGCCCGCGTCTGGGCCGACACCGCCTGGTCGCGCGTTTCCGAGGATCTGGCCTACAACGTCTATCCCGACGGAGCCTATCAGGAACTGACCTTTTGGTATCAGGAGACCGTCCGCTCCGCCGTGGTCTCCATGCTCGCCCTGGCCGAACGCGCCGGACTTCCCCCGGAGCCGAAGGTGGAGCAGGCGCTTGAACGCATGATGGAGGGGGTCATGAACGCCCGCATGCCGGGCGGACGCCTCCCGCAGGTCAACGATGCCGACACGATCTCCGCCGACTGGATTCTGCGCCCCGCCGCGCAGCGCTTCAACCGTCCGGACTTTGACTATGTCGCCAGCTTCGGCACCCGGGGCGAAGCGCCCGCCCACACCTCCGTGGCCATGCCCCACGCGGGCTGGGGCATCCTGCGCGAAAACTGGAGCGCCACCGCCAATGCCCTCTTCTTCGAGGCGGGCCCGTTCGGCGGCCACGCGCACGAGGACAAACTCGGATTTATCCTCTACGCCTACGGTCAGCCCATGATCATCGACACCGGTCGCGCCCCGTATGGCGAATCCCCGGAACGCCGCTTCAACGTGGGCCCCACCGCGCACAGCACGGTGCTGTTCGACGGACTGGGCCAGTCGCGCCGCTGGTGGCAGGACGGCCGTCTGAACCGCACCGAGGGTCCGGCGGAAGGCTTTGTCTTCGACGACCGTGAGGCCGTGGCCCTCACCTCCGGCGCTTTCGGAGAGATGCCGGAGGAGTTTTTCCATCTGGCGGACAAAGGATTCAGGTTTGTGCAGCACCGCCGTCACATCGTCTGGTTCAAGCCAGACCGATGGCTGGTGGTCGATGTGTTTTCGCCCCGCGACATCCATCCGGCCACGCCGCCGGACCGGCTGGGGCCGAACCCGACCCGCCCCGAAACCGCAACGTCCCTCTTCCAACTCTCGGATTTGCCCTTCTCGCCGCCCACCCCCGAAGGCATGCGTCTCGGCAATACGGACGCGCCCCGGCTCCACTTCGCCTGGGCCGGGAGCGGCGAAACCGTCGCCGATGTGGTCCGGGGCCAGACCGAACCCGAGCTGCTGGGCTGGCGTTTCGCGAATATGAACGAAGGCAACCGGGCCATCCCCATCCCCACCCTGCGCATCCAGTGCCGGCTGCCGGCACTCCCCGCCGCCCAGGCGCTGTTTCTCACCGCCGATCCGGCGGGCCGGACCCGCACCGGGCGGGTGGAGATGCGCAAAGGCGAAGCCCCCGGCCACACCACCTTTGTCCTGAGCTGTGACTCCGGCTTCGCGGGCGGGGTCCGTGTGAGTCCCGGACGCGTGGAGGTTCGTGCGGAGGGGATCCATGAGATCTTTGAACTGAAGGCCGATTCCGGCGGGAGATAAGATGTCCGCACCGCCGTCTTTCTTTCTTCACCGGGAAGCCTTTCTCGGGGACGCGGTGAATTTGCTGGGAGATCCTCTCCCCACCAGCCTGCGCGCCGAATGGGTGGACCAGCGCAATCTGAGCGGCGAACGTTTTTTCCGCCTGGTGCCGGGACGTCATGTCGTGCCCCTGCCGATAGACGGCGAAGTGAGACTTTGCTTCCGTGACCGCAGCATGTTGCCCGGACAGCTTTCGGTGCTGGACGCGGCAGAAGAATCGCGGCTGACGCAACCCTTGCAACCCTCCACCGAGTGGCAGACGCTCCAGCTGGAGCTGCCGGAGGGCATTCCCTCCCCTGCCCTCTGTCTGGACATCCCGGAACGCGGCGTGTGGGATGTGGCGGCGCTGTCGTTGCGTCCCCTGGACCGCGAGGGTCTGCGGCGGGAGCAGATGTGCCGCGCCGCAGGTCCGGTTCCCGCCAATTTGCTGCCCGCCGGACGTTTTCCGCTGGGCCTGGCGCAGGGATGGACCCTGGAGCGCTCCCATTCGCCGGAAACCGTTTTCGCTGCCGACCCTTCCGGTGGTCTGGCGCTTCCCGTGACCGCGGAGCGGGACGGCTGGCTGCGCTCGCCGCCGATGCTGGCCTGGACGGCGGGTGTCCACACCGCCTCCCTGTGGCTGCGGGGCAAGGGAACCCTGCGCGTGACCGTCCGCTCCAACAAGCGGGAACTGGCCCGGACCGAATTCACCGCGGACACGGAGGGACGCACGGTCAGCCTCCCCTTCACCCCGGCCGATGCGGTCACGCCGTTTTCGCTGGAAATTTCCTGGAAAGAATCGATCGCGGTCCACCTGGACTTCCTGCGCGTGGCCCCGCCGGGCGCGTCGGCGGAATTCGGGGAGCGCGGACGGGCCGTTATTGCCCTGGCACCGCAGGCCCCCGACGGGCTGTTCACAGAAGGCGAACCGTTAAACCTCAAGCGTTGCATCAGCGGGGCCGTCTGTGCGGGCGACTCGCTGATATGGACACTCTCCGATCTCTATGACCGCACGATGTCAGGACGAATTCCCGTCAACGGTCCCGATTCGAGTCCTGTCGCCTGGATACTGGATGATCACGGCGTATCCGCACTGGGGTCCTACCGCCTCGAAGTCTGGCTGGAGGATGCGGAAGGAAGCGTTTGCTCCGCAGTGACCGAGTGCGTGCTGCACCGCATTCCCGAGGCGGTGAGCCCGTGGGGACAGGACAATCCGGACTCCGGCTTTGGCGCGCACCTGTTGCCCACAGAGCGTCATCTTCGAATGGCCAAACGGCTGGGAATCCACTGGGCCCGCCTGCACGGTCCGGGCGCGGAAATCTGTTACTGGTACAATGTCGAGCCGGAACGAGGCACCTGGCGCTTTCGCCCGGAAGTGTTGGCGCGCTACCGGGAGGCCGGATTTTCGGTGCTGGGCAAACTCACCACCACGCCTCGCTGGGCCTCGGGTCAAACAGAACGCATCCACAGCTATTTCGATATGTTCGTCGCGCCGCGGGATTTGGACGCATGGAAGAACTATGTGCTTGAAACCGTGTCACAGTACGGCGCGGACATTCCGGTGTACGAGGTCTGGAACGAGCCCTGGCTGGACAAATTTTTCAGCCATGCGGTCGAGCGGAATCCGCAGGGCACTGCGGTGTATCCCCGGCCCGACGACCCGGTGGGAGCCTACGCGGCCCTCTGCCGTCTGGCCGCAGATGCCGTGGACGGACGGACGCCCCTGATCGGGCTCAACACCACCACCAACCGCAACATCGCCGGATGGATGGACGGCGATGAATGGACCCGCAAAGCCGACGGGGGAGGAGCTCTGGATGCGGTGCAACTGCTGAGCTATCACGATTACAGCTCGGCTTCCGATCCCGTGCTCCAGTTTGATTTGTCCCGCGAAACTTTCCGCCTCGCCCTGGGGCCGCTGCTGGAAAAGGACTGCTTGAAAAAACCAGTCTGGAACACCGAGGGATCGGCACAGCCCGAAGGCTTGTCGGCCGGATTTTTCCGCCGCCTCCTGCCGGAGGAGCCGGAGAATCTGCAAACAATCTGGGATGAAGCCGAGCGGCAGGCGCGCATGATCCTGGCCCAGCGAGTGGAGGGCGTGGAGAAAATTTTCCTCTACACCCTGCACAACTTCCATGGTCTGGGCGAGGACAACAGCTTCACGGTGCTGCTTGCGCCGGACGGCTCCCCGCATCCCGCCGCCGCATCCTTCGCGGTGCTGGCGCGCATGATCGACGGACGCGATGTGACCGCCTGCGAAACCCTGAATGACGGCCGACTGCTTACCTTCAGCAACCCGGCGGAGGAAACCACGCAGGTCTTTCTCGCCGACGGCCCCCCGAACCTGCCGCCGCCGCAACCGGGTTTCTCCGGTTGGCGCGATCTTTTTGGCAATGCCGCCGCGGCGGATCCGCGCGGCTTCACGTTTTATCGAACCCTATCTCCCGGAGACACCCATGACGACTGCTGAACACCCCGCCCTGACCTGGACCGCCGCCGAAGCCGAAGGCGGCCGTCTGCTGACCCGTGCCAACGATACCGGCTGGGTGGCCCGCGCCCCCGGCAACACCGTCGAACTGCCCGGCGGAGTGCTGGGCTCACCGACGGGCACGATCACCCTGCGCCTGATGTGCCTTGAGGATCTGGACACCTGTCAACGCCTGCCCCAGCACAACAAACACCTCCCCCGGGCCGGACGCTACCGCCTGCTGTCCGATCAGCCCGACGCCGATCCCGGTCCCGCCCACTTTGCGCTGGCCTGGGACAACTACTGGCATCCCAACCTCATGGTCAAATTCGCGGCGGGCTTTGAGCCGTGGGAAATCCACAACACCCCCGCCCGCGCCTTCGCCGGAGCCGGGCACTTTGCCTTCCACGCCAACGAATGGATGGAGATCACCGTAACCTGGGATCACCCCGCCATGGACTACCGCCTCTACGCCAACGGGGTACTGGTGGGAACCTCCGACAGCCTCATCCATCACTTCGGCGGAAAATTCCAGGTGGACGCCCCCGGACAACATCTCTACCTCGGCAACTCCGCCTTCGCCTTCGCGTCCCTCAAGGCCTGGACCCGTGTGCTCTCCCCGGCGGAACTGTCCGCCACGGATGTGAACCCTCAACGGACCGCCGCACTCAAGGCCCTTTACGATTGTGAGACAGCCGTTCCGCTCCGCTTCAAACCCGATGAAGAATGGGACCTTCGTTTTCAGGCGGATTTTCAAGAGGCTTCCGACCTGGACAAATTCTATCTGCAGGGCAACGCCGCCGCCGCGCAGGTGAAGGACGGCGTGTTGGAGGTTCGCACCGGCGGCGGCCCGCTGCCGGACCACGCCCGCTTCGCCGAGGAGCATCTTTACTTCTGGACCGAGGAGTTTTTCGACGGGGATCTCTATCTGGAATACGAGTTCATGCCGCTGGCGCGGGGGGGGCTGAGCCTGCTGGTGCTTCAGGCCTCCGGCATGCAGCGCGAGGATTTCATGGCCTGTTATCCCCGCCGCACCACCGGATCCATGAGCATGATCTGCTGGGAGGATGTGCGCAACTACCACTGGGAATATTTCCGGGAGATCAATGACGTGCGCAACGACCGCATTTCCCACGGTATCATCAAAAACCCCTGGCACCGAACCATGGGCTTTTCCACCCGTCGCGGCAACTACGCGCTCAACACCTGGCATAAGGTGCAGTTCCTGCAGGAGGGCAACCGTCTGCGGGCGGTGGTGGACGGCGACTGCGTGCTCGATTTGCGCGACGATCCGAACGTCAACAACGGCCCCGTCCTCACCTGCGGCCGCATCGCCCTCCGCACCATGGCCCGCACCGAAATGGCCTTCCGAAACTTCCGCGTTTGGAACCGCGGATTTTAATGACCTTTGACGCCGTCCGGCATGGTGCGGTTTGAAACAGGATTGAATGCCACATTCCAAAATCAAAGGGTCTGATCAATTTTCCCCTTGCGAATCCCGAATGGGTCATGTTAAGAAAAGTGTATATAAGTAGCAATTCAGCCTCCGCATAAGGACACCATGACCTCACATTTTCTCCACATCCGCCTTTTCGGTCCGGCCCTGGCCGCGGCCCTCCTGCTCCCGCCCGCCGCCGCGTCCGGACCCGCGTGGCCCGCGTCCAACCGCGAATCCGACGGCGTGCTCTGGTTCTGGGGCACCCAAACCCTCACCGGCGAAATCGTCGATGCCGACGGGAACTGGGCCCGTGAGGGCGAAGCGCTCCTGCGGGATCAGGCCCGCCCGGTCTGGTTCCGCGGCGCCGCGCCGAACAAAGGGTACATCGAATCGGCTGATGTCGGTCCCGCGCTGGCCCGGACGCTCGCCGAGACGTCTTCTCTCCACCTTGAAGCCGCCCTCCATCCCCCGGCGGGCACCGGGGAGACCCTCATCCTCTTTCAGCTCAAAACCTTCGAGAACGATCTCATTTGGCGGGTAACGCTCCGCGATCAGGCTCTGTGGATTGAGCGCCCCGAAACCGATCCCGTCCGTCTGACCGGGCTTATACTCGAAACACCCGTCCACCTCGCGTTCACCCTGACCGACGAACACTTCACGCTCCGTCTCAACGGCGCGGAACATGCACAGGGCGCCGCCGAAAGCCTGCTTCCCGTTTTCGAGGACCCCTGGGATGTCATCGCCGCTTTCGGCGGCACCTCCGACCCCTCCTCCGTGTGGACCGGCGCGATGGAATATCTGCTGATCGGTACCGTGCCGCACGCGGTGGAGAAACACGCCGCCGCCTGGAGCGCCGCGCACAGCGCCCGCACCCCGCCGGAAACCCGCACCGTCACCGCCACCCTGCACGCCCACGCCCTTGAGCCCAAGACCGAGAACCTCTCCGAATACGGTGAAGCCCTCCTGGCCACCGTCTGGACCCTGGACGAGCCCCTCGGGGACGATCTCGCCGCCGGCGACCGCTTTTTCGCCTGGCACTGGTATGTCCTCGACACCCGCGTCTTTCCAGAAACCCGCCCTCCGGAGGTCGGCACACGGCAAACCCTGACCCTCAGCCCCGCCGACGGACAGCCGCAGCTTGAGGGCATTCAGCAGATTGTTGAAGGCATCGATCCCGACGACCTGCTCATGCTCCCCGACTTTTTCCTGCCGGACTTTATCACGCCGACGTCCAATTCCGCCCGAGAATAATCCATGCGCGTTCAAGCCCTCCCGACCGGCCTCCCGGTCCGTTTTTGTCTGCTGATCCTGACCGGCACGGCTCTCCGCGCCCAAACGCTCGAAACCATGCAGTCCCGGCTGGATCAGGAAGTGACGCAGCTCAACGAGGCCCGCGATGGGGCCGTCGCCACCCTCCGCCAACAATACGTCGCCGGCCTCGAACGCCGCATGGAAACCCTCTCCGGCGAAAATCTGCAGGCCCTGACCCGGGAACGCGACCGTGCCCGGGACGATGAATCCCTGCGCCCGCCCGTGCTGTCCGACAACCCCGGCGTCCGCCATTATCAGGATATTCTCACCGAACAGCTCGACCGCATCGAACGCCCCCGCGCCGAGCGTCTCGCCATCCTCGTTGAAAATCTCCAGGTTTTCGCCGAAGGCCAATCCGCCCGGCTCCGTTCACAGGGCCAATCCGCACCGGCCGACGCGTGGGACCAATGGGCGGCGGCGCTCCCGGGCAACTATCTGGATCTCCGTTTCGGCACCGGCGGCAAAACCCGCTTCTATACCCTGCTCGAAAGCGGTCAAAAACCCTATCTCATTATCGTCGGCACCAGCACCGCTGAATTCCCCAATGCCCGCATCGACGCATCGTGGAGACAATGCGCCCCCGGCACCCGCACCAACTGGCCCGGCGAATTCTCCCAACGCCTCAAAGCCATCGGAGATCTCCGGCTGGGCGGAGCCACCTGCGCGGGAACGAACAGTAATGAATTTGTGGAAGGCAGCGGAGGATACATCCAGCACGGCAACCATTTAGAATGGATCGCCAACGAAAAACCGGATGCGGTCATCATCGAATTCGCGGCGGGAATTGACAGCGCGGACCGGTTCAATATTTCCGTGGCCCAATCCCGGGCCAACCACGAACATATCATTCGCACCCTGCGCAATCAAAACCCCGAAATGGAAATGTTCCTCTGGAACGGGGCGAAATCTTTCGATCAGGGGCGACGGGACTACGGGTCCGAACGTCAGGGCACAAACCGCGAAGTCTCGGATGAACCCCAATCCGCCTATGCGCAGATGTACATCGACCTCGCCAACCAATCCGGCCCCGGCATCTACTACATCGACACATTCTCCATCTTCGCTGAAATTCTGAAAGACAAAGGCATGGGCACCTACCGCACCTATTTCCGCGACGGCAATCACACCAATCAGCGCGGCGGCGAGGAAATCATCGTCCCTGAAATCCTGAAAGTGCTGGAAAACGGAAACAGCTAATCGAAAGTTCCTTACACGATGCAAATAATATCAACATACACACTCCATCTCCTCCTGCTGTTCATCCTGTCATGCGCACGCTTCGGATACGCCCAAACGCTCGAAACCATGCAGTCCCGGCTGGATCAGGAAGTGGCTCAGCTCAACGAGGCGCGCGATGAGGCCGTCGCCACTCTCCGCCAACAATACGTCGCCGGCCTCGAGCGCCGCATGGAAACCCTCTCCGGTGAAAACCTGCAAGCCCTCACACAGGAGCGCGACCGGGCCCGGAACGACGAGTCCCTCCGCCCGCCCGTGCTGTCCGACAACCCCGGTGTCCGCCATTATCAGGATATTCTCACCGAACAGCTCGACCGCATTGAACGCCCCCGCGCCGAACGCCTCGCCATTCTCGTCGAAAACCTCCAGGTCTTCGCCGAAGGCCAATCCGCCCAACTCCGCTCACAGGGCCAATCCGCACCGGCCGACGCGTGGGACCAATGGGCGGCGGCGCTCCCGGCCAACTATCTGGATCTCCGTTTCGGCACCGGCGGCAAAACCCGCTTTCTCACCCTGCTCGAGAGCGGTCAAAAGCCTTATCTGATTATCGTCGGCAACAGCACCGCCGAGTTCCCCAACGCCCGCATCGACGCCCCCTGGCATCAGTGCGCCTCCGGTGCCCGCACCAATTGGCCAGGAACCCTCTCCCAGCGGCTCAGAGACCTCGGCGAACTCCGCCTGGGCGGCACCACCTGCGCCGGAGCCCACAGCACGCGGTTCGTCAACAGTGAGGGCGATTTCCGCCGCGGACTGCAATGGGTCGCCAACGAAAAACCCGACGCCGTCATCATCGAATTCGCTCCCGGCGGCGATGCCGTAAACCGGTTCAATATCTCCGTGGCCGAATCCCGCGCCAACCACGAAAAAATCATTCGTGAACTCCGCGCCCAAAATCCCGATGTCGAAATTTTCCTCTGGACCGGCGCGAAGTCTTTCGATTCCGGCCGACGGAATTACGGATCGGACCGCGACGGTTCCGACCGCGAGGTCTCCAACGAACCCCAGTCCGCTTACGCGCAAATGTACGTCGACCTCGCCAACCAGTCCGGCCCCGGCGTCTACCACATCGACACCTTCTCCATCTTCGCGGAAATTCTCAAGGACAAAGGCATGGGCGCCTACCGCACCTATTTCCGCGACGGCAACCACACCAATCAGCGCGGCGGCGAGGAAATCATCGTCCCCGAAATCCTGAAAGTGCTGGAATTCGGCAATCCATAGGGTACAATCCCTGAATGCGCCGTCGAAAAAAATCCCGTGAATTCGATGTTTTCAACCTGAGCTTCCTCGACAGCATCTGTTGTGGATTCGGGGCGATCATCCTGCTGTTCGTCCTCAGCAAAGCCGCAGAACCCGCCGTCATTGAAGCCACCCGCGAGGACCTCTCCGGCCTTCTCCGCGACCTTCAGGAACAGAAATTCGAACTCCAGGGCGAAGTCACCCGTCTCAACCGCGACCTCCCCGGCAAACGCCGTCAGCTCAGCGAGGAGGAGGAAAACCTCGCCCGCCTCCGGGGGGATCTTTCCGAAATCCGGGGCGAGTTCGCCGCCAGTCAGGACATGGCGCAGGTGCAAAACACCATCGCCGACCAGCTCGCCGCCGCCCGCCAGACCCTCACCGACGAAATGCGCCGTCTCCTCGCGCAATACAACGAACCCCGCCCGCCCGGCTCCCCCATCGCCGGGGTTCCGGTCGACAGCGAATACGTGATCTTCGTCATCGACACCTCCGGCAGCATGGTCCACGGCGCCTGGCAGCAAATGCTCCGCCAAATGGAGGAGATTCTCGATGCCCACCCCGACCTCAAAGGCCTGCAGGTCATGAACGATATGGGCCAGTACATGTTCCCCCAGTACGCGGGCCAATGGATTCCCGACACCCCCGCCCGCCGCCGCGCCCTCATCAACGTCCTCCGCACCTGGTGGCCCTTCAGCAATAGCTCCCCCGTCGAAGGCATCCAGGAGGCCCTCCGCCGCCACGCCTCCGCCGAAACCAAATTGAGTATTTACGTCCTCGGCGATGAATTCGGCCCCGGCAACATGACCGCCATTCTCAACACCGTCGAACGCCTCAACACCAATCCCGACGGAACCCTCCGCGCGCGAATCCACACCATCGGCTTCCCCGTCGTCATCCGCGGCAACCTTCACCCCAACAACACCGGCTACCGCTTCGCCACCCTCATGCGCGAAATCGCCCACCGTCACGGCGGCACCTTTGTCGGCCTGAATCACTGACACTTTTGAAAAGATGACCCACATTGAAATCACCCGCGCGTTTGCCGAAGAAGTAAACACGCTTTCGTTCTCGCCGCCGGTCGCCGCCGTCTACAACCCGCTTCAATACGCCTGGGAACCGCACAAGCTCTATCTGGGACGCACAAAACATCCGGTTCAGGTTCTGTTCATGGGCATGAACCCCGGCCCCTGGGGCATGGCGCAAACCGGCGTGCCTTTCGGCGAAGTCTCCCGCGTCCGCGACTGGCTGGGCATTCAGGCTCCCGTCGGCAAACCGCCCCGCGAACACCCCAAACGCCCCATAACCGGCTTCGACTGCGCTCGCTCCGAAGTCAGCGGCCGCCGCCTCTGGGACTTTTTCCGCGAAACCTTCCAAACCGCCGACCGCTTTTTCGCCGCCTGCACCGTGCACAACTATTGTCCGCTCGTCTTCATGAGCGAAACCGGCGCCAATCTCACCCCCGACAAACTACCGTCCGCGGAGCGCAAGGCCCTCGAGGATCTCTGCACCCGCCACCTCGTCCGGATGATCGAACTGCTTTCCCCCCGCCACCTGGTCGGGATCGGAGCCTACGCCGAATCCAAACTCAGGGTGGCCTGTCCCGGGCGCGAGGTCGTCCGGATTCTCCACCCAAGCCCCGCCAGCCCCGCCGCCAACCGCGACTGGGCCGGAACGGTCTTAAAGCAGCTTCAGGATTCCGGTGTGTTTCCGATTGCGGATACCTGAAGCTGTGTTACAATTACATTGTTATGGATAAAAAAACACTGATTGACCATTTGAACGAAGACTTGGCGGGCGAATTGTCCGCCATAACCCAATACACCGTGTATGCGGCCAAAGCGAACGGCCCCTACCGGCCCCAGCTTTCCCAGTTTTTCCTGGCGGAAGTGACGGATGAACTGGGCCATGCGCAGTTTTTGGCGAACAAGATTGTCGCCCTCGGCGGCGAGCCCACAACCCGGGCCCGTCCGGTCCCGCCCGCCGGAACGAACAAGGAGATGATTGAAGCGGTGCTTACCGCGGAAAAACAGGCGGTCGCAGACTACACCCAACGAGCCAGAGAAGCGGACGAACTGGGCGACAAAGGCCTGGCGGTCCGTCTCGAGGACATGGTCGCCGATGAAAGCGGTCACGCGGAGGAGACCGCCCGGATTCTTCAGGACTGGCCTCTCTAAGAAGAGTTGCCCCCGGTTCGCCACCGTTTAAAACGTGTGGACAAACAGGCCGCTGCGGAGCTTGGGTTCAAACCAGGTGCTCTTCGGCGGCATAATCAGGCCCGCGTCCGCCACCGCCATGATATCCTCGGTCCGGGTCGGATAGAGTGAAAAGGCCACATCGGCCTGACCGTTGCGCACCTGTTGCTCCAGCAGATTCACGCAGTCATACCCGCCCTTGAACCGAATCCGCGAATCGGTGCGCGGGTCTTCAATGCCGAGCACCGGCCCGAGCAGGTGAGTCTGCAAAATGCTCACATCCAGCGATTCCACCGGATCCGCGTCCGTCGTCACCGGGAACATCAGCTGATACCACTGCCCCGCCACCAGCATCCGGATGTCGCCGGGGGCTCCGGGGATTCCGTCTTCGACCGGCTTCACCGCGAATCCCGCTGCGCGCGCCGCCTCGACCAGGCGTTCCGGGGTGTGCCCGCCCAGCCCCTTCACCAGGCGGTTGTACGGCAACACCTGCAGGGCGTCTTCCGGGAACAGCACCGACAAAAACCAGTTGTAATCCTCCTCCCCCGTGTGCGAGGGATTCGCCAGCGCGCAATCCCGCGAACAGCGCGCCGCGCTCGCCGATCGGTGATGCCCGTCCGCCACATACGCCACCGGAATCGCCCCGAACAACTCGCACAGCCGGTCCGGATCCGGCGCCGTCCACACCGTGTGCCGCACCCCGTCGTCACTCACAAAATCCACATCCGGCGCGGTCGACTCCACCTCGGCCATCAGAGTCTTTAATTCTGGCTGCGCCCGCACCATCAGAAACACCGGCCCCGCGTTTGCCCGCAGCGTCTTCACATGCCGCGTCCGGTCGTCCTCTTTTTTCTTCAGGGTCTTTTCGTGTTTCTTAATCACATCCCGGTCATACTCTTCTGTATGACAGACCGCCACCACCCCGGTCTGGGAATGCTCCTGATACGACTGACGGTACAGATACACCCCCGGCCGGCTCTCCCGCCGCAGCCATCCCATCTGCTGAAACCGCTCAAAATTCTCTTTCGCCTTCCCGTACACCGCATCGTCATACAGTGACGCCGTCTCCGGCAAATCGATCTCCGGCTTATTAATATGTAAAAACGACTTGGGATTCCCCATGGCCAGACGCCGGGCCTCCAGCGAATCGATCACATCGTAAGGCGGAGAGGCCACCACATCGGCGAGATCATTCGGGGGACGCAAGGGAGAAAAAGCTCTGATTTTCATAAGGAGTCGTTCGGGTTGAGGGTGAATCCGTTCCATACCACGCCCCCGCGTTCAGGTAAAATGCAAAGAAGCTTTTCTTGATGTTTGATCCCAAACAGCGCACACTCCCGGCAAGATGATCACCCAGTTCCTCCTCAACGTCGCCATTCTGGTTTCCATCAGCGTGATTTCCGCCCTCGTTTTGGAATGCTATGCCAAAAAACGCTTTCTTCATGATCTCATACAGGGCCTGCTTTTCGGCCTGACCGCCATATTTGCCATGATGCACCCGGTAAGCGTGGAGGAAGGATTCATTTTTGACGCACGAACGGTCGTTTTGAGTTTGGGCGGTTGGTTCTTCGGCCCCCTCACCGCGTGCCTCTCGGCGCTTTTGGCCGTCTTCTATCGTTGGAATCTGGGCGGCATCGGCGCAGTGCCCGGCATTTTCACTGTGGTTGCCGCATCCGCAGCCGGCCTCCTCGTCCACTTCCGGAGACCGCTTTCAAAAGGACTGCCGAAAAGTGCCAACCTGCTTCTCTTCGGTTTTTGTGTGCACGTTTTGGTGGTGGTTATTTTATGGATGAACCTTCCTAAGGTGTATGTAGCTCAAGTCGCGCCCACTTTTCTACTCATTTATCCGCTTGCGACAATGCTCAGCGGCAAAGTGCTCGTGAACCAATACCGCCTGAGGGACAGCCTCAACACCCTGCATATCCAAAACGAACAAATCCGGCTCATCACCGACTCCATGCGGGAGGTCCTCTGGATTCTCGAGCTGCCCTCGCAGAGATTCAGCTATATCAGCCCCTCGAATGAGCATCACACCGGATACACCCCCGAAGAAGCCATGACCCGCTCCCTCGCGGAAACCCTGTCCCCCGAATCGTATCAGAATGTGACCAAGTGGCTGGAAAACGATCTGCACATTCTGACTGACCCCAACGCTTCTGATTCCTTCAAAACCCGGCTGGTTCAGGAACGCTGCAAAGACGGCTCCTTTATTTGGTCTGAGATTTCCCTCTCCGTGCAGTGTGATGCGAAAGGCGCGCCCCTTCGGATCATCGGCGTGTCCCGCAACGTCACCAAACGGCTTCAGCAGGAGGCGGATCTTCAAGAAAGTGAACAACGCTTTCGAGTCCTCAGCGAGGATCTTCAACAGTCCCTCGCCGAAAAAAACACGCTGATCAAAGAGGTTCACCACCGCGTCAAAAACAATTTGCAAATCATCACCAGTCTGCTGCGCCTTGAGGCCGCGCGGCTGACGGATCCCGAAACCCGGGAGGTCGTTCTGGACATGCAGCGCCGGGTCCGGTCCATGTCACTGTTGCATGAAACGGTTTATCAATCCGATTCGCTCACCAGCATCAACATGAACGTTTATTTCAACAAACTTTCCCGGCAGATTCTCAACACCATGTCCGACCGCCACACCCGGGTGCAGCCAAACCTCGAAATCGCACCCGTCGAGCTGAATATCGAGCAGGCCATTCCCTGCGGACTCCTCCTCAACGAACTCCTCAGCAACGCCTGCAAACACGCCTTTTCCCCGGATAAACCCGGACAAATCCAGGTGCGCCTTTCATCGAAAGATAAAGCAACTCTCGTTCTGGAGGTCATCGACAACGGCAAAGGCCTGCCGCCCGATTTTCAGCAACGCCGCAAAACCTCCCTGGGCCTGCAACTCATAGACGACTTCAGCCGCCAGCTTAACGGCACCCTCGACATCCAGACCAACCAGGGCGCCGCCTTCCGCATCACCTTCCCGATTGTGCCCGCATCAGGAAATTGATCCTTCCTTTCAAATTAAACACTTGATGTTTGAGTTGTCCGGAAATCCCGGACTCCTGGTCACGCTCACCCCATCGAAATGTCACAAGTTTGTCGCAAACGTTGTCGCGAAGTTGTCGCACGTTTCTGCATAGCATTTGTCATAGGGTTGTCGGGCGCATCTCACATTTGGTGCACGCAATATCGCGCCACGGGCTTGTCCCGTGGAGAGAATACATCTCATTCCAGGATGAGGATAAAACGAAAAAAGCAAGATGCTGGCTTGCCCCGTATCGCGCAGCCACTTTATTCCGGTGTTTATGAGAGGACTGCGCGGAACGGGACAAGCCCATTCCTTTCTTATACTTGCGGGGGAGCGATCCTGGAATGAGATGTTCCGCGAACCCGGGGCAAGCCCGAGCCCGCAGTTACCTTTCACCAATTGCGAGATGCGCCCAGGGTTGTCACAGCTCCGTGTCACAGCTTGTCATAGCTCCGGGACCACATAATGCCGTAGCAAAACGTCAAACCACCACCGCCCAAATCAGACCCGCGGCGACTGCGGAGCCGATGAGGCCGGCGATGTTGGGCGCCATGGCGTGCATGAGCAGGAAGTTCTGCGGGTCTTCTTTTTGTCCGACGTTGTGGGCCACGTGCGCCGCGTAGGGCATCGCTCCCAGACCGGCCGCGCCGATCAGCGGGTTGACCTTGTCTTTACACACCGCGTTCATCAGCTTGGCGCAGAGAATCCCCGCCGCCGTGGCCACGATCACCGACACATACGTCAGCACAAAAATCAGCAGATAGCTGCTCTGAAACCGGCTGACATCGGTGGAGACCCCCACCGCGAAACCCAGCAAAATTGTCACCGTGTCCATCATCGCGTTCCGCGCGGTGTTGGCCAGCTTTTCGGTGACACAGCTTTCTTTCAACAGATTGCCAAAGAAGAACATCCCCAGCAGCGCCACCGCCGCCGGCGCGATCGCCGCCGTGATCAAAAACGCCACCACCGGAAACACAATCCGCTCGGCTTTGCTCACCATGCGCGGAGCTTTCATCCGGATTTTGCGCTCCTTCGAGGTTGTGAGCAGTTGCATCACCGGCGGCTGAATGACCCGCAGAAGGGCCATCGCCGTGAACGCCGCCACCGCGATCGGCGGCACCAGATCCAGCGAGATTTTCGAGGCCAGGAAGGTCGCCGACAAACCGTCCGCGGCCCCGGCAATCGCGATTGCACCCGCATCCGCAGTCTGCGTGAAATTCCCTATCCACATCGCCCCCAGAAAACTGAAAAGAATTCCGACCTGAGCCGCAATGCCCAGCAGGGCCAGTTTCGGATTGGAAAGCAGACCGGAGAAATCAGTCATCGCCCCCAAACCCAGAAACATCAGCGGCGGGAACAGACCGGCGGTCACCCCGCTGTAAATCAAATTCATGACGCTGTTGGAATCATACACCCCGATATCGATATTTTTGATACTGGGAATGTTGCCCACCAGAATTCCGAAACCGATCGGCAGGAGCAGCAGAGGTTCAAAACGTTTTCCGACCGCAAGCCAGACCAGAAGAACCCCGACCAGAATCATAAAGAAATTCGGGCCGGTCATCTCGGAGATGCCCGTCATGCGGAAAAGGGTTAAAAAGGAGTCCATAGGTGTTTCTCCATCCGGCACAGCCGGCGGGGGGTTGCTTATTCAATAATCACGAGGTCCTGACCCTGGGCGACCGCGTCGCCGGGCTTGACCAGAATCTGTACGACCTTGCCGGCATGATTGGCTTTGATCTGGTTCTCCATTTTCATGGCCTCCATCTTCAACAGCAACTGACCGACCTCCACCGTATCGCCTTCCGACACATCCATGGTCAGAATCGCGCCCGGAATCGGGGCCTTCACCGCCGTGCCGCCGGACGCCGCCGGAGCGGGCGCGTTCGCGGGACGCGCCGGAGCGGGCTTCGAGGCCGCGGCCGCTTTGGGTTTCTCAGCCTTTTTGCCTTCCGCCCTGGCGACAGGCTCCTGCAATGAGTTCGGCTGGGAAAGGATTTCGTCAACCTTGACGATCATCACCTTTCCGTCAATTTCCAGAGTGGCTTCTTTCAGATTGAAGGCTTTCACCTCAATCTCGTACGGTTTCTTTTCAATGGTTAGTTTATACGTTCTCATGAGTTGGGTATCCTGCCGGGTAATACGCGCATTTGACTGGAGAGAGCCCAGGGCGAGGGGTTGAGCGGTAAGGTGACTTTCAGATTCGGTCCTTTGAGGCGGTCGGCCTCGGCATGCACCACAAAGGTGATCGCCGCGAGCGTGCGGTCATCGAGTTCGACGTTCTCGCGCACCAGCGGGGTGGTGTTGAGCGGGGTCTGGGGCCGCATGCGGTTCTCAAAAAACTGAACCGCGCGCGGCACCCAGGCCGTCAGCAGCGCCAGCACCGCCAGACTGCCCAGGACGAGCACAAACGTGGAAAGAGCGAGGTGGGGAATATTCACAGACGGCTCCGGTTAAAGGGGAATGTTGCCATGCTTTTTCGGATGGGTCGTCATGTGCTTGTCCTGCAGCATGCGCAACCCGCGGATGATACGGATCCGGGTCTCGTGCGGAAGAATCACATCATCCACATACCCGCGTCCGGCGGCGACATACGGATTGGCGAACGCCTCCGTATACTCTTTTTCCTTCTCGGCGAGAATCGCTTTGGCCTCGTCCGGCTCCTTGCCCTTGATGTCGCGGGCGTTGAGAATCTCCACCGCTCCCTTGCCGCCCATCACCGCGATTTCCGCCGTCGGCCAGGCGTAGTTCAGGTCGCCGTGGAGCTGCTTGGAACTCATCACGCAGTGCGCGCCGCCGTAACTCTTGCGGGTGGTGATGGTGATTTTCGGCACCGTGGCCTCCGCATAGGCGAACAACAGCTTCGCGCCGTTCCGGATGATCCCGCCGTATTCCTGAATGGTTCCCGGCATGAACCCGGGCACATCCACAAAGGTCACCAGCGGAATGTTGAAACAGTCACAGAACCGCACGAACCGCGCGCTCTTGATTGATGCCTCGTTGTCCAGCACCCCGGCCAGCACCGCCGGCTGGTTGGCGACAATGCCCACCGACTGACCGCCGAAGCGGGCGAAGCCGATCACAATGTTCGGCGCATACTCGGGCTGCAGTTCAAAGAAGTGCCCCTGGTCCACCACTGCATGAATCACATCCTTGATGTCATACGCCTGGTTGGGATTGTCCGGAATAATCGTGTCCAAATCCGCGTCCGCGCGGTCAAAGGGATCATTATTCTCCACCACGGGCGGCTTCGTCATGTTGTTCTGCGGCATGTAGGAAAGCAGTTCGCGCAGATACGCGACCGCCTGGGCGCCGGTGTCCGCCGCCAGATGCGCGACCCCGCTCTTGGTGGTGTGAATGCTCGCGCCGCCCAACTGTTCCACATCCACATCCTCGTGGGTCACCGACTTCACCACCTTGGGTCCGGTCAGGAACATATAGCTGTTGTCGCGGACCATCACCGTGAAGTCCGTCAGCGCCGGCGAATACACCGCGCCGCCCGCGCAGGGGCCGAAGATCCCCGACAACTGGGGAATCACCCCCGAGCAGGCCACGTTGCGGTAGAAAATGTTGGTGTAGCCGGCCAGGGCCTCAATGCCCTCCTGAATGCGCGCGCCGCCGGAATCGTTCAGACCGATCACCGGAGCCCCGCACTTCACCGCCATGTCCATCACCTTGCAGATCTTCTCCGCCATCGTTTCCGACAGCGACCCGCCCAGCACCGTGAAGTCCTGCGCATAGACATACACCAGCCGGCCGTCAACCGTGCCGGAACCCACCACCACGCCGTCGCCCAGCATCTTGGTTTTCTCCATGCCGAAGTTGGTGCAGCGGTGGGTCTTGAACATGTCGAATTCTTCAAAACTCCCCTCGTCCAGAAGCGCGTTGATCCGCTCGCGGGCGGTATGACGGCCCTTGGCGTGCAGTTTGGCAATTTTATCCGCACCGCCGCCCTCCATGGCTTCGGCGCGCTTCTCAATCAGTTCATCAATGGATTTGGCAGTATTCATAAGGGTACTTTCGCTCAGGCGTGATAATAAACCTGGTACACCGTTTGGTGTCCGGTGATTTCGTCGATTTCCTGCTGAATTTTGGCCCGGTCCTCACTCGCCAGCCAGCAGTTCCATTCCCCCACATCCTTCCAGGAGCTGATCACCAGGAATTCGGTCGGATCGTCAGCATTGATCAGCGTTTCACCGCCGATATAGCCGTCGTTGTTCATGCACATGGCACGAAGTTTCATCACCAGCGGTTTAATCGCGGCTTCTTTGCCCTGGGGCACTTTGCGGAGAATAATGATTTTTACAGACATGAGGGAATGGGGGGTTGGGGTTATGGGGTAATGGGTGGTAGGTGGAGTGATGGGGTAGTTGAGTGGTGGGGTGATGGGGTGATGGGGTGGTGAAGTGGTGAAGTGGTGGGGTGTTGGGGGATGGAATGTTACAGTACAACAAAAACCCAATAACGCATTCCCCCTCATTCCCCCGCCTTAATGCTCTCCCCCCGAACAGAATTCTGTCAGAACCCCGTGGGTGAATTTGGGATGCAAAAAGGCGACCTGTTTGCCGCCGGCGCCGACCATCGGCACTTCGTGAATCAACCGCACGCCCGCATCCGCGGCCTGCTTGAGCTGCCCGGTGATGTCATCCGTCCCGAAGGCGACGTGATGAATGCCTTCACCGTTCTTGGCGATAAATTTGGCGATCGGAGACTCCTCCGAAGTGGCTTCCAGCAATTCCACATGGGTCTCGCCCGCTTCAAAAAAGGCGGTCTTCACCATCTGGGATTCCACCTCCTCGGTTTTCAAGAGTTTCATGCCGAGGGCATTCTCGTAGTACGGAATGCTTTCCTCCAGCGAACGCACGGCAATGCCGATATGATCAACTTTCTGAATCATGACAGGTTTCCTTTTCGGGTTGATTGGGCTTGAAGAGTGGACAGTTCGCGCTCTGCAGCAGCTCCCGCGCCGCCGCCGTGGCCGGCAGCCGGCCCTCCGCCACCGCCGCCTGCAGCTCCGGAAGTTTTTCGCGCACACTGGCCAGTCCCAGAAAACGCTGCTGCACCTGATCGAGCACCATGCTCATCATCCATTCGGTCACCTGACGGTTCCGCCGCGCTGCAAATTCTCCGTTCTCCTCCGTAATCTCACGGAAGCGGGTGATCACCTTCCAGAGTTCCTCCAGGCCCTTCTTCTCCACTGCGGAGGTCAAAAACGCTTTCGGCTGCCAGCCCGCCGTCGGCGTGCGCAGATAATGCAGGGCATGCGTGAACTCATTCGCCAGCCGCTCCGCCTTGAGGCGGTTGTCCCCGTCGGCCTTGTTAATCACAATCGCATCCGCGTTCTCCATCACCCCGCGTTTGATCCCCTGCAAATCATCGCCCGCGCCCGTCAGCGTCAGCAGCATGAAAAAGTCGGTCATCGACCGCACCGTCGCCTCGCTCTGCCCCACGCCGACGGTTTCGACCAGAATCACATCAAAGCCCGCCGCCTCGCAGACCAGCATCGTTTCCCGGGTTTTGCGGCTCACGCCGCCGAGCGTTCCGCCCGAAGGCGACGGCCGGATAAACGCATGCTCCTCGCGCGAAAGGGACTCCATCCGCGTCTTGTCCCCGAGGATGCTGCCCCGCGTCATGGTGCTGCTCGGATCCACCGCCAGCACCGCCACTTTGTGCCCCATCCGGCACAGCATCGTCCCGAAGGCATCAATAAAAGTACTCTTCCCCGCGCCCGGAACGCCGGTGATGCCGATGCGGACCGCCCGTCCGGTTTCCGGCAGCAACTGACGCAACAAATTCTGCGCAAGCTCCATGTGATGGTCCGCGTTGCTCTCGATCATCGAGATCACCCGCCCCAGCACCGTCCGATCCGCGCCTCGCACGCCGTCCAGCAACTGCTGCTCGGTAAAGGTCGGACGCCGGCGCGGAAAGCGCGGACGCACCTGCGCCCCCGGCATGCCGTCGTGACCGCCCGCGACCCCGTCCATCACCGCGCAGGCAAAGGCTTGGGAGTCGCCGGACCATTCCGGTTTGCGTTTGCCGGGATCGGTCACGCCTCTCCCCCTTCAAGCAACTGCAATAACAGATTCTTCGCCGCCACCGGAATCACCGTGCCCGGCCCGAAGATCGCGGCCGCGCCCGCCTCCCGAAGGAACGCGTAGTCCTGCGCGGGAATCACCCCGCCGATCACGACCATGATGTCCTCGCGCCCCCGCTTGCGCAGCTCCTCGATCAAGGCCGGAAGCAGAGTCTTGTGACCCGCCGCCAGCGAACTCATGCCCACAATGTGCACATCGTTCTCCACCGCCATCTGCGCGGCTTCTTCCGGGGTCATGAACAGGGGGCCCACATCCACGTCAAAGCCAAGGTCCGCGAACGCGGTTGCCACCACTTTTCCGCCGCGGTCGTGACCGTCCTGTCCCAGCTTGGCCACCAGAATCCGGGGACGGCGGCCTTCAATCTCTGCAAATTTATCAGCAAGATCCTGAACATCTTTCACGGCGTCATCCTCTCCATAGGTGCTGCTGTACACGCCGGAAATCGAACGGATCACCGCCTGGTGACGTCCGAAATGCACTTCCAGCGCATCGGAAATTTCGCCCAGCGAGGCCCGGGCGCGGGCGGCGTTGACCGCCAGCTCCAGCAAATTGCCTTTCTCCCCGCCCGCACAGGCGGTCAGGGCCTCCAGCGCCGCGCGGCAGGCGGTTTCGTCCCGCTCCGCGCGCAGTTTCTCCAGCCGGCGGATCTGCGAGTCGCGCACCGCGGTGTTGTCCACCTCCAGAATCTCCAGCGGATCCTCGTTTTCAAGCCGGTGCTTGTTCACGCCGATGATCGTTTCCTTTCCGGAGTCAATCAAGGCCTGACGCCGCGCGGCGGCCTCCTCGATCCGCATCTTCGGCAGACCGGTTTCAATCGCCTTGGCCATCCCGCCGAGCTGTTCCACTTCAAGGATATGCTCCCAGGCCCGCTCCATGAGCTGATTCGTCAGCGTTTCCAGATAGTACGAACCGCCCCAGGGATCCACCGTGCGGCAGATCGCGGTTTCATGCTGCAGATACAACTGCGTGTTCCGCGCGATCCGCGCCGAGAAATCTGTCGGCAGCGCGATCGCCTCGTCCAGCGAGTTCGTGTGCAGCGACTGCGTGTGCCCCAGCGTCGCCGCCATCGCCTCAACGCAGGTCCGGGCCACATTGTTGAACGGATCCTGCTCGGTCAGCGACCAGCCGGAGGTCTGACTGTGCGTGCGCAGCGCCATCGATTTGTCGCTCTTGGGGTTGAACTGCTTGATCATCTTCGCCCAGATCACCCGTGCCGCCCGCATTTTCGCCACTTCCATGAAGTAGTTCATGCCCTGCGCCCAGAAAAAGGACAGCCGCGGCGCAAACGCGTCGATGTCAATGCCCGCCGCAATCCCGGCGCGCACGTATTCCAGTCCGTCCGCCAGCGTGTAGGCCATTTCCAGGTCGGCGGTTGCACCGGCCTCCTGCATGTGATAGCCGGAAATCGAAATGCTGTTGAACTTCGGCATCTTCTGCGAGGTGAACTCGAAAATGTCCGCGATGATCTTCATCGAAGGCAGGGGCGGATAAATATAGGTGTTCCGCACCATGTACTCTTTGAGAATATCATTCTGAATCGTTCCGGTGAGCTGCGCCATCGGCACGCCCTGCTCTTCGCCGGCCACAATGAAGAAGGCCAGAATCGGAAGCACCGCGCCATTCATGGTCATCGACACCGACATCTTGTCCAGCGGGATCCCGTCGAACAACACTTTCATGTCCAGAATCGAATCCACCGCCACCCCGGCTTTGCCGACGTCCCCGGTCACCCGCGGGTGATCCGAATCGTAGCCGCGGTGCGTCGCCAAATCGAAGGCAACCGAAAGACCCTTCTGCCCCATCGCCAGGTTCCGGCGGTAGAACGCGTTGGATTCCTCTGCGGTCGAAAAGCCCGCGTACTGACGCACCGTCCACGGACGCATGCAGTACATGGTTGTGTACGGCCCGCGCAGAAACGGCGGAATCCCGGAGGTGTATTCCAAATGCTGACAGTCCGCGTAATCATTCTTGCTGTACAGGGCCCGGATGTTGATGTGCTCCAACGACATCGTCAGCAACTCCGACGCTGATTTGCCGGTGCTGGCCTTCAAATCCGACCGCCAGGTGTCCGCGGAAAACTGCGGCGCATGGGGATCAAACGAAATGGTGGTGAAATCGGGAACACTTTTCATTGGGCAACTCCGGTGAGGGCTTGCAAGTCTGAGAGTAACTGGAGGTTATTCGCGCGCAAGTGAATAAATTCATCCACGCCCGCCGCCTTGAAGGCCTCCACGTGATCGGGCATCAACCCGGCCATGATCACCTGCACCTTGGGATTCGCGGCTTTCACCGCCTTGGCAAAGGCCGGAACCAATTCGGGATAGGTGTCGTCCGTGGAACAAATCACTGTCGCCGCCGCGCCCGAGGCCACCGCCGCGGCCGCCGCGCTTTCGGCATCGTCATGACTGCCTTCCGCGATGATCTCAAAGCCGCTGGGCTTGAGGAACTCCACACTGAAATCCGAACGGATCTTGTGCTGCTTCACCGGTCCCATCTGAGCCATATAAATTTTCGGCGCCGCGCCGTGCTCGGCCACATACAGGGCCATGTTTTCACGCAGCCGCTCGTATCCGGCCGTCAAACGGTCGGTCTTCACCGGCACCGCGCGGGTGGTTTCTTTCGCGCCCAGCGCCTCCATCACCTCGCCCAGGGTCGCACCCTGATTCAATACCTGACACGGCATTGCCGGCAGCGTTTCCGCGCTCAGCGCTTTCAGGCGGTTCCGGACCTCGGTTTCGTCGCGGGTGGCTTTCAGTTTCCCAATCCGCTTCTTCGCCTCGTGGGCCAGATCATCCACCGCCGGCGTGCGAATCTCCACCGCTTTCTCGTCCAGGTTGGCGTATTGGTTCACGCCAACCTTTACGTCCTGACGGCGGGAAAGCTTCAGTTTTTTGTCTTCCGCAATCTTGAGGAGGTCCTCACGCAGACTTCCGTCCCGCAGCATCGCGATCAGGCCGCCCTGAGCTTCCATCTCCTGGAACAGTGCCCAGGCGTTTTTGGAGAGTTCCTGCGTCAGCGTTTCCACCAGCCAGGAGCCGCCCGCCGGATCCACCACTTCGGTCAAATGCGCCTCGTCGCGCAGGACCAGCTGAATGTTGCGGGCAATCCGCCGGGAAAACTCGTTGGGCAACCCGAAGACCGCGTCAAACGGATCCACCGTCAGCCCGTCCACCCCGCCGACCACCGCGCTGAACGCTTCGGACGTGGCCCGGAGCAGGTTCACATACGGATCGAGTGCGGACTGCTCCCAAATCGAGGTCTGCGCATGCTGCGTCAGCTTCGCGGAGTCCTCACTGCCGCCGCAGGCCCGCACAAAGTGGGCCCACAGGCCGCGCGCGGCCCGGAATTTGGCGATTTCCATGAAAAAGTCGGTACCGACACTAAAGCGGACCATCGCCTTGCCGGCCGCCAGATCCGGCGAAACACCCCGCTCCTCCAGCGCGCGGAAGCTTTCCGCCGCCGAGGCCAGCATACAGGCCAAATCAAACACCGCGTGACCGCCGGCGTTTCCGCTCCAGCTCACATCCACGCCCACGCTCTTGAACGCCGGGGCATGGGTATCCACCATTTTCAGATGATTCGCCAGCAGATCCCAGGCCCGGTCCAGCGTCATTGGCAAATAGCCTTCCGTCGCCAACAGCGCCACCGGATCAAACAACACACTGCCCTCCGAGGGAGGGGCCGCCTGCGAGAACAACATCTGCGCCGCCGCCGGAGCCGAAACCCCGGCATCCACATGCACCGCCACCGCGGCCAGATCCAAATCCTTCACCGCCGCATCGAAATCCGCCTGCGTGCTGATGGCGGTTCCGCCCTCCCCGGCCCGGTCGGCCGGGTCCAGACCCTGACGCCCCACGCGGTCGAACTGAAGCATCAACGCATCCTGACCCCGGCTCAAATCCCGCTTCGCCGCAACATTGAATTCCTCCGCGGTCGGATACGGCAGCCGCTGACAAATTTGCCAGGCGCCGGACCGGTAGCCCTCGGCCTTTGTGCCGCGCACATAGGGGAAACGGCCCGGAGTCGTATCGGCCAGATCCAGCCCGTCCAACGCATCCGGACCGTAGATCGGCTGAACCGGAATCCCCTCCGGCGTTTTCACCACCAGTTTTTTGTCAAACGGAACCCCGCCGAGCACCTTCTCGGTGAGGCTGCGCCACAGTGCCGGATCCGGAGCACCGAAATCCGCCTGCAAATCCAATGTCGGCGAAAGTTGCTGACTCATAGTCTTTCTCCTGAAATCTTCATGCTTCCTGTCTCCAGGAAACGCTGATGGAACGAAAAGGCGTTGGCAAGCACATGCGGCGTATGTTTTGAGGGCGCGTGTTTCAGTCCGTACTCCAGATAGTCGGTCAGGACCTCTTTGTAATCGGGATGCGCGCACTTCTCAATGATCAGCCGCGCGCGGCGCACCGGGGACAGTCCCCTCAAGTCCGCGAGCCCCTGTTCGGTCACCATCACCTGCACCGAATGCTCGTTGTGATCACAGTGACTCACCATCGGCACCACTGCTGAAATGTCGCCGTTCTTGGCGACCGAAGGCGTCATGAAGATCGAAATATAGGCGTTCCGGCAGAAATCACCGCTGCCGCCAATGCCGTTCATCATCTTGCTGCCCATCACGTGGGTGGAGTTCACATGACCGAACATGTCCATCTCCAGCGCCGTGTTCATCGAGATCACCCCCAGGCGGCGGATCACTTCGGGATTGTTGGACATTTCCTGCTGGCGGATGATGATCTTGTGCTTCAGCTCATCGATGTTGTCGCGGAATTTCACCTGACCCGCGGGCGACAGCGTCAGCGAACAGGTCGAGGCCATTTCCAACCGGTCCGCCTCAATCAGCTCAAACACCCCGTCCTGCATCACTTCCGTGTACAGCGAAATCGGGTCGATGCGCGGATGGGTCGCAAAACCCGACAGCACCGCGTTGGCCACATTGCCGACACCGGACTGATACGGGAGATGTTCAGGCAGACGGCCCATTTTCTGTTCGTGCAACAGGAAATCGATGGTGTGCGCCGCAATCGCCTCGCTGTCCTGGTCAGGGGCGCGGAAGGCCGGGGTTTTGTCCGGAATATCCGTCACCACAATGCCCGCGATTTTCGCGGGGTCAACCTTCACATAGGGCGTTCCAATCCGGTCGCCGGGATGATAAATCGGGAGCGGAGCCCGGTTCGGCGGAGACTTGGGCAGATACACATCATGAAAACCCATCAGACCTTTGGGCATGGACTCGTTCAACTCAATAAAAATCCGGTCCGCGGTTTTCAGGAAGGTCGCGCTCATCCCGCCGGAGGTCGAAAGATAAATCTTGCCGTCGTTGGTCACCTCCACCGCCTCCACGATCACCGTGGTGCACTTGGGTATGAATCCGTAGCGCAGATACTGGGCCACATGCGACAGGTGAAAATCCACAAACTCGATCTCGCCGGAGTTGATGCCGCCGCGGATCTCGTTGTTCGACTGATACGGCATCCGGAAGTTCAGCGCCTTTGCCCGGGCCAGGGCCCCGTCCAGCTCGTCGCCGACACTCGCGCCGGTGTACAGCGAGACCTTGAACTCGCGGCCGTCCGCGTGCAGGGCCTCCGCGCGTTTGGCCAGCGCCAAAGGAATAGCTTTGGGGTAGCCGGCAGGCGTAAACCCGCTGGTACTAATGACTTCCCCGTTATGAATCATGGCGGCGGCCTCGTCGGCCGTCATACGCTTCTGGGTCACAATTTGCGATGGGCTCATAATGTCTTTTTTCCGTCGTTCAGCCCGAACTGCGGGCGGTTAAAATTTTAACGGAACCCACTTTAGCGCAAAAAAGAAACCTTGTACAAGTCAATTCGTACTTTATTTGTACGAATTGTCTTAGACCCCTGAAACCGGGGAGAAACGCTTCATAAATCCGCAGTCCGGCAAGGCGGTCCACAGTCTGCACCGTTGGCCCCAAGGCATCGACGCGAAGCGTCCCTGGAGTGCGCGCAGCGAGCCATGCGAGCTGCCGCCCTCATCCCCAAACCACCCTCAAGCCAAAGCCCAAAAGGCTGTAGCGCATACAATTCGCTAAAGCACTCCAAGGCGCTTCGCGCACCCATCCTCCGCCCCGAAGCCCGACACCATCCGAGGTCCGGCAAGGCAATCCGTGCCCCCCCCCGTCTTCATCCGTTGTCCGGCGCAAGCCATGCTCCTTCGCCTCCGGCTTCGGCGCACACG
>JAFIGD010000029.1 GCA_020831625.1 Verrucomicrobiota bacterium | reverse complement strand
GCTGACCTGGGAAATCACCCCCGTCCCCGCCTCCCCCCGGTTTTGGCGGGTGGTGCTGATTGAGGACTGATTTTTCCATTTTCCGATCATCGGAAAAAGAATAGCGCTATTTTCCGAGGTTCGGAAATGTCTGTTTTTATTTGAAAATGTCTGTTTATTTTTGTTTTTTCGCAATCGGGCAAGTTTTCGGTTGTCAAAGTCAAAAAAATCGGGCTGAATGCGTGACATGTCAACTGCAAGTCCTGTTGTGATTCGTCAAGCCATTGAGGCGCAAGTGCGTGCGCGTGTGTATGCGGAGCTGGGATTGCCGGTGCCGCGCAAGGTGAACGCGCCGAATCCGCTGCTGGTGAATGTGAGTGCGCGGCACTGTCATTTGACCCAGGAGGCGGTCGAGGTTCTGTTTGGCAAGGGGCACACGCTGACGCCGATGAAGTGGCTGTATCAGGACGGGTATTACGCGGCGGAGGAGTTGGTGACGCTGGTGGGGCCGCGCAGCCGGGTGATTTCGAATTTGCGGATTCTGGGGCCCTGCCGGGATGTGAACCAGATTGAACTGGCCTACACGGACGCGATCGCGCTGGGGATTCCGAATGTGCCGACACGGCTTTCGGGCGATGTGAAGGGGAGCGCGCCCTGTCTGCTGATGGGGCCGGCGGGGCATTTGGAATTGAAAGAGGGGGTGATCCGCGCCGCGCCGCATGTGCACATGAGTCCGGCGGATGCTGAATTTTACGGAGTGAAACCGGGCGATGTGATGAAACTCCGCGTCGGCGGCCCGCTGGGGATGACCTTTGAGAATGTGCTGGTCCGCATCGGCGAGGGGATCAAGCTGGAGATCCATATTGACACGGACGAGGGCAACGCCTGCAACCTGCGGCCGGACACGCCCTGTGAACTTTTGAAAAAAGACTGATTTTTGACAACCCGCAACCTAATCCACGGCGCGTATTCCGCGCCAGAACGAACCCGAAAGAGGAAAACGAATGAGTGACTCCCTTGGAATCATTGAAACCAAAGGCCTGGTCGGCAGTGTTGAAGCCGCTGACGCCATGGTCAAAGCCGCAGGTGTGACCCTGGCCAAGCAAATCCCGATTGGCGGCGCTTACATCTCGATTACCGTCAAAGGCGACGTGGGCAGTGTGAAAGCCGCCGTCGAAGCCGGCGCCGAAGCCGCCAACCGTGTCGGCGAACTGGTCGCATCGCACGTGATCCCCCGTCCGCACGCGGACCTCGTGAAACAATTTGGACTCTAAGTTAAGGAACCCTATCATGGCAAAACAAGCATTGGGAATTATTGAAACCGTCGGTCTGGTGACCCTTCTGGAAGCCTCCGATGCCGCGCTGAAAGCCGCGGATGTGACGATGTCCGGCTGGGAAAAAGTCGGCAGCGGAATTGTAACCGGCTTCTTCCACGGCGACGTGGCGGCGGTCAAAGCGGCGGTGGAGGCCGGCGCGGAAGCGGCGGGCCATATCGGCACCGTGAATTCCGTGTTGGTGATTCCGCGTCCGCACGACGACCTGAGCGGTCTCGGTTCCTGGATCGGATAATTGGATCGGATAATCGGACTTCCCGCATGAAGATTCTCGTTGCCAACATCGGCTCCACCTCCTTTAAGTACTGCCTCTATGAGATGGCGGGCGCTGAAGAGCGTCTGCTCACCAAGGGCGGGCTGGAGCGGGTGACCGACCACGGGGAGGCGATTGAAGCCTCGCTGGCGGGATTGGTGAACGAGGGTCATCTGGATTCCGTGAACGATCTGGACGCGGTCGGCTTTAAAACCGTTCTGGGGAAAGATCTCTCCGGATGTGTTGAAGCCGATGACCGCGCGCTGAAGGCGCTGGATGATTTCAAGGAAATCGCTCCGGCCCACAATCCGCCCTATGCGGCCAGTATTCGCTACTTCCGGGATACGTTTCCCTCCGTCAAACGTGTAGCCTTGTTTGAAACCGCGTTTTATCAGTGGGTGCCCAAAGCGTCCAGGACCTATGCCCTGCCGAAAGCGTGGCGGGATTTAGGGATTGAACGCCAGGGCTTCCACGGTGCCAGCCACAAGTTTGTCGCGGAGCGTTCCGCAGAGTTGATGGGCCGTGAGGATGTCGCCGGGCGGGTGCGGAATCTGTACAGCCGCCGCCCCGGGGAATGGACAGGTGAACCGTTGCGGGTTGTGTCCTGTCATCTTGGCGGCAGCAGTTCGATCACCGGCATTCACACCGGCGTGGCCATCGGCAACAGCTTCGGACTCAGTCCGCAGGCGGGCTTGCCGCAGAACAACCGGGTTGGCGATCTGGATTCGGCGGCGTTGCCCTATGCAATGGAAAAGCTGGGAATCCCGATGTCCGAAGCGGTTCGCCAGATGAACAAAGAAGGCGGGCTGCTGGGTATTTCGGGGGTCAGCAATGATCTGCGGGATATCAAGGACGCGGCGGATGCCGGAAATGCCGACGCGCAGCTGGCGCTGGATGTGCTGGTGGACAATATCCGCCAGTATGTTGGTGCGTATATGCTGAAAATGGGCGGCATGGAGGCTCTGGTCTTCACCGCCGGCATCGGCGAGCACAATCCCTGGCTCCGCGAGGCGGTTTGCGCCGGTCTCGAGGGCTTCGGTCTGAAGCTCGATCCCGCCAAAAACGCGCCGCTGCACAGCGAAGGCTCCATTCACGCCGGGGACTCCCGCATCCAGGTGTGGGTCATCCTCGCCAACGAAGAACTCGTCATCGCCCGGGAAACCCGGCGGTTGCTTGGTCGAACAGACGGATCCGACGGATCGGTCTGATCAGACAGATTACAGAACCTTTAACCTTTTTTAAGATAAACAAACCTCCAACAAGGAAAATACCATGGCACAACAAGCACTCGGAATGATTGAAACCAAAGGACTGGCCTGCCTCGTGCAAGCCGTCGACGCAATGCTCAAAGCGGCGGATGTGAAACTGATCGGCCCCATGAAGAGCGTCGGCAGCGCCTTGTGCGCGGCGATGATCGAAGGCGATGTCGCGGCGGTCAAAGCCTCGATTGAAGTCGGCACCCAGGCCGCCAGCGAATACGGTCAGGTGGTCAGCGTCCAGGTGATCCCGCGTCCGCACGACGAAGTGGCCGCGATTCTGCCGAAGCCCGCACCCGCGAAGAAGTAAGCGATGTTTCTGGCACGTGTGATCGGTCAGGTCGTCTCCAGCAAGAAGGACGACGCGATGCAGGGGCGCAAGCTCCTGCTGGTGCGTCCGGTGCTGGTGGACGAGGCCAACCCCTCTGAGTTCAAGAACGGCGCGAACACGATTGTCGCGGTGGATTCGATCGGAGCCGGGGTGGGGGAGCTGGTCATGCTGGTGCAGGGCAGTTCCGCGCGCAAGGTCAAGGGGCTCTCCCCCTGTCCGATTGACGCGGCGGTTACGGGCATCATCGACACGGTGGATGTCCTCGGAAAGAACATATACAAGTCGTCCACATAAGACGCGAATTCTGAAAGAACCCTATGCAAAACGCGATGAGTGAAGATTTGGTCCGCAGCATTGTCCAGGACGTGCTCTCGAAAATTCAATCCGGTGGCACCGTGTCCGCGGCGTCCAAGGGCTGTGGCTGCTCCAAACGGGGCGGGGCATCCGGGGGAAATCTGGGTGTGTTTCCGGATGCGAATTCGGCGGCGGCCGCCGCCCGCGAGGCCTTCGAGGCACTGCGGCTGAAAGGCATGGCCGGCCGGCGCGTGGTGGTGGATATCGTCAAACGCATCTGCACCGCGAAGGATGAGGAGTGGGGCAAACTGGAGTTCGCGGAGACCAAAATCGGACGTCTGGAGCATAAAATCGCGAAACTGCAGGGCATTCAGAATCTTCCCGGGGTGGAATGGTTGCAACCCTACGGCATGAGCGGCGATCACGGAATCTCGATGGAGGAGTTCACACCCTTCGGCGTGGTGGGGGCGATTACGCCGGTGACCCATTCGATTCCGACGCTGGCCTGCAATGTGATTAATATTGTCGCCGCCGGCAACACGGTGGTGTTCAACGCGCATCCCGGCGGAGCCAAATGCGCCGCCGAGGCGGTACGAACTTTCAACCGCGAAATCGAGCGCGAATTGGGGATTCCCAATATCGTCACCATCATCGAAACCCCGACCCTGGACAGCTTCAATGAGTTGTGCAAGAGTCCGGACGTGGGTCTGTTGGTCATCACCGGCGGTCCCGGGGTGGTCAAAGCGGCGATGCAGAGCGGCAAGCGCGCGATTTGCGCGGGGCCCGGCAATCCGCCGGTGGTGGTGGATGAGACCGCCCGGCTGGATAAGGCCGCCGCGAACATCATCTTCGGGGGCGCGTTCGACAACAACCTGCTCTGCATCGGTGAAAAGCAGGTCTTTGTGTTGGACAAGGTCTATCGCGATTTCATCGAGGCCTTCAAACGCGCCGGGGCGGTGCAGTTGAACGACCGCGAACTGGCGGCGGTGACCGCCGAGGCGTTTTCGACCAAAAACGGCGCGGGCGGATGTTCACATCCGGTCCTGAACCGCGAGCTTGTGGGCGCGGATGCCTCGCGGCTGGCGCAAATCGCGGGCCGCTCGGTGCCTGCCGGCACCGAAATGCTGTTTGCTGAAACCGATGCGGACCATCTCTTTGTGATTGAAGAGCAGATGATGCCCCTGCTTCCGGTGATCCGGGTGCGCGATTTTGACGAGGCGGTCCGCCTGGCGAAAATCTCCGAGCACGGCTACAAGCACTCTTCCATGATCCATACGTTAAATGTGGAGCACATGACGCAGATGGCCAAGGCGCTGGACAGCACCCTGTTTGTGAAGAACGGCTCCTGTCTCGCGGGTCTCGGCAGCGGCGGCGAGGGCTACGCGAGTTTCTCCATTGCCACCACCACCGGCGAGGGGATCACCACCCCGATGACCTTCACCCGCAAACGCCGCTGTGTGATGGTCGACAACCTGAACCAGTTTTAAGGATACCGCCCGACATGTTTCTCGCCCGCGTTGACGGCACCGCCACCAGCACCATCCGGCACCCGAGTGTGAAGGGATGGAAACTGGCGGTGTGTCAGCCGATCGACGAGGAGGAGAACGACATCGGAGTGCCGCTGATTGCGCTCGACGGCATGGGTGCCGGCCTGCATCAGAAGGTCATTATCAGCAGCGACGGCGCGGCGCTTCGCGAGTGGGTGAAGGACCCGCACAGTCCGCTGCGCTATATGGTCACCAACATTGTCGACGGGGTGGCGGTATGAAGATTGGCCAGGTGATTGGCCGGGTGACCATGAGCCACAAGCTGGACGCGTTCAAAGGCGGCCGGTTTTTGATGGTGATTCCGGCCACGCGCGAATATTTATTGTCCGGCACCACCGATCCGCTGCCGAAAGGCAACAGCATTGTGGTGTTTGATGAGCTGGGCGCATCGGCGGGTGACCGCATTGCCTTCAGTGAAGGCGGCGAGGCCGCCGCCTCGTTCCACGAGGATACGCCGGTGGACGCCTACAACTGTATGATTTTAGACCGTTTAATTTACCAACCTCCAAACGCTTGAGACGATCATGAAAACCTTAATTACCGCTAAAGACATGCAAGCCCTTCTGGCCTCCAAAGGACCTTCCGGAGTGCCTTCGGACGCTCTGCTCACGCCGCAGGCCCGGGATCTGCTCAACGACGCGCGCCGCGGCGCCGGCCGGAAGTCTCAGGGCAAGGCCGCAGTATACGCCGAGCCGGTGGTTCCGGATTATGAATACAGGTGGGAGCCGGGCGCGGATCCGAAAACCCCGGAGGCGCTGTTGGCGTTTTATGACTCGGCACCCATTCGCGAACTGCGTGAGCGCATGGCCGACATCGGAAAACGGATCTGGTCCAAAGATTATGTGGATGGCAACGGCGGGAACCTGACGGTCCGCGTGGGCGACAATCTGGTGCTCTGCACCCCGACGCTGATCTCCAAGGGCTTCATGACCGCCGACGACATGTGTCTAATCGATTTCGCCGGCAGGCAGTACGCCGGAAAACGCAAGCGGACCAGCGAGGCGATGACGCACATGGCGATTATGCAGCGTCAGCCCAAGGCCAAAGCCTGCTGTCACGCGCATCCGCCCCACGCGACCGCTTATGCGGTGGCCGGAGTGATTCCGCCGACCTGTATGATTCCCGAGGCCGAGGTGTTTCTGGGGCAGATCGGCTACGCGCCGTACCGCACGCCCGGCTCTCCCGAGAACGCGCAGGTGGTGGGCGAGGTGGGTGTGGACCATCAGTCGATTCTGATGGAAAACCACGGGGTGATCACCTGGGGGAAAGATATTGAGGACGCCTACTGGAAGATGGAAAACACCGACGCCTATTGCAAAACCGTGTGGATGGCCTCGCAACTGGGCAAACCGCTGAAAACGATTTCCGGCTCGCAGGCGAAGGAGCTGATCGGCCTGCGCAAATCGTTGGGCATGGATGATTACCGGGATTCCTGGAAAGAGTGCGAACTCTGCGACAATTCCGATTTCCGTCCCGGCGTCCTCTGCGCGGTTCCGCCGCACGAAGCCCCCGCCGCCTCCGGCGGACAGGAGTACAACGATGATGCCGAGGTCTTGGTGCAGCAGATCACGAATCAGATCATGCAAAGTTTGAGTAAGTCCTGATTAGGGTAGCCAGAGAAGCGTTGAAGAATAAAACCACTGATGGACACTGATGGACACTGATGGACACTGATGGACACTGATAAATTCGAGCCGATGTTTGCGCCTTTTGAAAATCATGAATTCCTCCGCATCACCTGAACCAGATCGCCGTCTGTTCATGAGCTATGGCCATGATCCGGTCTATCTGGACCGCGCCGACGGAGATCTCAACAAAGCCCTGCAACTTTTGCATCATGCTTTTCCGGCAAATGAAGACAGTCTAGAGGTTGGTCCGAGCAAGGTGAAATCATGAGCCAGGAGAGAATACCCCGCAAGAACCTGGTCTATTTGGAGTCGACGATTCCCGGCTTTTTGACATCCAGGATTTCCGCTCAAATCGTGACAGCGGCCAAGCAACTTACCACACGGGAGTGGTGGGAGCAAAGTCGGCACCGATATCAGTTGGTGGTTTCACAGTTTGTTTGGGATGAGGTGAAAGCGGGTGATGCCGAAGCTGCAAGCCGCCGGATGGAGGTCCTTAAAGGTTTGGATGAGCTGGAGATCAATGAGGAGGTTATCCAATTATACAAAAAATTGATCGATTCAGGGCTTTTCCCGATCAAGAGCCGCTTGGATGCCGCGCATGTGGCGGTATGTTCTGTCTATGCGGTTGATATTCTGCTAACATGGAATTGTTCACATCTGGCCAATGCGGATGTGCTCCCCGGCTTGAGGCGTCTGCTTACGGGTTGGGGGTATCCGATGCCACTTATTTGTACACCTTTTGAGTTAAGCGGGGATGAATCAACATGAATGAACCCATTGTTTCCGAAATACATGACATTCGCGAGCAGTTGTTGCGCGAGCATCAGGGGGACCCTCTTTTGTACGTTCGATCGGCAATGAAACGCCAACAGGAGCGTCACCCCCGCTTTGTTTCCGTCAAAGCCCCCGGCCTGAATTTGTCAAAGGTCTCTGAACCTCCCCCCTCTTATTCCTCATAACCCCCCATTTCACATCAGGAGAAAAATATGAAAACAACCATTATCGGCGGCGGTGGCCGCGTAGGATCCAACGCCGCGTTTGCGTTGCAATGCGCCGGCATCGTTAAAGAAATTCAAATCTTGGATGCCAACGAGGATCTCGCCCAGGGCGAGGCTCTGGACCTTTTGCACGGGGCCGCGACCCTGGGCGGACAGCGGATCTACGCGGGCGACTATGACCGCGCTGCGGATTCGGATATCTTTGTGATCACCGCCGGACTCCGCCGCAAGCCGGATGAGTCGCGGCTGGATTTGATCAACCGGAACGTCGAACTCTTTAAAAAGATTTTGGACAGCATTCAGCGGGGCGGCTACAAACCGACCGCGCATGTGTTTGTGGTCTCCAATCCGGTGGACATTCTCACGGAACTCGCGGTGCGGACCCTGAATTTGCCCTGGCAGCAGGTCTACGGTCTGGGCACCATGCTCGACACCTGCCGGTTCCGTTCCCTGATCGCCCAGGAACTGAAGCTGGACGCGTCGCAGGTGAACGCGCTGATTCTCGGCGAGCACGGCGACAGCATGATTCCGGTCTGGTCTTCGGCGGCGGTCAATGGCCTTCCTTTGAGCGGGCTCAAGGCGGTGACTCCGGCGCTGCAGCAGAAGCTCTTCGAGCGCACCAAAGGCAGCGGCGCGGAAGTGATCCGCCGCAAAGGCGGGGCCGGCTGGGCGGTCGGCGCGACCATCGCGGAAACCGTTCACGCGGTGGCTCTGGACAAACAGCAGTTGCTTCCGGTCAGCTCACAGCAGCACGGCTGCTACGGCCTGCGGGATCTGAGCATCAGCGTGCCGACGATCGTCGGCCGTGCCGGCGTGATCGACCACGTGGAAATCAGCCTGTGGCCGAAAGAGGCCCAGGGCCTCCAGGCCAGCGGCCGGGCTTTGCGCGAGACGCTCAATAAAGTGATCTGAACAGAGAGGGTGGGGGATTTTCCCACTTTTTCTTTTCGTTTACCGCCCGCCAGGCAATCTGAAGGGATGGGAGTCAAGACAGATATCCAGGACGTAGAATTTCTTAGGGTTTTGGTGGGGTTGGGACTTGTTAAAACTATATGCAACTAAAAAATAATTGCAAAATCCTAAAGGCTGATTTATGAGTAGGAAAGAGAAGTTGATTCGACGTTTTTTACAACTGCCGTCGGACTTCGAATGGACTGAACTTCAGGCCTTGCTGAAACTATTTGGTTACCATGAGCTTAAAAACCATGGGTCGCGCCGGAAATTTTACAACCAAGCCCTGAATAGCATCATCAACTTACACGAACCACACCCCCGGAAGGTCCTAAAAGCCTACGCCCTGAAAGAAGTGCATCAGAAATTAAAAGACGCGGGATTGTTATGAATCACATGAAATACAAAGACTATTTGGGTTCGGCGGAAATCAGCCACAAGGACGGCTGCCTGCATGGTAAAATAGTATTCATTGACGATCTGGTGACATATGAATCGGAATCCGTTACGGGCCTTCGAACAGAATTTGAAACCGCTGTCGATGACTATCTCGAAACCTGTAAGCAAGTCGGGAAAGAACCCGAGCGTCCGTTTTCCGGCACTTTTCAAATCCGAGTCGCGCCGGAAATCCATCGGCAAGCCGCCATCTATGCCAAAATCGCTGGACAGAGCCTGAACGAATGGGTTGGAGACTCCATCGAACGCCGACTTTGCGAAGAAATCGAGACATCTGAAAGGCCTTATCCTGAATCAAGCACCGAACGACTGCGCCTTTTGCGGGAGGCGGGTGGGGAAAAATATTATAATCCATCCGTGGATTGAAATCCTCGGTTACACCCTGTCAGCCCAGCACGCCTGGGCTCATAGCAGGAAACAGTAGAAATGACTCAGCCAAACACCAAGATCAGTTTAATTTTTTTCGGAAAGAATTTAAATCCGGACATCGTGACGAAAATCATGTGCCTTGAACCGGACACGTCTCACAAACCTGGTGACCTGCGTCGTAATGGGAAAAGTCGGCACAAAGACGGTTCATGGGAACTCATCCGGCTTTGCGACCAGGATGATTTTGAAAAACATTTCCGCCACTTTCTGGATACGTTACTCCTGAAGTCGACCCAAATTGAGAAACTGACAGCCACCTTTGATGCATATGTTTCGGTATCGGTTTACGGCAGGGAAATGGCTGAATTATTTATCGATCCGGATCTCCACACGGCATTAAGCTCACTGAACATTGGCCTGAATATTTGTTTTCAGTCATTCTGTAAACTGGGCGTGAGACATACAACTATCACATGATATGAAGTTTCTATGAATATATCCCCCAGCGCTGAAGTGTTGGCCTGTGCGAAGAATGCCGGGTTGGATTCGATTCGCCATCACATTTTTCTTTGTTGCGATCAGACGGAGGCGGACTGTTGTTCCCGGGAACAGGGCCTGGAGAGCTGGAACTATCTCAAGAAACGGCTGAAGGAACTGGGTTTATCTGAGAAGGGTGGCGTGGCCCGGACCAAAGCGAACTGCCTTCGGGTCTGTTGTCACGGGCCGGTGGCGGTTGTCTATCCGGAGGGCGTTTGGTATCACTCCTGCTCGCCTGATGTCCTGGAAAAAATCATTCAGCAGCATCTGATCGGAGGCGAACGTGTAGAGGCATATCAAATCGGGATGGAGAACAGAGAGACGCATGATGCGTGATGCTGATTTAAACCATTACAGCCTTGCACATTTGAATGTTCCGATGCAAAATGACGACATGAACACTCTTTCCGATTTTCTCCACCACTGCCGCCAACACGACACCCCGGAGGCCGACTGGGGGCCTCCTTTGCAGGCCCTCTGGTATGCGGAGAAAGGAAATTGGGAGAAAGCCCACGAGTTATGCCAGCAGGGAGACCTTCCGGACGGCGCCTGGGTACACGCCAACCTGCACCGCGAGGAGGGCGACCTGTCCAATGCGCGGTACTGGTATCAGCGGGCGGGCAAATCCGAGAGCAATCAGAGTATTGAAGAGGAACGCCGCGATATCATCGCAAGTTTATTGGCGTAATATCAATCCGAATGCCCTCACGAATCCGATCTTGAATCCGTGATTTTTTCCTCATCAGTGGCTGAAGTACACTTGCGCGATTTACAACGTGTAGGGACATCGCACATCGGGAAGATCGCTTGGAAAATCCTTGGTGTTCCGAGTTACCAAAAGGCAATCCTCCTGCTGTGCTGTCGCATAAATAATCGCATCCGGCATTTTGATTCGTAACGATTTCCGAAGCTGAATTGCCCGCTCGGCAATGGTATCCTCCAGGCCAATCATCTGAAACCGGGCTAAAAATGTTCTTATTCGGGCTTCCTCGTCGGTATCTTTTACTCCTGCCAAAACTTCCATTTTAGTCAGGATACTGATCAGTGGGGAACGATACCTTAGGATTTCCTCTTTGGCCGAAGGGATTCCTCTGAGATAATCAATCAGAATATTGGTATCCAGTACCGCCTTCACTTAATCCCATTCTTTCCGAAGATTTTCCTGGTAGGACACCCCGTCCACCTCCCGTTCACGCCAAAGGCCAAATGCTTCATCCGGGTCGGTTGAAACGTTATCCAAATAAAGTCCGATCGCCTTGCGGATTACCGCCGCTCGTGAAAGCTTATGCGTTTTGGCATAATGATCCAGGATGGGTAGGGTCTGATCTGGAATATCAACTATCGTTCTCATTATGTTATCATAAACATGATAACGTTATCTGTCAATATTGCGGGGCCGTATATCGGCTAGATTTGTTCCCGCCGGTTCCAGGCGACGCAGTCGGCGTAGGGGATGGTTCCGCCGAAGAGATCGAGGGCGGAGCCGATGGTGAGGTCGACCCGGCCCTGGCTGAGGCTTTCGGTTCGGGCGAGATCCTCGAAGCGGGAGGCCCCGCCGGCGTAGGTGACGGGGAGGGGGGATTCGGCTCCCAACATGCGGATGAGGTCCTCGTCCATGCCGGCTTTGAGGCCTTCGACATCGGCGGCGTGAATGAGAAATTCAGAGCAGAAATCAGCCATGAAGGCGAGCGTTTCGGCGTTGACGGCCAGGTCGGTGGGGGTTTGCCAGCGGTTCATGGCCACGCGCCAATCGGGAAAGCGTCCGCGGCAACTGAGGTCGATGACCAGATGTTCGGGACCGACGAGGCGGGCCAATTGTTCCATGCGTTTGGGCTGGAAACGGGCGTGTTCGTCAAAGAGCCAGGAGGTGACGATGATTTTGTCGGCGCCGTTTTCGAGCCAGGCCAGGGCGTTGTCTTCGCGGATGCCGCCGCCGAGCTGCAGGCCCTTCGGCCAGGCGGCGAGGGCCTGTTCGGCGGCCTCCTGATTTCCGGGACCGAGTTGGATGACATGACCGCCGGTGAGGTTGTCTTCGCGGTAGCGGTTCGCAAACCAGTCGGCGCCGTTCGGGCTGACGAAATTGGTTCGGGGCTCGTCTTCGTTGCGGAGGGTTCCGCCCACGATTTGCTTCACGCGGCCGTTGTGGAGATCGATGCAGGGACGGAAGCGGGTCATGGTGCGCTCAGCCCAGCACGACGGTGAGGAACATGGTGATGGTCCACAGGCTGGAGAGGGTGTCGAGGCGGGCGGCGGCTTTGGGGTTGAGGGTGGAGGCCACGCGGTAGGCGAAAATGCCGACTGGGGGCCTCCTTTGCAGGCCCTCTGGTATGCGGAAAAGGGAAATTGGGAGAAAGCCCACGCGTTATGCCAGCAGGGAGACCTTCTGGACGGCGCCTAGGTTCACGCCAATCTGCACCGCGAGGAGGGCGACCTGTCTAATGCGCGGTATTGGTACGGGCGGGCAAAGCCGAGAGCGACCTTGGAATTGAAGAGGAAAGCCACGACATTATCGCACGTTTATTGGCGTAATCTCAACCCGAACTCCCTCACGAATCCGATCTTGAATCCGTGACTGTTTGCCTCATCAGTGGCTGAAGTACACTTTAACGCGTTCCGATTGAACAAAATAGAACAGCCATGGGATTTTGAAAATACAGACCACAGCGAATTGTCCCAGAAAGAAGCCGGTGGTGTAGCCGGAACTGTCCAATCCAGCCCATATAAAAAGGATGTAGTTGCCCAGCGTGATCAGCAATGAGGTGAGCGTGTAGACGATGATCATTGCGGGAACCACGGATTTTCTTTTGAAAAACTGCACGAGGAGCACAGGAAGAAAAAATGCGGGCCAAATATACAGAATCATCAGTCCGATAAAGGAGGTGCCGTTTATGAAACTTCCGGGTTCTTTGCCGATCTCCCCCAAGAGGATCCAGAAGTTCCAGCGAAAAACCGCCAATCCAAACCCGAAGCAGGAAAGGATACCTCCGGCCGCCTTGATGATGAGACCCAGCATTGGAATCACCAGCCATCCTCCCAAGCGGTTATATTCCGGGTGTGCCGCGCTCAATGCCTTCAGGTTTGAAGGGGGCGGCGGGTGTTGCACGGCCATCCGAAATGCCAGTGCAAGTACGGATCCGGCGAGTCCGAGGCACAAAATAAACATGGGCCAATAGAACGTATCATTATTAAAGAAGTACTCCGCTTCCTCAAAGGTTTCGAAAGGTTGGGCAAAGGCAACCTGTGCAGGAAATAAACACCAAAAGGCCCAGTATTTTTTCATGGTGCGATCCTGCTGGTCTGTAAAGCGTGCATCTGAGTCAAAATCTTTAGGCGGATGTTTATTATTTAGAGTGTTCACGCCGGTTCCAGGCGACGCAGTCGGCGTAGGGGATGGTTCCGCCGAAGAGATCGAGGGCGGAGCCGATGGTGAGGTCGACCCGGCCCTGGCTGAGGCTTTCGGTTCGGGCGAGATCCTCGAAGCGGGAGGCCCCGCCGGCGTAGGTGACGGGGAGGGGGGATTCGGCTCCCAACATGCGGATGAGGTCCTCGTCCATGCCGGCTTTGAGGCCTTCGACATCGGCGGCGTGAATGAGAAATTCAGAGCAGAAATCAGCCATGAAGGCGAGCGTTTCGGCGTTGACGGCCAGGTCGGTGGGGGTTTGCCAGCGGTTCATGGCCACGCGCCAATCGGGAAAGCGTCCGCGGCAACTGAGGTCGATGACCAGATGTTCGGGACCGACGAGGCGGGCCAATTGTTCCATGCGTTTGGGCTGGAAACGGGCGTGTTCGTCAAAGAGCCAGGAGGTGACGATGATTTTGTCGGCGCCGTTTTCGAGCCAGGCCAGGGCGTTGTCTTCGCGGATGCCGCCGCCGAGCTGCAGGCCCTTCGGCCAGGCGGCGAGGGCCTGTTCGGCGGCCTCCTGATTTCCGGGACCGAGTTGGATGACATGACCGCCGGTGAGGTTGTCTTCGCGGTAGCGGTTCGCAAACCAGTCGGCGCCGTTCGGGCTGACGAAATTGGTTCGGGGCTCGTCTTCGTTGCGGAGGGTTCCGCCCACGATTTGCTTCACGCGGCCGTTGTGGAGATCAATGCAGGGGCGGAAGCGGGTCATGACGTGGTCAGCCCAGTACCAGTGTAAGGAACATGGTGATGGTCCACAGGCTGGAGAGTGCGGCGAGTCGGGAGGCTGTTTTCGGATTGAGGGTTGCGGCCACGCGGTAGGCGAAAACGCCGGTGACGACAACTCCCGCCAGCAACACCAGCATGCCGTCCACCGGCGCGCCGCGGATGACCCGGGTCAGGCTGGAAAACATCGCCGCAAGGTTGATCATCATCCACCAGATCACGGCCGCTTTGCGCGGTCCCCAGAACTTGGCATAGCTGCGGGATTCGGGAACGCCTTCGCCGGGAAGGTCGAAGTTGCGGCCGATTTCCAGCGCGAAGCTGTTCAGAAAACTGACCGTCAGCAGGAAAAAGAGGGTCGGGTGGGGGTGTCCGGTCCGGGGAAGCCATTCCAACGCGGATATGCAAAAAACGGTGAGAGGCGCGGCAAGCCGGTGAAAAAACAGATAGAAGAGCGGGTTTAAGCTGTTCCAGCGCAACGGCCCCACCCCCATGGTCAGCAACATGAGAAACACGGTGGTGATCAGCAGCGGACCGAACATTCGGATATGCACCGTCATAGAGAGCAGTGCCTGCAGGGGGAGCAGAGCGGCAAACAGCAGGCGCAGTTCGTTTGGAGACACCAGGCCGCGGGGAATGGGGCGGTTGGGCTGGTATTTGCGGTCAAAGCGCACGTTCCGCAGGTCATCGGCAATCCGGCGCTGCAGGTGGAAGCAGAGCGTCACCACGAACGCGATCAGGTAGACGGCCAGTCCCGGAGGGGCGCGGTGCGCCATGATGGCGGAGAAGGTGACGCCGGAATAGCTGATGGCGGCGGCCATGGGGACCGCCATCCACAGGGGGTGGCGCTCCTTTTGATAGATGCGGTACCGCAAAGGAAGAGTCTTGAGTGAGGCGCGTTTGGCTGGAGAATCCATATTGTATATGAGATAACGGACTTCCGGCTGAATTCAATCACGGATGAACATGAATTCACCCGATCGAAAAAACAGGGTTGCATTTTGGTATGAGGTCGGGTTACCCTGTTGGTATGAACTTACCGATCCACATTATCGATATTTTGATTATTCTTGCTTATTTCGCCGCGATTGTCTGGATTGGTATCCGGGTGGCGAAGCGGACGCACAGCGGGGAGGACTTGTTTCTGGCGGGGCGGAAACTGGTTTGGCCGGTGATCGGGTTTTCGCTGTTCGCCTCCAATATCTCCAGCACCACACTGGTGGGGCTGGCGGGGAACGCCTACCGATACGGGGTGGCGGTGAGCGCATACGAGTGGGGCACGTCGATTGTTCTGGTGTTGATGATGTTTCTGTTGATTCCGTTTTACATCAAATCGCGGATCAGCACCGTGCCGGAATTTCTGGAGAAGCGCTACGGCCCCAAAGCCCGGCGGTATTTCTCGGCTCTGAATATTTTTCTCAGTCTGGTGGTGGATACCGCCGGAGCGCTGTTCGCGGGGGCGATGGTCCTGCAGGTGTTTTTCCCGGGGCTGAATCTTTGGGTGACCTGCATCGTGCTGGCGCTGCTCGCCGGCGTGTATACGATGGCGGGCGGACTGGCGGCGGTGGTGTTCACGGATGTGATTCAGGGGGTGATCCTGTTGGTCGGCACCGCCATCCTCGCGGTGATTTGCTTCGCCCAGTTCGATTACTCCTGGACGGCGGTGGTGGAAGGGGTTCAGGCATCCGAGCGGTTTAACGGGCATCTCTCCATGATCCGTCCGCCCTCGGATCCGGATTTGCCCTGGCCGGGCATGTTCACCGGGGTGCTGCTTCTGGGTTTTTACTACTGGGGCATGAATCAATACATCGTCCAGCGGGTGCTGGGGGCCAGAGATGTGAATCACGCCCGCTACGGGGCGCTGCTGGCGGGTTTTCTGAAACTGACCCCGCTGTTCATTATGGTGCTGCCGGGTGTGATGGCGGTGGTGTTGCTGCCGGATTTGACCGATCCCGACCAGGTGTTCCCGACGCTGGTGCGTGAGTATTTGCCGGTGGGTGTTCTCGGTCTGGTGATGGCCGGCCTGATCGCGGCGATTATGTCGAGCATCGACTCCACCCTGAACTCCGCCTCGACGCTGGTGACCCTCGACTTCATCAAACCCCGCAGGCCGAACATGACCGAAGAAGAAACCGCGCATGTCGGACGGGTTTCAACCTTTGTATTCATGGTGATTGCCGCCATCTGGGCGCCCATGATCCAGTATTTTGCCGGACTGTTTGATTACCTGCAGCAAATCCTCACCTTCGCGGTTCCGCCGGTGATCGTGTTGTTTGTCATGGGGGTGATGACGGGACGCGGGGGTGCCAAAACCGGGTTAATCACCCTGATGGGCACCCATGCGGTGTCGCTGCTGCTTTTTGTGTTGCAGGCGCTCGGCATTTACACCCTGCACTTCACCTATACGGCAGTGATTCTGACTGCGGTCGCCGCACTGGTGTTCCTGATTTCCGCCGCCCGCGAGCCCCGTCCCGCGACCGGCTCGCTTGCCGACCTCACATGGTCCGCACGGACCGCGGATGCTAAAATCGCCTGGTATGCGGATCCCCGCGTGCTTGCCGGGATTCTGCTGGCGCTGACGGCGGTGTCGGTGCTGATGTTTGTTTGAGCATCGTTTATCCTAAGAATTATATTTTGGGAGACGTCTTTAGGGGGAACCTTAAAAGGAGAGCATCATGTTTATTCGAAAATACGCGGGCATAGTGGTTGTTATGAGCTTTTGTCATTTATTGGCAGCGGAGGACACCCCGTCGTTCCGGGAAACCGTGGAGCGGGTGCAACAGATGTCAAGCCGGCCGGATGCCCGCCGGATGGCCCGGGAACTTGGCCTCGACATTGTCAATGTGACCTGGGAGGATACGGGTCGTTTCCAGAATTCTGCCGTGGGTCCAAACATCAGCGATATGACCATTCAGGTGGCGGTCCCCATGGATGATCGCGCCGGGAACACGCTCCATGCCATGCCGGTGATTCGTTTCCCGAATTTTTCCGACCGGTCCGCCGACATCGATCCTGAACTGTTTTTCCTGCTCGTGGGCAATGAGCGCGGCCATGACCTGCGCCGGATTTCGTTGAAAGAGTTTTTACAGAATCCCACCCTCTATCTGAACGATCCAGGCTCCTGGCGTGGAGAAGGACGGCGCAGCCTGTATGCGCCGAACCGCGACTCCAGGGTGCTGGTCAGTGCCCAGGCATGTTTTCTGCCCATCCCGCAAGCCGGATCGGTGACCTTTAATCCGGTGCTCTTCAATTATCAGTCCGTGCGGGAAGATCCGGCGGTTCTGACTCTGCTGGCCACCCGCGAGGGCGGCAGCGTCACCGTCATCGACAATGTGCGGGACGCGTTTGAAGAGGGCAACAGTTGGGGGCAGCGGCTTTTCTTCAATAAAAACGGAGAACGCGCGAGCCTCACCGGCGAACGCGAAAGTGATTTCCACGCCCGGGACGGTGAAACGCGTGACGGACCGATGCCGGACGCCGCCGGGGAAAGCGGCCTGAACATGGTGCTGCTCATTCAGGTGCCGCTGCGGCAGCGGAATCCTCCGCGAAGGAGTGCGATGGCTTGGGAAGACGGGGTGTTCTACTCCATGGTGCCGGAAATGGACATGCTGTGGGAGGACAGCGACGTGGAGAACGCCGTCATCGGGCATGGCGAAGTGGAGGGGCCATTCACCGAAATCGACCGGCTGCCCATCGAGCGTGACCCCCGGTTTCCGGTGCGGGTCACCGTTCAGTTTTACAAAGCCACCTCAAACGGAGTGGTGAGCGAAGCCGACCTCAAAGAAATCCGCGCCCAAATCGAACGCGTCTACGCCGAGGCGGATTTTGTAGGGAGTCTGGTGACCGACGGTGACCGGGGCCGGGTTACCGAATACGACGGACCCAAGGTGCAGCCCGAAGGCTGGTGGGAGGAATTCTGGGAGCGGCACGAAGCCAACACCGGCGACACCCGCCAAGAAGCTGTCCGCAAACTTCGCCGCCTGCTCGGCAAAGATTTCAAAAGGCAGCCTGTGGACGAGGCGTATCTTCATGCGCTCCTCGCGTCCACCTCCCTGCCGGAAGGTATCCACCCTGCAGTTAAATCACGCAGTTTATTCCGACGCATATTCGGTTATAGCACCGGTCGCTGAATTTACGGTCTTTTCGAAAAGCTATTCATCCGAACGCGCCTCCAGTCGAATGAAGAGGAGTGGTCCCTCGGGCAGCGGCAGTTCAACTACAACCTCCTCATTCCCATCTCCCAAAGGGGAGATGCTTTGACTCAACACAGACACTTCGACCCATTCACTATTCAATTCCGTCGTCATATATGGAATCAGGTTGACGCCGGTTGCATCAGGATTTCGCTGAAAGATAAATTGTACACGATTTTCCTCAAGTAGCAACTCCCCGAGGGAAGGTAAATGATCCCATGTGGCTGTGAGTGGGTTCACTCCCATAGCAAATGCAAGAAGGTTAGGCCAATTCAGCGGACCGTTCAAATCTGTGGGAGCCCTCCTGTCCACCGGCAAGGCCTCTAGAATTGGCCAGGTTGCATACCCGCCGCCGGGCATCCAGACCACCTCATCCAGGAACGCGGCATCAAGTCCCATGCTGGAATAGTAACCCTTGGTATACTCCCAACGAACAGTATGTATTCCCTCAGGGATATTGAGGGTTTCCATCGCCCAGGGTAGCTCACCGGATTGCGAAGTAACAACGGAACCGTTTAATCGAACCCGAAAGTGATCGGAACTCAACCGGGAGGAGACCCTGCGCCAATACGTAAGGATCCCCGGGCCAATGACAGTGGTTTCGATCCAGCTGGAACTGTTGTTGCCGATATCGCCACTGCGGGCGGATAGGGCGTGCCCGGTCCTTTTCACTTCTCCTTGTAGATACCACTCCGAGTCACCCCCGAGTATGAAATCCAGATCTGAAGGACTAAGTGGCTCTGAAATCCCGATGGGCATGCCGATTCCTGCTAATGCAATTGGAAAAGGGCTGTGTAACACATCGCTGCTTGTGATGGATAAAGTGGCCATACGGTTTCCGATACTCAACGGATGAAAGGAAACCAGAAATGAGGTACTTTCGCCGGGAGACAGTGAGGTCTCGCCCGGGGAAGTCATGGTGAAATCATCTGCGTGCATGCCTCCCAGTCCGATGGATATGTTGTTTAGTACAGCATTCCCCTGGTTGGCAATCGTCAAATGTATCGGGTCTGAAACCTGTTGTATATCGAGGGAACCCAAGTTCAATACTGATGATTCCATCTCCAATATCTCGTCATTCGCGACGAGTGTGATGTGGGGGTGGAACCCCCCGTAGGAACTGATTTGCACAACCGCGCCCGATGAGCCGTTAAATTGTCCGCCATTTGTGCGACCGTATGCGCGGATCCAGGCGCTCCCGGGTAGAGCAAGGCCGTCAGCCTGCCAGCCATCGGAAACGCGGTGGGCATTGCCCGCGTTTTGCCATGTGTTTCCATCCCAAAACGTAAACGCAACCTGATCGATTTCCGGAGCGCTGCCGGTTCGTTGCCAATGGATTTGTGAGGTTCCCGTTACGATTAGTTCTGAACTTGCCGGATCGTTCTCCACTCGTGCAAACCGATTGTGCGCCTGTCCACTGATGTTCGTGAAACGTCCCCCAAGGAGAATGGCTCCGTCCGATTGTATGGCGATGGAGTTGACTGTATCACCGGCGTTTGGATCAAAATGCGGATCCACTGTTCCGTTTGGGTTCAAACGCGCAATTCGGTTGCGGGTCTGTCCCCCGATACTCTTAAAGGTTCCTCCCACAAGAATTTTGCCGTCGGCCTGCAATGCAAAGGAGTAAACAGAATTGTTGGCATTCGGATTGAAACCCGCGTCCAGTGCCCCGTCCAGGTTCAGTCTTGCTATTCGGTTGCGAGATTGCCCCGCGATATGTGAGAAGGATCCTCCTGCAAGGATTTTCCCGTCAGGCTGAACGGCCAGTGAGAAAACCGTTCCGTCGGCATTCGGATTAAACAACGTGTCCAAGGTTCCATCCGTGTTCAGGCGGGCAACAAGGTTGCGGGCCATTCCTCCGATCCTCGTGAAATTTCCTCCGGCCAGGATTTTTCCGTCGGGTTGTATCGCGAGGGTATATACAATACTGTTGGCATCCGGGTGAAAGCTATCATCCAAGGTTCCGTCTGCGTTCAGCCTTGCAATCCGATTCCGCACATGGCCGTTGATCATGGTGAAATCACCTCCGACCACGATCCTGCCATCCGGTTGTATCGCCAGGGCGCGAACACTGTTATTGGTATTCAGGTTAAAACTACTGTCCAATGTTCCGTCCATGTTTAACCTGGCGATTCGATTTCGTAAATGGCCGCCGATCATGGTGAAATCACCCCCCACCAGAACCCTGCCGTCCGACTGTACCGCCAGAGAGCGGATCAAACCATTCGCTCCGGGATTAAAGGTATCGTCAAGTGTCCCGTCCTCATTCAGACGCGCGATCCGATCACGTATTTCTCCGGCGAAATTGTTGAAATCTCCCCCGACCAATGTTTTACCGCCCGGATGTAAAACGAAGGTTTTGACCACCCCGTCTATATCGGGATTGAACGATTCTTCCGTTACGATGCCTATACCTGTTAATCGAATTCGGAAAGGGGTCTGTGCCATATCATTGCTCGTCACGGAAACCCATCCTTCGCGGAGAGCTCCGCCGTTGGGTCTGAATTGCACTGAAAAATGAGTGCTTCCCCCAGGGGGCAAGTGGGTCACCGGCAGTGCGGAGAGGACAAAATCTGTTCCATAAACATCCTCCAACGCCACCGCAAGGTTGTTGAGCGCGGCACCGCCTTGATTCGTAATCGTCACCACAACAGGCGACGAAATTTCCCTCCACCGTTGGGAATCAAAATTTAAAACCGCAGAATCTGATTCCAACGATTCTCCCGCAACGCTTAGAGCGATTGAGGGATGTGCCCCTCCTCCATAATGGATCAGTTTTTGGATCATCCCGGAAGAACTGTTATATTGACCTCCGCTGGTGTGACCGTGTGCGCGAACCCAGGTGCTGGAGGGAAGGGACAGCCCGATGGCCCGCCAGCCACCGGATACGCGTTGAGCGTTTCCAATGTTCAGCCATGCGGAACCATTCCAGTAAGAAAACTGAACCTGTTCGACCTCAGGTGCACTGCCGCCCAGTTGCCAATTAATTTGTGAAGTACCTGTGACCGAAAGGTTTGAAGTCGCCGGATCATTCTGCAGTCGTGTCAGCCGATTGCGGGCAAGCCCGCCGATCGCCATAAAACGACCGCCGACAAGGAGGCTTCCGTCTGACTTTAACGCAAGGGCATTGACCTCGTGATTTGCACTCGGATCAAAACTAACGTCCACCGTGCCGTCCCCGTTCAGCCGTGCAATCCGGCTTCTGGTTCTTCCTCCGATTGTGGTGAAGGTACCCCCAACTAAAATTTTGCCGTCAGCCTGCAGGGCGAAGGTGTTGATGGTGTTGTTGGCTCCTGGATTAAAATCCGGGTCCAACGACCCATCCGGGTTCAGCCTGGCAATCCGGTTGCGGGTTTGTCCGTCGATTATGGTGAAATCTCCTCCGACCAGAATTTTCCCGTCCGGCTGAACCACAATGGTTTTGACATTTCCATTGGCATTCGGATTGAAATCATCATCCGGCCAGCCATTCGGCCAAAGGCGCACAATGCGGTTGTATGAAAATCCACTGATGCTCGTGAAGTTTCCGCCGGCCAGAATTTTCCCGTCCGTCTGTAACGCAAGACTGTTCACCTGATCATTGGCATCCGCATTAAAACCTTCGTGTACAGTGCCGTCAGGACTCAAAAGGGCAATGCAATGACGACGGTGAATACCGATGCCCGGGAAAAAACCGCCGACCAGAATTTTGCTGTCCGGCAACACGGCCAGGGCATTGACAGAGCCATTCACAGTCGGTGAAAAGCCTTCCTCCACCGATCCGTCCGGGTACAGTCTCGCCAGTGCGTATCGCGTTTGACCGCCGATTGATGTAAAACTCCCCCCCCCACCGACCAAAATTTTTCCGTCCGGCTGCAAGGCAAGCGTGTGAATGATGCTGTTGGCATCCGGATTGAAGCCCGCGTCCAACGAACCGTCCGAATTCAGACGTGCAATCCGGTTGCGTGAATGCCCGTTAACCGTGGTGAAATCCCCGCCGATCAGAATTCTGCCATTGGGCTGTACCGCGATGGAACTCACCAGATGAGAACTGATTTCCGGACTAAAATTCTCATCTCCATGCAGACCTGAGCCAGTTAACCGAATCCAAAAAGGGGATTTCATTGCGTCACTGCTGTATACCAAGATTCTTCCGGTGCGTTCGCCGATGGACATTGGATGGAACGACACTGTAAATGTTGTGCTTTCACCAGGGCCAAGAGAGGTCTGCGGCGGTGGTGTGAAGCTGAAATCCGCGGCATGGGCGCCTTCAAGCACCAGGGATAGATTTTCGAGGTCAGCACCACCTTCATTTGTGATCGTCACATCAATTGAAGCTGTATTCGATTTCCACTGTGTATCCCCAAAATCCAATGAGGCTGAACCGGTTGCCAGCACGTTATTCTCGGCACTCAATGCGATAGAAGGCATTAAACCCCCTTCTTTGACAATGACTTCTCGAAGGAAGCCGGATGATCCGTTGTTTTCACCTCCGCTGGTGCGCCCTTGAACGCGTACCCATGTGTCGTCCGGTAGATGAAGCCCGGTGGCCCGCCAGCCGCCGGAAACACGTTCGGCGTTGCCTGTGTTCTGCCATGCGGTACCATCCCAATATGCCACCTGTACCTGCTCAATGACCGGGGCACTTCCGCCACGTTGCCAATCCAACTGTTCATTACCCGTCAATGAGATTGCCGAGGTTGCCAAATCATTATGCAGCCGTGCGATTCGGCTGCGGGGTTGCCCATCGATTGAATTGAAATTCCCTCCGACGAGAATGTTGCCATTTGGCAGTAACGTGATGGAATGCACAGCTAAACTTGCATTCGGGTCGAAATCCGGATCAACAACACCGTTGGAATGTAAACGGGCAATCCGGTTGCGTGTCCGACCGCCAATCATCTTAAAATCTCCACCTGCTATAATTTTGCCGTCCGACTGAATTGCTATAGTTCTGACAGTGGAATCCGCATGAACATTGAAGCCCTCATCGTTGGTGCCGTCGGAGTTTAACCGCCTGATGTTACCTGTAAAACCTCCTCCCGCGAGGATTTTGCCGTCGGGTTGTATTGCCAGACAAAAGACGGTGTTGTGCATGGGCGGATTAAACGTTTCATCCAGAGTCCCGTCCGGATTCAGCCGGGCAATCCGGTTACGCGGTTGCCCGTTGACCGCTGTAAAATTTCCTCCAATCACGATTTGTTCATTCGCCTGGATTGCGATGGATTGCACGGCCCCGTTCGCGTCGGGATTAAATGTTGCATCCAATGATCCGTTAGGACTCAATCGAGCGATTCGGTTACGGGTTTCTCCTCCGACAGATGTGAAACTACCCCCTATAAGGATCTTACCGTCGGCCTGTAAAACCAGCGACAGAATTTGGTGGCTTACAGCCGGGGTAAAGGTGTCATCCAGAGAACCGTCCGGATTCAGCCGGGCGAGGTGATTCCGCCACAGTCCATCTACTTGCGTAAAACTCCCGCCGATGAGAATTTTCCTGTCCGACTGCAAAGCAAGTGTTCTGACGGCACCGCCGGTTACGGATTGGTTAAAGTCTTCATCCAAAGAACCGTCCACATTCAAACGGGCGATTCTCCTGTGAATCTGCTCCCCGATCGTGTTAAAATTTCCCGCGAGCAGGATCCTTTCGTCCGGTTGTAATGCGATGGCATGGACAATTCCGCCGGCACCGGGGTTGAATCCATTATCCAGGTATGAAACGGAACCGGCCAAGGTGATTTTGAAAGGGGATTTCGTTCTGTCATTGCTGAGCACAGAAAGTATTCCCACCCGGTTTCCGCTGCCCGTAGGATTGAAAAACAGGGAAACAGTGGTGTTTTCACCGGGGGCCAATGATGTGACGGAAAGCGGGGTGTGGGTAAAGTCGCCCGCGTGAGTTCCCCCCAATGCAAGTGCCAAATCTTCAAGTGGAGCATCCCCGTCGTTTGTTATACTCACCTGAACCGGGTTTGCGATTGCCCCCCATTGGACCCCGGTAAACTTTATGCTGGCGGTGTCTATTTCTGCAGGTTCGTCGTTTATCCGGATGGATAGAGACGAAAATCCTTCCCCGCCATATGGAATGATCTCCTCAATCATTCCTGATGAATTGTTATTCCAGCCCCCGGCAATGAACCCTTGTGCCCGAATCCATGTATTTATCGGCAGGTTAAGCGGGTGGGTCTGCCATGCATCCGCATAGCGATACGGGAGAATTGTGTTTTGCCATGCTGTACCGTCCCAATATGCAAACTCCACCCGGTCGAAATCCGGAGCGCCTCCGTCCCGCCGCCAGTTAATTTGGCTGGTTTCCGTCACCGTCAATTCTGAAATCGCCGGATCATTCCGTAACCGTGCAATTTGATTGCGCGGTTCTCCGCCGATGAATGTAAATCCGCCCGCAACCATGATCCTGCCGTCGGATTCCAACAGAACAGCTTTAACCGAACCGTCAGCATTCGGATCAAAGGAAAGGTCCAGCGTACCGTCGGTGTACAACCGGGCAATGCGGTTGCGCGGTTGATTTCCAATACTTGTAAAATCGCCTCCGACCAGAATCTTTCCGTCCGACTGTAAGGCAAAGGTGGTGACCGGGTGGCTTGTACTTGAAAGAAACATCTCGTCCGCTGATCCGTCCTGATTTAATCGGGCAATCCGATCGCGTGGCTGCCCACCGATATTTGCAAAACCACCCCCGACCAGAATACCGCCGTCCGACTGAATTGCGAAAGCAGTGACGAAACCGTTTGAATTCGGATCAAAGTTCTCGTCAACCGTTCCGTCATCATGTAACCGGGCAATCCGGTTTCGTGACAGTCCGTTGACCGTGGTGAAGAGTCCTCCCACCAGGATCTTTCCATCCGGCTGCAGCCCGATCGTCAAGACCGTGTTATTTACATTCACATTGAATGTTTGATCCAACGATCCGTCGGAATTAAGCCTGGCAATACGACTGAATGATTGCCCGTCAACCGTCGATATTGAACCTGCAATCACGATTTTCCCGTCCGGTTGCAGCGCGAGAGAGAATATTCCGGTAGCGGGTGCCCCCCCGGCAAAAGCGTTGAAACTGTCATCCACACTGCCATCTTCATGCAAGCGTGCGATATAGCCACGCGGCTGATCACCAATGCTGGAGAATGTTCCTCCCACGATAATTTTCCCATCCGGTTGCACCGCGATGCTGTGAACATTATTATTTGCATTTGGATTGAATCGGGTATCCAGAGAACCGTCGGCATTCATTCGGGCAATTCGGTTAAAGCTTTGCCCCTCAATAGTGTTAAAACCGCCCCCCAGAAGAACTTTTCCGTCCTGTTGTCTCGCAAGAGTCATGACATCGCCCACGAAAAAACCCAAATTCAGATCAAGGTCCGCGTGCACAACCTCACCTGCCAATGTAATTGACAAGGTTTCTTTAGACATATCATTACTGGTAATCTTAAGAATCGCGTTTCGTCCACCACTGTTCCAAGAACGGAAAGAAACCATAATGGTGGTGCTTTCACCGGGGGCTAATGAGGTCGCTGAAATCGGGGAAACAGAGAAATCACTTGCATGATCACCAGCTAGATGTACCTCCAGGTCGTCGAGAATGCCATCTCCCTGGTTCATGATCGTCACCGGGATTTGTTCCGAAGTCTCTTTCCATTTTATTTTTCCAAAATCCAGCGACGCAGCCCCTGTTCTGTAGGGTTCCCCCCCCACGCTTACATCAATCGAAGGGAATGATCCACCGCCGTACGTCGTCAACTCCCTGATCATCGTGGACGAACTGCTGTATGCACCACCTTGAGTGCGTGCCTGCACTCGGAGCCAGGCACTGGCAGGGAGATTCAAATTAATGATTTGCCACCCCCCGTGCATGCGTTCGGCGGTACCTGTGTGTTGCCATGTGGCACCGTCCCAGTATGCAGTCTGTACCTGTTCAATTTCCGGGGCACTGCCTCCGCGATGCCAGACAAGCTGATCGTCCGCCGGTTTCACCAGTTCTGAATGCGCCGGATCATTCTGTAACCGCGCAATCCGATTTCGGGGTTGGCCCCCGAGGGTGAAAAAATCACCTCCGGCCAGGACGTTACCCTCCGGCTGCAACATGAGGGCTCTGACCGTGCCACTGGCGCCCGGATTAAAAGTCGGGTCCAGCGTTCCTTCAGGATTAAGCCTTGCAATCCGGTTGCGTGTCACCTCCCCAATCCTCCCGAATTCCCCTCCCAGCAGAATTTTTCCGTCTGTCTGGAGTGCAAGGGAATGCACCGGATTGCTCACATTCGGATCAAAATCCTCATCCAGTGTGCCATCCGATTGCAACCGAGCCAGCCGGTTGCGTGCTTGTCCACCCAAATTCGTAAAATTGCCTCCGACCAGAATTTTGCCGTTCGCCTGCAGGATGAGTGTGTTGACGGCGTTGTTTGCGTCAGGATTAAACAGTTCGTCAAGAGCCCCGTCCGTGTTTAATCGTGCAATTCGATTCCGGGTTTGGCCGCCAATACTCGTAAAAAATCCGCCCGCGATGATTTTACCGTCCGGCTGCAACACTAAAGAGTAGACATCACTGTTGGCGCTGCAAATAAACGTTTCATCCAGTGTGCCGTCCGGATTCAATCGGGCAATCCGGTTACGTACTTGCCCTCCGATATTGGTGAAACTCCCCCCGATCAGTATTTTTCCATCCTCTTGCAATGTAACCGCCCTAATCACGTTACTGATAGAAGGAGGATTGAAACTTTCGTCCAACACACCGTCAGCATTCAGTCGGGCAAGGCGGCTTCGCGGCTGCCCTCCAAGACTTGTGAAATTTCCACCGATCAATATCCTGCCATCCTGCTGTACCGCCATCGCATAAACAATCCCGCTGGCATTCGGATCAAAACCCATGTCCAACGATCCATCCGCGTTCAGTCGCGCAATACGGTTTCGAGTCTGTCCACTGATGCTGGTGAAATTCCCTCCAACCATGATTTTCCCGTCCGATTGTGTCACAAAAGCAAAAACCGCACTTTGTGTTGGTCCGATATCCGGATTAAATTCCATTTCCCCGTGCAATCCTGTGCCTGTCAATCCGACCGAAAATGGGTGATGCGATGCATCATTACTGGTGATCGACAAAATGGCATTTCGGCTGCCAACGGATGTCGGCGAAAACAACACGGCAACTGAAGTGCTGTGGCCTGGGGGCAAAGAGGACTCGGTCAATGGGCTCACGACAAATTCAGCCCCATGTACGCCTTCTAAATGAACAGCCAGATTCTCAAGCACCGCATCGCCCTGATTACTGACAGTCAGCAGAACAGGAGATGAAGCCTCCCTCCATTGCAAGGTGCCGAAACTTATTGTGGACACGCCAGGCAGCAGGGATTCACCCTCCTTGCTTAAACCAATGAAGGGAAACGCTCCGTCCCCGTATGCGATGATTTCCTGAATGATCCCGGATGAGTTGTTTTGGAACCCGCCATGAGCGCGTCCTTGAGCGCGTACCCATCCTCTTTCGGGAAGGTTTACATCTGTAATCTGCCAGCCGTGACTCATCCGTTGAGGCTGTTCTGTGTTCTGCCAGGTTGAACCATTCCAATATTCAAACCGGACTTGCTCGATTTCCGGCGCACTCCCTTCACGATACCAATTGATTTCTGAGGTGCCTAATACTCCCAAAACCGTGTTTGCCGGCTCGTTATGCAATCTGGTCAAGGAGGATTGGCTGCCGACCAGAACCTTGCCGTCCGATTGTAATGCAAGCGAAAAAACAATATTGCCGGAGGCTCCGGTAAAACTGTTATCAGGAAAACCACTGGTTGCCAATCTCACGATTCTACTGCGGGATTGGTTTTTCACGGTACTGAAATCCCCGCCGACCAGAATTTTTCCATCGGCCTGCAACGTCAACGTTCTTACAGTGTCGTTCACATTTGGGTCGAAGTTTATATCCACGGAACCGTTTGGGTGTAACCTTGCAACACGGTTTCGGACCTGGCCGCTGAGTGAGGTGAATCCCCCCCCCAGCAGAATTTTGCCGTCAGACTGAAGCGCCATAGTATGGATCACGCCGTTAGGCACCGGATTAAATTCTGAATCCAGCGTTCCGTCTTCGTTTATTCGGGCGATGAAGTTACGTGTTTGACCGCCGATCGCGGTGTAATTTCCACCCAGCAGAATTTTGCCGTCTGTTTGGGTGACAAGTGTATACACCGAACCATTGACATCCGGATTAAACCCCTGGTCCAATGAACCGTCAATGTTCAGCCTGGCAATCCGATTTTTCGGCTCGCCGTTCATTGAGCTAAACCACCCGCCAACCAGAATTTTTCCGTCCGCTTGAATGTGAATTGTTTCAACATTACTGTCTGCATCCGCCTCAAAACTCATATCCAACGTGCCGTCCGAATTCAGCCGTGCAATCCGATTACGAATGTTTCCGCTGATGAATGTGAAAGAGCCTCCTATCAAAATTTTACCATCCGGTTGAACTGCGACAGTTCCGACAGAACCGCTGATGCCCAGGTCGGGATCAAAGCTCCCGTCCAGAGAACCATCCTCATTCAGCCGTGCAATATTTCTGCGAGGGTACCCATTGACGTTCCTGAAATAACCCCCGACGATAAGTTTCCCGTCCGGCTGCCGGGCAATGGCTGCAAGCGCAAAACCATCGAAATCAGGGTCGAAGTCGACATCAACCGTTCCCGCAGTTTGACCGAATGAGACTTGTGAAAAACGAATGAAAAAACATAGGAACGAGAGACAGCGTATGACTTTGGTCATTAAAAATTTCATATGAATACTTACTTTCTCATTCCTTCAGGACACGACGTGCGAGGTGGACAGGAAAATACCTGACAAACGGGTTTCACTTATGGGAATAAGTTACGTAAATATAAAAGAAAGATCCACTAAATTTTGTTGAAAATGCATATCAGGAATTGTACGCGAACCATTTCCAAATTATTCAGGAAAAACGAAAAAGGGTCTCTTTTGCAGTGACATATTGCAACGATTCCTCCAGGAATACACGATCCTATAAATCGTTCGCCGCTTTGGCTAGGGTTGCGAACCGGCTCGCTTGCCGACCTCACATGGTCCGCACGGACCGCGGATGCCAAAATCGCCTGGTATGCGGATCCCCGCGTGCTCGCCGGGATTCTGCTGGCGCTGACGGCGGTGTCGGTGCTGATGTTTGTTTGAGGATTAGCAACCCGCCGCCGCTTTGGCGAGGGTTGCGAAGCGGCGGTGGGCGAGGCTGCCGAACCGCGGGTCGCGGGTGAGCCGGGCTTTGCTGGCGGCGGGGGAGGCGATGCCGCAGAGAAAGCGGGCGATTTGCCGGGGCGACTGCAGGGCGGGATGGTTTTCGGCCCGGAGTTTTTTGAGGACTTCCTGATCCTCGCGCGAAAGGGTGGCGGATTCCTGGCTTTCGATAAACGCCGTGAAGTCGCCCTTGCAGCGGTCACAGTGGCCGCAGGGTTTTTCCAGGGCTTCGCCAAAGTAATCCAACAGGGCCTTGACCAGACAGTCGGAGGTTTTGGCAAGATCGATCACCTGCCGGATGCGGGCGATATCGCGGGTTTCGGCTTTGCGGAAGCGTTCGTGGAGGGTTTTGGCCAGCGCGTCGTCGTCGGCGGGACGCTGTACAAAGCGGTATCCGTGGCGGAGTCCGGCCACCTGCAGTTTGAGATCGCCCTGCTCCTCCAGATAATTCAGCGCCGCCACCAGCCGGGCGCGGGGCTGGGCGAGGCGTTCGGCGGCGGAGGCGATGTCGAGCGTGAACCAGGTGCGGCCTTTCCGGGCCTGGCTGAATAGATTTTTGATGAGCGCGGCGCGTTCGGGATCGAACCGGGCCAGCATCTCCCTGGATGTGCGCAGGGGCTGGAATTTGTATTCGTTGTAAAGCGGTCCGGTGGCTTCGAGAACGCCTTCGAGTTCCAGATAGGTCAGGAGGGTGGACACCACCAGTTGGCGGATGTCGTGCCGGGAGGACAGCTCGTACATGGAGAGATCGAAGGTGTCGGGCTGCCCGGTGAGTTCGCGCAGAAACCCTTCCACCGACTCCAGTGAAGGGGTGTCCCCGTAGCTGAAATTCTCCAGCGCGGGGATGTCGTCGGGACAAAACAGCATTTCACAGCCGGAGGGTTTCCCGTCGCGGCCCGCGCGCCCGGTTTCCTGCATGTAATTCTCCAGTGATTTGGGCGGATTGTAGTGATAGACGTATCGGATGTCCGCTTTGTCGATGCCCATACCGAAGGCGATGGTGGCCACCACAATCGCATCGGGCGAGGACATGAATTTGTCCTGCGCGGCATGGCGCACCTGCGGATCGAGACCGGCGTGATAGGCCTGCGCCGGGAAACCGTGAGCCGCCAGCATCGCCGCGACCTCCTCGGCGGTTTTCTGCAGGGTGACGTACACGATCGTGGCGCCCGGAGGCCGCGTCCGAATGCGTTCGAGCAGCAGCGCGTCCCGCTCCGAACGGGTCACGGGGGTCACCCGGTAAAACAAATTCGGACGGTGAAAGCCGGTGTTGATGTAGGCTTCGGGCGCGATGTCAAAGCTCTTGCGGATGTCCCGCGCCACCGCCGGGGTGGCGGTCGCGGTCAGGGTCAGCACCCGCTCCGCATTGACATCGCGGGCGAGCTTCGCGAGCTTCATGTAATCCGGCCGGAAGTTGTGCCCCCATTCGGAGATGCAGTGGGCCTCGTCAATCACCATCATGCTGATGCGCGCGCGGCGCAGCCTTTGCAGAAAACGTTCGCTGGCGAAGCGTTCGGGGGCGACATACAGGAGCTTCAGCCGGCCCTCCCACAGATCGTCCCAGACTTTGCGCGACTCATCGGCGGTCAGGCTGGAGTCCATGCGGGCGGCGGCAATGCCTTTGCCGACGAGGAAATCGATTTGATCCTTCATCAGGGCGATCAGCGGCGACACCACCAGCGTGAGCCCCTCCAGATGCAGGGCCGGCAACTGATAACACAGGCTCTTGCCGCCGCCGGTGGGAAACACCGCCAGGGCCGACCGGCCCGCCAGCAGGTGACCGACCACCGCCTCCTGACCGGGGCGGAAGTCGTCGAATCCAAAAAACTGTTTTAAGGTCGCGCGGGGGGAGTTTGAATCAGACATAATCAAACGTATACCTTAAATGGGTTCGAACGTATAGATTTTTTTGAAAGAAATTCCCGTACTCCGCCGCCCCGGCCACCCTGCGTCCTTGTGGCGGTGGTGCCAGGGCCACACAACCGCCAGAAGTCCGCACTCACCCATCCTCCCGCCGCAGCGGGGAGGCCGGATAACGGGAGTCAGCTCCCCGCCACGAGCGGTTCGGTGCCCTCCTGGAGGATGGCGAGGAAGCGGGGATAGGCGAAAACGCGGTTGCGGCGTTGTCCGGTGATTTCGCGGAGGATCTCAAGCGTGCAGAGGTGGTCGAGGGCGCGATTGACGGTGATGGCGGTGAGGCCGGTGCGATGAGCGAGTTCGGGTGAGGTGGCAAGTGGGCGGCGAAGCAGTTCCTGGTGGATTTGCCGGGCGGATTTGGCGGCCCGGCCGAGGGAGTGGATGCGTTCGCGGTCCCCGCGGGCGAGGGCTTCGAGGCGTTGGACGGCATCGACGGCCTGGGTGGCGGTGAGGGTGACGGCTTCGGCGAAGTAGTCCAGCCAGGCTTCCCAGTCGCCCTCCGTGCGGACACGGTTGAGGAGATCGTAATACGTTTGGCGGTGGGTTTTGAAGAAGAGGCTGAGATAGAGCATGGGTTCGCGGAGGATGCCGCTTTCGCAGAGGATCAGGGGGATGAGCAGCCTTCCCAGACGCCCATTGCCGTCGAGAAAAGGATGAATGGTTTCGAACTGCACATGGGCGAGTGCGGCCTTGATGAGCGGCGGTGTGGGTTCCGGCTGATTGTGTAAAAACAGCTCCAGAGCCCCCATGCATTCCATAATTCGTTGGGGAGGGGGAGGAACGAAATGCGCGTTGCCGGGGCGGGTGCCGCCGATCCAGTTCTGGCTGCGGCGGAACGCGCCGGGGTCTTTTTCGCGGCCCCTGCCGTCAGCCAAAAGCAGTTCATGCATTTCACGGATCAGCCGCAGGGAAAGAGGGAAACCACCTCGAAGACGGCGGAGTCCGTGTTCCAGGGCGTTTACATAGTTGCTGACCTCGCGCACGTCGTCGAGGGGGACCCCGGGTGATTCTTTCATTTCATAAAGGAGCAGGTCGGAGAGGGAGGATTGTGTGCCTTCGATCATGGAGGAGAGTACAGCCTCTTTGCGCACGTAGGTATAGAGAAACAGGGACACGTCGGGCAGCAGGGAGGATACGCTGTCGAGCCGCCCCAGGGCGTGCATTGCCCCGTCAAAACGACTTCGAAGCTGTGGATGCCAGTCAATTGGAGGAACCGGAGGAAGGGGGGAGGGTACAAAGGCGCGAACCGCCTCGCCCAGCGTTGTCGCGGTTTCATATTTACCTTGAATCGTTCTTTTCATGGACACAAGCCTATCATAAACGGCCCTGTTATTATAGGATAAAATTCTAAACTATAATAAAAGGAATCCTTATTATAAGATCAAGCGGTCGAAATGGACGGGTCACCCCGCTTTTGTATTCATGAAAGTCGGACAGATAAAGATATCGGCGTTTTCTTCACGCTCCGCTCCGTGCCTCTGTGCCTCCGTGAGACCCCTCGCCCCGCCGCAAATCCCCCCAATTCGTCTCGACGGCCGGCCCGCCTCCGTGCTACGAAGAAATCCGCATCAACCCGCCGAATGGAGAATCCCAAGGAATGGCCCCGATCCGACTGAAACCGCGCCAGGCACTGAACAAAGCCTTTTTAAAGGTGAAGCCCAACCGCGCCGACATGGAGGGCTTCAAAGCCGCGCTGGCCACGCTGTTCGACAGCGTCAATCCCGCCGAGTCCGAGGAGTTCCACAAAAACCTGCTCAGCGACCTGCTCAAGCACACCGGCTTCGCGCCCGACCGCTTTATCAATACAAAAGGCCGCAATGATCTGGTGATCCACAACGGCAGCGATGCCAAAACGCCGGTGGGGGTGATCCTGGAGGTCAAAAGCCCCGCCAACGCCGCGGAAATGCCCACCCGCGACCGGCTCAACACCAAGGCCCTGCAGGAACTGCTGCTCTACTACCTGCGCGAACGCATCACCCTTCATAACCTGGAACTCCGCCACCTGATCGTCACCAACGTCCACGAATGGTTCATCTTCGACGCGCGGGTGTTCGAACGCTGCTTCGCCCGCGACAAAACCCTCGTCCGCCTCTTCCGCGAATTCGAGGGAAAACGCCTCGCCGGCACCAAAACCGAGCATTTCTACAAAGACATCGCCTCGCCGGCGTTGGAGCTTGCGTCGCCGCTGATGGAGTTCACACACATTGATTTGCGGGACCTCGACGTTCAACGTTCAACGTTCGATGTTCGAAGTTCGCGTTCCCCATCCCCTCCATCCCCTCCATCCCCCTTCGCCCCAGCCGATGCGGCGATCGGCGCTCCTGTCCCCTCTCCCCCATTCGTCACTCGTCATTCGTCACTCGACACTCCTCACACTCGTCATTCGTCACTCGACACTCCTCACACTCGTCATTCGTCACTCGTCATTCTCTCCAAACTCCTCTCCCCCACCCACCTGCTCAAGCTCCCCTTCGCCAACGACAGCAACTCCCTCGACCGCCGCTTTTACAGCGAACTCCTCCACATCATCGGCCTCGCCGAACGCAAACAGGGCGGCAAAAAGCTCATCGAACGCAAGCCCGAAGGCGAACGCGATCCCGGCTCCCTGCTGGAAAACGCCATCCGGCAGCTCGAGGCCCGCGACAACCTCGCCCACATCCCCAATCCAAAACAATACGGCGAAACCCGGGAGGAGCGGCTCTTCAACATCGCCCTCGAACTCGTCATCACCTGGACCAACCGGGTGCTGTTCCTCAAACTCCTCGAGGCCCAGCTCCTCTCCTATCACAAGGGCGACCCCGCCTATGCCTTCCTCAACTACAAGAAGATCGGCAGCTACGACGACCTCGACGCCCTCTTTTTCCAGGTGCTCGCCCGCGAACCCGACGCGCGCGACCCCGAAATCGCCGCCCGCTTCAGAAACGTCCCCTATCTCAACAGCTCCCTCTTTGAACCCTCCGACATCGAGCACCACGGCCTCTTCGTCTGCCAGCTCAAAGACCGCCCGCTCGCCCTCCACCCCGGCACCGTGCTGCGGGACAGCCGCGGCAAACGGATCGAGGGCGAACGCGACGCCCTGGAATACCTCTTCACCTTCCTCGACGCCTACGACTTCACCTCCGAGGGCACCGGAGAAATCCAGGAGGACAACAAAACCCTCATCAACGCCTCCGTGCTCGGCCTCATCTTCGAGAAAATCAACGGCTACCGCGACGGATCCTTCTTCACCCCCGGCTTCATCACCATGTATATGTGCCGCGAGACCATCCGCCTCGCGGTGCTCCGGAAATTCAAAGAGGTCAAAGGCTGGGACTGCCAAAGTCTTCCACAGCTCGCCGACCGCATCGAGGACCGCGCAGAGGCCAACCGCGTCATCAACGCCCTCAAATTCTGCGACCCCGCCGTCGGCTCCGGCCATTTTCTCGTCTCCGCCCTCAACGAAATCATCGCCCTCAAAAGCGAACTCGGGCTGCTCTGCGACCGCCAGGGCCGCCGCCTCAAAAACTACCACGTCGAGGTCGTCCACGACGAACTGTTCATCACCGACGAGGATGGCGACTTTTTCGAATACAAACCCTCCCTGCCCGAAAGCCAGCGCGTGCAGGAGGCCCTCTTCCACGAAAAGCAGACCCTCATCGAGAACTGCCTCTTCGGAGTGGACCTCAACCCCAATTCCGTGAAAATCTGCCGGCTGCGCCTGTGGATCGAACTGCTCAAACACGCCTACTACAAAAGCGAGAACCAGCTTGAGACCCTGCCCAACATCGACATCAACATCAAGTGCGGCAACTCCCTCATCAGCCGTTTCGACCTCGATTCCGACCTGAAACAGGCCCTGCGCAAAAGCAAATGGACCATCGACGGCTACCGCGTCGCGGTCATGAGCTACCGCAACGCGCAGACCAAAGAGCAAAAGCGCAAGATGCGCCAGCTTATCAGCGACATCAAAGGCGACTTCGAAGCCGAGATTCACAACAACGATCCCCGCGTCCGCCGCAAAAACAAACTCACCGGCCGCCTCAACGAACTCACCCTCCAGACCCGCCTCTTCGAACAGACCCCCAAAGAGAAAGCCGCCTGGAACAAAGAGGTCAAAACCCTCACCGCCGACATTCAGAAGCTCGACGACGAAATCGAGACCATCCGCAGCAACCGCATCTTCGAAGACGCCTTCGAATGGCGCTTCGAATTCCCCGAAGTGCTCGACAACGAAGGCGCCTTCATCGGCTTCGACGCCGTCATCGGCAACCCGCCCTACGTGCAGATCCAGTCCCTCCCCGCCGACATCAAAGAAGGCCTCAAAAACAGCGGCTACCAAAGCTTCGGCAAAACCGCCGACCTCTATTGCCTCTTCTTCGAACGCGCCCTGCGCATCCTCAAACCCGACGGCGTCCTCACCTTCATTACCTCCAACAAATTCTACCGCGCCGCCTACGGCAAGGCCCTGCGGAAACTGCTGACCGACGAACTCACCCTGCGGCAACTCATCGACTTCGGCGACGCCCCGGTCTTCGAAGCCATCGCCTACGCCTCCATCCTGCTGGGAGAGAAAGTCTCCCCGTCCAAAGACCACAAATTTCCCGCCTGCACCTGGCTGCCGGAGGACGAATTCGAAAACCTCGACGAAAGTCTCGACCGCATTGGCTTCCCGCTGCTCCAGTCCCGACTCACCCCCGACGCCTGGCGGCTGGAGAATCCCGAGACTTTCAACCTACTCGAAAAAATCCAACGCCTCGGCACACCCCTCGGTGAAGTGGTCGAAGGACGCTTCTACTACGGCATCAAAACCGGATTCAACGATGCCTTCGTCGTCGACGCCGAAACCCGCGACCAACTGATCGCCGAGGATCCTAAATCGGCGGAACTCCTCAAGCCCTATCTTCGCGGTCGCGACGTGAAAAAATGGACACCCATTCACGCCGACCTGTACTTGATCCGGATCGAATCCAGCGAAAACAAAACCCATCCCTGGAGCAAACTCCAACCGGAAGAGGCCGAGGCCTGTTTCCGACAAACCTATCCCGTCATCGCCAAGCGAATGCTCGACGGCGAATACCGCGAAAAGCTCATCAAACGATCTGATCAAGGGAAGTACTTCTGGGAACTGCGGTCATGCCAATACTGGAATGATTTCTCAAATCCACGGATCATCTATCCCGATATTTATGAACACCAAAGCTTCGCATACGCCGAAGATGAAATTTATTCGGTTAACACCACCTATTTCATCGCCCGGGGAGAAAAATGGCTCTGCGCATACCTCAACTCGGGACTGACAGAGTTCGTTTACAGCAAGCTCTCAAACCAAATTCGGGGTGGATACATGCGGGCGTTCACAGAAGTGATGGAGAAAGTCCCGGTTCCCCCCATGAACGACGCCCAAACAGCCGAACTCAGCGACCTGGCCGCAAAATGCGCCGCCGCGAAAAAGGACGGTGACGAAAAAGCACTGGCCGACCACGAGGCCCGCATCGATACCATCGTCTACAAGCTGTTCCAGCTTTCGCCGGAGGAAATCGGGCTGGTGGGGTCTTCAATTCAATAAGGATCGCAGATTTAAGCAGGGTCGTCGGGCCGAAGGTCCGAGCCAATACCAGCCCGGTCCGTCTTCGGGCTGAAGGCCCGATGACGGGCCGGGAACGGGACCAAACCCCCCGCGTCTCGCGGGCCGAAGGTCCGCGCAAATTACCCCACTCGCCATGCCCCCGGTAATCTGTGCGGACCTACGGCCCGCAAACTTGTTTTGATACACCGGACCCGGCCCGGCCCCGGGTTCCGCTCGCGCGGTCCCCGTGTCCGGACCGAGCTGGTATCGGCGCGGACCTTCGGCCCGCAAGGTGCTATCCGATGTGGCATTTGAATCTGCGATGCGTTTTCTGAAATTATCCTCATAAACTCTGCCGTAAGATCGACGAAGAAGCCTCATCCTCGCACATATTGAATGCATTAACTCCAATAATGCGAGACAACTGGAGATAATGCATGATGCAGGGCAAAGGTTTTACTAGTGAATACCTGTAAGCTCAACGGGGACAATTTGGCTTGGTGGACCCACTTTTGCTGGAAAAATGCATTCACGCCCTGGCTTTACTAGGCCTTTTGGCGGAAAGCGGAATACCGTTTTTATTCAAGGGAGGAACCTCCCTTCTCCTTCATTTGCCCAGGATCAAGCGACTTTCCATTGACGTGGATATTGTCACTTCCGTTACAGGATCGGCTTTGGAACGAACAATCCGGAAGGTAGGGACGCAAGCTCATTTTATACGGCAGGATGAAGATGAGCGGGGGGCTCGTGGGTTGCCGGCCAGAAGGCATTTCCGATATTTCTACAACTCATGTTTGATCAACAAAGAAGATTATGTCCTTCTGGATGTGGTGGAAGAAGAGGATTGCGGTTTGGAAAGTGTCAGCCTTCCCATCAAAACCGAGTTCATTCAAACTGTACGGGATTTGACTGTTCGAATCTGGAAGTCTTCCGAGGTGCGTACAAAGAAAGCCACAGGATGGAGGCGCATTATCGGGGTGGAGAGCACAGCATCACCGATACCCTTCACGACAGTCACCACACCGCCAAACAACTTTTGCTTCATGGCGTGAAGGGAGGGAAACCCGAAACAGCCTTGGTTTCGGATCTGATCAACGGTATAAAACGACTCCAAAACCATCTGGTAAGAGACCCGTTCCGAACCGATCTCGAAGCCAAAATTGCTGCCGCCAAAATCTGCCTTCTGACCCGAATTTTGGACGGCACCGTCACCCCGAGTGCTGAATCGCTCACGTTCACCCTCGAAACCCGCTCAGACCTCGTCCGTGAGTACCAACTGAAAGTTGATCAACCCCTGAACCGGATCAAAACAACCTTGCCCGAGGCATTCTACTACTTGGCCTTGTCAGAAAGGGAAGTGGCGTAATGCGACTGCCAAGATAACAGCTGCGTTGTAAATGACAGATTACGAACCCAGAGAACTCCATCCGGATCCCCATCCCCACCGCCACCAACAACCAAAAAGCCGAACTCAGCGACCTCGCCGCAAAATGCGCCGCCGCGAAAAAGGCCGGGGACGAAAAAGCACTGGCCAATCACGAGGCCCGTATCGACGCCATCGTCTATGAGTTATTTCAGTTTTCGCCGGAGTAAATTGGGCTGATGGAGTCCCCAACTTCCTGAATGTATAGAGGGGATTCCACTAGGTGAAAGAACATCAAAGATCAAAAATCGTCAGCCTTGAGCTGAGGTGAATCTGAATCATTGTTATTTTCAACGGGTTGATTGAGTGAATTCTTGTGATCCTCAAGTTGTTTTTGTGCTTCGAAGATCATCTCTTCTTGTTCTTGTCTGTATTGATCTTCACACATGACTCGAATGAGAGGATTGAATTTTGTAGAGGTGAGATCCTTTAATGCATTGGCAATCTTCTCCAACTCTTTTCCAGGATCTTTCTTACCAATACTAAGTAATTGCCGTTGGGCACGGAGATCGATTTTAAATTCTTCCTTATACACAAACCCCTCAGCGTCTTCGTATGACACAGATCCTGTGAAGATTGGCTCTGGGAAGTGGCTGCCAAACTCGCCTCCAAAAGCACAAGCATCGCGGACTTCTCGAGTTGGCGCGAGAAAAGACACACTCTGTCCAATAAGGGGGCACTCTCTTTTTTGCCCCCTAATCTCACAGTATATCTCGGGCGACAAAGATAGGGTGATGTTGAAAGCAGGGGTGGCCCCTGTGTTCTGTAGCGATGCATATATTGCGACGTTCTCCGAATACAGATCGAACAGCACATGCGGTCGATATCGTCGTTTCTCGGATTCTGCTGCGCTTTTTAGGCTCTTTCTTGTGAGCTTTGCTTGGACCAAGCTGATTATGACTAGGATTATGGTTGCCACAACATAAACAAATGTGAGCAACCCGAGGACGAATCCTTGGTTCTGATTTAGCCATTCAATCATGATTTTTTCCTTTTAAATAAAGTTGCCCTAATCAGACTCTGGAAGCCAACCCCAAGGCTTTCAGAGTCCGGTTCAGGGCTTTGTTAGGCCCGAAGCCTTCATCTAGACATTCGCCTCTTAAATACGCGTTCCTCATTATTTTTGACAAGCATCGCTCGAAGAACCATGCGAAGCCGAGGATCGGTAAAACTATACTCGTCGCCTTTGGGTGATCGCTTTATAACGGGCCGATCACCACTTGCGAGATGGGACAGCATCTGTGGTATATTCAGCGCAGTGCCTTTGGTTGACACAGGGAACACTTTGCGTAATATGTGTTCGACTTCAGGTGCCCTAAAATGCTCTCCATCAACTGAACCCAATGCAAATAGCGTTTGGTTGCGTCTCCCGGCCCGAGTTTCACGTTCGTTCATATGGTTTTCAATCACTGCATAAGCATGTTGAAGCGATTGAAACATCCAAGCACTGTCAGCTTGTTCGATGAGGTCCTCAGTTAAGGTCCGATCTGATACTTCGGCCAGTTTTGAAAGTTCAAGACCATACTCGTGCAACATCTGCGGAACTCTGTCAGTCACCCATACGATGTGCGAGAGAATTGAGTCAAGATTATCGCAAGAGTATTTTAGCTCGTCAATGAGGCCGTTGCGTAGAAGCGTCTTGGCCTCAACTAAAGAAAGACGAGAAACTTCTGGAAGCTCATACAGACGATTAGCTATTGTGCTGTGGTGTGGTGTCTTGTAGTAGTACTCTTTGATACCGGAAGGAACACCGACGATTATGATACGTACTTTGTAGTGATCATAGCGTTCGTCATCACAGAGAATAAGTAAGTCTGCGAGTTCCTTGAGGAGTGGTTCGGTAAATGCGGCTTCCAGATTGTCAAATACCAGGGCTGCAATATTTACTCCTGCCTTCATGCGAAGCATCTTCAAGCATGCTTCAAAAGGCTCCATAGATCCGTAAGTATACAAACCTCTGTGCGAAAGATTCACTGATGCGAAAACCGGCTTGAGTTCAGCGAATTTCTCTTCTTCGTAGCCAGTTTTGACGGCGGTTTCCTCCCTATCCACAAGGTTCTTTAGTTCGGCGGCGATGCTTCCTAGTCGGGATGCATTAGCTAAATTGGCGACTGTATATTCGGCGCTTTCATCGGAGAGGACTTTCTTGAAAAGCCAAGATTTTCCTGTTCCGCTTTCTCCATGAATCACGATATGGAGTCGCCCCCTTAGCGCAGAGATTAGCGAATTTTCTAGACTCTGCCGAAGTACATACATTTTCGGGTTAACTACCGCCGATCGCGGGGTGAATACGTCTTCTGGTCTAGGTGTCTTACGCATCTAATCCTTTCTGGTGTCGAAGCTTATCCGCACCGACTTGTTTGGTGGCGTAGATGTACTTCATTGCCGTGGCAGCGGAAAAACGGAGTAGCCCGCCATTTTTGGTGTTTTTTTGTTTCTTACTGAATAGGAGTTATCTTCAAATTGATTGATGTAGGAGGTTCAAACTTCCCCCATGTTTTTTCAGCTAAAACATTTAAATGATCCAATGTTGCTTGATACATCTTTTTATAATTACTGAAGCAGGAATCGGAATAATCCTCATTTTCCTCCAGCTCTACGGAAATCTGGACATCGGATTTTTCTGTGAATACCTCATCCCCATAGAAAACTTCACATTCAGCCCGGAAAGATAATTTACTCTCAGTTGTGTCCATTTTATTCCTTATTGAGTTTGGTTATGAAATTTATACGCTAGAAATGGGGCCCACTCAACACGACTTTTGCCGGCTCGACGGACTCAAGCCGCTCCCGCCTCCCGTGATCACACGGGTGCCGAAGGGATTGTGGATGGAAGGTTGCTTCGAACATGGGGTTTTCTTTCAGTCGAAGTCAACCGATCCCAATCCGGATTGTCGAGGAATTAAACTGTGGTTTTTTGGCTTTTTGTCCCGGGCCGGATGGCTGCTGTTGGGGCCCGGCCTCAACGACAACCTTCGGCGCAAAAGGCTGTAGCTCATAAAATTCGCTAAAGCACTCCAGGGCGGCTGCGCCGCGCAGTTCCGCCGCCCGACGCGAAGCGTCCCTGGAGTGCGTGAAGCGAGTCCCGCGAGCTGCCGCCCTCCCACCCAAACCCGCCCACAACGCCCGGCCACATCCACACTCCGCGGCACAAAAGGCTGTAGCTCATAAAATTCGCTAAAGCACTCCAAGGCGCTACGCGCACATTTCCGCCGCCCCCATCCCCCCGCACGATCCCGTTGGTCCAGTCCATCCCGTCAAAAAACCGGTTGAATGGCTTCGTTCTCTTCTTTGCCTTCTGTAAAAAACAGTTACCATGGTGTGCGGCAGAAATGCCACCCCTCGCCGAATCCTACCCGCCTTGCATTAAAGAGGCATATTTCAATTCAATATTGAATAGCAAGCCTTCACGTCAGGTTCTTTCGTTCCAATATCCCATACGGCGTTTGCAGTGCGCAATGGCGATGACCCATACTTGGTCGTTTTCACAAGATTCATTCTCAGCTTCTTGCAGTAAGGTCACTGCGGTCATACGTATTTTTTCCGAACATCAGCAAAGACCTCGTTTGCAGGGCGTCCTGAAGCGGTTCCCTCGCGCACCACGGCCAGACGCCGCTGTATTTCCACCTCCTGCGAGGCGGTGAGTTGGGTATCCATCGGGTCGTCAAGGCTCAGGATGAGTTCATGCGCCAAGCTGGCGCGTTCGCTTGCCGAAAGTGTCATGACCATGCTGCGGGCTTCTTGCACTGTGCTCATGTATTTATCCTATTCCGCTCCCCTTTTCGTGTCAATAGGTCCTGGGAAAAATGTATTGGATGGCGCACCAAGAACGCGCCGGACTCAAACCGCCCCCGTCTCCCGTGATCGCACGGGAAACCTAAGAATTGTGAATGGAAGGTTGCTTCGAACATGGGATTTTCTTTCTGCCGCCAATCAACCGATCCCAATCCGGGTTGTCGAGGAATTAAGTTGTGGTTTTTTGGGGTTTTTGTTCCGGGACGGAAGTCGGCTGTTGATGCCCGGCCTCGTTCTCACCCCGCGGCACAAAAGGCTGTAGCTCATAAAATTCGCTAAAGCACTCCAAGGCGCTACGCGCACATTTCCACCGCAACCCAAACCCTCCCTCAACGCCCGGCCTCACCGACAACCCGCGGCACAAAAGGGTGTGGGGCACGGCAGAGCACGGATTTGCATGGACAGGCACGGACGGGTGACTTTGGTGTGGGGGGCTTACCAACTTGGACGCGTGGGGAATGCCGCCGATCCAATGACTTTATACTCCCCTCCGTGCCGCTGTGCCTCCGTGAGAGGCACCCCGCACTGTCCCGTCGATCCAGTCCATCCCGTCAAAAAAAACGGTGGAATGGCTTCGTTCTCTTCGTTACCTTCTGTAAAAGCGTCAAATCCCCCAAACCCACCCGGATTTTTCCCTTGAACGAATTGAGGATGTTGTGTCAGGATACGAAAAGGTCGCCGACCTATTCAGGACAGAACCATGAACATGAAAGCCATATGCAACTATGCCGTGATCCGCTTTCTCCCTTATCCGGAGACAGAGGAATTCGCGAATGTCGGGATCGTGATGATCTGCAACCGCCCGCGCCGTTTTGAATTTAGAATCGAAACCCGGCGACGGGACCGTATTACCCGTTTTTTTCCTGAGATGGACCCCGGGATCTACACCACCGCGAGAACCCTCTGTGACAAGGAGCTGCAGCGGGTTGCGCAAATGGTGAATCCTGACGAAGATGCCGGGCAGCATGAACTGGATCTGGACGAGAAAAGCCTCATCAATTTATTTAGGGAAGTGGTCCGTCCCCGTGAGAGCATCATGCGGTACAGCGGCATCCGGACCGTGGCGACCGATCATCCCGAAACAACCCTTGAGGCTCTCTTTGAGCACTACGTGGAGCGTCAATTTGCAAATCAGCACGACTATCAGGAAAAAGTCATGCAAAAACGTCTGGCTCGTTTTTTGAAAGAGCAGAAACTCGATAATCTCTACACGGAACGAACTTTTTTGGACCCTGAAACGGACTACAAGGTGAAACTACCGTTTGTTAAAGAAAAGGACGGGAAGGTTCTCCGTGCGATCAAACCTCTACATCTGGACAAGCGGGATGCCACCAGTATTCTTGAACATGGTGACCGCTGGTGCAGCCGTCTGGATCGTTTGAACAAGCTGACCGATCATCCTGAACATCTTCTCTTCGTCATTAAAGAGCCGGACGATAAGAAAAAGAAAAACGCTGCCGGGGAAGTCCTCGAGAAAATTAAAGGCCAGGGGGCGGAAACCGTGAATGAAGAAAACAAACAGGCCCTGCGGGATTTTGCAAGCGAGGCGTAGAGCCATGCCGAACTTGATGTGACGTCCACAATCAAGCTCTTAGGGGCGAGAGCACTCGGCCCCAAAGAAGCCTGAATTGTCAAGTTTTGACTCACCAGCAGATAGAAAAAGGTTTCTCCCCCATCCGCCCGAAGGACATCCCCGGGGACGCACCGGACTCAAACCGCCCCCGCCTCCCGTGATCGCACGGGTGCCGAAGGGATTGTGGATGGAAGGTTGCTTCGAACATGGGATTTTCTTTCTGCCGACAATCAACCGATCCCAATCCGGGTTGTCGAGGAATTAAACTGTTGTTTTTTTGGGTTTTTGTCCCAGGACGGAAGCCGGCTGTTGACGCCCGGCCTCGTTCTCAGGCCGCGGCGCAAAAGGGTGTAGGGCACGGCAGGGCACGGATCTGCACGGACAGGCACGGACGGGTGAGCCTGGTGGGCGGCGGTTTGTTACGCGGGACGCGCGGGGAATGCCGCCGATCCAATGACGTTATACTCCCCTCCGTGCCGCTGTGCCTCCGTGAGAGGCACCCCGCACTATCCCGTTGATCCAGTTCATCCCGTCAAAAAAAAACGGTGGAATGGCTTCGTTCTCTTCGTTGCCTTCTGTAAAAAATTGTTACCATGGTGTGCGGCAGGGCACGGATCTGCACGGACAGGCACGGACGGATGAGCCTGGTGGACGGCGGCTTGCCACGCGGGGCGTGTGGGGAATGCCGCTCCTCCTCAAAGACTTTATGCTCCCCTCCGTGCCCCTGCGCCTCCGTGAGAACTTCCCCCCCCCCTGCCGCCTAAAGGATACGTGTTTATCCTGGTTGTCGAGAATTTTATGGAAGGAGCAGAGACTGATTTTAGGCAGCAAAGCTACTGCGTTCACACCAGCACTTCGATGCCTTTACGCTCCACGAGGTCCAGCAGTTTTTTGGATGCTCCCGCAGGCTTTTTCGTGCCCTGTTCCCATTTACGGACAGTGGAGGGACTGATATTGAGCACTGCGGCAAGCGCCGCCTGGCTGAGGTGGTTTTGACGCCGGAGGGATACAATACTCTCCGGCGAGTAGTCATGGACTTCGGGCAGGCAAAGGGTTTCGATGTTCTTCATCGTGATGTCATCGACAATCCCGCTCTTATTTAGATCAGCCACGGTGTTCTGGATGGAATCGACAATTGATTTTCTCATTGGTTTACCTCTTTGAAGTCTCCGTTTTTCAGTGCGGTTGAAATCTGACCGGGGGTGAGTTCGGTTAATATTTTTGCTAAAGCTTTGAAGGCTTTGAGTTCTTTGGGTGAAAGGTTGTCGGTTTCATTCTTTGCGAAGCCGTGGATAAAAATAGCGATTTGCTCCTTCTTAAAGCATACGATCGTTCTCCCGCTTCCCCTTTTTCCGTGCCCTTTAAAAGGGATTCTTTTCTTGTACAGGTGGCCGCCAAGGTTGGCTTCGCATATGCCCTGTCTGACTTCCTCCAGTGCGGTTTTCAATTGGCTGGTATCCATCGATTGATTCGACACCCATTTCCCAAACTGTTTTGTCATGAGGTCTTTCACGTTTATACTATAGCACTAAGTACCACAGTCGGCAACGAGAAATTTTATGAAAACGCCGTCCGGCTCGAGGGGGATTGTGGATGGAATGTTGCTTCGAACATGGGTTTTTCTTTCAGCTGACAATCAACCGATCCCAATCCGGGTTGTCGAGGGTTTTGAGAGAGGATTTTTGATTTTTCACCAAGCATGTTCAGGCGATCCAGAGCCGAAGGGTTCCATGTCGTGACTTGTACCTCTGTTCGAAACGTTTTTCAGTTGGTTCAAGGAAAAGAGGATTTTGAACGTTTTCCGACGGTCGGAAAGGGTGGAAGTCCCGGCTTTAGGGTCTGTTGATGTATTCAAAAATGCAAGGGGGGGATGTTTCTCAGGAAAGGTCGTCACGGTGGCTCAAGTCGTCAAAATCCCATGGCACAAAAGACCGCAGGTCGTCGAGACTTACCTCCGCTTCACTGAGCAGGCTGCAATCAAGGAAATCAATCCCTTTGACATTTTCGAGCAGTTCTTCGAAGGATTCCGCGAGGTCCAGCGCCTCATCGCGGGCCGAAGGAATATCATAGAGGTCGACCCGCATCAGCAACCACAAAACGGCCTTGTAGTTTTGGCTGTCTGTCAGTTCATCCCGGGGGGGAGAGCATTGGATCAAGATGGATTCAATCCAATGCCCTTTTTGCTTCAGCAGCCCGCGGATTTTCTTTCCATGGGGTTTTTCGCCAAGGCGGGCATTGAAGGCATCGGGCAGAGCGGGGCGGATATATCGTTTTGCCAGCCAGTTGGTCAGCATGCGCAGAATCGCGCCTTCCAATCGCAAGCCGGGATCAGGCAAAACGGTCGCAAGCACCTTGCGGTCCAGGCGTTCCCGCTCGCGGCCGTACACTTGGAAGAGCCTGCGGCCGATCTCGAAACAAAGCACACGGGGGTTTTTCCCGTGGAGAAAGTTGCCGATTTGCCCCCGCTGCGTGTCGGGGACGGCATGAAGGGGGAGCAGTTCCACATACGGCTCCTGTTCGAAGTCTGTGTGAACCAAATCGCAGGCCTGTGTGATGACCAGCCAGCCGGCTTCCGTTTCCATGGGGGCGAGTACCGGAATCTGGCAGGGTGGCAGAACGGACCCCTGTGTCCAGCCCCGGTTCCGAATCTGTTGAGCCTCCTCTCCCGCACCCATGCCGTTTTATCTCCCCGTGCCTGCGGACAGGCGCACCATCATCATGTTTCGTTCCCGGGCGTCTTCGGAAAGGGGTTCCAGGCCGTGCGCTTCCGCCAGTTCCCGGCCCGAGTTAGGACGTTTCGCCTCCAGGACTCTTGCTGTTTCGGCCAGCGAGGCCAGGAGCTTCTCAATCGCCAGCTCATCCAGCGTCTCCGCAAAAAGCATTCTGTTCAATTCCGGGCTGGCGGGCACGGAGGGGGCTGAAATGAGTCCCATGTTCATCCGCGCCGACCAGGACGTGAGAAGTTTTGAGAGCGTGTCCAGCCGCTTGAGGTTTTGAGAATCAATGCTTCCCCCCTTGCGCCAACTGTAAATAGTGGGGCGGCTTACACCACAAATACTCGCCAGATCGGTGGTGGTCAGGTTCAAAACCCGCTTCAGGTTCCGCAGGAGGGCGGGAACCTGTTCGGCGGCGATTTGATCATGGATCTCCATTTCGGGATAAGCGATGCTGGACAAATAGTAGCTAATCCCTTCATCCGTGGTGCCCCATGGAAGAGGAAGTTCCTCGTTGGGGCATCCGGAAAAGACAAAATCCACATCAAAACCTGAATCATTCCATATATTGATTCGTGGTTCTTCAGCGCAAGCACCGGATGCAATCAAGCCGATTCCCAGGTACTTTCCATAATCTCTGGCGGTTGGGCTCATGGTTGACTCCATTCGTCCAAAGCTCCTTGCGTAACACTACGTTTAAACGCTTTGATGTGGTGGGCATGCAGATCAGTAAACGCCTCCAGGATTGAATCCGGTTCCACATTCAACTCTTGGGTCAGAATATGATCCATATCCAATAGCCCGAAAACGCTGTCACGGCGGGGATCTTGCCTGAGGCGCAAGCCTGAAGGCAGTAAGTCGGGAGGGAAGCCCAATCCACGCTCTGTTTCGGTGTAACGATGAATAAATCGTTTATGCTCTCCCGTTTTCGTTATGGTCTCAATGTAGTAGGCTTCACGATCTTTGTCTGGATCGATTTGGAAACCCCTTAACGCCGGGTCAACATAGTCAACCATTCCATGTCCTTCACATGGAGAAATCAAATCCACATACCGCAGCCCCAGCCGCTCGATTAAACCAGGCTCAATGCAAGAAGCCACAACCCCCAGAACCTTCGCCACACATTTTTGAAACGCCTCAAACACATCATATTCTGAAGCATTCACATTCACAAATCTGGGGTCCACCAAGACGGACTGGGTTCCCGCCCGGTCTATAAACTCCCATTGGTTGTGGATTTGCTTTGAGATCACGTTGTTCTGTGAATCTCTGCGCGTTTGGATGATTTCCCTTTGATTCACCTTCAGGTATCCAAGTTTACGCAAGGCATCTTGTATCACGGGAATGCGCTCCTTAATTCCCAGCGACTCGGGAAAACGAACCTGGGCCAGCACAAAAATCAAGGGGCTGCGGGGCAGCTTCAGTGGGGGATGGATTCGATCGGACATGGTTCAACTATCCCACTTTACACATGACTTTACAACCCGAAACCGATAGAAACCGTCATTTTTTCTAAGTTTTTGCTTTTTCTTCGGTCCAGCTCACTCCACTCCACCCGAAAACCGACACCAACGACAGATCCGACTGGGCCCAGGTCCGTTTGGCCGTCGACGAGGACATCCCCGCATACGCGGCGGACTAAAGCCGCACCCGCCTCCCGTGATCGCACTGGGGCCGCAAGGGTTGTGAATGGAAGCTTGCTTCGAACATGGGGTTTGCTTTCTGCCGACAATCAACCGATCCCCATCCGGATTGTCGAGGAATTAAATTGTGGTTTTTTTTGGGGTTTTTGGGTTTTTTGTCCCGGGCCGATAGCCCACTGTTGACGCCCGGCCTTGTTCTCAGGCCGTGGCGCAAAAGGGTGTAGGGCACGGCAGTGCACGGACCTGCACGGACAGGCACGGACGGGTGACTCTGGTGTGCGGCGGTTTGTTGCGCGGGACGCGTGGGGAAGGCTCCCCTCTCTGGAGTTCATTGGAAAAGGCTCAAGAAACCTCAAGTCCACTGATGACGCCTGGCACCCGAGCGGGCTTTGTACAATCGTTCCGTGAACCCGCCTTTTTCCAAGAATGCATTTCCCTGGGCGCCAAGCTGACGGACCAGCCAGGGGCGGACCAGATTCAGCAGCGAGAGCGCTCCGTTGGCCGCGTAGGCATCCGGGCGGTCCTGTCGTCCGCGCAGGCCGGGCGGGCACTGCAGGGCACGGACCTGCGCGGATTCGCACGGACGCACCGAAGCCGAATCCGGATGCCGGAGTTCCGTGGCGATCCAGGCGCGGAAAGCGGGAAGATCGGCGCAGCGCGTGGCCTTGAACCGGCACAATACGGGATGATCACCCTCCCATTGGGGAAGCCCCCAGTGTCGGAGGTAATCCTCAAAATCCAGTTCCAACTCTCCCAGCGACGCCCAGGCCACACCCGTGAGCTTCATTTCCATTTTTTGCGAGGTCACCGATGCCGCGCTGCCTTCGGCGATATTCTGAACTCCGGACCTGGCCGCCTGCACCATTTGATCATGGGTCCTCGACGACAACGGCACATACAGATCACAGAAACGAACGGTGATGTCATAGACCAACCGCGCCAAGCGGAAGGTTTTCAGGTTCCGGTATCCGCCACTTGGCGGGAGCAAATCCCCCAATCCCTCATTCCCCATCAAATGCCCTCCCGACACAACCGCGGTCCGTGCTGTCCGTGCTGTCCGTGCAACGCCGTGCCCGCATCTTGCAGGAGCACGGATGCCGCTGAAGTTGAAGATGAACGCTTGCTTCGAACATGGGGTTTGCTTTCTGCCGACAATCAACCGATCCCAATCCGGATTGTCGAGGAATTAAACTGTGGTTTTTTGGGGTTTTTGTCCCGGGCCGAATGCCCGCTGTTGTCGCCCGGCATCGTTCTCAGGCCGCGGCGCAAAAGGGTGTAGCTCATAACATTCGCTAAAGCACTCCAAGGCACTACGCGCACATTTCCGCCGCCCCCATCCCCCTGCACGATCCCGTTGATCCAGTTCATCCCGTCAAGAAAGCAGCGGACATGCCTTGCTCCCTTTGCTTCCTTCTGTAATAAATTCCGGTTTTTATCTTGTTCTTCTTTTCCCCAGCGCATCCCGAATGCTGTCAGGATTTCTTCGAAGGTCGAGCACGCGCCATACAACAGCCAGGTCATTCTCAACCTTATAATATATCGCGTACGGAAATCTTTTGGACAGCATCCGGTGGTAACCGTGGATGATTGGGTGAATCCCGGCATAGAGAGCGAGAGAATCTATGTCTGAAAAGAGAGAGTCGAAAAAATATGCTCCAACTCCCTCTGCCTGGTGCTCGTAGAATATTCTTCCGGCGGAAAGATCATCAACGGCAGAGGATAATACCTTGATCCTCATTCAAAACGATTCCTCAGTGCCCGCTTGGCAACATCCCAATCCACCATGCGTTCTTCACCGCGACTGGCCCGGTCTTCGGTTTCCCTGAGTGCGTCAGCATGCCAGGCAGGCGACTCCATCTCGGAGTCAGGCACGGACAAAGCGGCCCAAAGAGTCTCCATGACCTGAAGCTTCTCTGTCCGCGACATCTGCTCAACTTGTAGTGTAGTTACCATGATAAAGAACTTAATGCTCATTGCACTCGGAATCAAGGATTTTTAGTGCCCGCCAAAAGTCAACCGATCCCCATCCGGGTTGTCGAGGAATTGATCTGAGGGTTTTTGTCCCGGGACGGAAGTCGGCTGTTGACGCCCGGCCACATCCACACTCTGCGGCACAAAAGGCTGTAGCTCATAACATTCGCTAAAGCACTCCATGGCGGCTGCGCCGCGCAGTTCCGCCGCCCCAACCCCCCGCACGATCCCGTCAATCCTGTCCATCCCGTCAAAAAAACCAGTGGAATGGCTTCGTTCTCTTCGTTACCTTCTGTAAAAAATACTTTCTATTGTGTGCGGCAGGGCACGGATCTGCACGGACAGGCACGGATGGGTGAGCCTGGTGTGGGGCTGGTTGCCACGCGGGGCGTGTGGGGAATGCCGCTCCGTCCCCAAAAAACCGCTTCTCACTGTAAACGTCTTTATACATCCCTGTGCTTCCAGTAGTCCGGTTCGCGGTGGAGGTGCATTACGGCAAGGATGAAAATTCTTTCCGCTTCCGGATGGAAATCAAAGGTCATATTGCAAATCGACGGCGAATGTTTTCAAAAACTTCTTCACCGGGGACGGCGGATACCCGGCCGGAATGGAGTTCTTCAAGCCTTCGTTTCGCGACAACCGCCCATTGTTGGTCGATCTCCGGATCGGGAGGGTTCAGGGTGCGCAACAGGGAGTCGACGACAAGCATTCTTTCCTCCACCGGGAGAGATTCGGCTCCGCGAATGATTTCAGCTGTATTTGGCATGGGGGCCCTTGTTTGGCATGTTGCGGTTGAGGATGAGTTCATGCGCCAAGCTGGTGCGTTCGCTCGCCGAAAGAACTATGACACTGCTGCGTACTTCCTGCTCTGTGTTCATGTTTCCATCCTATCCTGCTCCTCTTTTCGTGTCAATAGGTCCGGAGAAAAATGTATTGACGCACCGGACTCAAGCCGCTTCCGCCTCCCGTGATCGCACGGGAGCTGCGGGAATTGTGGATGGAAGGTTGCTTCGAACATGGGGTTTCTTTCGGTCTGTAGCCAACAGATCCCAATCCAGATTGTCGAGGAATTAAATTGTGGTTTTTTTTGGGGTTTTGTTCGGGCCGGAAGTCGGCTGTTGACGCCCGGCCTTGTTCGCAGGCCGCGGCGCAAAAGGGTGTGGGGCACGGATTTGCACGGACCGGCACGGACAGGCACGGACGAGTGACTCTGGTGTGCGGCAGGAATGCCGCCCCTCCCCAGGGATTCCTGGCCTCAAAGATCAGGGGTTCCTCTCACCTATACTGCGGCATGATCCGCCCGGTGATTTTTTTCCAGGATCATTTGTACTTCGGGCCGGCAGGAGCCGCAGCCGGTGCCGGCTTTGGTTTTTGTGCAGAGGGTTTCGAGATCGGTTGCGCCGTCGCGGATGGCGTTGTGCAGATTGGTTTCGCCCACCTGGTTGCAGGTGCAGACGAGCCGCCCCAGAACGGGCGGACGCTCTTCGGCGGCGGCGGGGCGCAGCAGGGTGTCGCGCTCCTGCTCGAGTTCGAGCCGGGAGTCGATGTGGCGTTTGCATTCGTCCCAGGGGGAGGCGTCGCCGACGAACTGCGCGCCTACGAGCCGGCGGTTGTGCAGGATGCAGCGCTGGTAAATGCGGCGGCGTTTGTCGGCGAACACCACGTCCTCCCAGGCGGGGTCGTTTTCGCTGCCGGCGGGAAACTCGCTGATCCCGGCGGAGCGCACGTCGCGTCCGTGAATTTTAAGGATGTTGAAGAGGGTGGAGCCCTCATAGCCGGACCAGACATCCCCGGCCAGGTGGCGGGCGGCGACATTGGCCTGCTCCTGGGCTCCGGCGGTGATGCCGTAGAGCATGCCGCGGTGCTCCGCGATTTCGCCGAGGGCGTAGATGTCGGGATCGCTGGTCTGCAGGTGGTCGTTCACGCAAACGCCGCGCTTGATGTCAATCCCGCTGTCTTTGAGGTACGCGATGTTGGGCCGGGTGCCGACGGCCACGAACAGAACCTCCGCGTCGATGCGCTCGCCCTTTTGGGTGATGGCCCCGATGAAGGCCCCGTCGGCGTCGGTGTGGTATTCCGCGAGCGAGTCCTCACAGATCACGCGGATGCCGCGCTCCTCGAGTTCCTGCCGCAGCAGGGTACCCGCGGTTTCGTCGAGCTGAATCTGCATGAGGCGGGCGGTGAGATTGACCACGGTGCACTTCACGGCACCCGCGTCGAGCGCGGCCGCGAGTTCGATGCCCAGCAGTCCGCCGCCCATGATGAGCACGCGGGTGCCGGGTTGAATCGCGGCGCGGGCGCGGTCGGCGTCCTCGCGGGTGCGCATGGTGAAGACGCGGGGCAGATGCACGGGCACGCCGGGCGGCACGAAGGGGCCGGAGCCGGTGGCGAGGATGAGCTTGTCGTAAGGGGTCTCCTCTCCGTCGTCGCGCAAAACGACGCGGCGCTCCCGGTCTATTCCGGTGACGGACACGCCCTGCACGAAGTGGAATTTGAGTTTGTTCTCCGCCTCGCGCTGGAGCGTTTCCAGGGAGTCCCAGGTCCGCTCCCCGGTGAGATAGTCCGGCAGCAGAATGCGGTTGTAAAACCCGCGCGGTTCCAGACCGATGACGGTGATTTCGTCGGTTTGATTGTACTGCCGGTAGCGGGTGAGAAACTGCAGCGCGCCCGCGCCCGCGCCGACAATGACAATGCGTTCGCGGGGTTTCACCGGACGCAGCACGCGCACGGGGGTGTATTTAAAGTCTGGCTGTTTGGAGCGGGGATCGGTGTGCACGCTCAGCAGGCGGTTGACCAGTCCGCGGCCTTCGGCGCTCCCCCGGCCCCAGTGCATGGGGATGAAGGCCACGCCGGGGCGCAGCCCTTCGGTGGCGCGCACGCGCAGGATCAGCGAACCGCCGGCGCTGCGCACCTCGGCGGGCCAGCCCTCCTCGAGTCCGTGACGGCGGATGTCGTCGGGATGCAGGTCGAGGGCGGGATGGTCCTGCTGCAGGTTGAGACGGCGCACGCCGCCGGTCCGGGTCATGGTGTGCCACTGATCGCGGATGCGTCCGGTGGTGAGCAGGAGCGGATACTCGGCGCAGGGTCCCGGCGAGGGTACCGCGTCGGGCACCGGCTTCAGGCGGGCGCGTCCGTTGGGCGTGGCGAAGCGGTGATCGGTGAAGAGACGTGCGGAGCCGTCGCCTTCATCGGGACAGGGCCACTGCACCGAGAGTTCGCGGTCGATGCGTTCATAGGAGAGCCCCGAGATGTCAATGGCGGTGCCCCGGGTGAGGGCGGCGGCCTCGGCGAAAATCTCCGCCGGTCCCGTGTAATTGAAGGCCTGCTCCCAACCCATGCGGCGGGCGAAGTCCAGCAGAATGTCGGCGTCGGGACGGGCTTCGCCGGGCGGGTCGATCAGCTTGCGGACGCGGGCGACGCGGCGTTCGGAATTGGTCATGGTGCCTTCTTTTTCCAGCCAGGTGGCGGCGGGCAGAATGACATCCGCGAAGCGCAGGGTGTCGGCCCGGTTGGAGAAGTCCTGCACCACCACCAGATCGGCCTTGGCGACCGCCGCCTCCCAGCGGGTCTGATCGGGCAGACTGACGGCGGGGTTGGTGGCGATGATCCACAGCACTTTGAGACTGCCCGCCTCCAGCGCCTCGACGATTTCGGTGGCGGTGAGGCCGGGCCGCCCGGAGAGCGGCGGGGACTGCCAGTGTCCGGCGACTTTGGCGCGGTGCGCGGGGTTGGCGGGATCGTGGTGGGCGGCAAGCAGGGTGGCCATGCCGCCGACCTCGCGTCCGCCCATGGCGTTTGGCTGCCCGGTGAGGGAGAGAGGACCACACCCTGGCCTGCCGATCGCCCCGCGAAGAAGATTGAGCTGAATGAGGGCCACGTTTTTATCGGTGCCCATGCGGCTCTGGTTCAGTCCCATGGTCCAGAGGCTCATGAAGGTCGGGCTTTTGCCGATCCAGGAGGCGGCCTGGACAATGTCGAGAGGATTCAAGCCGCAGACGCGCGCCCGCTCCGGCAGCGGCACGCGTTCGAGTTCGGCCTTGAGTCTCTCGAAGCCCTCGGTGTGGTTTGTGATAAAGTCGTGATCGATTTCGCCCCATTCGACGAGCAGGGCGGCGATGGCGTTGAAGAGGACGATGTCGGTGCCGGGCAGCAGCTGCAGGTGCAGATCGGCGAAGGCGCAGGTTTCGGTGCGGCGGGGATCGACGACGATGATTTTGGTGTCGGGTTTCGCCTGCTTGCGGGCCTCGACACGCCGCCAGAGAATGGGATGGCACCAGCTCGGGTTGGCCCCGGCGACGAGGAAGCAGTCGCAGTGATCCAGATCCTCGTAACAGGCGGGCACCAGGTCGTCGCCCAGGGTTTCCTTGTAGCCCATCACCGCGCTGCTCATGCAGAGCCGCGAATTGGTGTCGATGTTGTTGGTGCCGAGGAAGCCTTTGACGATTTTGTTTGCGAGGTAGTATTCCTCGGTGAGGCACTGGCCGGAGACGTAAAACGCGACCGCGTCGGGCCCGTGCTCCGCCTGCGCGCGGCGCACGGTGTCGGTCAGCCGCGCCATGGCCGTGTCCCAGGACACCTCACTGTATTCGCCGCTGTCGCTGTCGCGGTCGCGGAAGGCGGGATGGAGCAGCCGGTGGTCGCGGTCGGCGGCGGCGTGGTGCAGATAGCGGCCTTTGCTGCAGAGTTTGCCCCGGTTCACGGGATAGTCGGGGATGCCCTCCACCTCAAGGCGGCCCTCGCCGTCTTTGGTGGCGAGCACACCGCAGCCGACGCCGCAGTAGGGGCAGATGGTTTTGGTCTGCTCAATAGACATCGCGCACGTATCGTTTTTCTTTTTTGAGCTTATCCAGTGCGGCCTTGGCGCCGGCCTCGTCCAGTTTGCCTTCGGTCATGAAAATATCCAGCAGGGCTTGTTCCACATCCTTGGCCATGCGGTGGGCGTCGCCGCAGACAAAAAAGGAGGCACCCTCGTTGAGCCACTGATACAGTTCGGCGGCGTGTTCGCGCATTTTATCCTGCACATAGACTTTTTTGTCGGTGTCGCGGGACCAGGCGAGATCGAGGCGGTGGAGACCGCCCGCGTCCGCGAAGGCCTTCAGTTCGTCCGCGTAGAGAAAATCGTGCGCCTCGTGCCGGTCTCCGAAGAAGAGCCAGTTTTTGCCGGACGCGCCGCGGGCTCGGCGCTCCTCCAGGAAGGCGCGGAAGGGGGCGATGCCGGTGCCGGGGCCGACCATGATCATGGGCGCGGCGTCGTTTTCGGGCACGCCGAAGTGTTTGTTGGGGGTGAGGAAGACCCCCAGCGGCGCGCCGGGTTCGAGGTCGGCCATCCAGCCGGAGCAGACGCCGGTCTGTTCGCGGTCGCGGGCGGTGTATTTCACAGTGGAGACGCAGAGATGCACCTCGCCGGGATGGGCCTTGGGACTGGAGCTGATGCTGTAGGCGCGGGCCTGCAGCGGACGCAGGGCGCTCACCAGCTCCTCCGGGGTCCAGGGCACGGGATATTCGCGGAGAAGATCGAGCACCTCGCGTCCGTCGAGATAGGCGGCGAGCTGCGCGGGGTCGGCTCGGTGCTGATCGAGCGTGGGAGACTGCGCTTTGGCGGCGAGGGCCTCGACGAAAGTCTTGGCGGGGGTGCGGATTTCCAGGCGGGTGCGCAGGGCGTCGGCCAGCCCCAGACTCTCCCCGCTGAGCGTCACCTTGGCGTTGGCGGGCAGATCCAGAATGCCGATCAGCGCCTCCACCCGGGCGAGACTGTTTTCGGGCATTACTGAAAGCGCGTCCCCGGCGGTGTAGGGCAGATCCGCTTCGGGCAGGGAGATCACGTAATGCCGCACATCCTTTTCGGAGCCTTCACCGGAGAGCACCCGGTTTTCCAACAGCGTGGTTGTGTAGGGATTTTTCTTGGACCAGGCCGCGGGTTTGGCGGCGGGGACACCGGTTGCAGGCGGCGACGCGGGCGCGTCCTCCGGTTTGAGCGCGGGCAGCGTGGCCTCGATCCACTGGCTGAAGGGTTCCTCGTAGTCCACATCGCAATCGACGCGTGGGGTGACGCGCCGGGCGCCGAGCGCCTCGAAGCGGGCGTCGAGTTCTTTGCCGGCGGTGCAGAAGGTTTCGTAGTTTGTGTCGCCCAGGGCCAGCACCGAGTAGGCGAGGTGCGACAGTTTGGGCGCGTCTTCGGCGGAGATTTTTCCCCAGAAGCCGCGCGCGTTGTCCGGCATTTCCCCGTCGCCGTAGGTGCTGGTGATGATGAGGGCGTGTTTCTGTTCGAGCAGCTGCGCGGGTTCGCAGGCGTCCAGTTCGAGAACGGTGGGCTCGAAGCCGAGGGAGGCGGCCTTGTCGGCGGTTTCGCGGGCGAGCCCCTCGGCGGTGCCGGTCTGCGAGCCGAAGAGAATCATCAGCGGGGCTTTGGCGGCGGGGGCCGCGGTCTCCATGCCGGGGGCCACGGCACCGCGGCTGTAGAGGCCGGCGAGAAAGCCGTTGAGCCATTCACGCTGGGCGGAGGTGAAGGGGGCGGATTCGGGAAGGACGGGAACGGTGGACATGATCAGACCTCCAGGGCTTCAACGAGGTTGCGGAATATATCGGGTTCAACCCGGCGGGCGTAGGCCAGAAACGATTCATCCTCCTGCGCCTCGCGCCCGTACACGCGCAGCATGCGCTCGATGAGCGGCGGCACCTCGTCGCGCGGCACGGCCTTGGCGAAGTCGCGGGCCAGGCCCTGCTCCGCCCCCACGCCACCGCCCACGGAAATGTTGTAGGCCTCGATGGATTCGCCGTCGCGTTTGGTTTTGATGCCGAGCAGGCCGATGTCGGCGCAGACGTGCTGGGCGCAGGCGTTGGGACAGCCGGTGAGCACAATGTTGAGAGGATCGCGGAGTTTGAGCGCGGCGTCGAGATGCCGGGCGATTTCAGCGGCGGTTTCTTTGGTGTCGGTTTGCGAAAGTTTGCAGCCGGTGTTGCCGGTGCAGGCGGTGAGACCGGCGGTGGCACAGGAGGTTTCCACCCGGTACTCGATCGCCTCCAGGGCGGCCTGCACGGCGGCTTTGTCTTCGGTTTTGATGCCGGTGAGGATCACATTCTGCCAGACGGTGAAGCGCAGATCGCCGGAGCCGTATTTGCGGGCGATGTCGGCCACGGCCCGCATCTGCGGGATGCTCATGCGGCCCACGAGCATGGCGACACCGACGTAGTGCTGGTCCTCCTGCTTCTGGGGATGAAAGCCGATGTGCCCGAAGCGGTCGATCGGTCCGCGCGGCAGCGTGAGCGCGGCCGACGCATCGGGCACATCGAAATCGATTTCGTTTTTGACGGCCTCGAGGAAGGCGGCGTGACTCATGGCCTCAACGCAGTACACCAGCCGGGCGCGTTTGCGGTTGGCGCGGTTGCCCTCGCGCACGAAGACGCGGAGGATGGCGGCGGCGAAGGCAACCATCTGTTCGGGGCGGATGAGGATGCCGAGATCTTTGGCGAAGTGGCCGTGTCCGGCGACGCCGCCAACCTCGACGCGGGCGTAGAGCCCGGCGGGCAGGTCCTGGCCTTCGGGCACCTCGACGATGAAAAAGCCGATGTCGTTGGTGTCGGCCATGATGGTGATCTGTCCGCCGCCGTCGAAAGCGATGTTGAACTTTCGGGGCAGGCCATAAAATTCGCGGGTGTTGAGAATGTAGTGGTGCATGGCCCGCGCGAAGGGACGGCAGTCCATCAGCTCCCGCGGATCCACGCCGGAAAGCGGGGAGCAGGTGATGTTGCGGATGTTGTCGCCGCCGGAGCCTTTGGAGGTGAGCCCGGCGTCGGCCAGCGACAGCAGCGTGGGAATGGTGCCGCGGGGCTGGATTTCGCGGATCTGGATGTTGCCGCGGGTGGTGACGTGCGCGTAGCCGCCGCCATGGGTTTCGGCGATGTCGGCGAGGGTGTCCATCTGCGCGGCGGTGATGCAGCAGCCGGGCATGCGGCACCGGAGCATGTAGCCGTCCTGGTTGGGCTTGCAGTTGAAAAGTCCGTGGAACTTGAAGCGGAAGATGTCCTCTCCCTCGGCGAACTCATCCTTCTCCGCCATGGCGACCATGCGGTTCCACATGTCGAGCGGATTTTCGGCGAGCTTGATCTTCTCCTCTTTGCTGAGATTTTTGTAGGGGGTTCCGTACAGCTCCGAGGGCTCGGCCGCATCGGACGCCGGCGCGGCCAGGTTGCCGCCGGAGGCCTCGGCGGGACGGGCGGTGAGCGCGCCCGCGGCGGTGACCCCGGCAAACGGGGGAGCGTCGCCGGACTGCTGCAGTCCGGCGAAGTACCCCTGGAGATATTGTTTCTGATCTTCGTTGAAGGGTTGATTGTTCATGAGGATTTTCCTTTCCAAACCACGCCCGCCCCGGCACCGGTCCGCAGGGAACCCGCCCCCAGCAGGCGGGCGGCGTAATAGGTGAATCCGGGTTGAACCCGGACGGCCCCGGCCAGACGCACCCGCAGACCGACCACATCGCAGACGGTGTCGGTGAGATCCAGTTGGCCCAGACCGGAGACCAGGATGTTCCAGGGGATGTCCTCATCCACAATGGAGAACGGCACATCCAGCCGGCGGACGAGGACGCCGAGGTGAGGCAGGGTGGCCGGATGCGCGTCGAGACAGATGGTGTCGGTCATGGTGTCGGGATGAACGAGACTCGGCACCCGCAGCCGTTCCACGAACAGGCGGACCACGGTCGGTCCCCCGGCGGGGGGAACGACCGTGTTTGAGGAGGTGTCTGGGAGTGGAACAGCCATTTTTTGACTCCTTAGAAAGCGAAGTTGAGTTCGAGGGTGAGCCGTTCGGTGTCGGCCGCGAAGTCATCCGCGCGGTAGTTGGCGTATTTTGCCAGCAGCGTGGCGGACCCGACGGGTTTCACGAGAAGCAGATTCAGCTCGCGGCCGTAGGTGTCGGAGGTCTCCGTGGCGGAGAACCAGTGGTGGACAGCGGTGAGGCGAACCTGGCCGGGCAGCAGCGTCGAGGCGCGGACGTTGATGTCCTCAAGTCCGTTGGCGGGGGTGGCGAGAAACTTGTCGGCCCAGCCGTTGAAGGCGTGCAGGGTGGCCAGCGGGGTGCTGAACGCGAAGGAGCTGTCCTCTCCGACGTCCGCCTCCAGCCGTTCGTAGCCGAGGCCGATAAAGGAGGGGCCGAAGTGGTAGGCTCCGGACGCGGCGAAGTAGAGCGCATCGCCCTCGGCGGCGCTGGCGGAGTTGTTGCGCTGGGCCGCGGCCTCCAGACGGTACGCGATGGCCTTTCCCTCCCCAGCGGCCCGGCGGCCGTCCAGATACGCGCCGAAGGTGTCGGAGGACAGCGCGGCGGCGTTGTCGAAGTCGAGAAAGTAGCCGTAAAGGCCGACGGTGCCGAGGGGGAGTCCGGTGTAACGGAGGTTGACGATGTGGGAGTCGGAATCCAGGCGGCGCTGGACGCCTTCGGCCTGAGATCCGAAGATGCGGTTCACGCCGCCGATGTACCCGTACAGAAGAGTCAGGTCTTCAGTAACAGAGGCGGTGAGCGTCGCGGCGTCATAGGTCTGGTTGTTCTGGCGCCAGCCGACATCGCCGACGAAGCGGGCGTTGTCGAGCACGAGGCGCTGGCGGCCGGCGACGCCGGTGACGCCGCCGTGCGTGTAGCGAAGGAAGGCCTGGTTGAGTTCGGTGGAGGGCGGATCGGCGATTACGGTTTTGTCGGGGTTTCCGGTGACGCCGGCGGCGTTGTAGTCGTCGGTGTCGACGGCGCGGGTGGCCTCGAATTCGATGCCGGCGCTCAGACCCTGCCACACCCCGGTGGTGTAGGCGAGCCGGGTGCGGGCGGTGAGGGCGGTGGAGGATTCTTTGCCGTCCTCGTCGCCGTATTCGGCGCGCAGGCGCAGATTCAGGGCGGGGGTTCCCTCGCGGACGGCGTCCAAAAGGCTTTCGGGGGAACCGGCCTCCTCCGCGGAGAGTGACGGCGCGGGAAGCAACAGCGCGGGAAGCAACAGGAGCATCATCAGGGTTTGTTTGGTTTTCATGGGGGTCTTTTTTGGTTGTTTTGGGGTTCAGGGCAAAAGAAAAAGCCGACCGCTCCGATCCCCCAAAAGGGATCGGAAAGGTCGGCTTGAGGCAAATCTCCGTGCCGGTTTAAACAGGATGGGGGCGCGTCCGGTCAGAGACGCAGGTCGATGTCGCGGTGCTCCATAACCTCCTCGATCTTGGCGGGCTCGGCCCCGTTGCAGATCAAGGTGAAACTGTGCCGGTAGTTCTTGTCCAGCGAACGCAGAAACTGAATCAGTTTGGCCTGCCCCGGTGTGAGGGGACCCACCTCGATTTCGGCTTCGGTGTCCTTGGATTTGAATGCGGATGAACTCATGGGCTTTCATTTAGCAACCTGTGTGCCATGTGCGGATGCTGCGGTCCGCGGTTTCGGGTTTCATGCGGAAACAAAGGGGGTTCGACGGATTCGGCCTGAAAAGAATCGCGCCGGTTCTGTCGAGCCGTCTGGAGGATTGCTTCAAAATTGTCGTCAGAGGGTTCATTGTATTCATTTTTGTTGTTTCCGAAGGTCGGAAAATCAGCGGGCCGGTTTTCCGAAGGTCGGAAACGGGGGAATCAGGTTTCGGCGAAGGCGGCGGGTTCGAGGGGGGCTTCGCCGGTGTAGGCTTCGGCGCCGAAGAGGGTGTTGTCGAAGTCCCCGCCCTGGCTGAAGTCGTCCTCTTTGCCGAAGAGGTAGGCGATGAGCTGGTTGCGGAGGGTGTAGAAGGCGGGATCCTCGAGCAGGGAGGCGCGGTCGCGGGGGCGCTGGAGGGGCACGGGAAATTCGCGGCCGACGCCGGCGGCGGGACCGTTGGTCATCATGATAATGCGGTCGGAGAGGAGAATGGCCTCGTCGGCGTCGTGGGTGATCATGATGACAGTGGTGTTGTTTTCCTCCCAAATGGCGAGGAGTTCGTCCTGGAGCTCCTCGCGGGTGAGGGCGTCGAGGGCGCCGAAGGGTTCGTCGAGGAGGAGGACGCGGGGATTGACGGCGAGGGCGCGGGCGATGGAGGCGCGCTGTTTCATGCCGCCGGAGAGTTCGCGGGGCAGGCGGTGGATCGCTTGGGAGAGTCCGACCATTTCGATGTAGCGGCGGGCCTCGCTTTCCTGCGTTTTGCGGTCGAGGTCGGGCCGGCAGCTGCGGAGGGCGAGCAGGACGTTTTTGTAGACGTTCATCCAGGGGAGCAGGGAGTAATTCTGGAAGACCATCATGCGGTCGGGACCGGGGCCGCGGATGGGGCCGCCGTCGAGCAGCACGGCGCCGTCTGTGGCGGTGTCGAGGCCGGCGATGATGTTGAGCAGGGTGGATTTGCCGCAGCCGGAATGGCCCATGAGGGCGACAAACTCGCCGGGATGCACTTCGAGGTTGATGTTTTCGAGGGCGCGGAAGGGGCCGTTGCGGGTGGTGAACGTTTTCCCCAGATTTTGGACGAGGAGGCGGGACTCAGACTTCATGGAGGCATTCGCTTTCGGTGAATTCGGGAGAGGTGACGGGGAGGGAGATGTCGGGGAGGACGGGGGTGCCGGCGGTGGCGCGGTCGAAGGTGCCCGGATCCATGGCGCGGGTGAGGGCGGTTTCGGGATCGGCGGGGGCGGGGCAGCAGTTCCAGTGCACGAGTTCGCCGAGGATTTTGCGGAATGCGCGGGGATCGGGCCGGGCCGATTCGCCGACGGGGAAGGCGTGAAAGCCGGGGGCGGCCTCCGGTTCGCCGATGCCGTTGTCAAAGCGGTCGAAGAGGCTGTCGCGGAAGACGGCGGCGGGCACGTTGACGCCGTCGCGGCGGCTGAGGGTCTCGACGAGGCGGATGCGGTTCTGCGGATCGGCGCAGTAGGCGTTGGCCTGCAGAAGCGCGGCGGTGAGTTTTTCGTACGTTTCGGGGGCGGTGTCGGCTTTGGCGCGCAGGTAGCCGAGGACTTTTTCGGGGTGTCCGCTCCAGTGGGTGAGGCTGGTGGCGGGCACGAAGCCGATGCCGCGCTGCACGGCCATGCTGTTCCAGGGTTCGCCGGCGCAGAAGCCGAGGATGTTGCC